>DVJE01000007.1 GCA_018716975.1 Candidatus Gallacutalibacter stercoravium | reverse complement strand
GTTGTTTTTTCGATTCCGAAAAAACTCGCTCACTTCGTTTACGCCCTCCATGCGGAGGTACGGGCTGTTTTTTCGATTCCGAAAAAACTCGCTCACTTCGTTTACGCCCTCCATGCGGAGGTACGAGTTGTTTTTTCGATTCCGAAAAAACTCGCTCACTCCGTTCGCGCCCTCCATGCGGAGGTACGGGCTGTTTTTTCGATTCTGAAAAGACTCGCTCACTTTGTTTATGTCCCTATTGTGAGGGTAAAGGCTGTTTACCCTCAGCGAGAAAACTGTTTTACGCTCAGGGAGCGGTTTTATTCGCCCTAATATGCTCTGAAAGTGGGCGCAATTTGCACACCGCAGGCCATTAACAAGGAAGGGGATGCTCATATGTTGTATTTGTCGGAGAACATCAAAAAGTTTCGCGTAACAAGAGGTTTTACCCAAGAGGATGTGGCGCAAGCAATGGGAGTTTCGCCACAAAGTGTTAGTAAGTGGGAGAGGGGAGATAGCCTGCCGGATATTGCTCTGCTGCCGGCGCTGGCCAACCTATTTCTCACCAGTGTAGACACCCTGCTTGGTATGGAGCGCATCAATAACGCCACAGCCCGGGGACGTATCTTTGAGCAGGCCCACGCCGCCATGCAAAGCGGCCGTTATGATGAGGCTGTTGCTGCTTATGAAGAGGCGGTAAAAACCTACCCAAACGATCCGGCGTTCATGAGCGAGCTGGCGATTTCCCTTTCATTTAGCACCGAAGGGGATCAGCTTAAGCGGGCGGTATCGCTGTGCGAAAAAGTTTTAAGTAGCAACGCTTCTGAAAAACTGTGCCACACCACCAGGGCGGCCTTATGCTATCTTTACTTAAAATTAGGCGACACCGATAAAGCGATGGAAACGGCGCGAAACCTGCCCCATATGCGAGAAAGCCGCGAAGTGGTAGTAGAAAAAATAAAGCAAAAGCTTTCGTGCACAGAAATCGACCAATGCTTGCGCTATATTGCTTTAGGAGAACAAACATCTGCCGGCTAATCCAGCTTGCCGGGCGCTAACATTACTCCCCCGAATAAAGCGTTTGCCATGATGCTTTATTCGGGGGAGGCATTTATTATGCTTGAGTAGGGCTAGTAATGCAAAAGGCAGGTGATTTCAGCCCCTTTTAAAAGGCTTGTCGCTATAAGCCTTTCAGAGGATTTGCTTTGGAACACGGCTTGCAAAACAGAGGTAAACCAATAACTTTAGGCTATAACTGCCGCCGCAATCGTAGAATAGTTAAGTTCACTTCGCCGCTGCTGGCGTTGCCGGAACCGGAATAGGTTAGGGTGAATGTGGTTTGCGATGGAACCTGGATGATCAAAAACGCAGCTCCGGTGGCGCTAGAACCTGCCGCAGTGGTGGCAAAGTAGATGCCGTATTCCAAATGTGGCGCGCCGTTGTAGCTGGGGGTAACTTGCATATAATTCGCTTGGCTAAATAGAACGGATACTTTGTAAGAAATCAAATAGTATCCTGGAGCAAGCTGAATGTGTGTGGGATCGGCGGCAACAATATTGCCGGTAGGATCGGTGACAGCGGGAAATAGGGGAATTAAGCTTCCAATGGGGAATTGCGCTTGGTAATTAAAAAAAGAGGCGAAAACGTCGTCAGGGACTTCCCCCGCTGGGCCCGTTGCCCCGGTGGGTCCGGGAATGCCTTGCAATCCCTGCACGCCTTGCGGCCCGGTAGAGCCCGTGTTTCCCGTAGGGCCGGTGCTGCCTGTCGGCCCTGTTGCTCCAGTAGGCCCGGGAACGCCTTGCAACCCCTGCACGCCTTGCGGCCCTGTGGGGCCCGTACTTCCCGTGGGCCCTGTAGGGCCGGTGGCGCCGTTCGTTCCTGTTATGCCGGTGGGTCCGGGGTTACCTTGGGGCCCGATGGGGCCAGTGGCTCCGGCTACTCCTTGTGGGCCCGGCAACCCCTGTGGGCCGGTGGAACCGGTAGGCCCAGTGCTTCCCATAGGTCCCGTCGCCCCTGTAGGGCCAGGAAGCCCCTGCAGACCCTGTACGCCCTGGGGCCCGGTGGGGCCTGTTGCACCGGTTGGTCCAGTTATTCCGGAGCATTTGATGCAACCGGCAACCGGGCAGCAGCAGCGTTTACCGTTGCAATAGATCCCCCTATCATAATGATAATCGTGTTGGGTCATCATTCATTCCAACTTTCGTACGTTTTTGACGGTAATCGCTATCATTATATTCCCAGCAGGGGCCAAGGGTTCTTACGGTTGTGAACAATGCAAGCAGGGATAAAAGAATGGATAAATACGCCGCCCTTTCTTTATGAAGCACGCAGCAAAGATATGATACAATAAGCCTCATAAGATACCGTTTCAGTGTTGATCAGAAACTGCGGGAAGCTCTACTGTGCTTTTGCCGCCATTTTACTTTTAACGCTTTTGCTTGTCGTTTGAAAAAGGGCATAGAGGGCCCTTTTACGTAGGAGAATATGGTTGCGCGTTTTTGTGGCGCAGCCGATTTTAAACGCCCTACCGCCGGTTGCTTCTTTTGGAAAAACGGCGGCGTTTATCGATGGTGCTGAGTGATGCCGTTAGAGGGGGCGGTCACGCAAGGCCTATCCTTGCCGGTCATAGAGAGGAAAGAGACGATCTAATGCAAAAAGGGCGGAGCTGAAAAACAGTTCACGCCCTTTGTTTATAGGTTTGGGCGTTGCGCGCCCAGGCTTTACCAATTCCGTTCCAAGCCGGTAAAACCGGTGGAAGCGGCCGTTATTTTTTGTTTTCATTGTCGCTATGCTTTTATGTTACTCCAGTAGCTTTTGGGCGGCCTTTGGCCGTCCGATTTTGTAACTGGGCATTTTGAGAAAAGCTAACGTAGGTGAACGCCGTTTTTTTGGCGGTTTGACCCGACGTATTGCCCAGTTTATAAGGGCTCTTTTTGCCCTGTAAGGTTTGTAGCGCAAAGCAAATTTTTCTTATGCTTTAAGTAGTAAAGCAGCCCGACTCCGTCGGCCAAGCCCCAACCGATGGGCACCGCCCACCAAATGCCTGTAACCCCAAACGCCGGCACAGCAGATAGCAGATAGGCCAGCGCCACGCGGGATCCCAAAGAAACAACGGTTAGCACCACCGACATGCCCGGTTTGCCCAACGCGCGGTATAAACCGTAAAGCAAAAATAGGCAGCCGATTCCGCAATAAAAAGTGCCCTCAATATGCAAATAGCGAACGCCCTCTGCAATGATAGCGGTTTCTTCCGGGCTTACAAACAGAGTCATCAGCGCCGGCGCGCACAGCCAAATGGCGGCGGATACCACGGCGCAGAAAATAAAGGCGGTAATAACCGCGCCCTTAAGGCCCTGGCGTATCCGATCTTCCCGGCGGGCGCCGAAATTTTGCGCAATAAAGGAAGAAAAGGCGTTGCCGAAATCCTGCACAGGCATATAGGCGAAAGCATCGATTTTTACCGCTGCGGCAAAGGCGGCCATTACGGTGGGGCCAAAGCTATTCACAAGCCCTTGCACCATTAAAATACCCAAATTCATAACCGATTGCTGCACGCAGGTCATAACCGAGAAATGGGCGATTTGTTTCATGCAAGACCACCGTACCCGCACCCGGCGGGGCGAAAATCGTAAATCGGGGCGTTTACACCAAGTGTGCAAGGCAATGCCGAGGCCTGATATGTATTGCGAGATAACGGTCGCCTCGGCGGCCCCCGCCACGCCGCGCCCCAGCCCCAACACAAACCATAGGTCTAAAAAGATATTGAGCAGGGCTGAAATCGCTAGATAAACCAGCGGAACAGCGGAGTTTCCCAAAGCCCGCAACAGCGAAGCAAAATAGTTGTATAAAAAAGTGGCGAATATTCCACAGAATATCACTTGTAAATATTCGCGCATAAGGCCTTGTATGCCGTTGGGCACTTGCAGCCAAAATAATATTTCATTCAAAAAGAGAAAAGCCGCTGCATTTAGCAGCAGGGTCAGGCCACCGATTAATACAAACGACGCGTAGATGCCTTCTTTGAGGCCTTTGTCATCTTGCCGCCCGTAACAGATGGAAAATACCGCGCCGCTGCCCAGGCACAACCCTAACAAAATAGAGGTTAAAAAGGTCATCAAGGTAAAGGATGAACCAACGGCCGCCAAAGCATCCGGGCCCAAAAACCGCCCTACAATCAACGTATCCGCCACGTTGTAGCATTGCTGCAATAGGTTGCCTAGAATCATGGGCACGGCAAAGCGCAGCATGGTTTTCATAACTGGCCCTTGCGTTAAATCTCCTTTCATAGTACACCGAACTTTCTATTTGAAATTGTTGATTTACATTTCGTTGTTATTATAGTTATAATTTTATCAAAAGTCAATTGTGCAGTTGCGTTTTTAAAGAAAGCCTTGTAAAATAGAAAATAAAAGGAGGTATTGCAATGTTTTTAGAGGGCCTGGATGAGCTGGACCAAAAAATTGTAGAGTTGCTGATACAAAACGCCAGAATGTCTTATTCCGAAATTGCCCAGCAGGTAGGCATTTCACGGGTGGCGGTAAAGATGCGGGTGCAGTCGCTGGAGCAGCGCGGAATCCTGGAGGGATACACTGCGATTGTGAACCCACAAAAGATCAGCGGCGCGGTGTCTTGCTATTTTGAAATAGAAACCAAGCCGGAGGCTTTCAACCAGGTGATTGGCCTGCTTAACGAAAACGAGGCGGTAACCCAATTGTACCATGTAACCGGCCCTAACCGGTTACATGTTCACGCAGTGGCGCAATCGGGCGAGGCGATGGAAAAATTACTGCGCCAGGTAATCGTCCCTTTGCCCGGTGTGGTTCGCTGCGAATGCAGTGTTATTTTATCGCGCATTAAAGATCACAAAGGGCTGCGTCTGTAGAGCATCCGGAAGGCGAGAGAAAACAGCGTACCCGGGCTTGATTTATTTGTGTTTTTCTGCTTTAATCACAGATGGAATTTGACAATGAACAAATAGACCAAAACAAAGGATGGTAATTAACATGTCGGTACAGCGTGTGAAAGAATATTTAAAGCAGTGGGGCCGGGAGGACGATGTGCAGGAGTTTCCGGTATCCAGCGCCACGGTGGAGTTGGCTGCACAGGCTCTCAATGTAGAACCGGCGCGCATTGCCAAAACCCTGTCGTTTTACCAAGAGTTGGGCAATGAAGGCGGCGAGCAGCAAAAACGGTGTATCTTAATTGTTGCCGCCGGCGATACCAAAGTAGACAACCGCAGGTTTAAAGAGCAGTTCGGCTTTAAGGCAAAAATGCTCTCGCCCGACGACGCCTTAGCCCTTACCGGTTACGCGGTGGGAGGAATATGCCCTTTTGCGATAGATTCGCAAAAGGGCACGGTATACTTAGATGAATCCCTGCGCCGGTTTGATGTGGTGTATCCCGCTTGCGGCAGCAGCAATTCCGCCATTGCCGTTACCTGCGATCAATTGCAGCAATATGCCGCAAGCGCGGGGTGGATCGATGTGTGCAAAAATTGGCGCGCTGGAGAATAACCAGAGGCAAAAAAACAACTATTCCACATAGAATTGAGATTGCATTTCAAACAGTTTTGCATAGGTTCCCTCTTTTTGCATTAGCGCTTCATGGGTGCCGTATTCGGTGATTTGCCCCTGTTCAAAAACCGCGATCTTTTTGCAGAATTTCGCGCTGGACATCCGGTGAGAGATATAGACCGCTGTTTTTCCCTTTACCAATTCTTGAAATTTTTGATAGAGCTCAAATTCCGCTTTGGGATCCAAAGCGGCGGTGGGCTCGTCTAAAATCACAATAGGCGCGTTCTTAAAAAGGGCGCGGGCTAGGGCGATTTTTTGTCCCTCCCCGCCGGATGGTTCAAACCCTTCTTCGTCAAAGTTTTTATACACCATCGTGTGTATTCCATGGGGCAGTGTGCTCAGCCTTTCGCCTAATCCCACTTGGCGCAGAATGGCTTCAATCTCATCGTCGCGGGCATCTTGGGCTAAGCAAACATTTTCTTTTAGGGTAAAAGAAAACAGCTTGTAATCCTGAAAAACGGTGGAAAACAAGGCGGTGTAGATGTCGTAATCATATTCCTTAATATTCATGCCGTCCAACAGAATTTCGCCCTCGGTGGGATCGTATAGGCGTGTTAGCAATTTGATAAAGGTGGTCTTTCCGGCACCGTTTTCGCCGACGATCGAGAGAGTGTCGCCCGTTTTCAGCTGTATATTGATATTTTTTAGAGCGTAGTGAGATTGACCAGCATAACGGAAAGAAACGTTGCGAAATTCAATAACATGTGTTTGTGCGGTAGCTTTTTTCGATCCGCTGGTTCGTATCGTATCGGGCACGCGCATATAGTCGCGTACGGCGTTGTAGTATACGCCGTACGCTTTTACGTCTATAAAGCTATTGATAACGGTTTTCATGGCGTTGGCAAAAGAGGTAACGGCTCCTACATACATTGAAAAGCTGCCGATAGAAATGGCGCGCTGCGTCACCTGAACAACAAGATAGGCATAGGCGGCTCCCTGCTGGATAAAAGCCAGCAACGCTGCAAAAGCGCCGGATTTTATATAGAAGTTGTTTCTTCTGCGGTAATAAGAAACGGTTTGTTGCGCATAGCGATCCTCTTGATCAAGCAGCCAATCTCCCAAGGAATTCATTCGTATTTCTTTGCCGTAGGAAAAAGATTCAAACAAGCCGCTAAAATAAGAAAGGCCCCGTTCTATGCTGGTTTGCTCCAGTGACAGGCGCATATCGTTTTTCTTGGCCCAACCTTCTACCAAAGAACTTAAAAGCACTAGGGCTATAAATAGCAATACCATCCCCACGTTTAGTGTAGCGACGATAGCAATAATACCCGCCAGGGTAATAAATTGCCCAATAACCATCAAAGCGCTATCGAACACATAGGCAAAGCCGTGCCAATCCCCATATAAAAACTTATTGGCTTTTTCCTTTTTATCTAAAAAAGCAGGGGATTCCAGGTTTTCAAAATCAGCGTCGGCCAGTTTTTGGTGCATAACGTGATCAAAGTTCATCGCCACTTTACAGCGCAGCGTAAAGGCCGTCATCATAAGCCAGGTTGAAATGCAGTTTGCCGCCAGGTTATAGCCGATAAGCAGCAATACCCAAAAGGCAATCCTTTGGATGGGCTGGCCGGTTGTTAAGCCGTCAATAATAAATTTGGGCAAAACGATATTGGCCAAGGGGATAAGCGAGTTAATGAGCTGATATAAAACGTTATAAATTACATAACGCTTGTCTATCTTCCAGCTGAATTTGCAAAAAAACCATAAGCCCTGAAACATGAATTTTCACTCCTTTATGCAAAAACGCCGCAGGAAAAAACACCTGCGGCGTAACGTCAGGTGTTGTCTTAACAAAAAAGCTGCAAAGACAACACCAAACAAAAGGTAGCGGTTACTACCCCAATTTATGTTTCAGTGGCTTTGCAGCTTATTTTATTTTATAAAGCTTATACAGGGATCTCAAAATTCGCACGGCCATTGCCTCCTTTTCCAGTTACCCCGATTTTATCACACAGCATATGCCTTGGCAAGCAAAATTTTGTTGTGTGGGATGAAACAGCCGGATTTATGATAATATTTTGGCAAAATATTGCTCGCTGGTCAGCCCGCCGGGGCGTAAAAACCGTTTTAGCCCGAATAATGCCTCGGGATCCCGCGGGAGGTAATTCATTTTGTTTTCACAGCTAAGGGTGGCTAAAAAACCTTGCTCTTTTAAAATGTCTACCGAAACGTCGCTGATGGCGCCAAAGGGGTATGTGAAAGTGGTTGGGGTATAGCCGGTGTTTTCTGTAATGGCCTGCTGCGCCTTGTTTACATCGTTTGTGAATATTCTTTTATAGTCTTCTAGACTTTCATTTTTGTTTTTCTTGCTCCCCTGCCGGCCGTTGGTGTTGGAGTGCATGTTATACGAGTGGTTTTGCACTTCAACCAAGCCGGAATCGCACATTTCTTTAATCATATCCCAACTGGCGTGGGCAAAGCTCGCGTGCGTATCGGGAGTTTGGGAATACTGATCCGCATACCGGCCGATGGGGGAGAACACCATCTTGCATTGATATTTTTGCAAAATGGGGTAGGCGTAAAGATAATTGTTGTAATATCCATCGTCAAAAGTGATCATAACTGGTTTTTCCGGCAATTCGCCGCCGTTGTAGACGTAATTAATCAAATCTTGCATGACAATTGTGGTATAACCGTTGTTTACCAGATATTGAATATCACTTTCGAACAGATCGGGAGAAATAACATATTGCCCCTGCAAATCAGGATCCTTTAGTAAACCGTGGTACATAATAATGGGAACAGCTACTGTGGGCGCATTGTAAGCGGCAGCCTGTTTATAACGCAAGGCCGGGTGAACAAAAGCATAGGTGATGCAAGCGGCCAACAGCAACGCCAAGATAGCAACAGCCTTTTTACGCACCGTGATATGTAAATACATGAATAAGCTTCCCTTCTTGCCAGAAGACGTTTTATACGGGTTTATTGTTATTTTTATGCCCTGGAAGATCTTTTATGAAAAAATCGGCTGTTTTTTTTGATTTTTCCCTTTACAAGCGATGTGTCTCGTGCTATTATAAAAGAGTAAAGAGAATCATTATTATTTTTAAAGGACGATTGTTATGGAGCGCAGGCAAAATTATAGCAGAAAAAGAGAGGCCATCTTACAAACCATTCGCTCCACCAACACACATCCTTCCGCCGATTGGATCTATCAGCAACTCAAGCCGGAATATCCCGATATGAGTCTGGGCACTGTTTACCGCAATCTTGCCCGTTTTGAGCAAGAGGGTACCATTGTATTGGTTAGTGTAGTGAATGGGCAGGAGCGTTGGGATGCAGACACGCATCCGCATGCGCATTTTATTTGCCGTTGTTGCCATAGCGTGCAGGATTTGTGTGAGGTGAAGCCGGATTTACACTTGGATTCTGAAATTCAAAAAAAGCACGGCCATCAAGTGGATTTTCATGAATTGCTTTTTCATGGCGTGTGCAAGGATTGTTTAGTTTCTAAACGGGCATAAACCCGTCTGAAATAATTTTACTATTAATGGAGGTTTCATTCATGAAGAAGTTTGTATGTTCTGTTTGCGGTTACGTGTTTGAAGGCGCCGAAGCTCCTGAGTTCTGCCCCCAGTGCAAAGCTCCCAAAGAGAAGTTTGTGGAGCAAAAGGGCGAGATGGAATGGGCCGCTGAGCATGTTGTGGGTGTTGCTCAGGGCGCCAGCGAAGATATTATGGCCGATTTGAGAGCGAATTTCCAGGGCGAATGCACCGAGGTTGGTATGTACCTGGCTATGGCAAGAGTGGCTCACAGAGAAGGCTATCCTGAAATTGGCCTGTATTGGGAGAAGGCCGCTTACGAAGAGGCTGAGCACGCCGCTAAGTTTGCCGAGCTGCTGGGTGAAGTGGTTACCGACAGCACCAAGAAGAACCTTGAGATGCGTGTAGAGGCTGAAAACGGCGCTACCGCCGGTAAATTTGATTTGGCCAAGCGCGCTAAGGCCGCTAACCTGGATGCCATCCACGACACCGTCCACGAGATGGCCCGCGACGAAGCACGTCACGGCAAGGCGTTCGCCGGCCTGCTGAAGAGATACTTCGGTAAATAAGAATTGGCTAATTGCTAAATTTTTTGAGGCATCCGCCATTTTGGCGGGTGTCTCTTCTTTGTTTATTGCAGTATGTGGTGTTCCGAATCTGGCCGTGATTCTGTAAACTTTACCAACTTATAAAACTTTGGTTCGTTTGTTTTCCTTTTGTTTCATTGCGGCTTTTCACAGGGGTAACCTTTTTATTAATGAAGTGAAGGGGAACCTGGCGCTTCGTTTTGCCTTGGCTTTTGCCTCCTGATTGGTATAAATTCCTAGAAACAAACAAAAATATATCGCTTTTTTTATTGGGTATACTAGAATTTGTTAGTTCTGTATGATACACTTGAGCCACATGAAACTATGGCTCAACCATATAGGAGGGATATTATGATTGATCAGGCGAATTGGATTTGGGACGGGCAAACCGCTAATACCGTAAGCCCGGTGTTTCAAAAGGAGATCGCACCGGCAAAGCCGTTGCGCCAGGCCGTGTTGCAAATTACGGCGTTGGGGCTTTACGAGGCCAGCATTGACGGCGCGCGCGTTGGGGATGCGTTGTTTACTCCGGGTTGGACTGCCTATAACAAACGGTTGCAATATCAGACGTATGATGTTACCGAACAGCTGCGGGGTAAAAGTGCCGCCTGTTTACAAGTAACTTTAGGTAACGGCTGGTGCGTAGGCCGCCTGGCTTGGGAGAATGCCTACTGCCACTGGGCGAAACAGCGGGCTTTGCTGGCCTCGGTGCAATTGCAATATGAAGACGGCACGCAAGAAGAAATTGTAACCGGCCCCGATTGGCAATGGGCGCCCGGCCCCGTTCAGTTTAGCGAATTGTACGACGGAGAAACCTATGACGCCCGCATCGTTCCCCAGGATTTTCGTCCTGTTTGCCTGCTGGAGTACACGAAAGATATTTTGATCCCGCAGGAAGGGGAGGCTGTAAAAGAACACGAGCGTATCGCTCCGGTTGCCATGTTTACCACGCCCAAGGGTGAAACGGTGTTGGATTTTGGCCAAAACTTGACCGGTTATGTTACTTTTCGTGTAAAAGGGGAAGAGGGGCAGAGGTGCGAGTTTTCGCATGCGGAAGTGCTGGATAAAGACGGCAATTTTTATACCGGCAACTTGCGCACAGCAAAAAACCACATCTGTGTTATCTTAGGCCAAGAAGAACTCACCTACCATCCGCACTTTAGTTTTCAGGGCTTTCGGTATGTGCGCATCGATAGTTGGCCCGGCCAGGTGAATCCCGACGATTTTCGCGCCGTGGCCGTGCATTCCGATATCAAGCGCACGGGAGATTTTTCTTGTTCCAGCAGCCTGCTAAATCAGCTATATCATAATATTATTTGGGGGCAAAAAAGCAACTTTTTGGATGTGCCCACCGATTGCCCGCAGCGCGACGAGCGTTTAGGTTGGACGGGTGACGCCCAAGTCTTTGTGCGCGCCGCTTCTTATAACTTTGATGTGGCACAGTTTTTCCACAAATGGTTGCACGATCTAGCCGCCGAGCAAGCCCCGGATGGCGGTGTGCCGCACGTGATTCCCGATGTGCTGCATGATAAAAACCATTCTGCGGCCTGGGGCGACGCGGCTGTAATCTGCCCATGGCAAATTTATTTAACCTATGGAGATCGCGCCATTTTAGAGGAGCAGTTTAACAGTATGCGTTCCTGGGTGGAATACATGCGCTCCCGCGGCGATAACGAGTTTTTGTGGAAAGGCGACGTACACTTTGGGGATTGGCTGGCTATGGACGCCCCGGAGGGCGAATGCGTAGGCGCCACTGATCTGGATTTGATAGCCACTGCTTACTACGCCTACTCCACTTCCTTGCTGATTAAAGCAGGTAAAGCGCTTGGTAAGGATATGGCGGAGTATGAGGCGTTGTACCAGGCGGTAACCTGGGCGTTTCGCCGTGAATTTTTGGTGGATGGCTTGCCGCGTTGCCAAACGCAAACGGCATATGTGCTGGCTTTGTATTTCCACTTAACCGATAGGCCCCACGAGGTGGCTGCCGCTTTGGCGCGTATGATTCGTGATAACGGCAACAAGCTGTCCACCGGGTTTGTGGGCACGCCGTATCTGCTGCATGCTTTGACAGAAAACGGCTATGCAGAAACGGCTTACACACTACTGTTGCAAGAGGAGTACCCCTCTTGGTTATATTCTGTTAACAAGGGCGCCACAACTGTTTGGGAGCATTGGGATAGCATTAAACCAGACGGATCCATGTGGAGCGATTCTATGAATTCCTTTAACCACTATGCCTACGGCTCTGTGGCCGATTTCTTGTTTGGAAAGGTAGCAGGCATTAACCCGGATGAGAATAAGCCCGGGTATGCGCACGTGGTGCTTGCTCCTGTGCCGGATCAACGTTTGGGATGGGTTAAGGCGCAATTAGAAACGCGTCACGGCCTGGTAAAATCGGCCTGGCGCTATGAGGATGGGCACGTCATCTATGATTTTGATGTGCCGCAGGGGGCGACGGCTACTATACGGATAGCCGGAGAAACCCGCGAGGTGCAGGCCGGTCATTTTCAGTATATCCGGTAAATAAAAATCAGTCAGAATAACGCGCAAAGGCCGGCTTCTTAACGAGAAGCCGGCCTTTTGTCGTCCATATATTTATGCGCTTTCCTGTTAGAAGCAGCGTTGCTAACAGAAAAAGCAAAGCGGTATCAGTCGCTTTGCGGTATAGTTTTTTTCCATTTACGGAAAAAGACAATGAAACAGATCAGATGCGCCGCAAATGTGATGACCCAGCTAACCGGGTAAGAGAGATACAGCGTAAACAGGGAACGATCCCAAGCGAAAACGGTGAAAATCCATAGAATACGCAGGCCGCAGGCCCCGGCCAAAGAAACAATGGTAGGCGTAACCGAATAGCCCATACCGCGAATGGAGCCGCAGGTAACGTCCATCATACCGCATAAGAAATAGGTAAAGCAAACCACGCTTAAACGCCCAATGCCGTATTCGATTACCTCGGGATCGTTTGAGTATATCCCCAAAAGCTGGTGGCCAAATAAAATAGCCAAGGCGCTAAGGCCGATGCCGATAACAACAACGCAGCTAAGGCAGCGCACCAAAACCGGCACAATTCGATGCACCTTTTTGGCGCCTATGTTTTGGCTTGTAAAGCTTAAGGATGCCTGGTATAGCGCGTTCATTGAGGTGTATACAAACCCTTCAATATTTGAGGCCGCCGTGTTGCCCGCCATGGCGATAGAACCAAACGAGTTAATGGACGATTGAATTAAAACGTTTGAGATAGAAAACACCGCCCCTTGAATGCCCGCAGGCAAACCGATGCGCACAATTTGCAGCGCTTGCTCTTTATAAATGCGCAGCTGCTTGATATAAAGCTTATAGGCCCCTGCGCTACGGGCTAGGCACAAAACAACCAAGAAGGCAGAAATGCACTGCGATATAACGGTTGCCAACGCTACCCCTGCTACGCCCATATGAAAAACGATTACGAAAAATAAGTTTAGTATTACGTTAACAATACCGGCTATCAGTAAAAAAATGAGAGGGCGGCGTGTATCGCCCACCGCACGTAAAATGGCCGCGCCGAAATTGTAAATCATCATAGCGGGCATTCCCACAAAAACAATCCGCATGTATAGCACCGCTTGATCCAAAACATTTTCCGGTGTGCCCATGAGCTCCAACAGCGGCCCTGCCAATGAAATACCCAAAAAAATAAGCACCACGCCGGAAATAGCGCTAAGCAGCATAGAGGTATGCACAACCTGATACATATTTTTCCAATCTTGCGCCCCGTAATATTGGGCGACGAGTACGCTACTGCCGATAGAAAGGCCTAGAAATATGTTTACAATCAAATTGTTGAGCGAACCGGTGGAACCCACAGCTGCCAATGCGTCACTGCCAGTAAATTGGCCAACAACGACGATATCCGCGGCGTTAAACAGCAGTTGCAAAATACCGGAACACATGAGCGGAACCGCAAAGCGTAAAATTTTGCCCAGTAAAGGGCCGTTACACATGTCGATTTCGTAGCTTCGTTTCATAACCCTTCATTACCCCATCCATTCTGTCAATATTCATTTATTTGCCAAAATATGGCGGTCACGCAGCTTATTTTACTCCATTTCATTTGAAAACACAACATAAAAAAGCTGTCTTACATCCCTTACGTACAAAGGGCTTTTTTGTCAAAAGAGTGCTTTACTTTTATCTTGAACCATAAGAAAGGGCATGCGGTAAAGGCGGCTTCATATCCATTTTATTAAGAAAACAAAGCGCCCTCTTCTGTTGTAGAAAAAACCACAATAGAAGGGGGCGCAAGAAAAAAGCGACGGTTTTTAAAGCATTGGGCTAGCAGACGGAACACACAAGTTGATAAATTGCTGAAAGCTCTGGCAAGCCGTCTAAGCTTATTCGCTTTACAGAACGATAGGCTGTGTCCAGGAACTAAAACCGTTAAAATCTACACAAATAGCGCGAACATAAGGGGCGTTTTGGGGCAACTTCCATTCCACATAGGTAATAGGGCCTTTTTCTGTGGCGTGGGTGGGGAAGAAGTTCCCTTTTGAATTAAAGAATACGCTGCGGCACGGGCTACACCAAATCTTTGCAACGCCGTCTTCTACATAGAAGTTTTCAATCACAGGCGCCTCGCTGCCTTTTTCGGCGGCACTAGCGTAGAAGCTGCCCGATTTGAGCGCATCAAAAATATTTTGATGTGTAAGCGAATCGCACTTTACCGTAATATATCCGCCGCCATCGTCCGGCAAAGAGAGGGCGCTGTGAGCGTCGTCCGTACTAAAACACCACATGTAATTTTGGTTCCACAAATAGTGATCATAAAATACCTCGGAATTACCGCAACGCCATTCCCTTTCGCAACCGTAATTAAATATCTCCATACCGGTCACATTCTGTAAAGATAAAATGGCGTCAAATTTGACCCGGGACCAATAGGGA
Source organism: Candidatus Gallacutalibacter stercoravium (assembly GCA_018716975.1). GTDB lineage: Bacteria > Bacillota > Clostridia > Oscillospirales > Acutalibacteraceae > Gallacutalibacter_A > Gallacutalibacter_A stercoravium. Next base: position 63,394 of record DVJE01000007.1, on the reverse strand, counting down.
TGAGCGTAGATAGCAATATTATTATGCGCATTGATATCATCGATGGTTTGCTGCAACCCCATAGCGTCGAGCTTTTCTTTTTGAAAACGTTTACCATGTGGGTAAGTGTTGGAATCCGGGCAACCAATGCTGACAATATGGTGAAAATCTACATCTGTATCTACGTCTAGCTCAGTACCAGGCATAATTAAAAAGTCATCCCGGTTGAGTTCCTGATGTATACCATAGAGGCGGTGGTCGGTCAAGGCGAGAAAGGAGTAACCATTTTTGCGGTAGAGTTCAGCGGTGTCTTCGGGAGAAAAACGGCCGTCAGACAAAGTGGTATGGGTGTGCAAGTTTCCTTTGTAAAGGTTACCGGTAAGAGGAAGCGTATTTTTTATCATAGAAATCTTCCTTTCTCCGCCGCCAGAAAATTAATTTTAGAAAATAAAGGCCTGCCGGGCCGCGGCGGTAACCAGGCGAAACCTATAAAACCCAAAATAGAAGGCCGTAAGCGTTATGTATCCAGCCTGCGGCAAAAACGCTGCCATAAATAAGCGGCAAAAATGCAAGAAACAATGCCCATAAGCGCCAGCCCCAACCAGCACAGCTGAACAATGCTCCAGCCTTGTTGCTGCGCAATTAGCCCTACCCCATAGCTAGAAATGGTGCTGCCAAGGTAGGTAAGGCAGTTAAGTCCGCCCGTCATGGTGGATACCTTGCCGAGCTTTTGAAAGCGAAGGGGCACCAGGGTTACTATCAGTGTGTTGATGCCCAGCATCGCAGAGGTTACAACCGCTAATAAAGCAATAGATAGCCCGATGCTGTTTCTGCCAAATAAAATCAAGGCGCCCAAAGCCAACAAAGTAACGGCAAAAAAGACGGCGGAGGTAGCCATCTCATTGTGCACAAACCGCCGGTTGACAAAGGAGGCCGCATATACTCCCGCCAGGTTCACCACCGGCAGTACCATGGTTAACAAAATAGAGGTGATAGCGTCGGTGCCAAACAGTTCCGTTAAATAGGTGGGGGCCCATGTGGTGACCGAATCTTTCACAATGCCGTGTAATAAGGCGGCACATCCTATCCACACAATGCCCGAAGCAAGCAACATCACTTTGCACGTTATTGCACGGGTAGGATTATGCTGTGCTTGTGCATCAAGCTGAGCTTCTTCCTCCAGCACGCCAATACGCTGGGCGCGTTTTTCCAACCGGCCGGTGCCAAGCAACCAAAGTGCAGAAATGAAAAACAGGCATGCCCCGCTACTATAGAATACCATACGCCAGCCGGAGGCCGCAATAGCTAAGGTGGCCAACAAATAGGCGGCCAGTGTACCAATAGGAACAGTTGTGGCTAAATTGACGCAGGTTTTGGTGCATTGGGCTTTTGTCAACAGGTCGGAGCAAAGGCGCAGCATGGGGGACCACACGGAGGATTGCACAATGCCGTTTATGCTCCACAACAGCAGCATAAAGTGATAAGAAGAAGCAAAGCCCATCAGTAAGTTCATTAAGCTGGATGTGAAAATGCCAAAAAACACCAAGCGCCGCGCGTTGAGTCTGTCACCCAGCCAGCCGTTTATCAGTTGCCCTATGCCATACCCAAAGAAAAAACCGCTTCCTACCATCCCGAGCTGTGCCTTAGACATTCCTTCAGCCGCTATCATTTCGGCCATTGCCGCCGAAAAGTTCAGCCGCCCAAGGTAAGTTCCAAAATAGGTTAACCAACAGATACCAAAGAAGAGCAAGATACCGGCTTTGTCGTCTAATTTTTTACCGCCCGTCATAGCGGTGGTATGTTGTGCCATAGCGGTGCCCTTTCTGTGTTCAGTATAAGAAAATATGTAATCTCCAAATTGTTCCCACATAATAGCACATAAATAAACTTATATCAATACAAAACACAAATAAAAGCTTAAAAAACCACATAATTACAAATTGTTTTTTGCACGATTACCCAGTATAATAAAAATTAAGAATAGGGGGGAGTGCCTTTTGCTGCCACACGATCGTTATGAAAGAATATCGGCAATGCTGCAAGCGCAAAATTCCGTGCGGGTTTCAGAATTAGTGGGATTGTTTGGCGTTTCGGTGGAAACGGTGCGCCGGGATTTGGAATATATGGAAGGGCAGGGGATGCTCAAACGAGTGCATGGCGGTGCGGTGCTGGAGCGCACCGACGGCCGCCAGTTGGATTACCGGATGCGTTCAGAGGCGTATACCGCAGAAAAAACAGAAATCGCCGAAATAGCGGCCCGTTATGTGCAAGAGGGGCAGTCCATCTTGCTGGAAGCCAGCACCACCAATCTTGAATTGGCCCGGGTATTAAAGAAAAAAGTTGCTAAGCTGACGGTATTAACCAATTCTTTGCTTATTGCCTCTGAGTTAAGCGAGGTGGAAAATTATACTGTTATTTTAACCGGCGGCGTGGTGTTGGGCAGCGAGCTTGCTACAGAGGGGGAGCTTGCCCAAAATGACTTGGCGGGCTTTTGTATGGACACGCTGTTTTTAAGCGCTAGCGGCATATCGTTGCGCGAAGGGTTAACCGATTATGGTTTTGGCCTGATAGCCGTGAAAAAAAAGATGATGTCCATTGCGCAAGAAGTGATTTTGCTGGCCGACAGCAGTAAGTTTGATACCGCCTCTTTGGTAAAAGTGTGCGATTTAAACCGGCTTAACCTGATTATTACCGATTCCAAGCTCAATCCGGCGGTGCTGGAACGCTACCGCCTGGAAGGAATTGAAATAGTTAACCAGTAAACGGATGCTATCGTTTGCTTTTTACAAAAACAAGGACGTAAATTTAGCCAGTTTTCGTCCTTGTTTTTTTTGTATTTGCTCTCTATAATATAGGCAAAATAGCGCCTTATTTTGTTGCTTATGGCGCAAAGTCTCCCAAAACCTATGAAAATCCTGCTATACCGAATCGGGAAAGGAGCTAAATGCAAATGGAAGAAAATTTCGCAGCAACCTTTCGCAACCCACCTTCTCAGTACCGCGGGGCGCCTTTCTGGGCGTGGAACTGCAAGCTGGACAAAGAAACGATGGTGCGTCAGGTAGAGTATTTTAAGCAAATGGGCTTGGGCGGTTTTCATATGCATTGCCGCACCGGTTTAGACACCGAGTATATGAGCGATGAATTTTTGGATATCGTCAAGGCTTGCGTCCAAAAAGCAAAGGACGAAAAAATGTTGGCCTGGCTGTATGACGAGGATCGCTGGCCCTCTGGCTTTGCAGGCGGCTTGGTAACGAAAGACGTGCAGTATCGCAGCCGCTGCTTGGCTTTTTCACCCTTTAGCCAAGAGCAACGCGCAAACGGCGGTAAAAAAGTGACCAACGACCGCTCTGATTTTGATCGTGAGCATGCCCGTCTGCTTGCCCGGTATGATATTCAGCTGAAAGACGGCTTTTTGCAGAGCTACCGGCGTTTGCAGGATGGAGAAACAGGCGAAAACGTTTGGTATGCTTATCTGGAGCTTTCTTTGGAAAATCCGTGGTATAACAACCAAACATATGTGGACACCCTGAATAAAAAAGCCATAGAGCGCTTTATTGAAACCACACACGAAAAATACTATGACGTATTGGGCGATGAATTCGGCAAAACAATTCCCGCCATTTTTACCGATGAACCGCAGTTCTCTCACAAAACCACGCTGGGCTTTGCCGATGAGAAAAAAGAAGTAATCGTGCCGTATACCGACGATTTTGAACAAACCTACCAGCAGCAGTACGGCGAGAGCTTTTTGGATAAATTGCCCGAAGTATTTTGGGAGCTGCCAGACGGCGCTGTTTCGGTAACCCGTTATCATTTTCATGATCATATCGCAGAACGCTTTGCCAGCGCGTTTGCCGATACGGTGGGCGGCTGGTGCAAAGAGCACGGCTTACTCTTGACCGGCCACATGATGGAAGAACCCACTTTGCAATCGCAGACCTGTGCGTTGGGCGATACCATGCGTTCTTACCGCAGCTTTACTTTGCCGGGTATTGACATGCTGTGCGATCGCCGAGAATATTCCACCGCTAAACAAGCGCAGAGCGCTTCCCATCAATATAATTGCCCTGGTGTGACCAGCGAACTGTATGGGGTAACCAATTGGAATTTTGATTTCCGTTCCCACAAACTGGCCGGCGACTGGCAAGCGGCCTTGGGCGTTACCACGCGTGTGCACCACTTGTCTTGGGCCAGCATGGAAGGGGAAGCAAAGCGCGACTATCCCGCCTCCATATTCTATCAATCCCCCTGGTATCGCGAATACGGCCTGATAGAGGATCATTTCGCCCGCCTCAATACGGCGCTTACCAGCGGTAAACCCCATGTGCGCATTGGCGTTATCCACCCGGTAGAGAGCTATTGGATCCATTTTGGACCGTCTCAGCAAACAGCCGACGTTCGTGAGCGCTTAGAGCAGCAATTCTCCGATGTGATCGAATGGCTGCTGTTTGGGCTGCTTGATTTTGACTTTATTTCAGAATCTTTGTTGCCCGGCCAAAGCGAAGTGAAAGAAGAAAATGTTTTCCGCGTGGGTGATATGAAATACGATGTGGTGGTTGTGCCCGGTTGCCACACTATTCGCCGTTCTACGTTAGAAAGGCTAGAAGCCTTTGCAAAAGCGGGCGGCAAGGTTATCTTTATGGGCGACTTGCCTTACTTAGTAGACGCAGCACCCGATGACGGAGCCAAGCGTTTGGCTGCCAATTGCGTGTGCATTCCCTTCCAAAAGACAGATTTACTGACGGCGCTGGAACCCCAGAGGGAATTGGATATCCGCAGGCAGGATGGCCGCAGGACCGAAAACATCATTTATCAGATGCGTGAAGAGCCGGATGGAAAATGGCTGTTTTTGGCTAACGGCAAAACGCCTGATGAGCAGGATATTCCCCATGCGCAACCGGTGGTTATCACACTAGAGGGCGAGTACAAGCCAGTGGTGTGGAACACATTAACCGGTGAAGTCCAGCCTTGCGCCGCCCAAGTGCAAGATGGAAAAACCGTTTTGCGTTATACTTTTTATGAGCACGACAGCCTGCTGTTGCGTTTGGAGCCTGGCAAAGCGGATGAGGCTCAGGCCTGCGCGGTCAAGAAATCCAGAAAACAGGTTGACGACTGGAAAAATAAGGTGCCGGTAACCCTCAGCGAGCCCAACGTACTGTTGCTGGATCAGGCGCAATACCAGTTGGATGACGGAGCATGGCGCGATAGGGAAGAAACGCTACGGGTAGATAATATTCTGCGCGAAGAGTTGGGTTATCCGCTGAAGATGGCGGCATTCCCGCAGCCGTGGACGATGCGCGGCGAAAATCAGGCGGAGCACGTTTTGCGTTTGCGCTACACCATTACCTCGCAGATTCCGCTGCAAGGGGTAAAATTGGCGGTAGAACGTCCTGAATGGATGAAAATTACATTTAACGGCCAGCCGGTTTCCTCTGAATCGGATGGATGGTTTACCGATGAAGCCATTCGCACCCTGCCCTTGCCGGAAATCCAGCAGGGAGAGAATACTTTGGTGCTAGAAATGCCTTATGGCCCAGCAACCAATGTAGAGTGGTGCTATCTGTTGGGTGATTTCGGCGTAACTGTGGCAGGCGCCAACGCAGAATTGACCGAACCGGTGCGCGAACTGGCCTTTGGAGATTGGACTGTGCAGGGCTTGCCCTTCTACGCCGGAAATGTTACCTACCACTGCGTGTTGGATGTAGAGCCGGGTGAATATCAGCTGGATGCTACAAAATACCGCGCGCCGTTGGTGAAAGTAGAACTGGATGGCAACACGGTAGGTTGCCCGGTGTTCTCTCCCTATCGTGTAGAGCTGGGTAACTTAAATGGCCGCCATAATTTGGATATTACCGCTTTTGGCAGCAGAATTAACGCCTTTGGCGCCGTACATAGCTGCCAAGAGGTAACCTGGTGCGGCCCGGACGCATGGCGCACACAGGGATCTGCTTTCAGCTATGAGTACCAAATCACCCCTTGCGGTGTCCTTATTTCGCCCAAGCTGTTTCGCGTAGAATAAAGAGGCAATAAAAACAGATAAATTTTCTCTATAAGGGAGACGCTTCGCAGGGAAGAGGTCTCCCTTTGTTTTTGTAATCTTTGCAATGATTGAATTGTAAGTAAAAGGAATTCTATTGAGGAATTACCATTGAATAAAAATAGTAGAATCAATTTCTTTGCGTAATGAAATCACTATAATGTTTGATGGATTTTGTAGGGGATTAGAATAAGAGCAGTTTTTCAAATACTTGCATTACCGTATCGAATCATTGACGCCTCTCCTTTTTACTGCGTGTTTCATCGTGCCGATTCCGGCCAATGGTAATTCCATAGCAGGAGGTAGTGAAGATGATGAAACGCCGTTAGAAGCAGCAAAAAGAGAAACCTTTGAAGAAAAGGTGGAGTGCAGTCAGACCAAACGGCTTGCGCAAAAAGCCTATTCTATGTCTAAAAAGCTTGGAACGCCTTTCTTGCGGAGGGCGTTCCAAGCTTTTATGTATAAAAGACAAATGTCTAACACCAAAAATGCAAGAAAAACCGGTAGGTGTTACCGGTATAGGCAATATGGTAGGAATGTGGTATAATGTGTGCACAACCGCTTTCGATCACTTCGCTTGCGCCCTCTTCAGGGTACGGCCCAGTTTCCCTAGTGAGAACACTACTTAGCACACGGAAAACAGCTCTCCCAGAGAGACCGGCACGCTTTTTGCCAGCAGATGATTTTCATAAATTTTTGACAATAATAAATACCGCGACTTCGATAAAGGAGGGGAAAGAAGATGAAACCGGCAGGAATCAATGGGGCAGATGTAAAACGGCTTAATAGGCTAACGGTTTTGCAATATCTGGCGCAGCATAAGGGTGTTTCGCGGGTACAATTAACCCAACAAACCAATTTAACCAAAATGACAATTTCAAACATTATTAATGAGTTTTTGGAGCAAGGCCTGGTATCGGCTCAGCAGAGTGAAAGCGGCCAAAAGCTGCCGGGCCGCAAGCCGGTGCTGCTGCAATTTTCTCAAACCTCTCCGGTGGTTATCGGCATCTGGTTATCGCGGGATTATTGCAGCGGGGTTGTTACCGATATGCATTTATCCACTTTGGGGATGCACAGTATTCCGCTAACGGAAGAAACAAGCAACACACTGGAACAAAAATTAGGGCGGCTGCTGTCTGTTTTGCTGCAAGGGGTGAAGCGCCCCGTTGCGGGAATAGGGGTTGCGTCAATTGGGCCTTTGCACTTGGAACAAGGCGTGCTTTTAAATCCCCCCAATTTTTTCGGCATTACAGATTTTTCAATAAAACGGGCGATTGAAAAAAATGTTTGCTGCCCGGTATTTGTTCAAAACGATATGAACGCCGCCGTTCTGGCGGAAAAATATTTTGGCGCCGGCCGTGGCCACGCCGACTTCGCTTATGTAGGATTAACCAACGGTATTGGCGCCGGGTTGATGGTACACGACCGGTTGCTGGAGGGAGCCGGTGGTTTTGCCGGCGAGCTGGGCCATATTGTAGTGGATAGACAGGGCCCGCTTTGTCACTGCGGTAACCGCGGCTGTTTAGAAACCTTTTTGAGCGTTCCGATGCTTTTGCAGGGGTTTGAAGAAAAGTTCCAACGCAAAATCAGTGGATTTGCCGAATTATGCGCACTGTGCCGGCAAGAAACAGCTTATGCTCAGTGGCTGAAAGAACGTTTGGAACCTTTTGTGGTGGGCCTTTCCAATCTGTGCAACTTGTTCGATCCACAAGTGGTTATTTTGGGGCATGAAGGCGCGTTGCTGGGGCAGCCGTATGTTGCTTATGTGCAAGAGGAGGTGAACCGCAGGGTTTTGGCCTCAGGGTTTGTACATATTCCAGTCGTCACATCGCCTTTTAGCACCTTGGCGCCGTTGCTGGGAGCTTCTGCTGTGGTGCTGGAACGTATTTTTTTAGGAGAACTGGCTCTGGGTTAAAGCGGGCTTTCATGTATATTTTCTCCTTCTTGGGCAATAAAAGCAAAAAAGGCTTTTTGAAAAGAGGGAGAAAATATATGATGAAAGCGGATTTACGAAAAGTGGTGTTGATTGGAACCGGTATGGTGGGGATGAGCTATGCGTACGCTTTGGTAAACCAGGCGGTATGCAACGAGCTGGTTCTTATCGATCTGGATCAGAAACGCGCCCAAGGGGAAGCCATGGATTTAAACCACGGCTTGGCCTTTGCGCCTGCCAATATGAAAATTTATGCCGGTGATTATTCCGATTGTAAAGACGCTGATCTGGCAGTGATTAGCGCAGGGGTGGCGCAAAAACCGGGAGAATCCCGGCTGGATTTGCTCTCCCGCAATGCGGCGGTGTTTCGCACCATTATGGAGCCGCTTCGGCAATCGGGCTTTGGCGGTATTATCGTGGTGGCTACCAATCCGGTGGATATTATGACCCATATTGCGCATAAGCTTTCGGGTTTTGACAGCACGCGGGTATTGGGAACGGGAACCGCGTTGGATACGGCAAGGCTTCGCTATCTATTGGGGGAATATTTTTCGGTCGATCCCCGCAATATGCACGCCTACGTTATGGGGGAACACGGCGACAGTGAATTTGTGCCCTGGTCTCAGGCCATGCTGGCAACCAAAGCGGTACTGGATATTTGCGGCAGCTCCGACGGGCGGTTTTGCCTAGAAGATTTGGAAGATATCAGCCGGCAGGTGCGGCAGGCTGCGCAAAAAATTATTCAAGCCAAGCAGGCCACTTATTATGGGATCGGCATGGCTTTGGTTCGCATCACACGGGCGGTGTTCGGCGATGAAAACAGCGTGCTGACGGTGTCGGCCATGCTGCGTGGGGAATATGGCCAATCGGACGTTTACGTAGGCGTGCCTTGCGTGGTGGGTAGAGAAGGCATCCGCCGGGTACTGACGCTTTATTTAACCGAAGAAGAATTGCAACAATTCGGCCTTTCTTGTCATACCTTAAAGGAAACTTATCGAGGACTGCGGCTATAGCCGGCAGCTCATAATAAAGATATTCTTTTGTAACGGCGCGTCAGTGTAGCGCAGGCTAAAACCATTTGCGCCGTTTAAAAACGACTAGGGTGACTGCCACCACTAAAATGCTTATGCCTATAACGATGGGATAAGAAGCGGGAGAGGCGTACTCCGGCATTTGCAAATTCATTCCGTACCACCCAGCGATTAAAGTTAATGGAAAAAAGACGGTAGTCACCACTGTGAAAATTTTCATGGTTGTGTTTAAATTGATGTCCACCTCAGATTGGTAAGCTTCACGGATTTGAGCAATATAGTCGCATTGGCTCAAAACATTGTGATATAAACGGGCAATGCGTCCACGAGATATCTTAAAAAACCGCAAGGCCTGTTTATCAAACAATTGATTATCGTTTTCTTCTACTCCGTCGAATATGTTTAATAGCTGTTCATAATAGCGTTTTAACATCAGCAACCCTTTGCGCATGGCAATAATGATTTGCACATAGTTTTGCCCCTGCTTACGGTTCAGGATAATATCGTCTTCTAAAGTTGCCAGCCGATTTTCAAAATGTTCTAGATATTCCATATCCCTTTCGGTTATATGTTCGATAATAAGGCAAATGAGTTGCCCGAGGCAAGTTTTAGGCACAGTTTCTTTTTGGATGTGTTTGAGCAGCGTGCCTCCCACTTCAGAATCATCGCAGATGATATACAGCCGTTTTTTTTGCACCAGTAAATAAAACGGATCGGCGGGTACGGCCGGATGCTTTAATTTAAACGGTTTTAAGCAGAACAGATCAGCATCTTTATAAATTTCTAGGCGAATAGCGTCGCTTTGAAAAGCTTTTCTCAACAAATGCTGGTGCATTTCTTCCATGGATTCCAATGCTTCCGCCTTGCTAAGCACGTCCACCATGGTTTCTTCCGCCCAATTGGGATGCGAGACTTGCTGCAAAATCAGTTGACCATTTTCTAAATAATACATGCCTCAATCTCCTTTACAAGCACCTGTGAGCCGCCGCCAATCAACTTTATACTGCCACTTTATTCTAGCATGAGATAAGCGCCTTGCGCAACGGCGCCTATAATTGACTTTTCAATTTTGCAACGGTATAATACCCATGTATTCCCTTTTTTGAATACTTACCGGGCGATAATCCGGAATTTAACAATAGGTGATGAGAGAAAGTTTTGACGAAGCTATACAACAGCTTAAAACGCTGTCGAAAATTTATTCTCTTTTTTTGTGATTTTGTTATTTGGAATGTAAGTTTTTATTGCTCCTTTACCATTATTCGCAACAACTACTCCATTCGTGGGTTTGAAGATATCTTTTTGAAAAGCTTCTTATTACTAAATGTTTGTTTTTGCGCTATTTTCTTGTTATTCCGGCTTTACGATAAAATTTGGCGCTACGCAGATATTGAAGATTTTTTTTATGTAGGCGTAGCGGCGGTTAGCGCGAATGTGCTGTTTTATTTGGTTACCAAGCTGTTTGTGGGTTGGCTGGGGGATAGTTTAGGCGGCCGCACCCATGTGATGCTGATGTTGATGAGCACTTTTTTGCTCATCGCTTTTCGTCTTCTTTACCGGATTAACAAGCTGTTTGAAATGCGCAGCCGGTCGGGCAAGGCGAAAAAACGCATGCTGATTGTAGGAGCCGGCGAGGCCGCTGTTTCTATTTTGCATGAAATTGCAAAATCCTCTATTAACGAGTATTTGCCCGTTTGTATTGTAGACGACGATTCAGCTAAGGTAGGGCGCCGCATTGCCGGGGTAAAGGTGGAGGGTTCTACGGCAGATATTCCACAGCTATGCCAAAAAGAGGATATCGACGTTATTTTGTTTTCTATTTCTATGATAGCGCCGGATCAGAAGAAACGGATTTTAGACATTTGTTCGCAAACCAATACCGAAGTCAAGATTATCCCCAATATTTATGACTTGGTAACGGCCAATGTGCCCATTTCTTCGCAAATTCGCAATGTAGAGGTAGAAGATCTTTTAGGGCGTGAGCCGGTTCATTTTGATAATGAGCGCTACGGCCGGTATTTAACCGGGCAAACGATTTTAATAACCGGCGGCGGCGGTTCTATTGGTTCTGAGCTGTGCCGGCAAATAGCCAAGCTACATCCTAAAAAGCTTATTATTCTAGATATTTATGAAAATTCCGCCTATGATATTCAGCAAGAGTTGCTGCGTAGTCATCATCAATCGTTGAATTTTGCGGTGGAGATTGCCTCTGTGCGCGATTACACCAAGTTGGAACAGCTGTTTCAGCGGGAGCAGATTGACGTGGTATTTCATGCAGCCGCTCATAAACATGTGCCTTTGATGGAAACCAATCCGGAAGAGGCTGTGAAAAATAATGTGTTTGGTACCCGAAATGTGGCGCGGTTGGCAGATAAATATCGCGTTAGAAAATTTGTGCTGATCTCTACCGATAAAGCGGTGAACCCCACCAATGTGATGGGCGCTACAAAACGTATCTGCGAAATGATTGTGCAAGACATGAGCAGGCACAGCGGAACCGAATTTGTGGCGGTGCGTTTTGGTAATGTGCTGGGTTCCAACGGTTCCGTTATCCCGCTGTTTAAGCAGCAAATTGCGGCGGGCGGACCGGTAACCGTAACCCATCCGGATATTATCCGTTATTTTATGACGATTCCCGAGGCGGTTTCGCTGGTTCTTACAGCCGGAGGTTTGGCCCGGGGGGGAGAAATTTTTGTGTTGGATATGGGCGAGCCGGTTAAAATTAGAGATCTGGCCGAAAATCTCATTCGCCTGTCCGGCTTTGTGCCGGAAGAGGAAATCCCCATTGTATATACAGGGTTGCGCCCCGGCGAAAAATTGTATGAAGAGCTGTTGTTGGACGAAGAGGGCATTCAAAAAACAGAAAATAAAAAGATATATATCGGCCGTCCAATTCAGTTGGATGAACTGGAATTGGAAAAGGATCTGGAGCGGCTGCGCGAGTGCGCGAAAGAAGGCGATAGCGCTGCATTGCTGCGGCAGCTAAAAAAGATTGTGCCTACCTTCCATCACCAGGTTTAACTAAAGGCGGAAAACACACGACAAATAGGCCGCGTGTTTTCCGCCTTAAAAATAATTTGTTTTATTAAAAAGGGGGATAGCAACATGTTGCCCTACTATCGCATCACATCTGCACGGCAGGCCAGGTTTATTGAAGAAATGGAGCAAATGAAAATTTATGATTGCCATGAGCATTTGCCGCCAGAAGAACAGCGCCTGCAAGGTAAACCGGATGCCTTTACTCTTTTTTCTCATTATTGTAAGCTGGATCTGTGCAACGCGGGGATGGATCCCGCTGTTTTGGAAAAAGTGCTTTGGGAAGATTGCGCGTTGGATTGGAAATGGCAGGTTTTTGCGCCCTATTATGAGCGGTGCAAACATACGCCTTATTTCCGCGCAGCCCACATCGCGCTAAAACACTTTTATGGAGAGGATGAGCTGACGGAACAAAATTACCGTGCGGTTTCTGAACGCATTGCAAAAGCCAATACCAAGGGATTATACGCCCGTGTGCTGCGAGATGCCTGCGGCATTATATGCTCGCTTAATTGCGACGGACCGTTGGAGAACACAAACGGCGGCTTGCTGCACCAGTGCGTTCGTGCGCGGGAATTTGCCAACCGGCAGGATGTTTTAAGCTTTTTGCATTTAGAAACAGCGGAGCATGTTACGTTGGAGCAGCTGGAAGATGCGCTGGCAAGCTTTGTTGCAAACGCGGCAAAGCAGGGGGCATATGGCGTTAAATTTATGCCGGTGCCGTTCTTGTTCCCCCAACGCGCCGAAGTGGAGCAAGTGCTGCGGCAGATATGCTCAGAAGGAAAGGCGCAGCCGCGGGCAAATCCTTTAAATGATTACTTGATGCTGTGCCAAATGCGGCTTGCACAAAAACACGGCCTTGTCAATATGATACATACCGGTTATTGGAACGATTATCGTGAGATGGCTCCCGCGAACCTGCTGCCTGTTATTATGCAAAACCCAGATATGCGTTTTGATGTTTATCACGTAGGCTACCCCAATGTGCGCGAGGCAATTATGCTGGGCAAAGCCTGGCCAAATGTTAGGCTCAATATGGCCTGGACCTATATTATCAGTCAGCATTTTGCTTATGATGCGCTTAGTGAGATGGTGGAGATGCTGCCGGATAATAAAATATTTGGTTTCGGCGGCGACTATTATGTGATTGAAAAGGTGTTCGGGCACCTCTGCATGGCGCGCGAAACCATTGCCGCAGTTCTTGCCGATAAAGTCGCTAGGCATGAACTAACAGCCGAGCGTGCGTTGCGCATGGCGGAAAAAATGCTTTACGATAACCCCAAAGAGTTTTACGGGCTGTGAGAAAATTTTGCCGCAGTTAGTTCCAAGCGTTTTTAAAAAATTTATTACTCCCATTTGTAAAAACCGCAAAATGTGTAAAAAGTAGAATTGTTTATGGTTAAAAGGTTCTGATGCGTTGTTTCGTCAGAACCTTTTTTCATGGTCTTATTTATTTCCTCACATCGACTATTTAAGGCATTACCGACTTTTGTGGCCGGTAATGCCTTTTTACTTGCGAAAATACAAAAACTCTTTTTATAAAAGTCCCACGCCGGATTTTTTCATAATGCGAATTATGTCCTTCAAAGGAGCATTTCCTTGCAGAGATTTATAATATATGCCAAATGAAACCGGTTCAATGCCTTGCACAGGGATAATGGATGCGGGAAAGGTTCGTGGGATAAACAAATCTGGCAGAATAGATATACCAAATCCGGCTTGAACCAAAACAGTGACGGCTTCTCCAGATTCACAAAAGTAAAACTCAGAAGGAGCCCGTCCACCCATTAACTGGCTTTGTATATGGGCGATCTGTAGAGAAGCTTTGGTAGGAAGTAAAAGAACCAAGCGCTCTGTTTTTATTTCGTCTAAAGTTAAACTTTTTCGCTTTGATAGCGGGTTCTCTTTTGAACAAATACAGACAAACGGGACTTTGGCAATTTCTTTGTAATTTGCAGGTATTTTGGCGGAGTCGGATTCTTTAAAACCAATGACCGCATCCAGATCGCCTTCCTCTAGCAGGCGATAAATATGCTGGAAAGGAATCACCTGTAACCGCGGATGAAGGCTTGGATATTCTGTGGCGAGTTCTCGCAATGTATCCGACAGTAAAAACAAGCAAGGATAGCTATAGCAGCCTAAAGATAACGTTTGAATTTGCCTATCGTGTGCGTTCTCAAACCGTTTTTTGGCTCTGTCAGAAATAGCAACCATTTGTTGAGCATCGTTTAGAAAGGTTTTTCCTTCTTCGGTGAGCTTTACTGTGCGAGTCGTTCGGATAAACAGTTTTGTGTTTAGTTCCTTTTCCAGCGATTTAATCTGCTGGCTTACAGCAGGATGCGTTACGTGCAGCTGCTCTGCCGCCCGTGCAAAATTTAAATACTCCGCTACGGCAATAAAACAGGATAACTGGAATGTGTTCACGGTCTCACTGCTCCCTTCTATTAGAAAGCTTTGCTTACTAATAGTAACATGTTCTAAATTCACTTTCAAGAGAAAGCCGGTATAATGATTAATAAGAGAAACAGTTAAAACAGCAACAGTTAACTATTTAAAATAGCTGAAGAAAGGAGTATTGCAAAATGAGAAACAACATCGCCTTGCGGGTAAAACGGCTGAACTTGCTTTTAGAACAGTATGGACGAAAGCAGATCAAAAATTTGGATATTTCTCCGTCTCAATGTTTGCTTTTAAATTATCTTTTTTCGCGAAAAGAAGGAACGGTTTACGCCACAGAGTTACATGAGCAGTTTGGAATTTCCAAATCGGCTGTTTCCGTGCTGCTAAAAGGGATGCGGCAAAAGGGTTATCTGAAAATAGAGGTTAACCCAAAAGATGACCGTAAAAAGGCAATCGTTCTAACGCCAAAAGCAATGGGTATGCAAGAGCAACTCAATATATGCCTGGAAAAACAGCAGGAATTGCTTTGTAAAAAAATCTCTCAAGAGGATATGAAAATTATAGAAAGAGGATTGGATATAATGACTCGTAATATGAGGCCGGCGACTGAAAGGAATGAGGTAAAATGATAAAAACGCTTATACAACAGGTTCGGGAATATAAAAAGGCGGCCATTCTGACGCCGATCTTTACTGCGCTAGAGGTTATCATGGAGGTGCTGATCCCCTTCGTTACCGCCGCTATCATCGACAAGGGAATCGAAGCGGGAGATATGCAGCAAGTTTATATATACGGCGGCCTGATGCTGGCTATGGCATTTTTAAGCCTGCTCTTTGGCGTTTTAGCAGGCCGGTACGCTTCCACCGCTTCCACCGGTTTTGCCTGTAATCTACGAGATGGGATGTATGAAAACATCCAGACGTTTTCCTTTTCTAACATTGACAAATACAGCACAGCTGGTCTGGTGACCCGGATGACGACCGACGTTACCAATGTGCAAAACGCTTTTCAAATGTGCCTGCGTATTGCGGTAAGGGCGCCGCTGATGATGATTTGCAGCATGGTGATGTGCTTTTTTATCAGTCCGGATCTCAGCTCCATCTTTTTAATTGCCGTGGTGGTGCTTGCCGCCGCTCTGCTTCTCATCATGTTAAAAACTACCAAGGTGTTTTCCAAAGTTTTTCAGCAGTACGATCATGTGAATTCCAGCATACAGGAAAATGTAACCGCTATCCGCGTTGTCAAAGCGTTTGTTCGGGAGGATTATGAAAATACAAAGTTCGGAAAAGCGGTGCAAAACCTTTATCAGCTGTTTGTGAAAGCGGAAGGCCGTTTGGCGCTGAACAACCCCGTTATGATGCTGGTCGTATACGGCTGCATGATCGCCCTTTCCTGGTTCGGCGCCCATTTTATTGTAGGAGGAAGCCTGACGACAGGCGAGCTGACCTCTATGTTTACGTATGTGATGAGCATATTAATGAGCCTGATGATGCTCTCAATGATTTTCGTCATGATTAGTATGAGCGTAGCCAGCGGGCAACGTATTGCCGAGGTCTTAAATGAAAAATCGGATTTAACCAATCCTGAAAAACCGCTAGAGGAATTGGTCGACGGCAGCGTTGACTTCGAGCATGTTGACTTTGCCTATCAGCACGGCAGCGGCGAAAAGACCCTGCATGACATCACGTTCCACATTGATTCCGGTGAAACCGTAGGAATCATTGGTGGAACGGGCTGCGGAAAATCCAGCTTAGTAAGTTTAATCAGCCGCCTCTACGACGTGAGCAGCGGTATGGTGCGTGTAGGCGGCAAAGATGTCCGGGAATACGACATGGAAGCGCTGCGCAACCAGGTGGCGGTTGTGCTGCAAAAAAATGTCCTGTTCTCCGGCACTATTCTGGATAACCTCCGCTGGGGCGACGAAAACGCCACCGAAGAAGAATGCCGGGACGCTTGCCGGCTGGCCTGTGCAGACGAATTCATCCAGCAGTTCCCCGACGGATATCAAACCTGGATCGAGCAAGGCGGTACGAATTTTTCCGGCGGGCAGAAGCAGCGCCTGTGTATCGCCCGCGCCTTGCTGAAAAAGCCGAAGATTTTGATACTCGACGATTCCACCAGTGCTGTCGATACCGCCACCGATGCGAAAATCCGGGAGGCCTTCGCTACCAAAATACCCGGTACGACCAAGCTTATTATCGCGCAGCGGATTTCCAGTGTGCAGGATGCCGACCGTATTCTCGTGCTGGAGGATGGACAGGTCAACGGTTTTGGTACCCACGACGAATTGCTGAAAAGCAATAAAATCTATCAGGAAATTTATGAGGCGCAGACCAAGGGCGGCGGGGATTTTGACCAGCCCCAAAGCAACAGCGGAAAGGAAGGTGCGGCACAATGACAAAAGCAATCCGAAACAAAAAAGCGGCTGTAAAGGGGAAAAGTCAGCTTCGCATCCTGAAACGTGTGTTGGGCTATATGCTCAAAAATTATAAGTTCTCCTTTGTGCTGGTGGTTGTCTGTATCTTTGGGTCAGCACTCGCTACTTTGTACGGTACACTGTTCATGCAGTCTTTGATCGACGATTATATTGTCCCGCTGACGCAGGCACAGATCCCCGATTATACCGAGCCGGCCGGCGCTTTGGTGTCGCTTGCAATCGTATACGGCATTGGAATTTTGTGCGCGTATGCTTACAACCGTATCATGGTAAATATCAGCCAAGGCACCATGAAAAAACTTCGGATCGAATTGTTTGAACATATGGAATCCCTGCCGATCCGCTATTTTGATACCCATGCCCACGGGGATATCATGTCCATTTACACCAACGATGTGGACACCCTGCGCCAGCTGATCAGCCAGAGCATCCCTCAACTAATCAATTCTACGGTGACGATTGTTTCTACCTATATCAGCATGCTGATCCTTGATGTGCCGCTTACTGTGGTAACGCTGGCTATGCTGGGTGTGATGCTGTATGTCACCACCAAGCTGAGTGCCCGGTCCGGAAAGTACTTTGCCAAACAGCAAAAGGACCTGGGAACCGTCAACGGCTATATTGAAGAAATGATGGACGGCCAGAAGGTGGTAAAGGTGTTCTGCCATGAAGAAAAGAGCCTGGAAGATTTCCGCAAACTCAATCAAGAGCTGCGGGCAAGCGCAGAAGAGGCCAACAAGATTTCCAACATCATGATGCCGGTTAATGCGAACCTTGGAAATATCAGTTATGTTCTTTGTGCCGTTGTAGGCAGCGTTCTGGCACTGGGCGGGTACTCGGGGATTACCCTCGGCACGTTGGTTTCATTCCTCTCTTTGAACAAGAACGCCACCCAGCCGGTCAGCCAAATCAGCCAGCAGATGAGCAGCATTGTTTCCGCCATGGCCGGTGCAGGCCGCATTTTTGACTTGCTGGACGAACAGCCCGAAACCGATGAAGGGTATGTGGAGCTGGTGAATGTTAGGGAAAAGGCCGACGGCACGTGGGAAGAGACCAACGAACACACAGAAACCTGGGCCTGGAAACATCCGCACAAAGCCGACGGTAGTATCACCTACACCAAATTGCAGGGCGACATTGTGTTTGACGATGTGGATTTCGGCTATACAGACGATAAAATTGTGCTGCATAACATTAAGCTGTTTGCCACACCGGGACAAAAAATAGCGTTTGTCGGCTCTACCGGCGCAGGCAAAACGACTATAACCAACCTCATTAACCGTTTTTACGATATCCAGGACGGGAAAATTCGGTACGACGGCATCAACGTCAACAAAATCAAAAAGGCGGATCTGCGCCGCAGCCTTGGTATCGTGCTGCAGGATACCCACCTTTTTACAGGAACGGTGATGGACAACATCCGCTACGGCAGACTGGACGCCACAGACGAAGAATGTATTGCCGCAGCAAAGCTTGCTAACGCTCACGGATTTATCAAACGTCTGCCGGACGGTTATCAGACAGTGCTGACGGGTGACGGCGGCAATCTCAGTCAGGGGCAGCGTCAGCTTTTGGCAATCGCCCGGGCTGCTGTGGCCGATCCGCCGGTGCTGATTTTGGACGAAGCCACCTCCTCCATCGATACCCGAACCGAAACTCTGGTGCAGCAAGGGATGGATAGTCTGATGAACGGCCGCACCTCTTTTGTAATCGCCCACCGCCTTTCCACTGTGCGCAACTCCGACTGTATTATGGTGTTGGAGAAAGGACGCATTATTGAACGAGGAAGCCACGACCAGCTGATTGCAGAAAAAGGCCGGTATTATCAGCTATATACCGGCAATCAGATTGGGGCCTAATATCAAAGAGAAACTCTTTTGCTAGAGGTATGAAGCGGTGTTTTCTAGGAGATTATACCCGCTCCCACCTCATAAATTGTGGTTGGCCAATTGCATATTTCTAATTTTGTATGGATGGCGAATAGAGTGACCTGTCTTTTTTGCTTTATTTCAGGTCTTTTCTATTCGCTGTTCTTTTTGTCCGCTTCTTGATACCGCTTCAATCGGAGTGGTGGAAAATAATACCGGCCCGTGCTATAATGCTTACAAGTCGTTTAAACCCCAACGGTTAGAAAAGGGGAGTGAAACCAATTGATCAGAAAATTGAATAGCCAAGATACCGATAGGGTGCTGGAGATTTGGCTGGCGTCTAATATACAAGCCCATCCGTTTGTTCCTGAAGAGTATTGGCAAGGGAATTATCAGCAGGTAAAAGAACAGCTGCAAAGCGCACTTGTTTACGTATATGAAGAAAGGCAAACCATACTGGGGTTTGTTGGCTTAGTGGATCGCTATGTGGCCGGCATATTCGTAGATTCCGCTTGCCGGGGCCGTGGGATCGGCAAGCAGTTGCTTGAAGAAGCAAAAAGAGACCGGCCGGAGCTGTTTTTGCATGTATATCAAAAAAACACACGTGCACTTGCCTTTTATTTACGTGAGGGTTTTACTGCTATCGATCTGCTGCTGGATCAAGAAACCGGCCAAGCAGAATGGCTAATGAGGTGGAACAAGCGTCCTGACGAACAAGATGCCGGTAAAAAAGTGCCGGAGAGGGGCAAGCCGTTTGTCTCGGCGGTAATTGTGGCGGCAGGTAATTCTACCCGTATGGGTGAGAGTAAGCCGTTCATTTTCTTAGAGAATAAACCGGTTCTTGCCCATGTGCTGGCCGCCTTTGATCAAGTGGAAGAAATTGGCGAGATAGTTATTGTGTGCCGTAAACAAGAACAAGAGAAAGCACGTAGCATTCTCCAAACGTATCCCATTGCAAAACCGGTTTTATTCGCCCAAGGAGGGGATACGCGGCAGCAATCGGTTAGCAATGGTATTTGTTGCACCTCGTCTCAGGCTGCCTATTTTGCGATACACGACGGCGCTCGTGTGTTGGTAACACCGCAGTTGATTCAAAATGTTTTAGCCGATGCTTTTACCTATGGGGCTTCTGCCGCCGCTATGCCGGTAAAAGACACGATTAAAGAAATCGATAAAAACGGTTTTGTGTCTTCTACGCCGGATCGCAGTAAGATCTGGGCGGTGCAAACCCCGCAAATTTTTCAGCGCGCCGCCTATCTAAACGCTATGTGCCGTGCGCAAGCTGCGGGAAAAGATTACACCGATGATTGCCAGCTGTTGGAACAAGCCGGCGCAAAGGTGCATTTGTGTATGGGCAGCTACGAAAACCTAAAGTTAACCACGCAAGAAGACTTAATTTTGGCGCAAACCATTTTGTCGCGCCGTAATCAGGAGTGATCCGTTATGAAAATACGCGTTGGCCACGGCTACGATGTGCACCGGCTGGTGGAAGGTCGCAAGCTGATATTGGGCGGAGTAGAAATTCCTTATTACAAAGGGCTGCTGGGCCATTCAGATGCCGACGTGCTGACCCACGCCGTTATGGATGCCCTGCTGGGCGCGGCGGCTATGGGGGATATTGGACGCTTGTTTCCAGATAACGACGCCCAATACCACAACGCAAACAGCATCCTGTTATTGCGGCAGGTTGTGCAACAGCTCCAGCAGCAGGGATACGCCATAGGGAACATAGACGCCACCATATTGGCGCAAGCGCCGAAATTGCTGCCTTATATCCCACAGATGCAAAAGCAGCTGGCGCAGGCTTGCGGTATCGATATAGAGGATGTCAACGTTAAGGCCACTACGGAAGAATGGATGGGGTTTACCGGCGTTGGCGACGGGATGGCAGCCCATGCGGTAGCCCTTATTCAACGCATGTGATGATGAAATGATCCGCCGGCATTGTTCTTGCCATTTGTAAAATAAAATAGCCTGACCAAAATTTGATCACCGCATATACTGAAATAAAAAGACAACGAGGTGATAACAATGGGCAAGCCATTGATTTTGGTCAGCTCAATCACATATGCAATGAAGGGAAAGGAGCTTTTAGCGAAGAGGGGTATCTCCGCTTATTTGGAGCGCGTGCCTCATTTGGAAGGGAAAACTGGATGCGGATACTGCCTATATGTTCCGCAACGAACCGAGCAAGCTGTGGCATTGCTGCGCCAGGCGGGTATCCATGTGCTGGATGTGATAGACGGGGAGGATGGGGCATGATTTACCTAGATAATGCCGCAACTACCTTCCCAAAACCGGTGTCGGTGCACAATGCCGTTGTAAATGCGTTGCGAAGGTATGGCGCAAACCCGGGACGAAGCGGGCATGCCATGTCGTTGCAAGCGGCTGAAGAGGTTTACCGTTGCCGTAGTGAAATAGCGTCCTTTTTCCATGCGCCGGGCGCAGAATGTATTGCTTTTATGCCCAATTGTACCCATGCGGTTAATACGGTGCTTAAGGGTCTGCTCAAGCCAGGGGATCACGTTGTAACTTCTTGTTTGGAGCACAATGCGGTTACGCGTCCGTTGCAAAAGCTTACGCAACATGGCGTCACTTTTACCGAAGCCCAGGTAGTACCAGGGGATAACGACGCTACGCTGAACGCATTCCGAAAAGCGCTTAATGCAAAAACCAAGCTAATCGCCTGCACCCATGCGTCTAATGTGTGGGGTGTACGGTTGCCCGTCGGCAGAATTGCCGTTTTAGGTAAGGAATATGGGATTCCAACTATGGTGGATGCCGCGCAAAGCGGTGGTGTTGTGCCCATTGACTTGCAGGAAGATCCCATCGATTATCTATGCCTGGCGGGGCACAAGAGTTTATATGGCCCTATGGGCACCGGCGTGCTTATTGCAACTGCTGGAGGCAAAGAGTTAGACACGTTAATAGAAGGGGGCACCGGCACCAACTCTATTTCTTATTTGCAGCCGGATATGATGCCGGATCGTTTTGAAAGCGGCACACCCAATATGCCGGGGATAGCTGGGCTAAGGGCGGGGCTTGGCTTTGTGCGGCAAAAAGGAGTGGAGCGCATCGCCCGGCATGAATTTGCCCTCATTCAACGTTTATACGGCCGTTTATCCACTATGCCGCAGGTGATTTTGTATATGCCAAAACCGGATCCGCGCTATTTTGTGCCGTTGTTGTCGTTTAATATAAAAGGTAAAGGGAGCGAAGAAGTGGCCCGGCGGCTTAATGCCTTAGGGTTTGCCGTTCGTGCAGGGCTGCACTGTGCGCCGGCGGCCCATAAATTCTGCGGTACTCTTGAAACAGGTGCAGTGCGCGTGTGCCCTTCGGCTTTCACAACGCAATGGGAGATCGACGCGTTTGCCAACGCCGTGGAGAAAATAAAAGGAATCTGACAACAAAAAAGGATTGCATAACACACAAGATATGTTAAAATTATGATAGGATTGTTAGCTGTCGTTACGGCTGAACGCCCTGATAGGGGGATTGTGAATGTGGGATGGTTTTTTAAACGGCTTAAATGTGTTGATGAGCCTGTTGTCGTTGATTAGGCCCAAGGATATTTTAGATATTGTCGTTATTTCTTTTTTAATATATAACGGGATTAAACTGGTGCGTGAAACCCGTGCAGAACAATTGGTAAAGGGTATCTTTATCATTGTCTTGGCTTTTTTGTTTTCTTCTTTCTTGCAACTGCAAATGGTCACTTTGCTGTTGCGAAACTTTTTTCAATTCGGTATTTTGGCCTTGTGTGTGGTGTTTCAGCCGGAGTTACGGCGTGCGCTGGAGCAAATTGGCCGCAGCAAAATTGGTAAATATTGGTCGTTTGGTTCTTCAGAAAAAAATGAAGAGGATTATATCAAAAATATGCGCCGCTGCATCAATGCTGTGGCAGATTCGGCCAACGTTCTGCATGAAAGCAAAACCGGCGCTTTAATGGTGCTGGAACGGCAAACAAAGCTGGGCGAAATCATTGATACCGGAACGGTGGTAAACGCCATTCCGTCCGTTATGCTCATTGGCAATATCTTTTTTAACAAAGCGCCGTTGCACGATGGGGCCATGATTATCCGTGACGGTATGGTTTATGCCGCCGGCTGTATTTTGCCGTTGACGAAAAGCGATGATGTAAGTTTGGATCTTGGTACCCGGCATCGCGCCGCCATCGGCATGAGCGAAAACTCCGATGCTATTTTGGTGGTGGTATCAGAGGAAACAGGAACCATTTCGGTGGCGATGAACGGCGTGCTCACCCGCAACTATACCCGCGAAACTTTGTTACGTTTGCTGGAAAACGAGTTTTTGCCTCAAAGCTCGGAGGAAGGGGAGCGAAAGCTTACGCGGCCTTCTTTTAGAAAGGTGAAAAAGAATGGAAAAAAATAAAAAAAATAGATTTAAGCTGGGGAATCTATTTTATAACGATAAATTTGTGCTGATCTTTTCTGCGGCAGCGGCAGTTTTCCTTTGGTTTTTTATGACAGCCACTTCTACAGAAAGCGATACGGCGGTTACTGTTAGCGACGTGCCTATTCAGGTTTCTTTATCTGAAAGCGCGCAAGCGGATGGTTTACGGATTGTGTCTATCGATCACGAAACAGCCAATGTATCGGTTCGTGGAAGCTCTACCATTTTAGGGCAGGTTACCCGCGACGATATTTCCATTTCGGCAGACACGGCGGGTACCATTAATTCCCCCGGTAACTATCCGTTGCCCTTAACGGCTACAAGATCTCGTTCCAGCTTGCGCACGGATTTTCGTATTGTCGATTTTACCCCCCAAACCGTAGTGGTGCAGGTAGAACGTTACCGCAGTAAGGAATTTGAAATTCAAGTTGATAGTAATTATACCATTGAAGAAGATTATATTACGACGGCGGCGCCTAATGTAACGCCTGAAAGCGTTATTATAACAGGGCCTGAAAGCGTGTTATCTAACATCGACAGGGTAGAGGCCTATTATCCAACCATTGAGGGGGCTTTGCGGGCTTCCACCACGGTGGAGGCACAGTTGGTGTTGTATGACGCTTATGGTCAAGAGCTTTCAGAAGCGAACCGCAAACTGCTGCACATTAGCGTTGATGGCGAAGAGAATAGCGCTGAGATAGAAACAGTACAAGTAGAAATTACGGTACAAAAGCGCGCCACTTTGCCTTTGTCACTCACCTATGTCAATCGCCCTGTTGGGTTAAGCGTATCCGACTATGTAACGATTTCGCCAGAAGAAATTAAAATAAGCGGGCCTGAGGATGTTGTTTCTGAACTAACGCAAATTGATTTGGATGAATTAGACTTTTCACAGGTCAGCTTGACCAAAAACCAGTTTGAAATGCGAATCAATCTGCCCACCGGATGCAAGAGCTTGGATAACATCACTACCGCTACGGTAACGGTAGACACTAGCACAATGACGTCGCGCACCTTTACTGTGACGGAGTTTGATATTAAGAACAATTCGCAAGCGCGTGCGGTTACGCAGGAGTTGCGTGTTACCATTATCGGGCCGCCGGATCAATTGCAAGAGTTGACCGATGAGGATATTACTGCGGTAATCGATATGCAGGATCAGCAGGATTTCTCTGGGCATCTTGAGATGCCGGTTACCGTTAGCATTGCAGGCGCCACAGCCTGTTGGGTCAGCGGCGAATACACTGCCAGTGTGGAGCTGGATAAGGGGACTTCTTCCTCTTCGCAGTAAACATTTCTTTTACTGCTTTTAAAAGCAAGAGAATAATGCTTAGGGCCGGCGTTTAAACGCCGGCCCTTTTTATGCCGATAAAGCGTTGCCAGGAACAACGATGTTCATTACAATAAATTTCACAGAACCTTTTTGATTTTTTGTAAGCCTACGCTGCCTTCTGCTGTTGCCCTTCAAAAACACCTGCGCTATAATGAAACAGAAAAACAGGTTCGTTTTTATATTAGAAAGGGGAACGCTATGAAGCTCAACACAGTAGAAGAGATAAAAGGGCAGCTGAAATATTTGCAGTTGCTTTCTAAAAAATATCCCAATATTCAGCGTGCCTCCAGCGAAATTATCCGCTTACAAGCCATCTTAAACTTGCCCAAGGGAACCGAGCATTTTATGTCGGATCTACATGGCGAATATGAAGCTTTTATTCATATTCGTAACAGTGCTTCGGGTGCCATCCGAGAAAAGGTAGACGTGCTGTTTGCCAACACCCTTTCCAGCAAAGAGCGTGCAGCGCTTGCCACGTTGATTTATTATCCCGAAGAAAAACTGGAGGAACGCGCCGCTATTGAAGGGGAGGAGGCGGATTTAACAGAATGGTACCGCATTACTTTAAACCGTCTAATTGAAGTTTGCAGGTTGCTTGCTTCAAAATACACTAGAAACCAAGTTAGAACAGCTCTGCCAGAAGATTACGCCTATGTATTAGATGAGCTGCTGTATAACAGCTATGATGAGCGCAACAAGGGCAGTTATTATTCGCATATTATTTCCACTATTTTAGATTTAGATAGGGCTCCGTCGTTTATAATTGCTTTGTGTACCGTGATAAAGCGGCTGATTGTCGATAGGTTGCATATTGTAGGCGACATTTTTGACCGTGGCCCGCGAGCTGATATCGTGATGGATTGTTTAATGGCTCACCATGCCGTGGATATACAGTGGGGCAATCATGATGTACTTTGGATGGGCGCCGCCTCCGGCAGCCGCACCTGCATTGCCGCCGTGCTCAACAACTGCCTGACGTATAACAATTTAGAGGTGGTGGAAGCGGGGTACGGTATCAGCCTGCGCCCATTGGCGTTGTTTGCTAACGAGAAGTATCAAAACTGCGATATTTCTTGCTTTTTGCCCAAGAGCGACAGCCGTGTGGGCTATAAGCCCAAAGATATACAATTGGCGGCCCGTATGCATAAGGCCATTGCCATTATCTTGTTTAAGCTGGAAGGCCAAATTATCCGCCGCAACCCATTCTTTCATATGGAAGATCGCCTGCTGCTTGACAAAATTGATTACGACAACAAATGCGTTCGTATTGGGCAGCAAAGCTATCCTATGTCGGATTGCGATTTTCCCACCGTGGATAGAGAAAATCCGTTTGAATTAAGCGAAGAAGAGCGCGAGCTAATGCGCCAGCTAAAGCTGGCTTTTACCAGCAGTGAACGGCTCCAGCGGCATGTGCGCTTTCTTTATTCGCGCGGAGGAATGTATTGCTGCTACAATCAAAATTTGTTGTTTCATGGCTGCATTCCCTTAAAAGAGGATGGAACCTTGCTAGAGTTTGAGGTTGGCGGCAAGCGCCTTTGCGGCAGGGCTTTTATGGATTATGCGGAATCGATGGCGCGGCAAGGTTATTATGGGCAGGAGGCCTCTGCGCAAAAACAGGCGGGCAAGGATTTTTTGTGGTATTTATGGTGCGGAAAAAATTCCCCTCTTTTCGGTCGGGATAAAATCGCTACGTTTGAACGCTTGTTGGTAAAGGATAAGGCAACCTGGGCGGAGCGCAAAAACCCATATTACCGATGGATAGAAGAAGAAAGCACTTGCCTGTTTATCCTGCGGCATTTTGGCCTTGGCGGCCCATATTCTCATATTATTAACGGCCATGTGCCGGTGCGCAGCAAAGATGGGGAGAATCCTGTGAAGGCCAACGGCCGCTTAATTGTGATTGACGGCGGTTTTTGCCGGGCATATCAGCCCACCACCGGTATTGCCGGCTATACGTTGATTTATAATTCTTACGGGCTAAAGCTTTCTTCTCATGAGCCGTTTGACGGAAAAGCAAACGCCATAAAAAAGAATAAAGACATCCTTTCCACGCAAGTGGTGTTTGAGCGGGCAAGCGATCGCATTCAGGTAAAAGAAACCGATGAGGGGGCGCGCATGCTTGCTGAGATTGCCGATCTGCATTTGCTTCTGTCGGCTTATCAGCTGGGGTTATTGCAGGAATGGCACGAGGAGGCTCAAGATTAGAAATCTACCGTTTTATTGATGAAAGGAAAAGGAGACGCTGATATGAAATATTGTTCCAGCTGCGGCAGATTATATGAAGCCCAAGAAGAACAGTGCCCCCGCTGCCGCAGGCCCCTAGCTGCCGAGGCTAAGCAGGAAGATTCCGTATATCTTGTAACTGCCGGCGGTTTTGAATTGGATAGGATCTGTGCCGCTTTAGAGGACGCTGGCATCCCTTACGAACAAAAGGCTGCTAAAAAAATGGTGGCGGCCCCGGTGGTGTCGGGCGTTGCGGGGGCAACCGATGTTTTGGTGGCCTATATGGATTACGCGAAAGCACAGGATGTGCTGATTGGGGTTGGTGCGCTTTCTGTCCCTGCACAAGAAGATGCAGACCCACAGCAGGAAGACGGGCAAATAGAAGACGGTGAAGCTGCACAAATGAGCAGGGGGAAGCTCCTGTTTTGGAGAATTCTGTCGGTTGTGCTGCTGATCCTGCTGGTCTGGGCTGTGGTTGCAGGAACCGATACGGTAATAAGTTGGGTAAAACAATGGTTTTCGTTTTAAAGGCTCTGCCGGCTAAAAAGGGGGGAGTCTGAGATGGCTACGCCGGTATCGCAGGGAAAAGCCCAAACGGTTCGTTTACCGGATGGAAGAAGGTTGGGATATGCAATTTACGGCTCATTAACGGGCAAGCCTGTTATTTGTTTTCACGGATTTCCTGGCTGCAGATGGGATTTTGCCTTTTTAGACGGTTTGGCTCGCCGGCAGCAATTACAGCTTATTTGCTTTGATCGGCCGGGCGTTGGGCTTTCCTCTCTGTGTGATGAACGGCCTGTTGAAGCTATTTGTTGGGATGTTGCGCAGCTTATCCGGCATTTGGGGCTGACGAAGCCTGCTCTGCTGGGGGTGTCCGGCGGCGGCCCTTTTGCCTTAGCCTGTGCGGCGGGGTTAAAAGAGTGCGCAGGAGCGGTGATTGTCGGCGGATTGGGCCGTATACCGGGTGAAGAAGCGCTGCGCGGTATGAACCTTTCTAACAAAGGGCTATTCTTAGTGGCAATGGAATATCCCCGGCTAACGGCGTTGCCCCTTTGGGGCGCTTCCCAAATGATGAAACATTTTCCGTCCTTTTATCTAAAGAATTTGCGCCGTGTTTTAGCGCGGCCGGATCAGGGTGCTGTTGGCGGGCAAGATGAAAAAGCGGCCCGGCACACAGCTCAAATGGGCCGCGAAATTTTTGCCCAGGGCACCAAGGGCCTGATGAGAGAAGCGGCCTCTTTGGTGCGCCCATGGAAGGTGAGATTAAACAGCATAAAATGCCCCGTTTATTTATGGCATGGGGCGGCGGATCGCAATGTGCCGTTGGCTATGGCGAAAGATCTGGCGCAGCGGATACCGGGTAGTGTGCTTCATATCGTTCCGCGGGAAGGGCATCTATTGTTTTCTTCACACAGTGAAGACATCTTAAAATGCCTGGCATCGTTGTGGGAAAAGGAGCGAATTCCGGCGCAGAAAGCGCCGCGCCTTCAATTTGACAGGAATATAGATTTGCGGTATGATGAATTTACTGTAGCGAAAACAAAGGAGGTATTTGACATGGATCAATATCAGATAGAAACCAAGTGCGTGCAGGCAGGCTATGAGCCGAAAAACGGGGAACCTCGTGTGCTGCCCATTGCGCAAAGCACAACCTTTAAATATGACTCGGCAGAAACCTTAGGTAATTTATTTGATCTAAAAGAAGACGGCTTTTTTTATACCCGCTTGGCTAACCCCACGGTAGACGCAGTAGAGAAAAAAATTGCCCAATTGGAAGGCGGCGTCGGCGCGCTGCTAACTTCTAGCGGGCAAGCGGCGACGTTAATGTCGGTTACCAATATTTGCCATGCCGGTGGGCACGTCATTTGCGCCAGTGCGGTTTATGGCGGAACCTTTAATTTATTTAATAAAACACTGCGGGAGTTGGGGATTGACTTTACCTTTATGCTGCCGGAGACAACAGAGGAGCAGTTAAACGCGGCGTTTCGTGAGAATACCCGCTGTGTCCTTATCGAAACGGTGTCCAACCCCTCTTTGGTGGTTACAGATATTGAAATGTATGCCCGCGCGGCGCATGCGCACGGCGTGCCGTTGATTGTAGACAATACCTTTCCCACGCCGATCAATTGCCGCCCTATTGCGTTTGGTGCTGATATTGTAACCCATTCCACCTCAAAGTATATGGATGGGCATGCGGTTGCTTTGGGCGGTGTTATAGTAGACAGCGGTAATTTTGATTGGAAGAACAGCAAATTTACTGAGTTTACCCAGCCGGATGAATCCTATCACGGCGCAATATACGCCGAGCAATTCGGCAGGGCGGCCTATATTACCAAGGCGCGCGCCCATTTGATGCGGGATCTGGGGGCTCAGGCTAGCCCCATGAATGCTTTTCTGCTCAACCTGGGGCTGGAAACTCTCTTTTTACGGGTGGAGCGCCATTGCGCCAACGCGCAAGCGGTTGCAGAATATTTGGAAAACCACGAAAAAATTGCCTGGGTCAACTATCCTGGCCTAAAGAGCAGCCCTTATTATAACCTGGCGCAAAAATACATGCCCAAGGGTACCTGCGGCGTTATCTCCTTTGGCGTAAAGGGCGGTAA
Source organism: Candidatus Gallacutalibacter stercoravium (assembly GCA_018716975.1). GTDB lineage: Bacteria > Bacillota > Clostridia > Oscillospirales > Acutalibacteraceae > Gallacutalibacter_A > Gallacutalibacter_A stercoravium. The sequence goes on along the minus strand of DVJE01000007.1, from coordinate 34,101 downwards.
GGAAGCAGCCGTTCAGTTTATGGAGGGGCTCAAGCTTGCGTCTATCGTCATTCATGTGGCAGACGCACGCACCAGTGTTTTGCACCCGGCCAGCACGACCCATCGGCAGATGACCGATGAGCAGCTGCAAGAGGCAGGCGTTGGCCCCGATATGATCCGTATGTCTGTGGGCATTGAAAACGTGCAAGATATCATTGCGGATTTGGAACAATCGCTGGCAAAACTTTAATCCTTGTGTAGGCGTTAAAATTTTTCGGCAAAATGGAGGGGTGCTTGCATGAGGCATATGATTGACCCATTGGATTTTAGCACAGAAGAAATTTCAGCGCTGCTGGATGTTGCAGACGACATCCAGCGGCGCCCCGATTGTTACGCACATTTGTGCGCAGGCAAAAAATTGGCAACTTTATTTTATGAGCCCAGTACCCGCACGCGCTTAAGTTTTGAGGCCGCTATGCTAAACCTAGGCGGCAGTGTGTTAGGCTTTTCATCGGCCGACAGTAGCTCGGCCGCTAAGGGCGAAAGTATTGCAGATACCATCCGCGTTATCTCTTGTTATGCAGATATTTGCGCCATACGCCATCCTAAGGAGGGCGCTCCGCTGGTGGCTTCGCAATTTTCTGCCATACCAGTTATCAACGCGGGCGACGGCGGCCACCAGCATCCCACCCAAACCCTAACGGATTTGCTTACCATCCGCAGCTTAAAAGGCAGTCTAGGGGGGCTGACAATTGGGTTATGCGGTGATTTGAAATTTGGCCGCACCGTGCATTCGTTGATTAAATCTTTAGCCCGTTATCCCGATATGCATTTTGTGTTGATTTCACCTTCTGAGCTTCGCACGCCGGATTATATTGTGCGCGAGGTGTTGCAGGCCAACGGCATTGATTATTTAGAAGCGGAGCGTTTGGAGGATGTAATCGCCAAGCTGGATATTTTATATATGACCAGGGTGCAGCGGGAACGCTTTTTTAACGAAGAAGATTATGTGCGTTTGAAAGACAGCTATATTTTAGACGAGGCAAAACTGCGCTTAGCAAAAGAGGATATGGCGGTGTTGCATCCTTTGCCGCGTGTAAACGAAATTGCCGTTGAAGTGGACAAAGATCCGCGTGCGGCCTATTTTAAGCAGGTGCAATATGGGGTTTATGTGCGTATGGCGCTGATATTGAACCTGTTGGGATTGGAGGCGCAGGCATGCTAAATATCGATAGCCTGGAAAGAGGCGTTGTCATTGATCATATTCGCGCCGGACATAGTATGGAAATCTATCGTTACCTAGAATTGGATCGCTTGGATTGCTGTGTAGCCATTATTAAGAATGCACGCAGCAATCAATATGGCCGTAAGGATATCATCAAAATAGAAGGGGACATCGATATTGATTTAGATGTGTTGGGGTTTATTGATCCCAACATCACTGTTAATGTGATTGATGGCGGCAAAATATTGGAGAAAAAGAGCCTGCAGTTGCCGCAGCAGGTGCGCAACGTGGTAAAATGCAAAAATCCTCGTTGCGTTACCTCAGTGGAGCCTGGAATAGAGCAGGTTTTTCGGCTTTGCGATAGCGAAAAGCGGATCTATCGCTGTATTTATTGCGAGCAGGAGTATAAACGATAGTACCTTACCAACGAAAACAAGCGGCGGAAGACGGCCGATTGTTTTCATCGGTTAAAGTTTGTTTCTTCTAACTTGCGGAGAGGATAAACAACAAAGAATTGCGCATGCTATTCATGATTGGCTCATAATTTGTTCGCAATTTAGTCGTTTCTTTCGACAGAAAATTTGTTAATATATTAAAGTGTGGCGTCTGTAACTGAACCGGAAGGGACGTTGACGGAAAGTAGGGGGACGATGGATAGAAACCGTAGACAAGCTTCTTCTCAATATCGGTATGCAAAGCACCGAAAGAAAAGGCTTTTTTTAGCTCGCGCCAAAGTGATCGCGCTTTTGCTGGTTGCCGCGGCAGGGATAACCGGTATCGTGTTTGCAGCAACAAGGATAATACCGCAAATGACGGCTAGCAGGGATGATGGATCCGGCGCCGCTTCCCTTAACGCCTCGCAGACGGCGAGCGAACCTACGGCAGATGAGTCTCAAACGGAATCTGCTGTTGAGGCGCAGCCTTTGGATTCTTATACTGTATTTGAAGATTGGAATCAAGATTGTGATTTGCTTATGATCTTGGTTAATAATGGAAATCCTATTCCGGATCGTTTTGAATACCAGCCTGGCGAATGGCATGGCGTAGAGATTGATCAGCGTGTAGCACAGGCGTTGGACGATATGATTAATGATGCTGGGCACGAAGGCATTAGCCTTTGGGTTTCATCCGCCTATCGCTCGGCGGATTATCAACAACAGTTGCTCGAGCAAGAGATCCAGGGGAATATTGAACAAGGGTTAGCCAGCAGCGAAGCAGTTGTAAAGGCATCCGCAGCGGTAGCTCAGCCGAATCACAGCGAGCACAATACGGGTCTTGCTGTAGATTTTAATGGCGTAGAGAGCGATTTTTATAACACCGATGCGTATGCTTGGTTATCTGCTCATGCCGCCGAGTATGGCTTTATCGAACGTTATCCCGATGGCAAGCAGGATATTACCGGTATTATTTATGAGCCTTGGCATTATCGTTATGTAGGGGTAGAAAACGCTAAAGCGATTAAAGAATCCGGCCTATGCTTAGAAGAATATGTACAATCTTTGCAAAAAAACTAGTGTGTTTTGGGGAGCATTGTGCTATACTGGTGAAGGAAGAATCCAACAGTGATGCATAAGCAGCCCTTATTATGCCGCGCGGTAGGGTTTGAGCCCTACTGCGTTGTTTTTTAGGGGATTCTTTGTTGATATGCATGATTGCGCCGCTGCTGCGCAGGGAGGAAATATGCCTACAATATTGATTGTGGAGGACGATCAAACAATATCAAAGCTTATATCGGCGTCTTTGAGCATTTCGGGGTACGATAGTATTGCGTGCTACAATGGCAAAGAGGCGGTTCGTCTGGCGAAAGACCAGGCGGTGGATCTAATTTTGCTGGACATTATGCTGCCTGAAATGGATGGATTTGCTGTTATGGAGGCCATCCGTGATATTGGCGTGCCGGTCATTTTCCTAACGGCTATGGGTGATGTCTCCGACCGGGTGAAGGGGTTAAAGTCTGGCGCCGAAGATTACATCGTAAAACCTTTTGAACCGCTGGAACTGTTGGCCCGTATTGAAATCGTTTTGCGGCGGTATCACCGGGACCGCCGTGTGTTAGATTTTAAGGATATCCATGTTAATTTGGAGGAACGGAGCGTGCGCAAAGGGGAAGAGATTATAGAACTTACCCCCAAGGAGTATGATCTGCTCGTCTTATTTTTAAAACATCCCAATGTCGCCTTAACCCGAGATAAAATTCTGGATGACGTTTGGGAATGTTCCGCTATGCTGGAAACCCGCACGGTAGACAATCATGTGCAGCGTTTGCGTAAAAAGCTGGGCCTGGAGGATTGCTTGAAAACAGTGTTTAAGGTTGGCTATCGCTTAGAAGGCTAAACAGAAAGCGCGAAAAGCAAAACGGCAGGGAAGGGAGGAATATCGGTGCGTTTTTGGCAAAAAACCTTTCTTATCTCGCTAACCGTACTAACGGTGGCGATTAATGCCGTTGCTTATTTGCTGATACAGAATAATCACCGTCTGAATTTAGAAAAAGAAATTTCTTCTGGTTTGGATGAATACAGTATCATGGTATCTTCGTTTCAAACCAATGTATTGTATGAGCGTTACCGTTCTAGTGCAGAGGAGTTTGGCGAAGAACAAGTGGCGGATGTGGCACGCAATTTTTCTTATTTGTTCTCGTTAGATCAGCAGTATATACAGTTAAACGGCAAAAGCCAAGTGTATTCAAATTTTCCTAAAACGGTGCCAAATGAACTATTAGAAAGTGTGGAGCAATCGGGCAGTGCGAAACAGCTGATTGAGCACAAAGAAGATGGAGAAGTATATTTATACATATCATCCCCGGTTGTGATTCAAAGCAGTACATACCTTTTTACTACAATTAAAGATATTTCTAATGTTTACCGGGTCAAAAACGATCAACTCCGCTTTTTCAGTCTGGCGGGGCCTGCGGTATCCGTCGCAGTGGCTTTGATTTTATTGGTAGTTTCTGTGTTGCTTACCCGCCAGATTAACCGATTGCGCCGATCTACCAAACGAGTGGCGGATGGCGATTATCAAATGATCCCAATACGCTCCAATGATGAAATCGGTATGCTAACCGCCGATTTTAACCAAATGACCCAGGCTATCCGCCAAAAAGTGGAGCAGCTGGAACATGTGGCGGAAGATAGAAAGAGTTTTATCGACAACATGACCCACGAGATGAAAACGCCGTTGACCTCCATCATTGGTTTTTCCGATTTATTGCGCAGCGCTCGTTTGGATGCCGATACCATCCATGATTATGCGCAAAGCATTTATAAAGAAGGGCAATATCTAAAGTCTGTTTCGTCTAAATTGATGGAATATATTTTATTAAAGCAGGCGCCGGAACTGCGCGATGTGCCGATTCGGCCTTTGTTAGAGGAAATCGCTGCAGCTGTGGGGCCGATTGCTGCCAACCATGGCGTTATTTTTACTGTTCAAGCGGTGGATTTTACGCTGCATGCAGACCGAGAGCTGTTGCGTTCTATGATATATAATTTTATTGACAATGCCATTAAGGCCTCGCAATCGGGGCAAGAGGTGGCTCTAAAAGCAGAAGTTCTCAAAAAGAAACAATTAAAGCTTTTGGTTTCGGATCATGGCTCGGGTATTCCGCAAGAGGAAACACAAAAGATATTTGAACCCTTTTACCGGGTGGACAAAGCCCGCTCGCGCCAAAACGGCGGCGCCGGATTGGGCTTGGCTTTGTGCGCAGAAATTGCTCAGGTTCATCACGCGCGCATCACGATAGATAGTCAGCCCGGTCAAGGCACGACTATTTCAATTTTGTTTCCTGAGGAGGCGGCGCGATGAAAAAAGGTACCGTGTTGACCATCCTTTTAGCAGTTGTTGTTTTGTTAAGCGGTATGCTTTTCGCCAATTTTTTGCTTCCACAGATTACAGAAAGCGGAGACGGCGTTATCGTAGATGTAGAACGTAAAATCCGGTTGACAAACCCACAAGAAATTATCACAGAGCCCACCGTGTCGCAGGATCCACAAGAGGTGTTTCCGTATTTGTTTGAAGATCGCACCAAACTCAGTAGAGAAAATTTGGCGGAAACGGAACTGCAAAACCGCAAAGTATTTGTAGCGAACGTTAGTAGCCAGGTTGATATTTTATTCAATTTAAAAATAGGCGATGTTATTATGGAAAATTACGCCGACGTGTGGCGGTATACGGGCGAAGAAAATCCCCACAGTGTGCGGGATACTTCCGATTTATTTTCGGTGGATATTGTGTTTACCGATGCCCGCTCGGTGCGTTGGCGCATCACGGCCAGTGGTTATAGCGATCAGATTGTCAGCCTAAGCTGTTATGAAGACGGTGTTGGCCCAATTGCGCCGCCGGCTATTACCACCGATCGTTTAAGAGATCCGCGGGAACTGTATGAAGAAGAAGAGGAGCCTGTTAACCGTTTTTTAACCCAACTAGAAACGCTGCCGACGATTAGCCGTGTAATTGAAAGCAATTTATATTTGTCAGAACGTATCGCTGTGCCCAGCGGACAAAATACCGATTTAGTTTGGATGGTGCTGCTGGAATCGGATGAGAATTGTTTGGTAGCCGGTTTTGCTGAAAATAATATGCAGCCGATTTGCTATATTTATGCGAATTTAAACCGAGAATTGGGGTACGATTTTTTGTGGCAAGTGAAAGAGCGCTATGAAACATGGTAAACCAATGCTCCGGTATATTGCGTCCATTTAGATAGATATGCTATAATGTGTACGCACTGAAAATAGATAAGCTTTATATATGGTGTACCCGGCTGTCTACTGATAAACACAGCGAAACCGTATCATAAGGAAAAAGAGGAAGGGAAGGACGATTATATGTCTGCCAAACCGGTGAGAACCCGTTTTGCGCCCAGCCCAACGGGGTTTATGCACGTGGGGAATCTGCGCACCGCGCTATATGAATATCTAATTGCAAAATCACAAAACGGCCGTTTTATTTTAAGAATTGAGGATACCGATCAGCAACGCCTGGTAGAGGGTGCTGTGGATGTTATTTATCAAACACTGCGCATGGTAGGTTTGCAACACGATGAAGGTCCCGACGTAGGGGGGGAATACGGTCCCTATATCCAAAGCCAGCGCAAGGAGCTTTATCGCCCTTATGCACAACAGCTGGTGGAGCAGGGCAAGGCCTACTATTGTTTTTGCACCAAAGAGCGGTTGGAAGAGCTTCATGAGAACGGGGAATTCGGCGGGTACGATCGCCACTGCCGTGATCTCCCGCAGGAAGAGGTGCAGCGCTTGTTGCAGGCAGGCACCCCTTATGTCATACGTCAAAAAATGCCGTTAGAAGGCAGCACAACTTTTGTAGACGAGGTATACGGCCCTATAACGGTGGAAAATAGCGAGCTAGAGGATCAGATCCTTTTGAAAGCAGACGGCTACCCCACGTATAACTTTGCCAATGTAATCGACGATCATTTAATGGGGATTACCCATGTGGTGCGCGGAAGCGAATATCTTTCTTCTACACCAAAATACAACCTGCTTTATGAGGCGTTTGGCTGGCCGGTGCCTGCCTATGTGCATTTGCCGCTTATCATGGGGCAGAATGAAGATGGAACGGTTTCAAAGCTTTCGAAACGGCATGGTTCTACGGGCTTTGCCGATTTAATGCGTGAAGGCTACCTGCCCGAAACGGTGGTAAACTATATTGCCCTTTTAGGTTGGTGCCCCAAGGATAACCAGGAGCTATTTACTTTAGAGCAGTTGGAGAAGAGCTTCTCCATCGACGGGATCAGCAAATCCCCCGCAATTTTTGATTATGCTAAATTAGCTTGGATGAACGGTGAGCATATCCGGCAAAAAACCTTGGAGGAATTTACGCAGATTGCATTGCCTTATTTTCAAGAGGCATTGCCGGATCATGTTTTTGATTGGCAAAAGTTGGCTGCTATCGTTCAGCCGCGTGTTACCCAGTTGACGCAAATTCGCGAAATGGTAGCGTTTTTTGCCAAACTGCCTGACTATGATGTGCAGCTCTTTGTGAATAAAAAGAGCAAAACAAATTTGGAAAATTCCCTGCAAATGCTGGATGTTGTGTTGCCTGCCCTTACTGCGCTGCCCCAATGGGATCATGATTCGTTACATGACTGTTTAATCGGCTTAGCGCAGCAGATGGAGGTAAAAAATGGAACCGTAATGTGGCCCACCCGTATTGCTGCCGCTGGTATGGCGGTAACCCCCGGCGGGGCGATTGAAATACTTGATATATTAGGGCGCGAGGAATCTTTACGCCGCCTGGAATTGGGCCGCAGTAAACTATTAGCGGCCAACGGTAGATAAATCAGCAGCACCACATAAGAAAGGATTGGTTAAGCATGAGCGAAGAAGCAAAAAATGAGGCGATACCAGCCGGTAATTTTATATGGGATTTTATTGATGAGGATATAGCGCCCGGCGGCCGCTTTGCCGGTAAAACGGTGCACACCCGTTTTCCGCCGGAACCCAATGGATATTTGCATATCGGCCACGCCAAAGCTTTATGCATTGATTTTGGCACGGCCGAACGGTATGGCGGATTGTGTAACTTACGAATGGATGATACCAATCCTTCGAAAGAAGACGAGGAATATGTGGACGCCATTAAAGAGGATATTCGCTGGCTGGGTTACACCTGGGATGATCGTTTTTATTATGCTTCTCAGTATTTTGAGCAGATGTATGAATACGCCAAGCACTTGATACGCAAAGGGCTGGCGTATGTATGCGAGTTAACCCCTGAACAAGTGCGTGAAAACAGGGGGGATTTAACCCATCCGGCAATCAGCCCCTATCGGGATAGACCTATAGCCGAGAGTTTAGATTTATTTGAACGGATGAAAAACGGCGAATTTGAGGATGGCCGGATGACTCTTCGCGCTAAGATTGATTTGGCCTCGGGTAACTTTAATATGCGCGATCCGGTGCTCTACCGCATCAGCCATACGCCTCACCACCGCACAGGGGACACTTGGTGCATTTATCCTATGTATGATTTTGCCCATCCTTTGGAAGACATGCTAGAAGGAATTACCCACTCTTTGTGCTCGCTGGAGTTTGAAGCGCATCGCCCCTTGTATGATTGGGTTATTGAGAATGTGGATGGCCCCGCACGCCCCCGGCAGATTGAATTTGCGCGTTTGGGGATTGACCATACTGTAATGAGCAAACGCAAGCTGCGCCAGCTGGTAGAAAACGGTTATGTCAGCGGTTGGGATGATCCCAGAATGCCTACCTTGTGTGGATTGCGCCGCCGCGGTTATACACCGCAATCCATTCGTAATTTTATTGCGCAGGTGGGTGTTTCTAAGGTAAACAGCACGGTGGCATATTCCTTTTTGGAGCATTGCCTGCGGGATGACCTTAACCAAAATGCGCGCCGTGCCATGGCGGTGTTGCGCCCTGTAAAGCTGATCATTACCAACTATCCGGAAGATAAGACAGAGGTATTTGAAGTAGAAAACAACCCCAATCGCCCCGAAGACGGGATGCGCACAGTTATTTTTTCTCGTGAAATGTATGTAGAGCGGGACGATTTTATGGAAACCCCCATTAAGGGATATTTTCGATTGTTCCCCGGTAATGAGGTACGCCTGAAAACCGCGTATGTGGTTCGATGCACAGGCTGCAAAAAGGACGAGGCCGGAGAGGTGCAAGAAATTTACGCCGAGTACGATCCCGCCACCCGCGGTGGAAATACACCTGACGGGCGCAAGGTAAAAGGAACCATTCATTGGGTAGACGCCGCCACTGCCATAGATGCGCAGGTACGATTGTATGACAATCTGTTTGCTGTAGAGGATCCCGATGCAGGCGATAAAGACTTTTTATCCTATCTCAACCCGCAGTCTCTTACGGTGCTTTCTGGTTGTAAGGTAGAGCAATCTTTAGCCGATGCCAAGGCCCCGGAATCCTTCCAATTTATGCGCACAGGGTATTTCTGCCCAGATAGTGTAGATAGTCGCCCCGGCGCCCTGGTGTTTAACCGTGCGGTGTCGCTAAAAGACGGGTTCAAGGCTAAAAAATAAAGTTTTTTAAAGCGGCTCCGTTCGCCAGCCAATGCGATAAAAGCCTGCTGCCGGTTGATTTTTGATGGGTAGCGGGCTTTTTGCTTTTTATTTGAAAATTGGTTTTTATCGGGGCAAAAATAACAGCATAACATCCCCGTTTCTTCGTTTGCAACGAAAAGGCCATCACAAATTTTGTGTTACGGTATATACTGAAAATAGGCTTAAAGTTGCTTGGTAGGGGGATTATTCATGCGCATCCGAAGAAAACGGCGCCGTTTGGGCAAAGCATCCCGTTGGTTCCTTTTCCTTTCTGCTGTGTTGGTTGTTATTGCTGTTTTGTTGGATAGCCAGCTGCGCCCGTTGGTTCAAACCATGGCGGCAAGCCAGATGAAACAATTGGCCAATACCGCAATTAATGAGGCAGTACAACAAGAAATAACTGCGTTGGGGGTAAATTACGACACATTGGTTACGGTACAACGGGATGAACAAGGCAAAGTTCTTGCTTTGAATACCAATACCGTTAAAATGAACGAGCTGAAATCAAAAATAAGTTTAGCTGTGCAGCAAGAGATGTTAAAGAGCGAGGAACGGGAAATTAGCGTCCCCTTGGGAACTCTTTTGGGCAATGATTGGACGCGAGGTATCGGACCTTCGATACCTTTACATTTATCTCTTTCCGGCGGCGTGTTCACCGACTTTGAAAGCAATTTTACAGCGGCCGGCATAAATCAAACCAAACACCAAATTTCAGTATCGGTGCGCATGGTGCTATATGTCCTTATACCCGGATGCAGCACATCCACCGAAGTGGAAACCAGCGTTTTAATCGCGGAGACAGTAATTGTAGGGGAAGTGCCGGGCGTTTATGCAAATCTGAACACAGAAGACGCTTCTGACCTGGTGGATTTGGCACAGCTTGGTTAAGACAGCAACTATAATAAAAATTATTGTTATAATAAGAATGTTATGTTAAAATTAAACTGTAAAGCTAATCGCCATTACAAATTATACGTGCGCTGCGCATATAGTAAATCAAGCAAAGAGGTGTAAAGTCAATGAACATTACAGAAGCAAAAGAGCAAATAGAGAGCCTACGTGCGCGTTTGCGTTACCATGGACAGCGATATTATGTGGATGACGCCCCAGAAATTGATGACTATACCTATGATATGATGATGCGGCAGCTCGAGGGGTTAGAGGCTGCTTTTCCAGAGCTGGTAACTCCCGATTCCCCTACACAAACTGTGGCGCCAACAATGCGTCCCGGCGGAGCTGCGTCGGCGAAATTCGCTCCGGTGGTGCATCAGGTCGTCATGGAAAGTTTGCACGATTCCTTTTCAGAGGATGAAATTCGAGATTTTGATAACCGTATCCGTGAAACGGTGGAACATCCTGCTTACGTGGTGGAGCCAAAATTCGACGGTTTATCGGTTTCGCTGGAGTATCAAGACGGAATATTGGTGCGTGGTTCTACACGTGGCGACGGCGTGACCGGTGAGGATGTTACCGAAAATATACGAACCATTTCTAATGTTCCGTTAAAGCTGAAAGAAACCATCCCTTATTTAGAAGTGCGCGGAGAAGTGTACATGTCCAATGAAAACTTTCTCAAGCTATTGGAACGCCAGGAACTGATGGAGGAGAAGCCTTTTAAGAACCCCCGTAATGCGGCTGCCGGTTCTTTACGGCAAAAGGATAGCAGGATTACAGCCCAAAGAAATCTAGAAATCTTTGTATTTAACGTGCAGCAAATCCAAGGAAAAACGTTGCGTGGGCATAAAGAATCGTTGGATTATTTAACCGAGTTGGGATTTCCTACGCCGCCTTTTTACCACCGGTATGAGGATATTGAGCAGGTGATTGGCGAAATTCGACGCATTGGCGGCATGCGGGGCGAGTTGCCTTTTCCGGTGGATGGCGCCGTGGTAAAGCTGGATGATTTCGCTCAAAGGCAGCAAATAGGCAGCACGTCTAAATTTCCCAAATGGGCGGAAGCCTTTAAGTATCCTCCTGAAGAAAAAGAAACAGAACTTCTTGATATCGAGATCAATGTAGGGCGCACCGGCGTGCTTACTCCTACCGGATCCTTTGCGCCGGTGCTGCTGGCAGGCACTACGGTAAGCCGCGCAACCTTGCATAATGAGGATTTTATTAAAGAAAAGGATATACGAATTGGCGATACGGTGATTTTACGCAAAGCGGGCGAGATTATTCCAGAGGTTGTGGCCGTTAAGTCTCATAAGCCGGACTCTAAGCCCTTTGTTATGCCAACGGTGTGTCCTTCCTGCGGCTCTCCGGTTATTCGTGAAGAAGGGGAGGCCGCACTGCGTTGCGATAATACCCAATGTCCCGCCCAGCTATTGCGCCATTTGATTCATTTCGTCTCACGCAATGCGATGGATATCGAAGGATTGGGCCCGGCTTTGTTGGAGCAGCTTGTCACCGAAGGAATGGTCTCCTCACCGGCGGACTTATACCGTTTGGATCGCCAGCAGGTGGCCTCTTTGGAACGTATGGGAGAAAAATCCACCGAAAATCTTTTTGCAGCGCTAGAGGCCTCCAAAAGCAGGAGTATGGATCGATTAATATACGCTTTGGGTATACGCCACATTGGGCAACGGGCCGCTCAATTGTTAGCGCAACGTTTTTCTTCCATAGAAGAGCTCATCCATGCCGGGCTGGAGGATCTCGATCAAATTGACGGTTTTGGGGAAATTATGGCACAGAGCGCCGTTAGTTATTTTTCTTTGCAGCAAACCAAAGAATTAATTGCCCAGCTTGAAGCATGCGGCGTGCAAACCCATTGGGAAAATAAAAGCGCTGCTGATACAAAGGTGATTCCCCAGCCTTTTGCAGGCGTTACCTTTGTGCTTACCGGCACTTTGCCCCACTATACCCGGGAACAAGCAACTGCGCTCATTGAACAGGCAGGCGGCAAGGTTTCATCCAGCGTATCGAAAAAAACAGGCTATGTGCTGGCGGGGGAAGAAGCCGGTAGCAAACTGCAAAAGGCGCAGGCATTAGGAGTTCCCATTCTATCGGAAGATCAATTTTTAGAGCGATTAGGACGAAACAATGAGATGGAGTGAATAAGAAACGACACCTATTTGCCTTTTCAAACAGCTGTTTGTCATGCAAATAGGTAGTAGAGAGAAGGGAGAGGAGGAGCCAAACGATGGAATTGATTACGCCAGACAAACGATATTATGCATCATATAAAGAGGCAATTCAGGAGTATCGTTGCCACCATGTGGATACCTATCATTTTTTTGATACGGAGAAATATGATATCTTTCAAAAGATTGAAAATTACAGAACCGGCCGCAATCTGCCTGCGGGCTATGTAAGAGCAACGTATTTATGGTTGGTCGACGGTGATGAATTTGTTGGAGAAATTTCGATCCGGCATAGCTTAACAGATTCCCTGATGCGGTTTGGTGGAAACATCGGCTATGGCGTCAGATATTCAAGGCGGAACTCCGGCGCAGGCACGTTTATGCTCTCAAAAGCTTTGACTTATGCGAAAGAGGTCATCGGCCTTACAAGGGTTTTGATCACCTGCGATGAAGATAATTTAGGTTCCGCCCGCGTTATCGAAAAAAATGGCGGTGTGCTGCAAGATAAAATTATTAATACAATAGAGGGCGTAGAGCGAATAACAAAAAGATATTGGATCCGGCTATAAAAAGCGGTTTTGGCGCTTTATCTTTTCGCCGGCAGAGTCTTTCGAATCGTTTTGGCTTATTTAAAAGTACAAAAACCCCTAATCCGGTCTTTATCCGGATTAGGGGTTTTATGCGCGTTTATTCCAATGTAGGGGAAGAGGTAGGGCGCTTGCTTTAACCAGCTAAGGCCCGCTCTAACCAAGCATCTGCCAAATCCAACGCCAAATATAGGCCGTTTTTCTCACTGGATTTTACAATTTGCTTTCTGGAGCGGATGCTGGGATCGGTATACATTAGCTGCACGGTAACCCGATCAGCCAGCTCTAAATCTTTAGAGGTCTTTTTACTTTTGATATCCAGCTTAATGATAAATTTATCAGACATGCTGCCATAATAAATCGTATCCTTGCAGCGCACCAGAGGCCGCCCTTTATAGGTAAAAAAGCTACCGTTTTCTTTTTTCTCGGCCATTCACGTCACTCCTTTTCATTCGCTTGCACTTACTCATCCAGATAGGACTGCACCAACACTTGTAACAATTCATCCCTATCAATCCTACGGATTAAGCTGCGCGCGTTGTTATGCGTTGTAATATAGGTGGGATCCTCAGAAAGGATGTAACCGACAATTTGGTTAATGGGATTATAGCCCTTTTCCCGCAACGCATCATAAACAAGAGTTAAAATGCGCTTAATGTCGCCTTCCCGATCGGTACCTAAAGAGAAAGTCATCGTCTTATCATGCATGGGATCCACCTCCAATATTGCTATCATACATCATATCACGCCTAATTTCAAGCAAAACGTGATAGGAGCAAGACGGAACGGAAAAATCAAGCGGCAATCTTGCCATAGACGAAAGTAAAACACAACACTTGGCGGATTAGGTGCGTAATGTTGCGCCGAGCTTTTCCAATGCCTGCATTGTTTTTTTCAATATAGAACCCACTTGTTCCTCGGTCAGCGTGCCGTCGGCGGAACGCAACCGAATGCTAAAGGCTACGCTCTTTTTTCCGTCCGCTATTTGTTTGCCTTTATAAACATCGAATAGCTCTATTTTTTCTAGATGTTTGCCAGCAGCGCCAGCAATCGCCTTTTCTAACGTGAGAACAGGGGTTTCGTCATCACAGATTAAGGCCAAATCTCTTGTGACGGCAGGGAACTTAGGCAGCGGGTGATACTGCTTATTGTCGTTGGCGTAGCGGAACAAAGCATCTACCGAAAGGGTAAAGGTATACACCCGGCAAGCCATCCCGTAGTTTGCACAAACAGCGGGATGCATTTCACCCACCAAACCGATTTCCTCCCCATTGACGGTAAGACGCGCGCACCGGCCCGGATGATAGCCAAAAGCGTCGGCGGCCGCTTCAACGTCATAGTTGTCTATAGAGAGTTTCTCCAACAAACTTTCCACAATACCTTTTGCCACAAAGAAATCCACATCGTCGCCATACAAGCCGCCGATCAGCTTTAACGGTTCCTGTGGGAGGGCATCCTCATCCTCACCGGGTAGATACTCCTTGGCAAGTTCAAACAAATGGGCCTGCGCATTGCGGTTGTTGAAATTACGGGCCAAAATTTCCATCATAGAGGGTAGAGCGGTGGTTCTCATGATGGAGGTGTCTTCACCCAGGGGATTTGAAATGACGACCGACTTGCGCAGCGGATGTTCTTCGGGCATACCGATTTTATCGTAATATTTGGGGCTGATAAAAGAGTAGGTCATAATTTCGCTCAGACCCAAAGCCAGCATGGTTTCGCGGATGGTGCGCTCTAACTTTTGCCTGGGCGAATATTTGCCTTGCATGCTGCCCTGCACTGCGGTGGAGGCCACGCGGTTGTAGCCGTAAAAGCGGGCGATTTCTTCAGCCAGATCTGCTTTGTGCTCTAAGTCGCTGCGGAAAGAGGGCACAATCACTTCGTCCCCCTGAATTTCACACCCCAGTTGTTGCAAAATCCGTTGCATTTCTGATACAGGAAGATCTACCGCAAGAAACCGGTTGATCCAACCGGCATCCAGCGGTATGCGGGTTTCCTGGCTGGTGCGGTGGTCGTCCATCAACACGCCGTCCATTACGTCGCCGGCGTCCAAAATTTCCACCAGTTCGCAGGCTCGCTCTAAGGCCGGCAGGCAATTATTAGGATCCAACCCTTTCTCATAACGAGAAGAGGCATCGGTGCGCATTCCCTGATCTCGAGCGGTAACACGTACAGAGCTGCCCAGGAAGTTCGCCGATTCAAACACAATGGTGGTGGTGTCATCCATAATGCCGCTGTACTCACCGCCCATAACGCCGGCAATAGCCACCGGCTTTTTGGCGTCGGCAATCACCATTTGGTTTTCTTTTAAAGTGCGGGCAACGCCGTCCAGGGTTGTAATGGTTTCACCAGCGTGGGCGCGGCGCACACGGATCTTACCATCCTCAATATAACGCAGGTCAAAGGCGTGCATGGGTTGGCCGTATTCCAGCATCACATAGTTTGTAATATCTACAATATTATTGATAGGCCTTACTCCCATAGCGCGCAGACGCTCTCTCATCCAGCGGGGAGAGGGCTTAATCCGCACGTTTTTAACAATCCGCGCGCTGTAAATGGGGCATAGATCAGTGGCCTCAATTTTTACATCCAGCATGCTGGTGCAGTCGCCGTGCCCGGCTTGCGCCAAGGGCTTATGCAGCTTTAGCTCTTTGCCGAAGGTTACAGCGGCCTCTCGCGCCAGACCAATGACGGACAGGCAATCCGGCCGGTTGGGGGTAATTTCAAAATCCACCACGGTGTCGTTATATCCGATGGCTTGACGAATATCTTGCCCCAACTCACAAGGTTCTTGTAAAACAAAAATACCGTCTTCAATTGCGTAAGGAAAGTCGTGTTGGGTGAGGCCAAGTTCCCCTAAAGAGCACAACATACCGTTGCTTTCCACTCCGCGCAGCTTACCCTTTTTAATTTTGGTGCCGTCGGCTAATACCGAGCCGTTAAGAGCTACGGGAACCAAGTCACCAACGGTTAGGTTTTGGGCGCCGGTTACAATTTGCAATAGTTGGGGATCCCCTACGTTAATTTGGCATACCCATAGGTGATCAGAATCGGGATGCCTTTCTAACTGCTCCACTTTGCCAACAACAACGTTTTGTATGGCGGCGCCTTCCGTCCAAAATTCTTCCACTTTGGAACCGCTCATGGTCATCGCTTCGGCAAATTCATGTGTGTCCATCTGGATATCGACAAATTCCTTGAGCCATCTCATGGATAGATTCATAATAGCCTTCTCCTTACTTTTCGTATAGTTGCAGTCTCTTGGCCCGATAAGCCACAAAACCCTTTAAAACTGCTGTAAAAAACGCACGTCGTTTTCATAAAATAGTCGTAGATCATCAATGTTATAGCGCCGCATCACCACGCGCTCCAAACCCATTCCAAATGCAAAACCGCTGTAGACCTCGGGATCGATATCGCAATTGCTCAGCACCTTGGGGTGCACCATGCCACAGCCCAAAATTTCGATCCAACCTTCATTTTTGCACAAGCGGCAACCTTTGCCATGGCAGTTAAAGCATTGTACATCCAATTCAGCAGACGGTTCTGTGAAAGGGAAGTGGTGCGGCCGAAAACGCACCTGGCTGCCCTCGCCGTATAGACGTTTTACAAAAATTTCAAGCGTACCTTTTAAATCAGCAAAGGTGATGCCCTTATCCACCACGAGCCCTTCAATTTGATGGAACATAGGGGAGTGGGTGGCGTCCACTTCATCGGAACGATAAACCCGGCCCGGAGCAATTACCCGGATAGGGGGGCGTTGCTGCTCCATCACACGCACCTGCACCGGCGATGTTTGGGTACGCAGCAAGACGTTTTCATTAATATAAAAGGTGTCTTGCGTATCCCGCGCCGGGTGATTCTTCGGCATGTTCAGCGCTTCAAAATTATAATAATCTTTTTCAACCTCGGGTCCTTCGGCAATGTCGAATCCCATGCCGACAAAGATCTCTTTTATCTCATCCAGTACAATAGTTAAGGGATGTTTGGTGCCCAGTGTGCGCCGCTTTCCTGGCATTGTAACATCCAACTTTTCAGCCTCTAGGCGCCGCATTAACTCTTCGCTTTGTAAGGCCTGCAATCGGGTATCAATAGAAGCTTCAATAGCTGCCCGTATTTCGTTGGCCAGTTGGCCGATGACGGGGCGCTCCTCTGGGCTTAACCGGCCCATTTGTTTTAAAATAGCAGTTAATTCACCCTTTTTGCCCAAGTAACGAACGCGCAGCGCTTCAACATCCTGCTGCGTTTTAGCTTCACTCAGCGATGTAATTGCAGCAACACGGATTGCTTCTAATTGTTCTTTCATCCTGATTCACCTCATCGATTATCTAAAAAATTTCTTACGGATAAACAAAAAAACCTTCATCCCTCTTCACGAGGGACGAAGGCATGCCTCCGCGGTACCACCCTACTTTTTGCAACAGAGCAAACACTCCTGCGGCCGGTAACGGAGCCAACCGTTGCGGCCTACTCAAAATTCAACCGCACCACTCCAAAGGGAACTTCAGCACTCCGCTGAAATGAATGCGCTTACAGCCGGAAACCCGACGCATCCTCTCTGCAATTCAGCACTGGAAAGCCTACTTCCTTTTTCCACGTGTTATCTTGTATATCTTATATTATCATGGTTTTTTACCTTTGGCAAGGAGTTTTTCTCTTTTCTATATTAGAAAAAAGGTTGTTTCTTGTAAAGAGAACAGCCCTATGTTATAATAGTTGAAAAGAAAGGCAAAGAAAGTGGAGGATTTTGTTACATGGACGTATTTGTAGAGCAAATGGTAAAAAGGCGCTTTGGCACAAAGGATAAGCTGCTGACGGCCGGGATTGTGCTGGCGGCTCTTTTGCTGAGTTTTATTTTCATTTTGGTCGTTCCAGTCTTTATCCGTGCATTTAGCCTTGTTTCGTTCTTTTTTGTCGCTGCTGCATGGTATGGGGCGTATTGGTTGATTAGCAGCCTTAGCCTTGAGTTTGAATACGCCGTAACCAACGGGGATATCACGGTGGATAAAATTATAGCAAAACGCAGAAGAAAGCGTATCTTGGTGGCGGATGCGAAAAACATTGAAGAGATGGGGCGCTACAAAGAATCCGATCATGTGCAGCGTAATTATGATAAAAGGGTAATCGCCAATACCGGGGAGGAGCAGGCGGAAGATTGGTATTTCACCTTTCATCACCGTCATTTTGGGCATACCTTATTGGTGTTTACGCCCGACGAACGAACATTAGAAGCAATTAAGCCGTATTTGAAAAGGCAGGTTGCCGTTCATGCTTTCAGTCGGTATTGATTTAGAAGAAATCGCCCGTGTGAAGCAAAGTATGCGAAACCCAGGTTTTTGCCGCAGGATACTGGGGGAAGAGGAATATAGGCAGCTTGCGGCGAGAGAATTCCCCCCGCAAAGTGTGGCTGCCAGTTTTTGTGCAAAAGAAGCGTTCTCAAAAGTCCTGGGCACAGGAGTGCGAAACTTCTCGTTAAAAGAGGTAGAATTGCTTCGCCGGGAAAGCGGCGCTCCTTATTTGCATTTACACGGCAGGGCTCTTACCTTATTTGAAAGCTTGGGCGGAAGAGAACTGGCAGTTAGCGTTAGCCATACTCGGGAGTTGGTTACTGTGGTTGTGGTGAGTTGCGATTAACCGGGTGTTGTAAACAATAATCTAAAATTCATCTGAATACCAAAAAGCTCGAACCTTGTTTTAGGTTCGAGCTTTTTGGAGCAGCGCCATTTTTTTGAAAAAGAGCCGATAGTCGGTACAAACTAATTTTTCGCAGATGATACGAAAGAAGGTTAACCTTCTTCCTTGATAGAAACGCTTTGATTGAAGCGATCCAACAACAGAGCGGCCACAACACCAACTGCTAAGCATACCACATTTATAATACACTGGCTAACAGATTGGGCGAAACTTTGGTAAGGGATAATCATGACGGTTGCCGCAATCACAATACCGATAATAGCGTGAAAGGCCAACGAATAATGCCGTTCAAACAAAAGATTAACGGCCTTCGCTAACAAAATCACAGTGACTAAGGCGCCGATTCCGCCAGGAATTAAAACATCCATATTTAAATGCCCAATACCGTCTACAAAAGGCGTGTAGAGCCCCAAAGGCATCAGCAGAGTAGAGAAGCTCATGCCGGGGGCGATTACGCTTAGCGCAAGACAGAAACCGCAAAACAAATACCACGCAAAATTGGGAACAATCTGAATAGAAGAAAATTGCAATGCAAGCAGCAAGGCGAATACAACCACCATGGCGATCACAAGGGATATATAAGAACCCTTGCTTCTTCCTTGCTCGCCGGCCTCACGGAACAAAGAGGGCATCATGCCAACAATTAAGCCCACAAACAAGCAAACAGAAGGCGCTGGATATTTTTCTAAGAAAAAAGAAAGAAGATTAGCGATTCCTAAAAAGCCGATACCAATGCCGATGATAACAGGCAAAAGCTTTGGCACATGGGTTTTAAACTTCTGAATAGGATGAGAAAGCAATTCCATAATAGGTTTATAGATGCCGAACACCACGCATAACACGCCACCGGATATGCCCGGCAGAACCGCGCCAAGCCCAATAAAGGCACCCTGTATGACTCGAAATAGGATGCGTAGAACCGGTAGATTTTTTATTGATTTCTTTTCCATTCCGTAGCCTCTCTTTACTCAAAAAATACATTCTCTATTATATCGTACTTTTTTTATCGGTCAACCTCCCGTTTTAAGAAGTCAAGCCAAATTGGAAGGATGTATCCGACAGTCGTTTTATCAAAAGTACGTTACAAATTAAGATAAGAGGAAAGGGCCTGCCCGAAAAACACCGTTTTGGGGCGGATATAAGAGCTTTATTTGGCGTATTAAGTAGCAAGATTTGCCCAAATGATACCGGTTATGCCATTCAGCTTTCTTGTATCGCTTTCACCAAGGTTGTTATCTTGACAAAACAAAATAGGCTATGCTATCATTTTCTTTTAACAAGAAGGGGGTGCGCTCCGTGCCGGTAGACATGAAAAATATCATTGCCGACGCCTTGGTTTCCATGGCAAAGCAAAAAGGAATTGACAAGATTACCGTGAAGGCATTGATTGACGCTTGTAATATTTCGCGGCAGACATTTTATTATCACTTTCAAGATATTATGGAAGTCGTAGAATGGTCCATGGAGCAAGCAACGAAACAAACGCTTGCCCGTAGTTTAGCAGCCGAGACGCCAGAGGATGCGTTAAGCGTCCTGATTGCATCAGCTGTGGATAATCGGATCTTAATTCACAAGCTTTTGGATTCTCAAAAACGGGAACAAATAGAAAAACTATTTGTTCAGGCGGCAAGAACCTATCTTCAAGAGCTCATTCGGAACAAAAATCACAGGCTTCCCCACAATTATTCTGATATGGAGGTAGCCCTGGATTTTTGGGCTTTTGGGATATCCGGGCTGCTTTTTAAATACAGTGAGCAAGATCAAATTGACGTAAAACGGCTGTCAAATCAGATCTACAGGCTTCTTACTGAAAAGATTGAACAAGATATAAAATGATGCGCCGATAGTGACGGTGAAGTGATAAAAGGTGGTAAACACTTTCGTGTCTGCCATCTTTTTTTATTTTCCGTGCTTATGGCGCGTCATTTTTTGTGGGTTGCTCTTTCCATTCACGATACAAACGTATGGTTCCCTTTTGGTGTAGCGTTAGTAAAATTTGCGCTAGGATAGGGAAGAGGATCATGCCGATAACACCGAGCAACCTGTATCCTAAATAAATAGAAATAAGTGACACCACAGGGTTTAGACCAAGTTGATCTCCCACCACTTTGGGCTCGATGATATTTCGGATAACGGTTACAATCGCATACAAAACTGCAAGGCCAGCGGCCAGAAAAATGTTCCCTTGAAGAAGTTCCAGAATAACCCACGGTATCATAATTCCCCCGGTGCCGAAAACAGGCAACGCATCAAACACAGCAATGATGGCGGCTTTCCCCAATGGATTTTCAATACCGAGGATCAGGAAGCCTATGCTTAGCTCTACAAAGGTGCAGGCCATAAGGATAGAAAGTGCACGAAGATATTTTAAGACTGTGTTCTTGCAAAGGACTTTCATTTCGCTTATTTTGCCAGAAATCTTGTTGGGCAACTGTGCCTTCAAAAATACCGTAATTTTGTCATACTGTAAACTTATGCAAAACGAAAGCAAGATAGCAAAAACAATAGAAATGAATAGATTGGGGATGCCGCTAATCAAATTCGTAACAAATCCGATTCCCCAGCTTGAGACGCTACCTATTAGATTAGATAAACCAGAAGAAAGGCTCTCCCCAATACTTTCAAGGTTCTCTCTCTCACCAGCGGGAGTATTTGCAAACCAACTGTTCAACTGTTCTGCGGCTTTCTCCAAGGCAGGACTTATGGTGTCGTTGTAGTAGCCAGGTAGCTGATTAAATACATCTTGGAGCAAAAAGATGATTTTGGTGCAGAGAAAGAACAGTAAAAAACCAACTCCCGTATAGAGCGCTATTAAAAAAACGACAGATATTAATTTTTTATTGATTTTTAGTTTTTTGTGAATAAAACGTACAATCGGATTAATACATCCAACCAGTACCAACGCCAGAAGAAAAGGCCAGATTAATCCGGCGATGCGCAGGCCGAGATAACAAAGCAAAATAACAACAGCCGCATACAATACTTTTGTTAAAAAATCAATCCGTTCCTGGGTGGTTTTATGCATCACTTATCACCTCGCGATATGCAGGATACTTTCTGCTTGTGGAGCAGCTATGCGGCGTGCCAATATAGGAGAGCCTCTTTGATCACTTTCCCGGCCGCGCAGCGGATTTCTTTATCCGCGCATTCCCAATTTGCTCGCTGCCAACACCATGTGATCGATGCCTATTATAATTAGATAGCAACCGATAATATAGCTGACCGAGAAGAGAGACAACAGCGGGTTAAAAATCATGATGAACCCTAGTAGCAATCCAAGAATATTGACAATCAGGGTGAAATAATAATACCCAGTTCCCGCTGTCATTCGGATAAGGGACAAGTGGGTTAAGCGGGAAATACAATGCGCAATAAACCAAAGGGGGAATAAGACTACCATTGCCCATTTGCCGGCGCCTGGGTTGAACAGCAACAAAATGCCCGCAAGAATGCTTAATATACCTGTTACCAGAGATACTGCCGGACCAAAGCCAGTGTGTTGCTCCACTTTAACATAGAACGCAATATCCGCAATACCGGTGATCACCGCTAGGATCCCATAAACAAAAACAACCCCGGTTAATGCGCTGGATGGCCGCGCAAAGGTAAAAATTCCCAGAACGATTAAAATAATGCCAATAAGTAATTCGCCCCATCCAATTGCTGATCTGTTTTTCATTAGAAAGCCTCCTTAATAGCCAATTTCTTTTTAGCATACCGATTTGCCATTAGATTTATTTATTGATCGGTATTTTCGCGCATTCACACAGGACGGTAGTTTTTACAAAACCGCTGGCACCACTTTTTAGCGCATGGTTTTCCATGGGCTCATATCCCGTATGAATTTCTGTTTATAGAATAACAGACATACAAAACAAACAACACTTGCAATCCTTTCTTTTTGTCTTTACAAAATTGCCGGAGTGTAAGTCTTTTTTACACTTCGCTGGTTCTGTCTATACAGATTCAGAAAATTGCAAGTGGCGGGCCTTTATATGGTTTGATATAACTAAAATCAAGATGCACATACCTGGAAAGGAGCCTTGGTTGTGAAAATAAACGAGGGAATATTTGCAATTAAGCTGTATGAATTGGAGCAGCAATACGGGCGGATGCAAAGCCGTTTGCATCTTTGCCAGACGGAGGATCACAGTAAGATCCGACAGGAGTTGCAGAAATCTACTGATGAATATAAAGAGAATGAGATCTTGCTCAAAAACAACGTAGAAGGCAGCCGTTCGCCGGCGGTGGCGGCGTTGGCCGGCGCCCAACTAGAATATTTTCAAACAGTTAGAAGAATTTTAGAGCAAGAGCTTCCAGATTATCTGCACAGTGAAACGAGTACCTCGCCGGAAGATCGCACAGAGGCCGCAGCTCTCTATGCAGAATACGCCATTGATTTTGCCGTACAGTCTGCGCGCTACGCGCTGATTGCGGCACTAAAAGCGATTGATCAACAAATGAACTCAGAAGAACAAAAGGAAGAAAAACAAAATGAAACGAAATGAATGGATTTTACCCGCTGCATGTTCTTTCGCTTCCTTTTCTGTTGGGCTAATTGCAGGGCTGCTTTTTTCCAAACGAAAAGAGCGCAAGAAAGAAGCTGTGCAAACACCAAATGAAACAGAAGGATTGACTGGTACGAAAGGGGAGAAATACGGTGATGAATGAAGTCAAAAGGCCGAGGAAACCGCTGATTTATTACTATATTATTGTTCTTTTGGTGCTGCTCCTGTTTAATTTTTTGGCTATGCCCTGGTTGACACAGCGGCAGGTTCAGCAAGTGGATTACGGAACCTTTATCTCAATGACTGAAAAAGGTGAAATCGGCCAGGTAGAAATCCAAGCGCAGGATAATCAGATCATTTTTACAAATCAGGATAATACCGCTATTTACAAGACCGGCATGGTGGATGATCCCGACCTGACCCAACGGTTATATGATTCCGGAGCGGAATTTTCTGGCGAAATTATAGAGCAAATGTCTCCTTTGCTCAGCTTTCTGCTAACATGGGTGCTGCCAATTGCTATTTTTATAGGCATCGGTCAGTATATGTCTAAAAAACTGATGCAGAAGGCAGGCGGCCCCAACTCTATGGCTTTTGGAATGGGGAAAAGCAATGCTAAAGTATATGTGAAATCTTCAGAAGGTATCAAGTTTTCTGATGTGGCTGGTGAAGACGAGGCGAAAGAAAACCTAACGGAAATTGTGGATTACTTGCATAACCCCAACAAATACAAAGAAGTGGGCGCCGCTATGCCCAAAGGAATCTTATTGGTAGGCCCTCCTGGCACTGGTAAAACCATGCTGGCAAAAGCAGTGGCAGGCGAAGCAAACGTCCCCTTTTTCTCCATGTCCGGTTCTGAATTTGTAGAGATGTTTGTGGGTATGGGCGCAGCAAAAGTCCGCGACCTGTTTAAGCAGGCCAAAGAAAAGGCACCCTGTATCGTCTTTATCGATGAGATTGACGCTATTGGCAAAAAGAGAGAAGGGCAAATAGGCGGCAACGATGAACGGGAGCAGACGCTTAACCAGCTGCTAACGGAAATGGATGGTTTTGAAGAAAACAGCGGCGTTATTCTGTTGGCTGCTACCAACCGGCCCGAATCGTTGGATCCGGCCCTGACACGGCCCGGTAGATTTGACCGTCGGATCCCTGTAGAACTGCCCGACTTGAAGGGCCGTGAAGAAATCTTAAAAGTTCACGCCAAAAAGATTCGGCTTGCGCCGGATGTGGATTTTGGCAAGGTGGCCCGAATGGCTTCTGGCGCTTCTGGCGCAGAGCTAGCGAATATTATCAATGAAGCCGCGTTACGCGCTGTGCGTGACGGCCGCAAATCGGTGATGCAGGCAGATCTGGAAGAAAGTATCGAGGTCGTTATAGCCGGTTACCAGAAAAAGAACGCCATTTTAACCGACAAAGAGAAAAAGATCGTGGCCTACCATGAAATTGGGCACGCTTTGGTAGCCGCCATGCAGAGTCATTCCGCCCCAGTACAAAAAATCACCATTGTTCCCCGTACCTCCGGCGCATTGGGTTATACCATGCAGGTGGATGAAGGAGAACATTATCTGATGAGCCAAGAAGAAATTGAAAACAAAGTGGCCACTTTAACCGGCGGCCGCGCCGCTGAAGAAGTTGTGTTTGGCTCTGTGACAACCGGTGCTTCCAACGATATTGAACAAGCTACTAAGCTCTCTCGGGCTATGATTACCCGATACGGTATGAGCAAAAAGTTTGACATGGTGGCCATGGAAACCGTAACAAACCAATATCTGGGCGGAGACGCCTCTTTAGCCTGCTCGGCGGATACACAAACCCAAATTGATAAGCAGGTAGTGGAGCTCGTTAAAAAACAACATGAAAAAGCCCGGCAAATTTTGCTGGAAAACCGCCAAAAGCTGGATGAACTGGCGCAATACCTGTATGAGAGAGAAACCATAACTGGCGAGGAGTTTATGTCTATCTTAAATGCGTAAATTTCTCAAAGCAAAGGAGCATGCACCATGACAACCGCCGTTGTGGATGTGGGCGGGGGGCTCCGGGGCGTTTATGCCTCCGGAGTCCTAGACCGCTGTTTGGAGGATGAGATCCATTTTGATATTGGCGTCGGCGTGTCCGCCGGCAGCGCCAACATCGCTTCCTATATCGCAGGTCAGAAAGGGCGTAATTATCAATTTTATACGGAGTACTCCGCTCGAAAAGAATATATGAGCCTGCGCAATTTTTTATTTCGTAAAAGCTATATTGATATGGATTATGTATATGGCGTACTCAGCAATGACGATGGAGAAAACCCCTTGAATTACGCAGCGCTGACCGCCAACCCCACGGATTTTATCGCTGTAGCTACCGATGCCGAAACAGGTGTGGTGAAATATTTTGATAAAAGAGATATGTCTCTAAATCACTACGATATTTTAAAGGCTTCGTGTTCTATTCCCCTTGTTTGCCACCCTTATTTTGTCGGCGGCGTTCCTTATTACGACGGAGCTCTTAGCGATCCGATCACCATTGAAAAAGCTTTTTCGATGGGATGCGATAAGGTTGTTTTAATTCTGACAAAACCCAGGAATTTTCGCCGTACGCCGGAAAAAGATCGGAGATTGGCGGCGGGAATTCGTAAAAAATACCCCAAGGCCGCCGCTCAACTAGTGCAGCGTGCGGCGCGATACAACAGTGGGGTTGATTTGGCAGAAAAATATGAAAAGCAGGGAAAGCTTTTGATTATCGCGCCGGATGATACCTGCGGCATGGATACTCTAACGCGAAATTGCGAAGCGATGAAGCGCTTTTATGAAAAAGGCGTGCATGACGGGGGATATATCGCATCTTTTTTGAATTGATCTTGAAGGGGAAAAACAAAGTTTTTTCCGCTTTTTTGCCTTCTACAGATCCCGGTGCAAAAACCGTGATTCACTTAATCTCTGTAACGCCAAAGAAAGGATTCATTCGCTATGTTGGAGCTAAAAAACATCAAAAAAGAATACCCTGCCGGTGGCGAAAAGGTGGAGGCGCTGAAAGGCGTTGATCTGCAATTTCGCAAATCGGAGTTTGTCTCTATTTTAGGCCCGTCCGGCTGCGGAAAAACAACGCTGCTGAACATCATCGGTGGTTTGGATCAATATACGTCGGGTGACCTTATCATAAACGGTAAGTCTACCAAAGACTTTAAAGATCGAGATTGGGATGCCTACCGCAACCATTCGGTTATATGTTGATTTGCGTGAAACCGACGCTGGCTTAAAATATCTTTATGATAATGGGATCAGTTTAAAGGTTTCCGGTATTATACGGCCCAATGAGGATGCTGTTTCCACCATGCTCAACGGCTCTATCGGTTATACTAGTGCGCTAACGGAATACGTCATCGAGCAGTCCCAAACATCCGCCGCCGTAAACGCTCAGTTAGAGGAGCCTTCTACCGATATTTTTACTGGGTTGCCTTTTCAAGAGAGCACTGCGGATCTAACGGACGCGCAGAAGGAATCGGATTTTCGGGAATATATTTCTAGTCTTGACGAAAACGGTAAAGCGGAGGCTTATGTGCAGATTATGAGCCTGCCCACTCAAGAACAGGTGGATGAAGCCGATCGGCATGGACAGATAAAGAAATAGATTTCGACGTGGAGCTGGCTAGTATCAAACACTTGGGGAATGAGGGTTTGTTGCGTCATGTGTGGGATAATTTAATTGGCAATGCGATTAAATTTAGTCCCCAAGGCGGTCTTGTACGTATTCGGCTGACAGAGCAGGAAAACAAAATTATTTTTACAGTTGAGGATAACGGCCCCGGTATTTCTGAAGAGGCCAAGAAACACATTTTTGATAAATTTTATCAGGCCGACAGTTCTCACAAACAAGAAGGGAACGGTCTCGGCTTGGCGCTCGTAAAGCGCGTTTTATTGATTACCGGAGGACAAATTGAGGTGGGAAATAGAAATAGTGGAGGTTGCCGGTTTACCGTGACGCTTGAAGAATGATAGATTTTGACGATATTACGGTATGAACGATGTGCTTATGAAAAATTGGTAGGGCAAAGTGTTAGTTCGGTTGAATTTTCGCGTCAACAATTGTTGACACTGAATTGAGGTTGCGTTAAGATACAAGCGTTAAGATCATTTTTCATGAGGGAGTAGCAAGCGCTCCGTTTAAGCGCAACAAGTCAACATCTCGGCCTTTTGGCATGGCTTGTTTTAAATTGCAAGACTCATGTATAACTGTGAAGCTATACATGGTGTCTGCATACAAATTGGGCACCAGGTATGGTTTTACCATATCTGGTGTTTTTATATAGATAGGACATAGAATAAAACGAGGAGGCAAAACCATGACGAACCATCCCTTAAAAGGCGATGAACTGGAAAAGCTGGTAACCGATCGAAAGGGTGGGCTTAGCAGTGCCGAAGTGCAGGCGCGCCAAGCCGAGTATGGCCCTAACAAATTGCAAGAAAAGAAAAAGAAAACCACCCTGCAGCGTTTTTTGGATCAGTTCAAGGATGCCATGATCCTTATTCTGATTGCCGCCGCTATTATTTCATTTGCAGTTGTATGTGCCGAACAAAACTGGGGTGAGTTGTTTGAGCCGGTGCTGATCCTGGTCATTGTGCTGCTTAACGCTGTAATGGGCGTATATCAAGAGGGTAAAGCGGAAAAAGCGCTGGATGCGCTTAAAAACATGTCCGCACCGCATGCAAGAGTCTTACGCGATGGAAAAGAAACCATTATCGACGCTTCGGAGCTTGTTCCCGGCGATATCATCCGTCTGGAAGCGGGCGACTTTGTTCCTGCCGATGCACGGTTGCTTTCTAGCGTAAGTCTAAAATCAGAAGAGTCGGCCTTGACTGGAGAATCTGTACCAACTGAAAAAGACGCCACAGCAGAGGTTGCGCCAGATGCTGCTATCGGCGATAAAAGCAATATGGTATTCTCTGGCTGCAGTATCACCTATGGCACGGCCACAGCTGTGGTAACGGCTACCGGTATGAACACCGAAATGGGAAAAATTGCAAATCTTTTGGATAACGAAGAAAACGGGCAAACCCCTTTACAGCAAAAACTGGCTCAGCTTGGCAAATATCTCGGGATTATGGCCTTGGCGGCCTGCGCCATTATTTTTGTTGTTGGCTTAGTAAACGGTATTCCGGTACTTGAAATCTTTATGACGGCCGTCTCTTTGGCAGTATCTGCTATTCCCGAAGGGCTTCCGGCGATTGTTACCATCGTCCTTTCCATCGGCGTACAAAGGATGGTTAAGAAAAACGCCTTGATTCGCCGGCTGCCCGCAGTGGAAACATTGGGCAGCGCATCCGTTATCTGTTCGGATAAAACCGGCACCCTTACGCAAAACCGCATGACGTTATCCAAAGTCTATCTTGACGGCAGTGCCAGCGCGGTAGAGATCAGCAACAACCGTTCTGATGAAGTAAACCGGCTTCTTATGTACGGCACGCTTTGCTGTGATGGTTCTATTGCGTTAAACGGCGAGGATGTGCAACATATCGGCGATCCTACTGAAACCGCCATTGTTTTTGCCGCATATAAAAACGGGATGCTGAAAGACGACTTAAATAAAGAATATCCCAGGCTTGCGGAACTCCCCTTTGATTCAGATCGCAAGCTTATGACCACTGTAAACAGCATAAACGGAAAAAACATTGTCATTGTGAAAGGCGCTTTTGATATGATGGCACCCCGCTGTATTGCCGGTGATTTGGATACAGCAAAGAAGATAACTGAATCTATGAGTGAAGACGCCTTGCGGGTTCTTGCCATTGCTTATAAGGAAATCGACCACGTACCGGCCGAACCAACTTCGCAAGAGCTAGAAAACGGCCTTACCTTCATGGGTTTGGTGGGGATGATCGATCCGCCCCGTCCCGAAGCCAAAGCGGCTGTTGCAACCTGCCGCAAAGCCGGGATAAAACCTGTTATGATTACAGGGGATCATGTTGTAACCGCTTCCGCAATTGCAAAAGAGTTGGGAATTTTGACAGATGGCGACAGAGCTATTACAGGGGCGGAACTAGATGCTATGACCGATAGTGAGTTTGACGCCCAAATCGAAAATATTTCAGTCTATGCACGGGTATCTCCTGAAAACAAAATTCGCATTGTAAAGGCATGGCAGCGCAAAGGTCAGGTGGTATCCATGACCGGCGACGGTGTAAACGACGCGCCGGCTTTGAAGGCTGCGGACATTGGCTGCGCCATGGGGATTACCGGCACAGATGTTGCCAAAGGTGCCGCTGATATGACACTTACGGATGATAATTTTGCCACCATTGTCGATGCGGTGCGAGAAGGACGCGGTATCTATGCCAATATCCGCAAGGTTGTAGGGTTTCTGCTTGGAACCAATATTGGCGAGGTGTTCACGGTCTTTATTGCTATGTTGCTGTGGCACAAGGCGCCGCTCTTATCCATGCAGCTGTTGTGGATTAACTTAGTAACCGATTCTTTGCCTGCCATTGCTCTGGGTATGGAAGCGGTTGAATCCGATGTTATGGATAGAAACCCCAAGCCCAAAAACGAAGGAATTTTTGCGCACGGCCTGGGGGTTCGCGTGGTGTTGCAGGGGATTTTATTTGCGGTTCTAACGTTAATTGGCTTTAAGTTGGGTGAAACTGTAACCGGCACCCTTGCAGGCGGCCAAACTATGGCGTTCATGGTGCTGTCTCTTTCACAGATTGTTCAGGCGTTCAATATGCGTTCGGAACATTCCTTGTTTAAAATTGGTGTGTTCAGTAACCATAAATTAAATTGGGCGGCGTTGGTTTCTGTAGTGCTGGTAGCATTGGTTCTGTTTACCCCAGTCCGTTTTGCTTTTGGCTTGGTACAGTTGCCGTGGAAGCTTTATCTAATCGCGCTCGGCCTTATTCTTGTGCCCCTAGTGGTTATGGAAATTTCCAAAGTGTTAGGGCTGATAAAACATCCAAAAGGTAAATAAGTTTTAACTAGTCAAGAGGTATCCACTCATTTCGAGCGGATACCTCTTTTTTCAACAAAAGTTGATATTGAATTGAGGTTTAGTTGTATTTCATTCGATATCATTTTACATATACTGAGCAAACCAGGAGTTGACTTTGAATGGAAAACCATGTTGATGAAAGATATCAAAAGAGAATTATCACAATACCCAATATTCTATCTCTTTTCAGGCTTTGCTTGATTCCGGTAATCGTTTGGCTGTATTGCTTTCAAAAGGATTACATTTGGACGGCTTTCACACTTGCACTTTCGGGATTGACCGACGTTGTGGATGGTTTTATCGCGCGCAAATTTCACATGGTTAGCGATTTTGGAAAAACCTTTGACCCGGTGGCAGATAAGCTGACCCAAATCGCCATGCTTTTTTGCTTGGTTACAAGGTTCCCGCTTATGCTAATACCTCTTATTATCCTGACGGTGAAAGAAATCCTGGCGGCGACTCTTAATATGCTGACCATCCAAAAAACCGGTAAGGTAATGGGGGCCGTTTGGCACGGCAAGCTCAACACTGTTTTGCTGTATGCAACGATGTTGCTTCATGTGATATGGGGCGATATACCCACGTTGGTTTCTAACTTGTTAATCGGAATTTGCGCTGTGATGATGCTCATTTCCGCCGTGCTTTATAGTATTCGCAACATACGGGCGCTGAAAAACAACAAGGGAGAGAACAGCCGTGTATCCTGAAAGCTGGCTTGATAAATTAAATAGAAAGTTCGGGCGATATTCCATTCGCAATCTCATGACGATTATTGTGGCCGGCATGGGTGCTGTTTTTTTAATCGATCTCTTTTATCCAGCAACTAGTTTTTCGCTTCGCTCGCTGCTGGCGTTTAACAGAGATGCCGTATTGCATGGGCAAATCTGGCGACTGATCACCTTTATCTTTATTCCGCCGGATTCCAGCGTCTTTTTTATTTTGTTTTCTCTGTATTTCTACTGGTTGATTGGCAGTGCCCTGGAGAATCAGTGGGGAGCGTTCCGCTTTAACGTCTACTATCTGTGCGGAATCATCGGTACTATTGTTGCTGGTATGATCACCGGATATGCCACGAGCAGCTATTTGAATTTATCGTTATTTCTGGCTTTTGCATTGCTTTATCCCGATTACCAGGTTATGGTGTTTTTCTTTTTGCCCATCAAAATAAAATATCTGGCCTATCTCGATGCCATCGGCCTTATCTTAATGTTTATCCTTGCTACTTGGCCAGAACGGATTGTACTTCTAGTTGCGCTGGCAAATGTTATCCTATTTTTCTGGAATGATTTTGTCACACGATTGAAAAATGCTAAAAGGCGGTATGAGTTTCGCAAAAACGCCGGAAATTATTGTAGATAACAACGGGCTTTCTACAAAAGAGATGTTTGCCCTTAAATAATCATTTGAAGTTGTAAAAGGAGATTGCCATGAGAAAAGTAAAAATTATTACAGATTCTTGTGCCGACTTGAGCAGTGCTCAGTTGGAGAAGTACGACATCGACTATGTAAAAATGTCCACAATTAAGGATGGAAAGGAGTCTCCCGCGCTGCTTACTTGGAGCAGCGCGGAGGCTCATGATCTGTACGAAACCATTCGGGGTGGAAAGCGTATCACCACAGCGCAAGTCTCGGTGGAGGAATTTAACCGTGTATTTGGGCAATATTTGGAGGAGGGAAGCGATATTGTTTATATAGCCTGTTCCTCCAAACAGTCCGGCTCCATCAACACAGGGCATATAACCGCGCAAAAGCTGCTTGCCCATTACCCTGGCGCGCAAATATCCTGTATTGATTCCCTCAACGCCACCATTGGTGAGGGGATGCTCGCAATAGAAGCAGCAAAGATGGCCGCTTCTGGAAATACAGTAGATGAAATTACCTCTCATATTATGGCAATTCGCAAAAATGTGCAGGAATTTGCCACTGTGCATACGCTTGAGCATCTGAAAAAAGCAGGCCGTGTCTCCGCTTCTTCCGCCTTTTTTGGCAACTTGATGGGCGTAAAACCCATTCTGGTGGCCGATGCCAACGGTGCGCAGGCCGCTTATAAAAAGGTAAAGGGTAGGCAGGCGTCTTTACAAGAAATTGTAGCCCTTTTGAAAGCGAACATTGTTGACGCGGATAAGCAAACCATTTATATTGCCCACGCTGACTGCTCTCAAGAAGAGGTAGCGTATCTGGCCGGCCTAGTAAAAAGCGAAATCCCCTGTAAGGATATTTCCATCGGCTATATTGGACCGATCGTGGGCGCTTCGGTAGGGCCGGACACCATTGGCGTTTGGGCATTTGGTAATCCTGTGACCTTTGCAGCAGGAGAAAAAGGCTGACGGCAACATCGCTTGAAAGAAGGTAAAACAATGGGGAACCAATACGATGTAATTGTTGTAGGCGCCGGAAACGCCGGATTAGCGGCGGCCGCTACAACTGCCCAAAAGGGCCTGAAAACCCTGTTGCTGGAACGCAACCTTTTGCCCGGCGGATGTGCAACCAGCTTTCGCAGAGGACGCTTTGAATTTGAGGCATCCTTGCATGAGCTTGCTAATGTGGGCACAACAGAACAAAACGGCAGTATACGCAAACTGTTTAACAGCCTGGGCGCTCGTGTAGATTGGCGTTTAGAAAACAACGCTTTTCGGGTAATAACAGGCGGGGAAGATGGATACGATGTAACAATGCCCTCTGGCATGGACGCTTTTTGTAACGAGATGGAACGCCAGGTTCCCGGTAGCCGGGAGAGTGTGCGGCGGGTCTTAGAACTTGTGGAAAAGGTAAACGCCGCCATAACTTACCTTTCCTCCGGCAAGCCGGATCCGAAAGTACTCATGAGAGAACATGCGGATTTTATGCGTATGGCTTCTCATTCTGTAGATGAATGCCTTCAGGCATTGCAAATGCCGCCAAAGGCACAGAATATTATGAAAACTTATTGGCCCTATTTGGGCGCTAGAACCAGTGAATTGGATTTTGCTCATTATGCTCTTATGATGGAACGGTATATCCGTACCTATCCCGCCATGCCGGCTATGCGCTCTCACGAATTGTCGCTGGCCTTAGAAAAGGCGATCCGGGATAACGGCGGTGATGTTTGGTTTAATGCCGAAGTAACGGAAATTTTATTCGATGGCGCAAGAGCGTGCGGAGTAGCCGTAGGAGAAGATAAGTTTTACGCTGGGCATATCGTGCTCAACTGTTTCCCCGGTACGGCTTATACCGCCCTGATGGAGCCGGAATTTGTTCCCGAACGGGCAATAAAACTGGAGAATGCCCGGCAACCGGGTTGCTTGTTTTTCACCGTATATCTGGGGCTGAACCGCTCTTGCGAAGAGCTAGGGGTTTCGGACTATTCTGTCTTTTTATATGAAAGCCCAGATGCAAGTGAGCAATACGAAAGCCTTAACGATACCGAACACAGCTTTATTATCGCAAACTGCTTAAATCAGGTGGTTCCTGAGGCGTCAGAAAAAGGCAGTTGTATGCTCTTTTTGACTACTATGTTGACACAAGAGGCTTGTGGCAATATTCGGCCGGAAGAATACAAAAAGGCAAAAAACCGGATAGCAGGGCGGCTACTAAAAACCTACGAAGAAAAGATGGGGCTTATTATCCGCCCGCATATTGAAGAAATCGTTATTGCCGCACCGCCTACCTTTGCCCGCTACCTGAATACACCAAACGGCACGCCGTATGGTTATCAAATCAAACCGTGGGATACCATCATCGCCCGTACGATGTGTTCAAAAAATGAGAGGTTTATTGACGGTTTATCTTTTATAGGTGCACACGCTGAGCGGTCGGATGGCTACAGCAGCACCTATGCAAACGGCCGGTCGGTGGGAGAACGAATTGTGCGGGAGGTAAAGAAGCATGGCTGAACATAATTTGAACTCCTTGAATCCAGGTGCTTTTGCTAATCTTGTAAAAAGCCGGGAAGCGGCTGTTGCTGCCGCATGCAGCGAACGAAAAAGAGAAGGCTTTGCGGTTAACCGGCTGGCAAAAGCTTTGCATCCTGAACGGCAATACCTGCGGGTT
>DVJE01000006.1 GCA_018716975.1 Candidatus Gallacutalibacter stercoravium | reverse complement strand
TGTAGGATTACAATAGATATTGGACAGTTAAATAAAAAAGGATGAAGGATAAGGCCTCATCGGTTAAAGTTGGAGTTGCCGACAACAACGAAACGAGAGGGGGCCATATCCTTCATGAACAAAAGTATAACACAAGACATGGCGTATCGGTAATCCCTGATGAAGTATGCGGAAAAATACGGCGTCAGCCGTGCCAGCCAAAAGTACAACAAAGGCCGATCGTACATCTACTTTTGGAAGGCCCGGTGGGATGGCACCGTAGAATCTCTGGCCTGCCAGTCCCGGCGGCCCCACAGTCACCCCAATCAGCATACAGAAGCAGAAATGAAGTTAATACGGGACATGCGCCGCCGTAATCCAAACCTGGGCATGGTGGAACTGTGGCACCGCCTGCGCCAGCGCGGCTATACCCGCCGCCCAGAGAGCTTGTTCCGGGTCATGCGCAAACTGGGGTTGTTTCCTCCGCAGAAGAAGAAAACGGTCTATCATCCTAAGCCCTATGAGCAGATGACCTATCCCGGCCAGCGCGTTCAGGTGGATGTGAAGGTCGTACCCCGTAAGTGTATCTCAGACCCGGAGCTGCGCCTGTTTCAGTACACTGCCATTGACGAGTTCACACGTCTGCGCTTCCTGGCCGCTTATCCCGAGCAGTCCACCTTTTCCTCAGCCGATTTCCTCAAAAGGCTTGTCAGGTGGTATGCACGCCGCGGCATCCGGGTAGAGTGCGTTCAGACCGACAACGGCTTTGAGTTCACCAACCGTTTTTCCAACAGCAAACGAGATATTCCTACTCTGTTTGAAGTTACCGCTGCACAGCTGGGCATCCGCCACAAGCTCATCCGTCCCTACACCCCACGTCACAATGGAAAGGTCGAGCGCAGCCATCGGGAGGACCAGAAGCGCTTCTACTCCCACCGCTGTTTTTACTCCCTGGACGACTTTGCTAGGCAACTCGCTGTCCACAACCGCCGCTCCAACCTCTTCCCCATGAGACCGCTCTCCTGGCTTTCTCCTTTCGAGTTCTCTGTCCAATATGTTTGACAAACCTACATAATTTTACAAGATTTGCTTTTGGCGGCTGTTAACCTTGTTTGCTGTGGCAGAAAACAAGGCGCTGCAACTATTGGTTACAGGGGGCAAAGGGCGGTTTCGCTGATTTTTCAAAGAAAAGAGTTGCATCATGGCTGGGGTTGTGATAAAATAGATAGGCATTTGGATACCGTCGGTTTTCTGATGGGGTTCAATGCCCGGCTTGGCCGAGACATTGAAGCGGGCATTCCTCTGCCCGGTATATAGGCATGAATGCTTGATAATGAAGGAGGACAAATTATAATGGACGCGCTGAAAATGATTGCCGCCGAATCCGTTAAAAACGATTTGCCTGCGTTTAAAATCGGTGATACGGTGCGGGTGCATGTAAACATCCGTGAAGGCGACAGAGAAAGAATCCAGATGTTCGAAGGTACCGTTATTGCCCGCAGAGGCAGCGGTGTATCTGAAACCTTTACCGTGCGCCGGATCTCTTACGGTGTTGGCGTAGAGAGGGTTTTTCCTGTGAATTCCCCCAATGTAAAGGGTGTAGATGTTATCCGCAACGGCCGCGTTCGCAGAAGCAAGCTTTACTATCTGCGCGATCGTGTGGGTAAGGCTGCCAAGGTAAAAGAAGAAATCCGCTAAAGAAAAAAGGGACGCGAGTCCCTTTTTTTGCTATCTGTGTGGAAAAGGAGGACGGCTTATCATGGAAGATAACGTGCAGGAGCAGGCCGAGATACAGCAGCCTGGACACAATCCCCAAGCGGGCAGTTTGATTCAAAGCTGTTTTGAATGGTTAGAGGCCTTAATTGCGGCGATTGTTATTGTTGTGGTGCTGCTAACCTTTTTTTTCCGTACGGTAAATGTCAGCGGCCCATCCATGGAAAATACCCTGCAAGATCAAGATCGTGTGCTGTTAACCAGCTGGGGCTATACCCCCGAGCCGGGTGATATCGTGGTAATTACCCGGGCGGCGCACTTAGAAGAACCTTTGGTTAAGCGGGTTATCGCGGTGGAAGGGCAAACGTTGCACATCGATTATGATACGGGTAATGTATATGTAGACGGTGTGTTGCTCAACGAACCGTATATTAAAAATGCCACCACAACGCCCGGTGATTGGGAGATCCCCTCGGTGATTCCGGAAGGGTATGTTTTTGTGATGGGCGACAACCGGCAGATTTCGAAAGATAGCCGCTATGAAGAAGTGGGCTTGATTGATGAGCGCAATATTTTAGGCAAGGTGCAGTTCATCTTTTATCCCTTTGACCGGATCGGCGGCTTATATTAAGAATAGGCAAAAGGAACAATTATGAGCGAAATACAACAAATCCAGTGGTTTCCGGGGCATATGACCCGCACCAAACGGCAAATCCAGGCCAGCCTAGGGTTAGTGGATGCCGTGGCAGAAATTATCGATGCCCGTGTGCCGCAAAGCAGCCGCAATCCGGATTTGAATAAACTGGTGGCGGGCAAACCCCGCGTGGTGCTGCTTAATAAGTGCGATATGGCGGATCCGAATGAAACCACAAAATGGTTGGCTTATTTTGAAAAGGAACAAACAGCCGCTTTAACGGTGGATTGTAAAACCGGCAAGGGGCTAAATCGCTTTGCTCCGCTGATGCGCCAGGTGCTGCAAGAAAAACTTGCCCAGTGGAAAGCAAAAGGAATGGTTAACAGGGGCGTTCGAGTGATGATAGTGGGGATCCCCAATGTAGGAAAATCCTCTTTTATCAACCGGATGGCCGGTGGATCCCGCGCCCGCGTGGAAGATAGGCCCGGTGTGACCCGGGGCAACCAGTGGTTTTCGGCGGGCAAGGGGTTGGAGCTGCTAGATACGCCCGGTGTGCTGTGGCCCAAGTTTGACGACCCGGCGGTAGGCGAAAAGCTGGCTTTTACCGGCGCCATAAAAGATCAGATTGTGGATACCGAACAGCTGGCCGGCCGGCTGCTTTGTTTTTTGGCAAAACATTATCCCGCCGGGCTGCAGGCTCGTTTTAAACTGACGCAAGAGGATTTAGCGATGGACGAGCCGTATGATTTGCTTTGCCAGGTGGGGCGTAGGCGAGGTATGTTGATTTCCGGCGGCGAGGTGAATACCGAGCGGGCGGCGGCCACGGTGCTGGATGAGTTCCGCGCCGGTAAGCTGGGGCGCGTCACCCTGGATCCGATGGAAGGCGGCCGGTGAAGCCGCCGGTAATGACGATATATTCCAAAAGGAAACGGAGCTGACCACGGTTGGATTGGCTTTGCTATGAAAATGAGGCGATGGCTGCGGGGCTGTCGCCGGTGTGCGGTGTGGATGAAGCCGGCCGCGGCCCTTTGGCTGGGCCGGTTTTTGCCGCTGCGGTTATTCTCCCCCCGGGGCTTCTTTTGCCCGGCGTCAACGACTCTAAAAAGTTAAGCCCTAAAAAACGAGAGGCATTATTCGATCTTATCTGTCAAAATGCGGTGTCGTACGGCATTGCTTCGGCCAGCGAGGCGGAAATTGATTCGGTTAATATCCTTAACGCTACCTTTTTGGCCATGCAGCGCGCTGTGGCACAGTTGGATCCCCAGCCCGCTTTGGCGCTGGTGGATGGCAACCGCCTGCCAAGCCTGCCTATGCCTGCTAAGGCAATTGTAAAGGGAGATGCCTTGTCTCTATCCATTGCGGCTGCATCTATCTTGGCCAAGGTGAGCAGAGATAGGCTGATGGAAGAATTGGGGCGCCAGTATCCTCAATATCAATTTGATAAGCACAAGGGCTACGGTACCAAGCTGCATATAGAGCTTATCCGGCAGTATGGGCCATGCCCGCTGCACCGGCGCAGTTTTTTAACGAAAATTCTGGGAGAGAAGAATTAATGGCGGGCCTGGCTGGCATACAGGGAGAAGAGCTGGTAGCGCGGTATTTGCAACAAAAGGGATACCGGTTGACGGCACGTAACTACCGCTGCCGGTTTGGTGAAATAGACATAATCGCCCTATGCGGCCAATACATTGTATTTGTTGAAGTAAAAACCAGAAAAGCGGGCGCGTTGGTGAGCGGAGCCGAAGCGGTTGGCCCTGCGAAACGGCGGCGGATTATCAGCGCGGCTATGCTTTATTTGGAAGAGCACCCTACCCGTTTGCAGCCACGGTTCGACGTGGCGCAGGTTTTGCTGCCGGAAGGCGGTAAGCCGGGCGGGGTTCATTATTTAGAAAACGCTTTTGTATTGGAGGAGGGCAATGGAATTTTTTGACCTGCACTGCGATACGCTGTATGCGGCGGTGACCAAGCAGACGCCGCTCTATCAAAATAATTTGGCGGTAAGTGTACGGCGGGGGCTGTGCCACAAACCGTGGGTGCAGTGCTTTGCTGTTTGGATTCCCGATACGCTGCGCGGAGAAGAGGCTACGCGCTTTTTTGACAAAGCCTGCGACTATTTATATGAGCAGGCCGGCCAGCATTCTGGGGAATTGGTGATTTGCACCACCAAAGAAGAACTTGTGGCGGCAGTGCAAGGCCGGCGCTGCGCTGCCTTATTAACCGTAGAAGGCGGCGCTGTGCTAAACGGTAAACTAGAAACATTGGATCACTTAGCAAGCCGCGGCGTACGCATGATGACGTTAACCTGGAACGGAAGCAATGAGCTGGGCGACGGTGTCAAAGTGCAGCGCCCCAAAGGATTAACGGCCTTTGGCAAGCAAGCGGTTGCAAAGATGGGCCGGCTGCATATGGCGGTGGATATTTCCCATGCCAGCGAGCCGCTATTTTATGATGTGGCTTCGTTTTATGACGGCCCCTTGGTGGCAAGCCATTCCAATGCCAAGGCTGTGTGCCCGCACCCAAGAAATCTTACCAACGAACAGTTTGAACAAATCCGGCGCAGCGGCGGGCTGGTGGGCCTTACGCTGGAGCGCTCCTTTTTGGCAACCGGCGGCGATGTAAGCTGCACGTCGGTTTTGCGCCATGCTGATCATTTTTTGTCTTTAAATGGAGCCGAAACTCTAGCGCTTGGAACCGATTTTGACGGGGCGGATATGCCGGACGACTTAAACGCTATTGAAAAGATGGAAACGTTGTACGAAACTTTTTTGCGCCATGGATATGAAGAAGCGTTGGTTCGCGCTATTTTCTTTGGCAACGCTTTTCGCTTCTTTTGCCGGTTGGGGCAAAAAGAAGCGGATACGCGGCAACCTGCGCAATAAAAAGCGGGTTTTTTTGACGTTTGCCGTTAGTTTGCTGTTTCATATGAAAAAGGCGCGAATTTCTTTGACTTTGGGCCGCCGGTACGTTAGAATAAACCAAGAGAATAAGGTATCAAGTGGGGGTAAAATAGACCCGATAGAAATATCAAAACGCCAGAAAGAAGGTCGTTTATGAATTACACAAGCACCAGGGATCAATCGGTGGTGGCCTCCGCCGCGCAAGCGATTGCCCAGGGCATATCTCAAGAAGGCGGGCTGTTTGTGCCACAGAGCTTTCCGCAGTATTCCTATACCGATTTGGTTGAGATGCAGCATCTGCCTTACACCGCCCGCGCGCAGCGGATTTTAGCAGACTTTTTATCAGGCTTTTCACAAGACGAAATAGCGCAAAGCGTGCAGGCTGCCTATACGGCGGAAAAATTCGGTGGGGAGAATCCCGCCCCCTTGTCGCTGTTACAAAGCGGCGATAGGAATATGTATCTGTTGGAGCTTTGGCATGGCCCCACCGCTGCCTTTAAAGACATGGCTTTGCAGCTGTTGCCTCAGATGCTCACCCGCGCTATGCAAAAGGAGCACCCCGGAAAAACGGCAGTGATTCTCGTGGCTACCTCCGGCGATACGGGTAAGGCTGCACTGAAAGGGTTTGAAAACGTAGAGGGTACCCAAATTGCCGTGTTTTACCCGCAAAATGGGGTTAGCCAGATGCAAAAACGTCAGATGTGCACGCAAGAAGGGGAAAACGTGGGTGTTTTTGCCATAGAGGGTAATTTTGACGATGCCCAGGCCGGTGTAAAGCGCATCTTTACCGACGCCGGCTGTATTCAATTGCTGCAAGAGCATAATATGCTGTTTTCCAGTGCGAATTCCATCAATTGGGGTCGTTTGCTGCCGCAGATCGTTTATTATTTTTCTGCCTATTGCGATCTGATGGCCACCGGTGAAATGGATTATGAAGGCGAAAAAATCAACATTGTTGTGCCAACCGGCAATTTCGGCAACATTCTTGCCGCCTATTATGCGGTAAAAATGGGCCTGCCGGTGAACCGGCTGATTTGCGCGTCTAATTCCAACAATGTGCTTACCGATTTTATCCGCACGGGGATTTACGACAGAAACCGGCCTTTTTATACTACCATCTCTCCATCGATGGATATTTTGGTATCTAGCAACCTGGAGCGCCTGCTGTATGATATGACGGGCGGCGACGACAAACAGGTGGCGGCCTGGATGGCACAGCTGGCGCAAACCGGGCGTTATGAGGTAGGGGACGCGGTAAAACATAAAATTCAAGATTTGTTTTTCAGCGGCTACTGTGATGATGAACAAACGCAGCGGGAAATACGCGCTTTGTATAAAACCGAGAACTATTTGTGCGATCCCCATACTGCGGTGGCTGTTAATGTTTATGGCCAATATATCGAGCAAACGGGAGATACGGCAACCCCAACGGTGGTGGCTTCTACGGCAAGTCCGTATAAGTTCCCCGCCAGTGTGCTGCAGGCGGTAACCGGGGAAGAGGCTGTAGGCGATGAATTTGAAATATTGGATCATCTGGCTTCGGTCAGCGCCGTTCCGGTACCCCAACCCATCGCTCAGCTGCGCAACAAGCCGGTGCGCTTTCAAACCGTTTGCCGCAGCGATGAAATGCAGCAGGCGGTGCTGAAAATGCTGCACATCCGGTAACCGGAGGGCAGCTCATGGCGTTATTTGCAATAGGAGACTTGCACCTTTCTTTGGGCGGGGATAAGCCGATGGATATTTTTTCCGGCTGGCAGGATTATGTTACCCGGCTGGAAAAAAACTGGCGTGCTATCGTTCGCCCAGAGGATACCGTGGTGGTGGCCGGCGATATTTCTTGGGCAATGAAGTTGGAAGAATGCGATGCAGACTTTGCTTTTTTGCAGGCGCTGCCGGGCAAGAAGTTGCTGCTGAAGGGTAACCATGATTATTGGTGGACCACGCGCAAGAAAATGGAGGAGTATCTGGAACGCAAAGGGTTCGATTCTCTGTCTATTTTGTTTAATTCAGCAGCGGCCGTAGGGCCTTATGCGGTGTGCGGAACCCGCGGTTGGTTTTATGACGCGGAAACCGACGCCGATAAAAAGGTGTTAAGCCGTGAGGTTGGCAGGCTGCGCGCCTCCATTGCGCAAGCAGAAGCAACCGGATTGGAATTGGTGGCGTTTTTACATTATCCGCCGGTTTATGGCGGTGAGGTATGCGAAGAAATTATGCAGGTGCTGTGCGAAAAGGGCATTCGCCGTTGCTACTATGGGCATATTCACGGCGCCGCTGCTAAAAAAGCGGTAACCGGTATGTATCGCGGTGTTCGGTTACAACTAATTGCCTGCGACTATACAGGCTTTACACCGGTACTGGTGGGCTAGCGGGCCGAAGATTATCTTGAAAACCCCCTTTATTTCAAAAAATAGGTGGAAATCATGGCATGTATATGCTATAATTATTTAGATATTTTGCATTTTTGCAGGAGGATGACAAAAAATGGGTCTGAAATCGTCTAACAAAATTGATACCAACCGGTATCAGCTGGAAATTGAAGTAGATGCCGAGGCCTTTGAAGTCGCGTTAAACAAAGCTTTTCTGAAAGAAAATAAAAAGATCGCGATTCCTGGCTTCCGCAAAGGGAAGGCGCCGCGTAAATTTGTAGAAAAATATTATGGCGAGCAAGTGTTTTATGAAGACGCCGTTAACGCTCTATATCCCGAAGCGTTAGAGAAGGCCATTGAAGAGGCTGGGCTGGATGTCATTGAAGATAAAATTGACTTTGATGTAAAGAGCATTGGCAAAGAGGGCTTTACCTTTACCGCTGCGGTTACCACTAAGCCGGAAGTAACCATTGAGGGTTACAAGGGCCTGGAGGTTACCAAGAAGAGCACCGAGGTTACCGATCAGGATGTAGAAGATGAGATTAAGCGTGTGCAGGAGCGCAACTCCCGTTTGGTATCGGTGGAAGACAGAGCGGCTCAAAAGGATGACGTGGCCGTTATCGATTTTGAGGGCTTTGTAGACGGCGAAGCCTTTGAAGGCGGCAAAGGGGATGCCTATAGCCTTACGCTGGGTTCCAACCAGTTTATCCCTGGTTTTGAAGATCAAATTATCGGCCATAAGCCCGACGAGGAGTTTGACGTAAACGTTACCTTCCCCGAGGATTACCATGCTGAAGAACTGAAGGGGAAAGCGGCTGTATTCAAAGTGAAGCTGCACGAGCTGAAGGTGCGCGAGCTGCCCGAGGTAGATGACGAGTTTGTAAAGGATGTCAGCGAGTTTGACACCTTGGCCGACTATAAAGAGGATCTGAAGAAAAAGCTGAGCGAGCGCCGCGAGAAAGAAGCGCAAGACGATGTGGAAAACCAGCTGATCGACAAACTGGTGGAGTTGGTGCAGGCTGAGATTCCCGAGGCGATGTATGAGAACCGTGTGAACGACAGCATGCGTGAGTTTGCTTACCGGTTGCAATCGCAGGGGCTGAGCATGGATTCTTATATGAAGTATACCGGTATGGATATGGATGCCATGCGCGCCGGCTTCCGGCCCCAGGCAGAGCGCCAAGTAAAGGTGCGTTTGGCCTTGGAAAAGATCGCAGAGATGGAGAACATAACGCCCAGTGCTGAGGATATCGACGCCGAATACCAGAAGATGGCCGACCAGTATAAGATGGAAGCGGATAAGATTAAAGCCTTTATTCCGGAAAAAGATTTGGTGAAGGACATCGCTGTGGAAAAGGCGATTGGCCTGGTTCGCGATAGCGCGAAAATTCAGTAATCAATGTTTTGCATAAATTCCCTGATTTCCGTGCATGCTGAGATTTGTTATGTATAGCGCACGGGCGGTGCGGAAACGGGAAAGCGGGATAGCCTTCCGGCCCGGCGACTAACGCCGAAGCGGGAAGGTTTCCCTGTATTTGGATGATGCCGCTTTGCCGCTTGATTGAAAGGGGCAAAAGACGTATTGCAGCAGTGATAATGTAAAATTGGAGGTGCTTTTCATGAGTATGAATATGAGTTTGGTTCCTTATGTTATTGAGCAGACCAACCGGGGCGAACGTTCTTATGATATTTTCTCTCGTTTGCTCAACGATCGAATCGTGATGCTGACGGAAGAAGTGAACGATACCTCTGCCAGCCTGGTGGTGGCCCAATTGTTGTATCTGGAGGGGCAAGATCCTTCTAAGGATATTAGCCTGTATATCAATAGCCCGGGCGGATCGGTTACGGCGGGCATGTCTATTTATGACACGATGCAATATATCCGCTGCGATGTTTCCACCATCTGCATGGGTATGGCGGCAAGCATGGGCGCTTTTCTGCTGGCGGCCGGCGCTAAGGGCAAACGCTTTGCTCTGCCCAACAGCGATATCATGATTCATCAGCCCAGCGGCGGCGCGCAAGGGCAGGCTACCGATATCATGATCCATACCAATCATATTTTGCGCACCAAGAAAAGGCTGAATGAAATCCTGGCTGAACGCACCGGCCAGCCGTTGGAGGTTATCGAAAAGGATACAGAGCGCGATAACTTTATGACGGCTGAGGAAGCGGTTGCTTACGGCCTCATCGATAAGGTTATGAAACGATAGGATTGGTGATGAAATGGCAATAGGAGACGATACCAAGGATAGGCAGATTTGCTGTTCCTTTTGTAACAAGCCTCAGGATCAGGCGCGCCGCTTGATCGCAGGGCCTGGCGTTTATATTTGCGATGAGTGTGTGGAACTGTGCATGTCTATCTTGGAGG
The DNA here is from genome assembly GCA_018716975.1 of Candidatus Gallacutalibacter stercoravium. Taxonomy (GTDB): domain Bacteria; phylum Bacillota; class Clostridia; order Oscillospirales; family Acutalibacteraceae; genus Gallacutalibacter_A; species Gallacutalibacter_A stercoravium. Next base: position 63,853 of record DVJE01000006.1, on the reverse strand, counting down.
ATGAGTCCAACCTAAGTAACCGCAAGGCTGGGCCTTATACCGAAACCACCACTGTGCTGCCCAAACCGCAAGAGATTAAAAAGCTGCTGGATGACTATGTGATTGGGCAAGATGAGGCCAAAATAGCGCTTTCAGTTGCTGTGTATAACCACTATAAGCGCATTTATTTTGGCAGCGAGGATGTGGGCTTGGTAAAAAGCAACGTGTTGCTGTTGGGCCCCACCGGTGTGGGTAAAACCTGGATGGTGCAGACCCTGGCGGAAATTTTAGATGTCCCCTTTGCGATTGCCGACGCCACTACTTTAACAGAGGCCGGCTATGTGGGCGAGGATGTGGAGAATATTCTGCTGCGCCTGATCCAAGCCGCCGATTTCGACGTGGAACGTGCCGAACATGGCATTATCTATGTAGATGAAATCGATAAGATTGCCCGCAAATCTGAAAACCCGTCTATTACCCGCGATGTAAGCGGCGAAGGCGTGCAACAGGCCCTGCTTAAAATTTTAGAGGGCACGGTGTCTAATGTGCCGCCGCAGGGCGGCCGCAAGCACCCGCAGCAGGAATTTATCCAAATTGATACCACCAATATCCTGTTTATCTGCGGGGGCGCCTTTGACGGGATGGAAAAGATTATCGAAAAGCGCATTGGCTCTTCGTCTTTAGGTTTTGGCGCCGAGGTAAAGGATAAAAAGGAGCTAAACGCTACCGATTGGATGAAGGACGTCATCCCGCAGGATCTGGTAAAGTACGGGCTGATTCCCGAGTTGGTGGGCCGTCTACCGGTTATCACCACTTTAAGCGGTCTGGACAAAAAGGCGTTGGTGCGCATTTTAACCGAACCGAAAAATTCTTTGGTAAAGCAGTATAAAAAGCTGTTTGCATTGGATAAAGTGGATTTGGAATTTACGCCCGGCGCGCTAGAAGCGATTGCCCAAAAAGCCATCGAGAGAGAAACCGGCGCCCGTGGGTTGCGCTCTATTATGGAAGAAATCCTAACAGAGCTGATGTACACCGTTCCTTCCGATCCCACGGTTGAGCGGGTGACGATCACAGAGGATACGGTGCTGAACAAAGCGCCGGCTCAGCTGGAATGTGATCCGGAGCGTAAACCTGTAAAAATCACCATTAGCAGTGGTAAAAAGCGAAGCCGTAAGAACTCGGCTTCTTAAATCAGGGCGGGTTGCGGTATCTGTTGGAGCAAAATCAAAAGGCGTTAAATTACGCCCTTCGTATGGTTGTTGCGCCCAATAAGGTACGGCAGCCCGTTCTCTTATTCTTTCATTCGTAGGACCGAAGCCAGGTTGCCGGGTAGTCCGACGATGGAAAAAGGCCAAGTGCGCAAATAGAGGCGCTCTCTGTTTTACGCACGCCTGCGAAAGGATGTTAAGACAATGGACGAGAAACAAAATACCGCCGAAAGACCCAAGATGATTTTACCGGTGTTGGCTTTGCGGGGGCTTGCGTTGTTCCCCGGTATGGTTTTGCACTTTGATGTGGGCAGAAAAAAATCGCTTCTTGCTTTAAATGCCGCTATGCATGGCAACCAAATGGTTTTATTGGTGCCGCAGGAAGATTTGCGTGAGGATGACCCGCCGCCGGAGCATCTATGCCCGGTTGGCGTGGTGGCTCGGGTACGCCAGGTGTTGCGCCAATCAGGCGAAGGTATTCGTGTGTTGGTAGAAGGCAAGCACCGTGCCGGTATTGCTGAAATCTTGCAAGAGGAGCCTTTTTTGCTGGCTGAGGTGGAAAGGCTTACCGATAAACGGGTTGCAAATTACCAAAAGGGCGAGGCCCTTATGCGCATGGTGAAAGAGGCGTTTCAGAGCTATGCAGAAAAGGCGCCGCGAATGGCGCCCGATGTAATGATAGGTGTTCAGTCGGCAGAAAAGCCTGGTGAACTGGCCGATTACATAGCCGCCAACGTCATGCAGGATTATAACAGCAAACTGGAGCTGCTTTGCGAGCGCAGCCCTATTATCCGGCTGCAAAAGCTTTTGCTGATGCTCAAAAATGAAAGCGATCTATTAGAGCTGGAAAATGAAATCGGCGATAAGGTGCGCGAGCAGGTGGACACCAACCAGCGGGAATATTATCTGCGCGAGCAGTTGAAGGTGATTTTGGACGAGCTGGGCGATGGTGACAATCCCCAAGATGATGCGGAGGAATACCGGCAAAAAATAGCCAAGTTGGCGCTGCCGGATGAGATTGCGCAGCAGTTAAACAAGGAGTGCAGCCGTTTGGCAAAAATGCCGATGGGTTCGCATGAGGCCAATGTGGTGCGCAACTATCTGGATGCCTGCTTGGAGCTGCCCTGGAACATCAGTTCCAAAGTTTCGATCGATTTACATAAGGCGCAAAAGGTTTTGGATAAAGATCACTATGGGCTGGAAAAGGTAAAAGAGCGCATCTTAGAGATGTTGGCCGTACGCAAGCTGGCTCCTGATATCAAGGGGCAGATTATCTGCCTGGTGGGCCCGCCCGGCGTGGGAAAAACATCCATTGCAAAATCCATTGCCAAGGCTGTGGGGGTGCAATACGTTCGCGTGGCATTGGGCGGCGTGCGGGATGAGTCGGATATCCGCGGGCATCGCCGCACCTATATCGGCGCTATGCCCGGGCGCATTATTGCCGCTATCAAGCAGGCGGGCACCAACAATCCGTTGATTCTGTTGGATGAGATCGATAAGTTGGGCAATGATTTTCGCGGTGATCCTACCTCGGCTTTGCTAGAGGTGTTGGATGCCGAACAAAATAACACCTTCCACGATCACTACATCGATTTGCCCTTCGATTTAAGCCATGTGTTGTTTATCACCACCGCGAACGATGCAGGGGCTATTCCTGCGCCCTTGCTGGATCGGATGGATGTTATCGAGCTTTCCAGCTATACACACGAAGAAAAATTTCAAATTGCCAAAAAGTATTTGCTGCCCAAGCAGCTGAAAAAGCACGGGATATTGCCCAAACAGCTGCATGTGAGCGACAACGCCCTGCATGAAATCATCGACGGCTACACCCGAGAGGCCGGCGTGCGTAATTTGGAACGAACCTTGGCAAAGCTGTTGCGTAAGGCGGCCCGGCAGTTTGCCTCTGGGCAAGAAAAGAAAATTACAGTGGATGTAAAGAACTTAGAAGAGTTCCTGGGCGCCCGTAAATTTAAGCGTGATATGCCGGATCAGCGCGACGAAGTCGGCGTGGTAACCGGCTTGGCATGGACAGCGGTAGGCGGTGAAACCATGCCTATCGAGGTGGCGGTAATGGAGGGCAGCGGCAAACTGGAACTGACCGGTTCTTTGGGCGATGTGATGAAGGAATCGGCCCATGCGGCTTTAACCTGTGTGCGCTGCCGCGCCGAGCAGTTACAAATTAAGCCGGACTTTTATAAAACCTGTGATATCCACATCCATGTGCCGGAGGGCGCTGTGCCTAAGGATGGCCCGTCGGCGGGTATTGCTATGGCCACAGCATTGGCCTCGGCTTTAAGCAAAAGGCCGGTGCGCCATGATGTTGCCATGACGGGGGAGATTACCCTGCGCGGCAAGGTGCTGCCCATTGGTGGGTTAAAGGAAAAGAGCATGGCGGCTTACCGCCAAGGGATTAAAACTGTGATTATCCCGAAGGACAACCAGCCTGATTTGGATGAGATTGATCCGGCGGTAAAAGAGGCGGTTACCTTTGTGCCTGTAGAATATGTGGATGCTGTATTGCAACAGGCCCTGCTTCCAAAGCGAGAGGCAGAAGCGCACGATGAGGGAAGCACCGACGTACGCCCCGAGATCACCGAACCGGTCGTGGCAAAACCTACATATATTTCACAGTAACGGCAAGGGAGAGGCGCAATGAATTTTGATAATGCGGTTTTTGAGTTTTCGGCAGGAAAAGTGTCCCAGCTGCCTGCCCCTTCTCTGCCGGAGATCGTCTTTTCCGGCCGTTCCAACGTGGGAAAATCCTCTTTAATCAATAAGCTGCTCAATCGTAAGTCTCTTGCGCGGGTGAGCGCCACACCGGGAAAAACCGGCACTGTTAATTTTTACCGCTTGCCACAGGTGCGCTTAGTGGATTTGCCGGGGTATGGTTATGCTAAGGTGTCGCAGGCAGAAAAAAGGCGTTGGGCCCAACTGGTAGAAGGCTATTTTCAGGCGCAGCGGGATCACCGGTTGGTTATGCAGCTGGTGGATATGCGCCATGCGCCCACAGCGGACGATATGCATATGATACGTTTTTTGTGCGACGCGGGCTTTCCGTTTCTTATTGCGCTTACCAAGGCGGATAAGTTGAACAAGACGGAGCGCGCCAAGCGACTGGCACTGCTAGAGCAAGAATTTGGTGAATTCGAAGGGCTAACGCTTATTCCTTTTTCGGCCGTAACAGGCGAAGGGGTGGAGCAGCTGCGGGCCGCCATTGAGCAGGTGGTTGCGCAGTAGCAGGCGGCGCCGGTGTGCTGTTCGTCCGGCAGGTGGCAGTGATGTTTATTAGGTGAAACGACAGGCGCCGTTCTTTTACCGGCGCCGGCCGGTTTCACCTTTACTTTTACACTTTTCTGTGGTAAAATTTTATCATATTACCGTACGACAATATAGAAATCAGCGTTTTGCGCAAAGGGAGGTTTTGATGTTGAAATCAAAAATTCAGGATGAAGGGGTAGACTTTTTATTCCAGGCAATCCTCTCCCTAAAAAGTGTGGAGGAATGTTATAGCTTTTTTGAAGACCTGTGCACCGTGCAGGAAATTAAGGCTATGTCGCAAAGGCTTGTGGTGGCCCATATGCTCAGTGAACACAAGGTATACAGCGATATTGTCGGCCGCACAGGGGCCAGCACGGCAACCATCAGCCGCGTTAACCGTTCTTTAAATTATGGTTGTGACGGTTATGCCATGGTTTTTGAACGAATGGGATGTTTAGGAGAAGCCGGAGCGCAGGAGAAACCTAAGGAAGAAGAATAAATCCCTTTGTTATTTTTTGACGAAAGCTTTTCGCCACTAGGCCGTTGCGCTCTTTTTTGGGGCGGTTATAAATGATAGTGTGCGAACAATTTGATAGGTGTTAAAAGCCGGCAGTTCACTTGTGACCTGCGGGCTGATATCGGTTTGTGATAAGGCGCTGTTGGGAATGCGCACAGCAAAGAATAGAAACAACAATCGTATTTTTGAGGAGCAGCGGTGATGAGCGGATACGCATACTTTGCCGCCTATTACGATGCGCTCACGCATAATGTGGGCTATTTGCAGCAGGCGGATTATTTAGAGCAATTGTTCGCCCGCTTGGGGCATCAGCCGGGCATTGTGCTGGATTTGGCCTGCGGTACGGGGAGCTTAACCTTGGAGCTGGCGCGCCGGGGGTTGGATGTATACGGTGTGGATGGTTCGGCGCAAATGCTATCTGTAGCGCAGGATAAGGCGGCGCAAGAGGGCCTTTCGGTGCTTTTTATCTGTCAGCCCATGCAGCGGCTGGATTTATTTGGCACGGTGAACACAGTGCTGTGCACGTTAGATAGCGTCAACCATCTTACTCGCCAAGAGGATGTAAAGCGTGCTTTTGAACGGGTGACTCTATTTTTAGAACCGGGCGGTTATTTTATTTTTGACGTTAACTCGGTTTATAAACACCAGCAGGTGCTGGGCAACCATACCTTTGTTTATGATACACCCGGCGTTTTTTGTGTGTGGCAAAACACTTTAACGGCAAAAACCAACCGGGTGGGGATTCATTTAGACTTTTTTGTAAAAGAAGAAGCCGGGCTTTACCGGCGCCAGCAGGAAGATTTTGCCGAGCGTGCTTACAGTGACGAAGTATTAACGCAGCTTTTAACCTCGGCGGGGTTACAGGTGCGCCAGCGTTTTGACGGCTATTCCTTTCATCCGGTTTCGCCGCAAAGCGAAAGAGTGCTTTACGTAGCGCAAAAGCCGGGTTTGTAATATTCCGGGAGGGTTATCAATATGGATCGAATGATACGCTGTATTTCAGCAGACGGCAGTGTGATGGCCTGCGCAGTGGATGTTTCAGATATGGCCTTTACCGCCCAGAAGGTGCATGAGGCAACTCCGGTGGCGGCTGCCGCACTGGGGCGCCTGCTGGCTGCCGGTTCTATGATGGGCGGCATGTTAAAGCAAAAAGAGGCTTCGCTAACACTGCGGGTAGATGGCGGCGGCCCTATCGGCCAGGTGGTTGTGGTGGCCAACAGCGCAGGTAATTGCCGCGGCTATGTTACGAACCCAAGCGTGCGGGTGCCCAACCGGGCGGACGGCAAGCTGAATGTAGGGGGAGCAGTGGGCCAAAACGGGTTGCTTTACGTTATGCGGGATTATGGAACAGGGGAACCCTATGTGGGGCAAATCCCGCTGGTTTCCGGCGAAATTGCCGAGGATATCACCAGCTATTATGCAGTAAGCGAGCAAATCCCCACGGTGTGCGCATTGGGCGTGCTGGTAGACAAAGAAAGCGCCGGTGTGCTGTTAGCCGGTGGATTGTTGATACAGCTGTTGCCGGCGGCGGATGACGACGTGGCGCGGCGAGTTGAAGAAAATACTGCGTTGCTAGAGCCGGTAACCACCATGTTGGCCAAAGGGATGACATTGGAGGATATGTGCGCCCTGGCGCTGCGCGGCTTTGAAATGCAAAAGCTAGATGAGTTCCCGGTGGCCTATACCTGCACCTGCAGCAAAGAGCGCACCCTACGCATGCTTTCTACTTTATCAAAAGAGGATATTCTATCTTTACGGGATGAAAAAGGCTATGCGGAGGCAAAATGCAATTTCTGTGCAAAGGCCTATCATATTAGCAATGAGGAGCTTGAAAAATTAGCCCAAGAAAAAATTTGAATTTTTTTCGTTTTTCTGTTGACAAGAAAGGAAAGATATAGTATTATATTAAACGTCGCCGATACAAAGTGCTTCACAAGCGCCGTAAGCGCTTTCCCTGGGCGATGTTGTGGGAGCATAGCTCAGCTGGGAGAGCACCTGCCTTACAAGCAGGGGGTCACAGGTTCGAGCCCTGTTGTTCCCACCAAAATGGCCCAGTAGTTCAGCTGGTTAGAACGCTAGCCTGTCACGCTAGAGGTCGACGGTTCGAGCCCGTTCTGGGTCGCCATTTATGCCTCTGTAGCTCAGTCGGTAGAGCAGGGGACTGAAAATCCCCGTGTCGTTGGTTCGATTCCGACCGGAGGCACCATTTTGCGGATGTAGCTCATCTGGTAGAGCGCCACCTTGCCAAGGTGGAGGTAGCGAGTTCGAGCCTCGTCATCCGCTCCATTTTTTCTCACCAGGTTTTTCATTTGGCGACATAGCCAAGTGGTAAGGCAGGGGTCTGCAAAACCCCGATTCCCCAGTTCAAATCTGGGTGTCGCCTCCAACAGAGGCAAATGCTTCATAAAAAATCCCGTCCATAGGACGGGATTTTTTATATACTTTTTCTTGTGTCTAATAAGAGAGAAGGTTTGCTGCTTTGATAAATGTCTTTTCACAAATGTAGAAATAGACTTTAGTGAATATCGTTCTCTAAAACCTTCACGATATATGACTGCTATATACCATGGGGATTTACTTTTTGTTGTCAGAGAAGTTTCTTTATGTAGTAAATAGGGCCAAATTACGACTATTTTTTCTTAAAACGTATTGATTAGAACGAAATAATAGTTGTCAGATAAGAAATTTAGCAAATAGGAACAGTTAATCGTTTATTTGTGCCTTAAATTCACATAAAATACTTCTTAAGGAGGTATTTTATGTCATTACATGTCAAATTTTCAGAAATCTTGCGTCAGTACCGCGAAGAGCATCACCTCACACAGCTGAAAATGGCAGAAATTTGCGGCGTTTCCGATCGGTTTTATCAGTCTTTAGAAAAAGGAAAATCTTTGCCGTCTTTGCCGTTGGCGCTGTACTTGGCTAAAATTTTGAACTTTAGCTTAGATGAGCTGATACTGGAAGCACAGGATGATTACCCCGATCCATCCTAGGCCTTAGGGCAGATGCGTTAGAAGAGGATTCGGCTTAGATAACACGGTACTGAAAAGGCAAAGAAAAGAAGCGGTGGATTGTTCCGCCGCTTCTTTTCTTTATACTTGCACTTCCTCTGCTGTCTATAAAGCTGTCTATGAAGCTGCCTATAAAGGGGAAAGCGGCTCAAAGGTAAGGGGAAAGACGCTGCTCTTGATGGTACTCCCGATCCCCCAGCATGAGGATTGTGGAACGAACTTGCTCCAACGGATATAAGGTCATTCCGTCTAACCCAGTGGTAAGAGGTTCTTCCCTGTATAGGAAAATATAGGGCGTGCCTTGATGTTCTAGATAGAGCCAGGAACCGTAACCGTAAAATGGGGCGATAAATTCAGGGTTTTCCAGCCCGTTTTCCTGCAAAAGGGTATTCAGCTCGTCCCGTTCCGACAAATAGTTATAGTGATGGTAACTTTGAGAGTCGAACGAATAGAGAGAAAACATATGGCAGTAAAAGCTGCCATTTTCAAAAAGTACGGGCTGCCAGGCGGACTGGGCGCCATGGTATACGGGTACCATCCACAGGTATCGCTGTGGGTGCTGCAAAGCCAGGCGTAGGGTGCCCTCCCGCACAGCGCGGAAAAAATCCGTTGACTCCAGCAGCACAATTTTACAGGCGCTCTCACAATCGGGGGTGGGAAAGGCGGCGCGGGCCTCGTCGGTTTGCAGGAAGGCCTCGTAATCCTCCGTGCCCACAAACTGCTCTTCGCGAAAGTCGTAATCGGGCAGGGAAGGGGCGCAGGAGGAGAGAAAAATAGAACATAAAAGGATGAACATGAAAACAGGGGTGAGGCAAAACTTATTAGCATTTTTCATTGCCATTATCCTTTCTTATGACTCCCAGACAGTAAGCTGGCGAACGGATCTATCGGCAATTTGCCGATTATTTTCGCCATTATTATATCAAAAACAAAAAAGATTACAATAAATAGCATAAAATTATCTCAATATAAAAGAGAATCATAAATAAATTATCTAAATACTGCTTTTTATGATATATTGCTATAAAAGCACGATATCCTACAGTTGTATGTTATTCTTTTCACAAATTCACCTGTCCAATGGATGAAACGGGGTTTTTTATTGCAATAAGACGTAAAAAGCGGTATACTGATATATGGCCTAGTGTTATAGGCCGGCGGTTTGCCGCCTTTGATATCAGCCGGGTTCGGCGGAAGAGGATGTGTGTTATGTTCCCTATTTTACAGAAGGAGAGGCTGAATCCATCCATGACCCGCATGGTGGTGGAAGCTCCGTTTATAGCCCAAAAGGCCAAGGCCGGGCAGTTTATTATTTTGCGTGTCAATGAGCACGGCGAACGTATTCCTTTAACGATTGCGGATTATGACAGGGAAAAGGGTACGGTTACTATTATTTATCAAAAAGTGGGCAAAACCACCATGATTCTAGACGAGTTAGAGCCGGGCGATGCCATTCTTGATTTTATCGGCCCGCTGGGCAAGGCATCTGAGTTGGAAGGTTACCGCAAGGTTGCCGTTATCGGCGGCGGCGCGGGGTGCGCCATCGCTTATCCGCAGGCAAAGGCGCTGCACCAAATGGGCGCCCAGGTGGATGTAATTGCAGGTTTTCGCAGCCAGGATTTGATTATCCTGGAAAAAGAGATGACAGATGTTTCTGATAGACTGATCGTTATGACCGACGACGGCTCCAACGGCAACAAAGGTTTTGTTACCGATGCGCTGCAAAAATGTATTCAAGAGGGCGCTGGCTACGATTTGGTGGTTGCTATCGGGCCTATCCCCATGATGCGCGCCGTCAGCAACTTAACCCGGGAATATGCGATTAAGACCATCGTCAGCATGAATCCCATTATGATAGACGGCACAGGCATGTGCGGCGGTTGCCGGTTAACGGTAAACGGCGAAACCAAGTTTGCCTGTGTGGATGGCCCCGACTTTGACGGCCATCAGGTGGATTTTGATCAAGCCATGAAGCGCTTGAGAACCTATAAAGTAGAAGAAGAGGCGGCGCGGGAAGAGCACTGCCGCTTGATGAGAGGTGCCGAGAATGCCTAATATGAATCCCCAAAAAACGCCCATGCCTGAGCAGGATCCTGGCGTGCGCAGCAGAAATTTTGACGAGGTGGCCCTGGGCTATACCGCTGAAATGGCCCGCGAAGAGGCATCCCGTTGCTTAAACTGCAAAAATAAACCTTGTGTTTCCGGTTGCCCGGTAAACGTAGCCATTCCCGACTTTATTAAACATATCAACGATGGCGATTTAGACGCGGCTTATGCGGCGATTAAAGCCACAAACTCCCTACCGGCGGTTTGCGGCCGTGTGTGCCCGCAAGAAACCCAGTGTGAGTCCAAATGTGTGCGCGGTATTAAGGGCGAGCCTGTGGGGATTGGCCGGTTAGAGCGTTTTGTAGCCGACTGGTATATGAACAACCGGCAGCCCAAAGAGGAAAAGCCTGTTAGCAACGGCCATAAGGTGGCTGTGCTGGGCGCGGGACCTTCCGGCCTTACCTGCGCGGGAGATTTGGCCAAGCTGGGCTATGAGGTTACGGTATTTGAGGCGCTGCACACAGCCGGCGGCGTGCTGATGTATGGCATACCGGAATTCCGTTTGCCCAAGCAGATTGTGCAACAAGAAGTAGACCAGTTGCGCGCATTGGGCGTAACCATCGACACCAATATGGTTATCGGCAAGGTGCTTTCGGTGGACGATCTGTTTGATATGGGTTACGAGGCGCTGTATATCGGCACAGGGGCCGGCTTGCCTAACTTCATGGGAATTCCCGGTGAAAGCTTAATTGGGGTGTATTCGGCCAATGAGTTTTTAACCCGCATCAATTTGATGAAGGCCTACCGTGAGGATTACGATACCCCCATTGAAAAGCCTAAGAAGGTGGCTGTGGTCGGTGGCGGCAATGTGGCTATGGATGCTGCCCGCAGCGCGCTGCGTTTGGGTGCTGAGCATGTATATATCATTTATCGCCGCTCCGAAGAAGAGATGCCCGCCCGCCGCGAAGAGATCCACCATGCCAAAGAAGAGGGCGTAGATTTTCGCCTGCTGAACAATCCGGTGGCGATTCACGGCGATGACGATGGACGCGTAAAGCAAATTGAATGTGTAGAAATGGAGCTGGGTGAACCGGATGCTTCCGGCCGTCGGCGCCCGGTAGTAAAAGAGGGATCCAACTTTTTGCTGGATGTGGATTGCGTGATTATTGCTATTGGCAACTCCCCCAATCCGCTTATCCGCACCACAACCCATGGCATTGAAGCCAACCGCAAAGGCTGCATTATTGTGGATAACGACACATTGCAAACCACCCGCGAGGGGGTATATGCCGGCGGCGACGCCGTAACCGGCGCAGCAACGGTTATTTTGGCTATGGGCGCAGGAAAAGAAGCGGCGCGCTCCATTGATCAATACATTCAAAATTCCAACCCCAGCAAACAATAAAAGCGCTTTGTCAGATGGGTAAAGGGCTGTAACGATTTAGTTGCAGCCCTTTTTTCTGCCCTATGCGGCTGTCATAATGAGAGGTAGGAGAGGTTTTATGGAGAATGTGCAAAGCAATAAAATGGGTACGGCGCCAATGTTCCGATTGATTATATCGATGTCGTTACCCGCCATGTTTTCTATGTTGGTACAGGCTTTATATAATGTAGTGGATAGCTATTTTGTGGCACAAATAAGCGAAGATGCTTTAACTGCGGTTTCACTGGTGTTCCCTATTCAGACGTTGCTCATCGCTGTTGCGGCAGGCACAGGCATCGGTATCAACTCTTTGGTGTCGCGTAGGCTGGGCGAACAACGGCAAGAAGCGGCAGACAGCGCCGCTTCTCATGGGGTGGTGCTGGCCCTGGTGAGTTGGGTATTATTTGTGCTGGTTGGTTTGTTTGTAACCGAGCCCTTTTTTATGCTGTTTACTTCCGACGCAGGAATTGCCGGTATGGGCGCCGACTACATGCGGATTGTTTGTATCGCATCCTTTGGCGTTTTTGTAGAAATAAACTTAGAGAAAACCTTACAGGCAACCGGCAATATGATTTATCCCATGGTGTTCCAGCTGGTTGGAGCTATTACCAACATGATTTTGGATCCGGCCTTTATTTTTGGATTTTGGTTTATTCCCGCTATGGGCGTGGCGGGTGCCGCTATAGCGACGGTTATCGGTCAAATATTTTCTATGTTGGTAGCGATTTATGTAATTGCCAAAAAAGATCATGACGTACATATTTCGCTGCGGGGATTTCGTGTAAACTGGACGACGGTAAAGGATATTTACGCCGTGGGCTTTCCTTCCATCATTATGCAATCCATTGGTTCGGTGCTGGTCATGGGACTCAACGGCATTTTGGTAACCTTTTCTTCCACTGCTGTGGCGGTGCTGGGGGTTTATTATAAGCTGCAAAGCTTTGTGTTTATGCCGGTATTTGGCCTGACTCATGGCGTTATGCCTATTATGGGCTACAATTTTGGCGCTAGAAACAAGCAGCGGCTGTTGTCTGCGCTAAAAATCGGCTGCGTTGTCGCTCTTGTTATCATGGCCTTTGGTACGGTGCTGTTTTGGTGTGCGCCGGATTGGTTATTGTCTATCTTTAACGCTTCTGCCGATATGCTCTCCATTGGGATTCCGGCATTGCGCATCATCAGCCTGTGCTTTATCCCGGCCGCGCTGGGCATTTTATTTTCTACAATTTTTCAGGCTGTGGGCAAAGGCATGTACAGCCTGGTGATTTCCATACTGCGTCAATTGGTAGTTATTTTACCGGTGGCCTATTTCTTGGCAAAGCTGGGTTTGGGATATGTATGGTACGCCTTCCCTATAGCTGAGTTGGTTTCTTTTATCGCTAGTCTTGTTTTGTATTATGTTCTTTATCAAAAGCAAATTCGTACCTTAGAGCAGCCTATTGAAATGATGGAGTGATATTGGGTAAAAAAGGAACAGAGAGGCCGTGTGCGCCTTCTTTGTTCCTTTTTGCGTATAGGGATCCGCAACTTGGAACGAAACATTTTTTAGGGGGATAAAAGAAATATGTTCATACCAGCGGATGAAATTATGAATAGCGAAAGGGAGAGACCTCGTTTATAATAAAAAGAAAAGCCGTCGAAATCTTCCGCGCCGGTAGTTGCTGTATTTTGCCTTTTCAGCCGGCATCGGCAAGGGTTGACAGGTAAAATCCTTCTGCCGGTTGCTGGTTTATGGCGCCAGATAGGCGGCAAAAAAGGAGCTGCGCATATGAAACAGACACAACAACCAACCGGCGTAAACTCCATGGGATCCAAAGTGCATATTACAGCGGTGACCCAAACCCCCTATATGATTGAAGAAAAGGGGGTGCTGCAATCAGAAACGAAGCTGACGCTTCAAAATACCGGCGGGCTTTTTGCCGCATGGGTACGGGTAGCGGCTCCAGGTACCGCGCCGGTTGTTGAGCCGGTGGGAACCATTCCAGAAGGGGAGAGCACCGTTACAGTGCATGTGCCTGAGTTGCAGCAAGATGGAGATGTGGTGAAATTTGGGCTTTACACTGCGGCAAGTTGCGAAGGGGAGCCGGTGGCCGCGTTGGCCTTGCCGCAAAAGAAAGTGCGCCATTGGAAGGTGTATGTCTCTCATAGCTCGCACGTGGATTTCGGTTACACCGATTATCAAGAATATCTGCGCACCGTTAAGTGGCCCAGCCATTTGGACGAAGCTTTTGATTTTGTAGAACAGACCGACTCCTGGCCGGAGACACTCAAATTCCGCCATCACATCGAGTCCTCTTTTCTTTTATACGGCAGCGCTATGCAGGTGCGCGACGCCGCCTGGATCCAAAAGTTGAAGGGTTATTTACAGGCGGGGCGCATAGCCTACTCGGCCAGTTGTATGAACACATCTATGGAGGCCATGAGTACCGAACAGCTGGTGCGGTATTATTATTACTCCGCTAGGCATTTAAAGGATATGCTGGGGGTGGATTCCAGCGGCGTGGCCATGATGGTGGATAATCCCAGTATTTCCTGGGCAAACATTGATATTATGGCGGATGCCGGTATCAAGTATATGTATTTAGGCCCCAATTTTAACCCCAATACCCCCCACACCCTTACAGAGATGTATCCTCGCCTGTTTTATATGACAGGCAGAAACCCCAAAAATAAGGTGCTGATTCTCAGCGGTACATTATATAACCTGGATGAAATGCAATTTGTTTATGACGGCCCCAACGCCACCCCTGTAGCCTTAGACACCACCGTTCAATGTGTGAGTGATGCGCTGATAAACCGGTACCAGGTGGATAATTACCCTTATGACGCGGTTGTGCAGATGGTGGATCAGTATTGGGACAACGGCCCCTTGTTTGCTCAGGTGATGCAGCGGGTGCGGCAGATGAGCGAGCGCAAGGATGCCAAGGGTAGGCCCTATGTGTTCCCCAAATTTTTCAATTCCAACATGAAAGATTTCTGCCAGTACATAGAAGAAAAGTATAGCGGTGATATCGCCAGCTATCGCGGTACCATTGAAAACTGGTGGTGCTTCGGCACGCCGTCTGACGCTTATTGCGCGGCACAGGTGCGCGAGGCGCATGATCTGCTGCCGGCCGCCGAAACTCTTGCCACCCTGGCGAGCAGTGCGGTAGGCAAAAGTTATCCCTACCGAGCCATTGCCAACGCTTATAACCATATGATGTTGTATGATGAGCACACCTTTGGCCCCAGCCAACCGGTGGTGGGCGATCAGCATATCTGGAAGCGGAACACGGCGGTTTGCGCGAAACGCACAGCGGAGGAATTGCTGGCGCAAGCAGTGGATTCTTTAAATGCGATGATACCGGCGCAAGGGAAAACAATTGTGGTGCACAATCCCCTTTCTTGGCAGCGCGGCGACGTTGTGCGCGTGGCGTTAAAAGAGTTGCCGGAACATTTTGATATTGTTGAGGTTGCCTCTCAGCGGCCGGTGGCTTATCAAAAAACAGATGACGCTGCGGTGTTTTACGCATCAAACGTGCCGGGGCTTGGCTATCAATGCTATTGTGTGCGGGTTAGGCAGGATGAGCCCAGCTTCGCCTCTTCCATACAAAAAACGAACAATACTTTAGAAAACCGCTTTTATAAAATTACCCTAGACGAAAAGGGCGAGATCGCCGGCATTTGGGATAAACGCCGCAACGTGCAGCTGGCAGATGAGGAAGCCCCTTACCGGATGAATGAATTTGTTTATATGACAAGCGATTTCCATGGCAACCGTGTGCGTGCTATCGGCCGGATGCATGATGTTTCGGTAAGTATCCGCATGGGTGCGAAAGAAGGACGCGTGATAACCGAGGGCTTTTGCGACGGCACTGCGGGTATCCGCCGTGAAATCATTCTGTATGAAGACGAACCGCGCATTGATTTTATCAACACAGTATACAAGAATGACGCCCTGGCATGGAGAAAACAGGATGAAGAAGGATTTTTTGTGTTCCCGTTGCGGGTGCCGGATTTCTGTTTGCGTCATGAAATGCCGGTGGGGGATGTGCGCCCTTATGTCGAGAAATCCCATGTGCAGCCGGGCGAGGGGACTGCGGAACAGTTTTATACCTCTAGCACGGATTTTTATACAGCCAACCGGTGGATTGATGCATCCAGCATGGCGGCAGGGTACGGTATAACGTTATCGGCGTTGAGCGCCCCTATTGTGCAGTATGGCGAACGGCGCACCTTACTTTACGACCTAGATTATAATACCCGTAAGCCTTGGGTGTACAGCTATGCCATTAACAACAAATGGGGCACCAACTTTATGGAAACCCAGCCGGGTATATTAACCTTCCGTTATTCTCTGCAATCCCATGATGGCGGCGATTGGCGCGACGGACGGGCGGATCGCTTTGGTTGGGGAATTTCCACTCCGCTGGCGGTAAGTGTTATCAGCCACAGCCAGCCGGGGGCCGGCTTTAAGGCAGAGGCGGATCAGTGGATTCGGATCGCCGGGGATTCCGTGATGCTCACCACTGCCAAAGTGGCAGAGGCTAACGGTGAAGGGGTTATCCTGCGGTTTAACGAAACTTTGGGGCGCCCAACGGATGCGGAAGTGGATCTTTCGTTTTTCTCTCCCTGCGACGCCATAGAAACCGATTTGATGGAAAACGACCGGCAGCCAGCGGTGCTTAAAAACGGTGTGCTTCATTTTTCAATTGACGGGTATGGTTGGAAAACCTTTCGCATCCGTTTCGGCGAGCCGCCGGCCCAGGTGTGCGGCGTTACCGCCGCTGTAGGCGGGCAAGGGACGTGCATTCAATGGAACGAAACGGATGCGGCGGCGCCTGCCTTTTATGAGGTGTTCCGTGCGGAAACGCCGGACTTTACCGCCGGTACGGGCAGCTATTTGGGCAGCACCTGCGATACCCTGTTTTTCGACACGCAAGTAACCAACCAGTTGCCCCAAAAATATTTTTACCGGGTGCGGGCGGTAGCCAGCGGCAGAAAGGGGGAGGCATCCCAGGTGGTGCAGGCTAAGGCAGAGCCGCTTTACATGCCGCCGGTGCAAACGCCCGACGGATTGCGGGCAGATGTTGCCTTTGGCAACCGGGTTTCTCTTTCTTGGAGCTATCCGGCGGATGCCCCCTGGCTACAAGGCTTTAAGCTATATCGAGATGGAGAAGAACTGGCAGACTTATCCGCTATCCACAACAGCTATTTGGACTATACTGTAATACCGGGAGGCCATTATTGTTACACTGTGCGGGCCTATGATAGGGATAACACGTTATCTCCGCAAAGCAATACAGTAGAGGTTACCACAGCAAAAGGATGGACAAAGCCGGGAAATATTGCGCCCCAGGCCGCGGTTTTGGCCTCTTCGCAGCTAAACGGCCAACATCCCGCCACTGCTGTGGCAGATGGCTTTATCGGCGTTACCGGGGAATGGGCCTCTTCGGGCGAAAAGACGCCGTGGATCCGGCTCAGTTGGGATAAGCCGTACTGTGTTAATCGGGTAACGCTGTATGACAGAGATACCGACGAGGGCCATGTGCGGCAAGGTGAGTTGCTCTTTAGCGACGGCAGCAAGGTGGAAGTGCCCGCCTTGCCGGAGGACGGCAGCGGCTGCACGATACAATTCCCCCACAAAAACGTAGATTGGATCACCTTGCAAGTGACGGATGGAAAGGGCGTAAATGTAGGACTAGCTGAGATAGAAGTATTTGTTTCTTCTCAGCCGGAAGAAGAATGAATAAGGCAATATGTTATACCGCTGCAAAAAGCAGGCAGAGTATATGGAGGCAAAAGACCGAAGGGAACCACCTTCGGTCTTTTGCTGTTTAGGCGTGTATATATGAAGTAAATTCATCCCTTACTTCTTTGTTGTTGTAACTACAAATAAATTTAATAATATAAATAAAATTAACATATTATATCTTTGCTTTATTGTTGCATCCTCCTATCATTTACGTAAATGTGTAAAATCTATTGATTTTTACGCAAAAACATAATATTATAAAGTAAAATAACGCGTATACGTAAATAAAGGGGGAACACAAATGGAAAACGATCGCTTGGCTAAATGAAAACGGAATTATTTACGTTCGCTGTTTCGCCCTCTAGCAATGGCGAAACGTAAGCCTGTACGCCAAAGGAGGTTCTATGGAAGTTTTACATCAGATTCGAGTAGATCTAACAGAAGACAGCGTCAATCCCTCAAATATTGCCATAAAGCAATGGGATAAAAATAGCCATCGTTTTTGGATTTCTCTTTGGGAGGGGAGCGCAGCATTTGCCATTCCAAGCGCCGCTTCCGTTATGCTGCGAGGGAAGAAAGCCGACGGTACCCAATTTGATGCGCCCTGCACAGTAGACGGCAACGCGGTAACGGTGCTGCTGCCAGAACAAGCCCTCACCTGCCCGGGGAGCGTTGGGTGCGAGCTAGCCTTGGTGGAAAGTGATTCACTGCTCAAAAGTTTAACTTTTTATTTTGCTGTAATGCCTGTTGTTTATGATCCGGAAGGCCCGGTCAGCAGCGACGCTTATGCGGCGTTAGAGCAAATGGTTCAAAAAGGCGTAGCAGCCAGCGCGGCGGCCAACGCTGCGGCAGCCTTGGCAAATGAGGCAGCTCAGGCTGCTTTGGAGGCGGCGCAGAGCTGCTCTGTTGTCACAGATCCCACAACCGGCCAGCAAGCTTCTCTGCAAACAGCGCTCAATAACCTATACAACTGCATCTTGGCAACGCCAAGCATTACATTGACCGCAACCGAGTACGATGCGCTGGGTCTTACAGCGGCGGCATACGATGCCAAAAACATTACGGCGCAGGATTACGACGTCAAATCGGGTACTGTTTTGATAGGGAGCTGATTTTTTCTTCTCAACAAGCCCTCGTACTTTACGGTTTCATGATTTACGGTTGAGCACAGTATCCAAGTAGCATAAATTTTAATATTTTTTAGAAGTGAGAAGCCGGTTTCAAATTGGAGATCGGCTTCTTTTGTTTCGTAAAACGTTTATGAATGCGATTTGTTTGTGTGTTAAGGAGCTTGTGGTTTGGATAAGTTGCAAAAATAAGTTGGGCGAAATTGCTTTACTTTTTCATTTTCTAGCGGTATGATAACTTTACATATGCCGCCTAAAAAGGCACCATGCGATCATGGGGAACGAAGTGGGTGATTGTTGTGAATCAATCTAAGATTTATCTAGAGATTTCGAAACAAGAATTGCAGGTTATTGTAACCAAGCATTTTGGTTGCCGCCCGTTTCAATTTCAAATTTTACATGGCGGCATGTTTAATACAACCTATTTGCTCACCGTAAACGACAACGAAAAGTACATTTTGAGACTGGGGCCGGTGAACCGGCATTTGCTGCTGCCTTTTGAAAATAAGTTGATGATTTCGGAGCCGTATTTTTATAATTTGTGTAGGCAGCGAAAGATTCCTGTGCCTGAAATTGTGGCAGTGGACTTGGAGAAAAAAGAGATTGACCGCGATTATATGATAACAAAATATATCGCCAGCGAACCGCTTTCTGCCGAGACTTTTTCCGAGGAAGACAAAATCGCATTATACCACAGCGTCGGCTTTTATGCGTTGCAAATTAATCAAATAACAGGCGATGGATTCGGGCGGGTTGCCGATGTTGTAGAAGGCCGTGGTTTTTGCACCTGGAGTGCCTACCTGGCACACGAGCTGGAGGAATGGGCACAAACGGTTGTGCCGTATCGTCTTTATGCCGAAGAAGAGGTGGAGCGGATCCGGATGCTCCCCCGCAAATATCAACAGATTTTAAACGCTATTGATAAGCCACATTTAGTGCACGCCGATTTGTGGGAAGGTAATATTTTAGTAGAGCGTGCCGATGGGCAATATAGGGTGGCGGCAATAATAGACGGCGACAGGTCGCTGTTTGGAGATCCTGCCTTTGAAACGGCCAGTGGATGGATGATTAATGAAAGCTTTTTAAAAGGATACCGGCTTCCCATTTCACACGACCATGACGCTTGGCTGCGCAAGCAAATTTACCGGCTAATGTACGCGGTGATTGATTCCTATGTGTGGTTTGTAGAATATGACAATGAAGAAAACGGCAATAATACCCGAGCCAAGGCGCGAGAACTGCTTCAAACGTTATAATGGCATAAACCAGCATATTTGTAAAAGCAAAAGATTTCGCCGCTTGCGCAATAAGTTTGCATTTTCCTGTTGTTTTTATCGAGATTTTCGCTTATAATAAGTAAAGAAAACGCATGCGTTTGGGTATGCGGGCGGGCGGGCTCTGTGCGGCGGGGCTCCGTGAACCATGTCAGGCGGGGAACCGAGCAGCATTAAGCGGCCGGCTCTGCGCGATGCAGGAAGTCTGTTCGTCCGTATATCCAAGCGCATGGCGGAGTTGGGTAGGGCTAAGGCTCTGCCCTGTTTTTTTGATCGCGGCCCAAGCAGGGCCGGGGAGGTGGATGCTTTGTATCAAGTGCTATATCGCAAATACCGTCCCAAGGTGTTTGCCGATGTGGTGGGGCAGCCGCAGGTAACCGTAACATTGCGCAACGAGCTACAGGCCGGGCGCATTGCGCATGCCTATTTGTTTACCGGTTCCCGCGGCACGGGAAAGACTACCTGCGCAAAAATTTTAGCGAAGGCAGTGAACTGTTTACATCCGGTGGAGGGCGATCCCTGCGGTGATTGCGAAATTTGCAGGGGGATCGACAGCGGCGCGGTAATGGACGTGGTTGAAATTGACGCTGCCAGCAACAACGGAGTAGAAAACATTCGAAACCTGCGAGAAGAAGCCTCCTTTACGCCTGCGGCGGCGCGGTATCGAGTTTATATCATTGACGAAGTTCACATGCTCTCAATCGGCGCATTTAACGCGCTGCTGAAAACGTTAGAAGAGCCGCCTGCGCATGTTATCTTTATTTTGGCCACAACCGAAGTGCATAAGCTGCCGGCCACTATTTTATCCCGCTGTCAACGGTTTGATTTTAAACGTATCGCTTCAGAAGATATTGCCGATAGGTTAAGCGATGTGGCAAAGCGGGAGGGCGCCGCGCTGGAACGAGAGGCGGCCTTGCTTATCGCCCGTTTGGCGGATGGGGCGTTGCGCGATGCGCTCTCGTTGCTGGATCAATGCATGGGGCGCAGCCGTGAGGTTACGCAGGCGGTTGTAACCGAAACGGCGGGATTGGCCAGCCGCGAGCATTTGTATGAACTGGCGCAAGCGGCGTTGGAGCAGCGGCCTGCCCAAGCTTTGGAGGTTATCAATCAGCTGCACGAAGCTTCTAAAGATATGGTGCGGCTATGCGAGGAATTGATTAGCCATTTTCGCAGCATGATGCTGCTGAAAACGATAAAAGACGCGCGGGATTTGATTGTGCTGCCGGCGGAGGAATACGCCCGATTAGAAGAGCAGGCGGCGCGCTTTTCTTTGCCGGAGATCCTTCATGTGATGAACACGCTGCAGGATGCCATGGAGCGAATGTTCCGCGGAGGAGATCGGCGCACCGAGATGGAAATGACGGCCATTAAAATATGTAGCCCGGAACTGGATAGTTCGCCCGACGCTATACTTCGCAGGTTGGATAAATTAGAGCGTATGCTGCGGGCAGGCGGCGTGCCCGCCTCAGAAAATCAGCAACGCCAGGAGCACGGAGCTGTTGCCCCGTCTTCTTCCCCGCCGGTGCGGGGGGCTTTGCCGGCGCAACAGGGCGCAAGCGCTGCCGTTGAGCAAACGGTTGGGCCGGAGGAAAATGCCGCGCCTAGCGAAGCGGGTAAAGAAGAAAAAGAACCCGCCCGAACCCCACCGGATGCGCAACAGCTGCTGCAGCAGGCGCAGCCCTTCTCTTCTTGGCCAGAGGTATTGCAGGTGCTGAAAGGATACTCGCAGGTAATCGCATCGGCGTTTAACGGATCTGCCGCTTATGTCAGCGGGGATTTTGTGCTGATTGATGCGCCCAACAGCATGGCGTTTGAGCTCTTGCGAAAATCTGCCCAGCGTGATAAAATGCGTATAGCCATTAAAGAAGTTACCGGGCGTACCTATAAGTTAGGCCCTTACCGCACGCAGACTAAGGCGGCCCAGGAGGACAAGGATCCCTTGGAGGAATTGGCCAAGCTTGCGCAGCAAGAGGGTATTGAGGTAACCAAAGAATAATCAAAGGAAGTAAGGAGAAGGATCTTATGAAAGCAAGATTGCCCCAAGGTTTCGGCGGAGGCGGCCCCTCGAATTTGCAGCAGTTGGCCCGTCAGGCGCAAAAAATGCAGGAAGAGATGGATAAGGCCAACCAAGAGCTGGAAGAAAAAGAATACAGCGCAGCTGCAGGCGGCGGCGCGGTTGAGGTTGTGGCTACCGGTAAAATGGAATTAAAGAGCATATCCATTAAACCAGAGGTTGTCGATCCAGAGGATGTAGAAATGCTGTCGGATCTGATTATCGCGGCGACAAACGAGGCTTTGCGCGCGGCCGCAACAGATAAGACCGAAACGATGGAGAAGCTCTCCGGCGGGCTGAATGTGCCGGGCCTGTTTTAATCAATGGCGGGGTATGAGGTAGCTCCCCTGTCGCGGCTGATCGAGCAGTTTGAACGGTTGCCGGGCATTGGCAGAAAGACGGCGCAGCGTTTGGCCTATTTTGTGCTGCAATCTTCTAAAAAAGAGGCGGAGGATTTTGCCCAGGCGATATTGGATGCGCATGAAAAAATCCATTATTGCAAAATATGCTGCAACCTAACCGATCAAGAGCTGTGTCCGGTGTGCCGTAATGAGGCGCGGGATAAGTCTGTTATCTGCGTAGTGGAAGATCCGCGCGACGTAATGGCGCTGGAGCGCACGCACGAATTTAAGGCCACCTATCATGTGCTGCACGGCGCAATTTCCCCTTTAAGCGGGGTAGGGCCGGATCAGCTTTGCATCAAAGAACTGTTAGACAGGGTTGGTGCCGGCGACGTGCGAGAGGTGATTATGGCCACAAATCCCACAGTGGAGGGAGAGGCCACCGCCATGTATATCTCGCGCCTGCTTAAGCCGTTAGGGGTGCGCGTAACTCGTTTGGCGTATGGCATCCCGGTGGGCGGCGATTTGGAATACGCAGACGAAGTCACCTTGGCTAGAGCATTGGAAGGCCGCAGTGAAATGTGATGGATGCAAGTTTGCCGCCTGTGATTCATATAAAAGTATTGCCGCACGGCGGCAAAACAACAGAAAAGTTAAGGGCCGGATGGGCGCACCATCCGGCCCTTTTGCTATGCGTGTTTGCATAGGGTTAGTGAGATTGTTCTTTTCTTATTTTTTTCTAACCCGCTCATCATTTTTTTAGACTGACGGGATGTTCTTCTACAATGCATGCAGGTAGCCGCCAAGGCGAAAGAAACCAGAGCGTGTTAGCGTTAAAAAAGGATGGGTGCGATATCACAACAACTTCAAAAAAGCAACCGTTTCGGCCGAGTGGGCAATGGGGGAAGGGTATTGCGGCGATTTATTGAAATGCTATTTAACCCCTATCCGGCGTGTTTTGCAAAGCCTGCATTATTGATATGAGTCTGGGTTGGCGCCTTGCTGTTTTTACAGCGTATCGTGCCTTAGTCCTCCCCGCTTAACAAAAAAGCAGCGAAGCGAAAGAAACGATTCTTTCCTAGCTTCACTGCTTCTTTTTTTATTATGGCTTACTGTACAAAACCAGAGGGGATCTTACTTATTCCTCTTCGTCAGAATCCGGCATATCCCAGTTATGCCAAACGTTTTGCACGTCGTCATCGTCCTCCAATAGATCCAACAGCTTTTGCATCTTTACAATGGCTTCTTCGTCCTGTAAAGTGGTGTAGTTGCTGGGCACCATTTCAATTTCTGCGGATTCAAACTCATATCCCTTTGCTTCCAAATCTTCCCGAACACCGCTAAAATCTGCCGGTTCGGTATAGATTTCAAATACATCCTCATCCGCCTTCATATCCGACGCGCCGGCCTCTAGGGCATCTTCCATTACCTTGTCTTCTTCATGACCTTCTTTTTCAACCACGATAACGCCCTTTTGCTCAAACATAAAAGAAACGCAGCCGGTGGTTCCCAAGTTACCGCCGAATTTATCAAAGTAATGGCGCAGGTCGCCCGCAGTGCGGTTGCGGTTATCGGTTAACGTTTCTACAATAACCGCGATGCCGTTGGGGCCGTAGCCTTCGTATGTAATGCTTTCATAGTTATCACTAGAAGAATCGCCGGCAGCCTTTTTGATAATCCGTTCAATATTATCGTTGGGCACGTTGGCGGCCTTGGCCTTGGCAATGCAATCCTTTAGCTTAGAGTTGGAACTGGGATCCGGCCCCCCACCTTCACGCACAGCAACCGCCAATTCACGCCCGATTTTGGTGAACACTTTGGCGCGCTGACTATCTGTTTTTTCTTTCTTGCGCTTGATGGTACTCCACTTAGAATGGCCCGACATATATTTTCCTCCCAATTATTAAGTTGCTCATATTATTTTACCATAGTTGCGCTTGCTTGGCAAGAGAGGCTTTGCGGCTGTTGGCGATCTGGTAGAGAACAAGATAAAAATATTTTTTGTGCCCTTACTTATGGTATAATATGCGTAAAACCGCCTTCGCTCACTTCGTTCGCACCCCTCTTTTATGAAAGCGCGGGAGCGGTTTGCCTTGGGTAGGAAAAACAACTGCTTTTATTTATGTTGCTCTGTTGCCCATGCCCCACGGAGTACGGGCTGTTTTCAGCGGTAAGCTGTTTTGTAAAATTACGGCGTGTCAGCCGTTTTAGATGCCGGTAGCAACGGGTATTTCTGACAAATGTCAGTATAAAACATAAAAAGGGAGGAACAAGTTTATGTTGCAATTTTTGCCGTTTCAAGGGGCGCGGGTTACGCGCCAGATTTCTGCCGAAAACCCAACAGGAGAACCCGGCGGCGCCTGTCGTTGGGATGAAGCGCATCCAGAGAACACAATCGACCAGGGCCAGGGATTAAAGGTGCATCCCTTTTTATCTTTACAGCCCGGCGAATGTGCAACCTTGGCCGATATTCAAGGGCCGGGCTGTATCAATGAGTTTTTTATTACAACGGATCACCGTTACTCGTCGGAACTGGTTTTGCGCATTTACTGGGATGATGAGCCCTCTCCTTCGGTAGAGTGCCCTTTAGGCGCGTTTTTCGCCAACGGATTCGACGAAGATAAGCACCCTGTGCATTCTCAGCCGGTGGTGGTATTGCCCCGCAATGCCTATAATTGCTATTGGCAAATGCCCTTTCGCCGCCGCGCTAAAATGACCTTAACCAACGACGGAGAAAGCAATATTGGCTGTGTTGCCTACCGCGTTTTGTATCAGCTGTATGAGTTGCCCGACGACGTGATGTACTTTCATGCGCAGTACCGCCGGTCGGTTACCACACCGGAGGATCCCACCTATACCATTATAGACGGCATCTCTGGAGCAGGGTGCTATGTGGGCACCTACTTGGCTTGGAATTCGCTCAACAGCAGCTGGTGGGGCGAGGGAGAGGTAAAGTTTTACATAGATGGCGACGGCAGCTACCCCACTATGGCCGATAACGGCACCGAGGACTATTTTGGCGGCTCTTTCGGCTTTTCTCCTTTTAATTCAGATCTGGGCGGCAACGCGGAACAGACCTATTCCACTGCGTATTTGGGCATGCCCTTGGCTAAGCTGGATAATACCATGGGCGGCCGGCGGTACAGCCTGTACCGGTGGCATATTATGGATAGTATCGGATTCTTTCATCAGCTGCGCGTTACGGTAGATACTTTAGGCTGGTGGCGAAAAAAGGGGCTGCGTCCTCTTGGGGAAGATATTGCATCGGTGGCTTATTGGTATCAGTATGAAAACCACGCGCCGTTTCCGCCCCTGCCCAGTGTAGAGAAACGTTGGGATCGCTGAGCTCTTTCGTTTTGAAAACGGCAATAAAGGGAATCTTCTTGCTTTTATTGGGCAAGAGGGTTCCTTTTTTGTAATAAGGGCAGCGGCGATTGATAAACCATAAGATAGGTTGGCAATTGGTTGGCGTTTTGTTTGCGCCCCGCGCCGGCATATATAGAGAACGCCCCAGCCGGCGCTTAGCAGAGGCAAGGCGCGCGCTAAGGGTGAGCTGTTAGAACAAAAGCAATTTTCGCCCTACCCCCAAGGGCGATGCCTATCTGCGTTATATAACTATTGTTTTCACAATTTTACTCTAGAAGAATGTGAAAAGTTGAGAAAAAGGAAAAAGAACATTTCAAGAAATATCGTTTAACCGCAGGGCACATATGAGCCTGTGCTCGATAAAGCGGACGAATTTTTACACTGAAGACGGCATTTTTCCACGAAAAAAGGGGAAAAAAGAAAAAAATAAAAATTTTTTCGATTTTAGTGTCACAAAATGGCTCGAATTTACGTTTATATATATAGGAGCACAAAATGTGCTGCAAAAAAATTATTTTTGAGGAGGTACGACAATGATGATGCCTGAGGAAGAGAGAGAAGAAATGGAGTATGAACAAAACCTGTTGGAGGAACTGGAGGGGGATGCAATTCATCAAATTGTTGGTTACCTAAAGTGCATCAATGAAAACGTGATGACGCTTATCGTTAATCAAGATGTACTGTTTATGCAGCAAAAGGCGCTCACCGATAAAGTTGACGCATTGGGTCAAAAAGAGGATAAAAACAACGAGAAAAAAGACGACAAATAATTTGTTGTTGACTGAGTAAAAAATTCACTGATTGTAGTTGAAATAAGTCAAATGTTGTGATATCCTTTTACTATGTGATGAAATTTGGTAAGAGGGTAGTGGATTTCTGTTGAAGCGTGATTCTAAATCAAGCAACTGGGATTCTAGTGAAACAGAAAGAATTGCTGCGGTATTTAACGCCTACTCCAAGGTAATGTATCAGGTTGCTTACCGGTGGTTGGGGAGTAAAGAAGAGGCGGAAGACGCTGTGCAAGAAGCTTTTTGCAAGGTGCTGAAAAATCCATCTATGGTGTTGGCATTGCCAAAAGAAGATTTGCAGGCTTATGTGCAGGTGCTTTGCCGGAATGTAATTATTGATCAAGTGAGAAGCAACAAACAAAAGATCGTTTCTCTTGAAGAAGCCGGATGTTTGCTTCTGCCCGATTCCAATAACGTGGAAGAGGCGGTGCTCAATCGAGTAGAAATTGAAAATTTACTTCGTTTACCCTCTTTGCCAAATGATTACCGCGATATTTTAGTGCTGCGGCACTATTATAATTTATCGTTTCGCGAAATTGCATTTACCCTAAAGATTACAGAATCCAATGCAAGAAAAAAGTGGTCGCGAGCGATAAAGAAAATGCGTGAGATAAGAAATAAGGCGGAGAAGGTGAAATGATGAGAAAAAGCAGAAACGGCTTGTCCAAAGAGGAAGAGGCCTTTCTTTCTTTGGCAGCCTTGTGCCAAAAACAAATGATAGAGCAAGAGGTTACCGAGGAAGATGTAAAGGACGTGGAGCTTTCGGAATCTTTTCACGCTCGAACCAGGCATCTTCTAGAGGAATATGACAAAAAGGTTAAACGCAGGCGCGTTTACAAGCGAATGATGAAATCCGCAGCAGTTTTTCTGTTGGTCATTTTGTTGCCGGCTACGGTGGTGTTATCGGTAGACGCTTTCCGCCGTCCGTTCTTTAACATGCTTTTTGAACAGCATGAGGAATATGTGGTGATTACCGAGAACGATCCTGAACCCACGGGCGGCGTTTATAACGAGCCGGTTAGCCCCGATAGCTGGTTTATGCCCTCCTACATTCCCGCCGGGTACGCCCTGGCGCCCGAACAAACCCAGGAGGGTAAGCAGGGTATTACTTTGTTTTTTGTCGATAGCCAAGGAAAAGAGATCGTCTTTATGCAAAATTTCGATATGGAAGCCACCTTTATCGACAATGAAGACGCCCAAATTAGCGAAGTGCTGATAAACGATAAACCCGCTTATTTGCGGGAAAAGCGGGGCAGCTCGATTTTACTTTGGTATGAGGGAAAGTATTCTTTCGCGCTTAGCTCTTATATGGATGGCGAAGAGTTGGTTCGAATGGCGCAAAGCGTCGCGCGGGTGGAGCGGTAGCTCCCTTGCGCCGGAATAGGCAAGCATTGTGCCCGGCGGCCTTTTCGGCCGTTGGGCATGCTTGTGTTAACGGCCCTGCGCGCGGGCGCAAAAAATAGAAGGAGTGTTATGAAATGAAAAAATGCAAAAAACTGTTGGCGCTGCTGTTGGCGGCGGTGCTGTGCGTAACGGCCATGGCGATGCCCGCCGCGGCCCAAGAGGTGGAACCTTACCGCGCCAGCTACCTTGGGGTAGGGAGCTACACGATTAACCAATCGGGCTATACGGTTGGAGGCGAGGCGTCTATGCTTTTGTATAGCGGAGATTATTGCCGCATTACCGCCACGCTGCAAAAGCTTTCGGGCTCCAGCTGGGTAAAGGCCAGCACCATTGTGCGCGATACCGGCAAGCAGTCGGTTTCCTCTTTGCGCTGGGCGGATAGCTGGGTAAACTGCAACCCCAACTTGACCTATCGCATCCGCTATGACTTTTATGCCTATGTGGGCAACACGGTGGTAGAAAGTGCTGTGCGTTATTCCTCTTCTATTTAAGCTGCAAAGGTAAAAGGGCTAGAGGGCCGGGCTTACGGGCCCAGACGAATATCAGCAGCAAGTGCAAGAAATAGGGGCTCGTCGCTCGCGATTGTGCGGGCGGCGGGCCCTTTTGCTATATAAAAAATAGCCAAAGGGCTGGTGGAACGGCTGGCAAAGCTTAGCGCCCAAACGCTCTATTTGGCCGGCCGTTTATTTTTTAAAATAAATAGCATGGTTACCGTTGATTGTAAGATCAGGGCAAAAAAGGGAATACTATTTTGCCTGCCTTAGCGCGTTTATGACAAAAGGGGATAACGATATGCAACGGATAAACACATGCGCACATATGGCTGTTTCGCCGGATACTATGCTGATTGTGGACGACGATGCGATCAACCGCGGCATTTTAGAAAATATATTTGCGCCCTATTACGCCATTGCCCAGGCGGAAAACGGCAAAGATGGGCTTGCTTACCTGCATGCCCACCGGGATAGGGTATGCGCCGTGCTGCTGGATGTGCTTATGCCCGGTATGAGCGGCATAGAGGTGCTGCGGGTGCTCAGCGGCGAAGAGCTTTTGGGGCAGATCCCGGTGTTCCTCATCACCGCCGAGGCCAGCGGCGGCACCATGAAAGAAGCTTATCGGATGGGGGTGATGGACGTCATCAGCAAGCCGGTCATCCCCTATGTGGTGCAGCGGCGGGTTCATTCGGTGGTGGAGCTGTTCCAAGCTCGAAAACGGCTGGGCAACGTGGTGGAGCAGCAGCAATCGGAGCTGCTGCGGCAGGCCCAGCAGATCATTAAGCTCAACCAGGGCGTGATAGAGTCTCTGTCTACTGTGATTGAATTTCGAAGCGTGGAGTCGGGTGAGCACGTGCGACGCATACACGACATCACAGCGCACATGCTCACCCGCACGGATTTGGGCCAGGGGTTGACAGCGGAAGAGGTTGAACACATCTCGCTGGCCGCCATTATGCACGACGTGGGCAAAATCGCCATTCCCGACGCCATCCTCAACAAGCCGGGCAGGCTCACCGCCGAAGAGTATGAGGTGATGAAAACCCATACGGTGCAAGGGGCCATGCTGCTAGAAAAGATTCCCCAAATGCGCGAACACGGGGCCTACCGCTACGCCTGCGATATCGCCCGCCACCATCACGAGCGCTGGGATGGTGGCGGCTACCCCGACGGGTTGAAAGGCGACGAAATCTCCATCTGGGCGCAGATTGTTTCTTTGGCCGATGTATATGACGCGCTGGTTAGCCGGCGGGTGTACAAAAGCGCGTTCAGCCGGGAAGAGGCTCTGCGTATGATCCGCGACGGGGAGTGCGGCGCCTTCAACCCCCGCCTGCTGGATCGCTTTTTCCAGGTGGAAAAGGATCTGCGGCAACTGTATGAGCCCTGTGGGCGAAAAACAGGGTTTTAGCCTGGCGGCTGCCGGGCTTGATAGCGGCACAGCTATGGCCTTAAATCAAACTAGACGAAAGATATTAGGCCATAAAGCCGCGCCGGGCCCTAGGACAATCCCTAGGGCCCGGCGCGGCTTTTATCGATTTGATCTGCTGTTCACTTTCTGTTGCAATAGGCGGTTACAGGCTGCGGTAACCGGTGGAAAAATCTACCTCAGAGCGCAGGGGCCGGCCATCAAGATAGGCTTGGATATTGTGCGCGCTGATTTGCACAATCCGGGCGAAGGTTTCGGGCAGATGGTGCCCGCCGGATACATGCGGGGTGATAAAGGCGTTTTTCAGCCGCCACAGCCGGTGATCCGGCGGCAACGGCTCGGGATCGGTCACATCCAATCCTGCAAACAGGGTGGGGGTTGCCTCTAGCGCGTCGCACAGGGCCTCGGTGTCGATGGCGCTGCCACGGCCTACGTTGAGCACTACGGCCTCCGGTTGAAGCAACGCCAGCTGCCGCCGCCCTATCAGCCCTTTGGTTTGGGCCGTTTCGGGCAGGCACAGGGCCACCACATCGGCGCGGGGCAACAGCTCCTCCAGCTTGTTCGAAAGATGCAGCTCATCCAAATAGTCCGGCTTGCGCAGATCCTGACGTCTTAGCCCAATGGTATACGCCCCCAGGGCCTTTACCCGTTTGGCGAACTCCCCGCCGATGTCACCCAGGCCCACAATCAGCACCGTGGCGCCATACACAGACTTCACCGTGCCGGCATCCTTCCACTGGCAGCGGTATTGGCTGTCACGGTAATCGGCCAGCTTTTTGTAAATTTGCAGCAGTACGCCCAGCATGTGCTCACTGATGGCAAGGCCATAGGCCCCTGTGGCGTTGGCCAAACGGCAGCCGGGAGGCAGCACGCCATCTAAATAGGCGTTGGTTCCCGCGCTTTGCAACTGCAACAGCCCTAGGCGGGGGCAGTCCTTGAGCAAAGCGGGCGGGGGATTGCCCACAATGATGCTTGCCTGCCGCAGCAGCTGTTGCTGCCCGGCGTCCAGGCCGGTTTCGGGCAGGTAGTGAAAAACGGCCTGGGGCGCGGCCTGTTCCAAAATTCGCCGCTGCTCCGTGTTCACCGGCAGCAGCACAACAATATCGGTTTGCTGGTTTTGTGGCATGGTTTTCCTCCTCGCCTGCGGCGGGCGCGTCGCGCAAGTGGATTTTTTCCCGATCCATACGGCCCGCATCTGGATCCGCCGCCTTGCGTCTTTCTATTCATTACCGCCGGCCCCCGCTTGGGGGCCTCTCACCGCGGGCAGATAGGCTTATTTCTTTGTGTGCCGGCGGTTTTCGCTGCCGGGCGGCCTATGTGTTTTCGGCAGCCCCCAGTCTGCTGCTTTTTTAGTAAGCGTGTAAGCGCGGCGGCTTCATGTTCCCGTTAGGGAATAGAGCTGTTACTCCATCGACGCAAACAGGAACTCTTTCATCAAAAGCACGTTCAAGCCTTAGGCCGGTAGGCGCGATATAACCTTCCTTCCCAGCCGTCCAGCGAAGCGGTTTGGTTGTTCTGGGGGGCGTGGGCGGCAAAACCGGCGGCAGCCTGCGCGCCAAGGGCGTTTTCGCCCGGCTGCGCATCTTGGCGCAACCAAACCGCCATTTTGCCGGGCCCGCGGTTGCACCACAAATAATAGGGAACGGCCCGTAGCGCTTCGCCCTGGGCGCTGCGGCCGGTGATGGCCATTGCCGGGCCGAACAAATCCATCTCTTCCACCGCCAGGGGAGAATTGTCTAGCAGCGGATCCACCTGACCGGCGTTGTCGATTTCTTCCAGGCAATACAGCAGCGGGCCCCGCATCAGGGCCACCCGCCCGGCGTCAGCGTCCACATAGGGGTGAGCTTCCACCTTGATTACCGGCAGCTCCAGGGTAAGGGCAATTTCGTCCCCGTTGTTCCATTGGCGATCCAGCACCCAGTAGCCCTCTTTCATGGGCGGTTGCACCGGCTCACCGTTGAGCAGCAGGGTGCACGCACCGCTGTAGGCCGGCTTGCGGATGTGCAGCGCAAAGGCCAACGGCGCAGAGGCAGAGAAGACAATGCGGTTGCTGCCCTTCCAGGGCAAGGCGCAGTCCTTTTGCTCTAGGGTGAAGGGGCGGCCGCCCATTTCGCCCTGTAGCGCGCTGCCCATATGCAAATTTACATACAAGGCGTTGTCGCCGTAGGAGTAGATGTAATCCTGCAAGCAGCCCATCAGCTTTAAAAACATGGGCGGGCAGCAGGGGCAGCCGTGCCACGACCACCGCTCCACCGAACCGTCGCTTATCAGGGGATTTTCATAAAAATAGTGGGTGCCGTCTGCCGATAGGCAGGGCAACACGTTGTTGTAAAGGGCGCATTCCAGCACGTCGATGTATTCGGCGCTGTGATAGGCCCGGTGCATCTCGCCGCTCCAAAAGGCCATCGCCACCCCGGCGCAGGTTTCCAGATAGGCGTCGTTGGGCAGATCATACTGATAGCCGAAGCGCTCTTCGTTGTGAATGGCCCCGATACCGCCGCTGATGTGCAGCTTGGTGAGGGTTACGTTTTTCCAAAGGCGCATAGAGGCATCTAAATATTTGCGATCGCCGGTTTCTATGCCCAGGGCCGCCAGGCCCGTGTACAGCAGCGCGGCCCGCACGGCGTGGCCCACCGCCTCCGACTGCTCCTCAATGCGGCAGTGATCCTGGGCGTATTCCCCCATGTAGTGGGGCATAGAGGCGCGGTTGTGATGCACGCCCCGGTGATCCATCCAAAAACGCGCCAAATCCAGGTAATCCTGGGGGCACACCTTTAGCCCCGTTTGCCTCAGGGTTTCGGCAAGCGCCGGCTCGTCGCTCAGCAGGCGGTACAGCTTCAGCACGGCCTCCTCCGCCAGGGAGTGGGCCGGCACAATGTTTTTGCGGGGCTCTGGGCCGATAACGCCGCACATGCAGTTGGCGGCCTTAACGGCGCAAACCAGCAGGGCCGTTTTGCCCGTAGCCCGGTAGTAGTGCACGCCCGCCTCAATCAGGGCGCCCATGTCGTAGGTTTCATGCTGCCAAATCAGGCTGCCGCCGTTTTGCCCCCAGCGTTTATCCGGGCGCATCAGGGTCACATAGGTGTTCAGGTAGCCGTCGGGATCCATATCCTGGGCCCCGGCGATGGCCTGAGTGTAGGCGTCCACCTTGTCAATGAGCTTTTGGTCGCCGGTTACCGCAATGATGTCGCTGACGCCGCGGATCACCTCGCAGATAAGCCCGTCATACCAGGGCGGGCCCACGTGTTCCCCCGTCTTGCCCTGCATCACCCATTCAAAGTTCTGCAAAATTCCCTTTTCCTGGTCATGCTCAAATTTGTTGATAACATCCCACACCGTCACGGTGTGGATTTTGTTCAGCTGCCCGCCCCAAAAAGCGTCGGTCACCCGCACCGCCTTGTGATCCGGCCGGCGCAAAGCACCCTGTAAAGCTTCCTGCATGACGTTGCCTCCTTTTCGATATGTTTTTTTGCCTTTGTATATTTTTCTATAAAGTAAAAGCGATCTCCAACACCGCAAATCGGTGCCATTTATTCAAGAGCACACAAGCTACCTTTTCTGTGCGCCAAATCTGGTGGGACACAAGCACATTATAACAATGCGCGCCGCAAATTACCATGGGCAATCCTGCCATCTTAACAAAGCAATACGTGGGGGGATCCTACGCATTCTTCGCATTGCCTTTCGGCGGTCTGTGTGATAAAATATACAAAAATATAGGCGGGCCAGGGCCGGTTATAGGCGTGGTAGCAGGAAAAATGGAGGAGTTGGAAAATGGATCAGAATAACATCATCGGCATCATCGGCGCCATGGAGGTGGAAGTGCAACAGCTTTGCTCCCAAATGGAAGATGCGTCGGTGGAGTGTATCAGCGGCATTACCTATACCCGGGGAAGGCTCAGGGGCAGGGAGTGCGTGGTGGCCATGTGCGGCATCGGCAAGGTGAACGCGGCCATGTGCGCACAAACCATGATTTTGCGCTACCATCCCGCGCTGGTTATCAACACCGGCGTGGCGGGCGGCATTGGCGACGGGGTGCACATCGGCGACATTGTGTTGGCTACCGACGTGGTGCAGCACGATATGGATACCACCGCCGTGGGGGATGAAAAAGGCTTTCTCTCCGGCGTGAACCTGGTGCATGTGCCCTGTGGGCAAGAGGTGTTAAAGAGCTTGCGCCTGGCGGCCAAGCAAATGCCCGATACCAACTTTCACGAGGGCACCGTTGCCACCGGCGATCAGTTTATCAGCGGGGCTCAGGCGCTGCACCGCATCCGCCGGGAGTTCGGCGCCATGGCCTGCGAGATGGAGGGAGGCAGCATCGGCCAAGTGTGCTATTTAAACCAGGTTCCCTTTGCGGTGGTGCGAGCCATCTCAGATAACGCCGACGAGACCTCCCACATGGATTACCCCACCTTTGTGCAGCTTGCGGCGCAAAAATCGGTAAGGCTGATAGAAAATTTCTTGGAGCTGGCGTAAAGCGGACGCCGGAACCCAGGGGGATCCGCCCGTTTCGCAGCCGCAACAGCCGGCCCAATGGCCGGTAACCCGTCCGATGAAAAAAAGAAAGGAGAAGGCCCATGAAGCTATATGACATTTCCCGCAGCTTTTTTCAGGCAAAGGTATACCCGGGGGATCCCGCCCCCAGAATGGAACTGATCCGCCGCATGGAAATAGGCGATACCTGCAACCTTTCGGCGGTGTACGCCGGTGCCCATACCGCCACCCATGTGGATGCGCCCAGGCATTTTGTGCAAGACGGCGTCACCATTGAGGCGCTTCCCCTAGAGCCTTTTTACGGCCCTTGTTCGCTGATTACGGTGGATGGCCTCATCACCGGCGAGGATATCGACGCCATGCTGCGCTACGCCCAGAAGCGGGTGCTGTTCCGGGGCGAGGGTAAAGCCTTTTTAACCCAGAGCGCCGCCTTTGCCCTGGCGGATGCAGGCGTGCTGCTAGTGGGTACCGACGCCCAGTCCATCGGCGCCTATGGGGATGAGGAAAAGCCCCACCAAGAGCTGCTCTCGGCCGGCGTGCCTTTGCTGGAAGGGCTGGATTTTTCATGCGTGCCGAAAGACGGGGAGTATACCCTGTGCGCTTTCCCCGTTAAGCTAAACGGCATGGAGGGCGCCCCTGCCCGGGCGGTGCTGATAGAGGAATAAAGAAGCGGCCGCCATGGCTGCCCTTGGGCGAAAAGGCGGTTAGGCGGCGCAATGTTTACTGCATCTAATGTGCAAAATCGAAAACGTTTTCCCATAAAGATAAAATCAACCGGAAAAGAGGGAGCTTATGCAAACAGCGCAACCCCTAATTCACGAGGATTTTTTGTTGCACACCCCGGCGGCCCGGCGGTTGTATCACGAGTATGCGGAGCCGATGCCGGTGGTGGATTACCACTGTCACCTCGATCCCGGCGAGATCGCCGGCGACAGGCGCTTTGACAATTTAACCCAGGCGTGGCTGCTGGGGGATCATTACAAATGGCGGCTGATGCGCGCCGCCGGCGTGCCCGAAGAGTACATAACCGGCGATGCGCCCGATTACGATAAGTTTCTGCGCTGGGCCGAAACCATGCCCAAGGCTGTGGGCAACCCGCTGTATCACTGGACCCATTTGGAGCTTACGCGATATTTCGGCATCCGTGAGTTGCTTTGCCCCCAAAGCGCCCCCGGCATCTGGGAAGAAACCAAGCGGCAGCTGGCTGCCCCCAACGCTACGGCCCGTGCCTTTATCACCCGCAGCGGGGTAAAGGCCCTGTGCACCACCGACGACCCGGCGGACGATTTGCACTTCCACCAGGCCCTGGCCCAAGAGGACTTTCCCACAGCGGTGCTGCCCGCATTCCGGCCGGAAAAGGCGCTGCATGTAGAGCAGGCCGGCTTTGCGGCTTATATCGGCCGCCTATCTCAGGCAGCCGGTATGCCTATTGAAAGCTTTGACGATCTGGTGGCTGCGCTGGATAAGCGGGCAGGCTATTTCGCCTCTATGGGGTGCAAGGCGGCCGATCAATCCTTGGCTTCCCCCGACTTTACCGTAGGCAGCCAGCAGGAGGCCCGCCAAGCCTTTTTGGCGGCTATGAATGGAGAAACGCCAACCCCAGCCCAGGTAAACGCCTACCACCGCCAGCTGATGCTGCGTTTGGGGCGCATTTACCACAAATATGGTTTTGTGATGGAGCTGCATTTTGGGGTGCTGCGCAACGTCAACCGGCGCATGTTCGCCCATTGCGGGGCAGATACCGGCTTTGACGTGGTGGGTGAGGGCATCACCGCCGCCTCCTTCGCCGCGTTGCTGGATGATCTGGAGGCCACCGGTGAGCTGCCGCGCACCATTGTGTTTAGCTTAAACGAAAACGACCTAATCAAGCTGGCCACGGTGGCGGGCAGCTTCCAAAGCGGCCCGGCCCCCGCCAAAATCCAGTTGGGGGCGGCCTGGTGGTTTAACGACCAGAAAGACGGCATGCTGCGCCAGATGCAAACCCTGGCCAACGTGGGCCTGCTTTCGGGCTTTGTGGGCATGCTTACCGATTCCCGCAGCTTTTTGTCTTATACCCGCCACGAATACTTCCGCCGGTTGCTGTGCAATCTGTTGGGCGGCTGGATGGAGCAGGGCGAAGCGCCCATGGATTTTGACCTGATGGGCGGCATGGTGCAGGATATTTGCTGCCGCAACGCGGTGGCTTATTTTGGTTTGCCCGCCGGGATATAAGGGGCCGCAACAGCCCCATAAGATTCTGCTCATTACTCTGCTATATTTTGTTGATATAAAATAAATAGTTAGCGTCAATCAATAAATAGAAAGGAGCCTTGCTATGAAGCTTTCTTTTCGCTGGTACGGGGAGCCGGATCCGGTTAAGCTGGAATACATCCGGCAGATCCCCAATATGCACAGCATTGTTACCGCGATTTACGATGTGCCCCCGGGCGGGGTGTGGAGCCGCCAGGCTATCGCCCAGCTCAAGCAGCGGGTGGAGCAGGCCGGGTTGGCCTTTGAGGTGATAGAAAGCGTGCCGGTGCACGAGGATATTAAGTTGGGCCTGCCCAGCCGGGAGGAATACATCGCTAATTATCAAGAGAATATCCGCCGCTTGGGGGAAGCAGGGGTCAAATGTATCTGCTATAATTTTATGCCGGTGTTCGACTGGACCCGTACCCAGCTGGATTACCCCTTGGCCGACGGTTCCACCGCTCTGGTTTACCATAAGGAGCAGCTGGAAAAAATGGATCCCCTCACCGGGGAGCTCAGCCTGCCGGGATGGGACAGCAGCTATCAAAAACAGGAGCTGCAGGCGCTGATTGGGCAATATGAGCAGCTGGGCGAAGAGCAGCTGTGGGAGAACCTGGCATACTTTTTGCGCGCCGTCATCCCTGTGGCAGAGCAGTCCGGCGTGATGATGGCCATCCACCCCGACGATCCGCCCTGGGGTATTTTCGGCCTACCGCGTATCATCACCGGAGAGCAAAACCTGGATCGTTTTCTAGGCTTGGTGGATAGCCCCAACAACGGGCTCACTTTCTGCACCGGTTCCCTGGGCTGCACGCCGCAAAACGATATCTACCACATGCTGGATAAATATTGCGCTATGGGGAGGGTGCACTTTGTGCACGCCCGCAACGTGAAATGGACAGCAGACGGGGGTTTTGAAGAATCGGCCCACTTTTCGCAATGCGGATCATTGGATATGGTGCGCATTTTGGGCATTCTGCACCGCCACGGCTTTGCAGGTTACCTGCGCCCGGATCATGGCCGCATGATATGGGGGGAAACCGGCCGCCCGGGTTACGGTTTGTACGACAGGGCCCTGGGGGCTAGCTACCTCAACGGCATTTGGGAAACGCTGGAAAAAACACAGAAAAAAGGCTAGGAGGATGCAATTATGCAGGTAACATTGCCGTTTTCGGTGGATTTAAAGGGAAAGGTTGCGGTAGTTACCGGCGCGGGCGGCGTGCTGTGCAGCATGTTTTCCCGGGCGGTGGCCCAGTGCGGCGCTAAGGTGGCGCTGCTGGATCGCAACGAAGAAGCGGCCGCCCAGGTGGCCCGTGAAATTTGCGCCGAGGGCTTTGAGGCCAAGGCCTACCGCTGCGATGTGCTGGATAGGGCTGCCTTAGAGCAGGTGCGCGATTCGGTGCGCCAGGATTTGGGCAGCTGTGATATCCTTATCAACGGCGCAGGCGGGAACAATCCCCGCGCCACCACTGCCGACGAGTTTTTAGAGCTGGAAAATGTGCAGAAGGATATGACTACTTTCTTTGATCTGGATCCCGCCGGAGTGGAATTTGTGTTTAACCTGAACTTTTTGGGCACTTTGCTGCCCACGCAGGTGTTCGCACAGGATATGCTGGGCAGGCAGGGCTGCTGCGTACTCAACATCTCTTCTATGAATGCATATACGCCGCTGACCAAGATCCCCGCCTATTCCGGGGCCAAGGCGGCGGTGAGCAATTTCACCCAGTGGCTGGCAGTGTACTTCGCCAAGGCCGGCATCCGGGTGAACGCCATTGCGCCGGGCTTTTTCGTTACCCAGCAAAACAGGGATCTGCTTTTTGACCAGCAGGGCAACCCCACGCCCCGCACCGAAAAGATCTTAAATAGCACCCCTATGGGCCGCTTCGGCGAGGCACAGGAGTTAATCGGCGCTGTGTTGTTTCTGCTTTCTCAGCAGGCCGCCAGCTTTGTTACCGGCGTGGTCATCCCCATAGACGGCGGCTTTAACGCCTATTCCGGGGTATAAGGCGCAGGGTTGGCTGCTTTTTATAATGTAGGCAAGCCTTTCGTAAAAGGGAAAGTGGATTAAGGCAGAAACAGAAAGGGAGGATAAGCGTTGCAGCAAATTTTGGAGCAATTACAGCAAATCGGCCTGGTGCCGGTGATAAAGATAGAAGATCCCGCCCAGGCAGAGCCGTTGGCAAAAGCGTTGATGGCGGGGGGCTTACCCTGTGCGGAGGTCACCTTCCGCACGGCGGGAGCTGCAAAGGCCATTCGCGCAATGAAGGCGGCCTGCCCCGATATGCTGGTGGGCGCCGGCACGGTGCTCACCACCGATCAGGCGGATGAGGCGCTGGAGGCGGGGGCGCAGTTTATCGTCAGCCCGGGACTGAACCCCGTTGTGGTGCGCCACTGCGTGGATATCGGTGTGCCGGTTACGCCCGGCTGCGCCAATCCCAGCGATGTGGAGCGTGCCATCGAGTTGGGGTTGGAGGTAGTTAAGTTCTTTCCGGCCCAGGCAGCGGGCGGCCTGCCTATGATAAAATCCATGGCGGCCCCTTACGGCAACATCAAGTTCATGCCCACCGGCGGTATCAATCCCGATAATTTGGTGGAGTATCTGTCTTTCCCCAAGGTAATTGCCTGCGGCGGCAGCTGGATGGTGCCCGAAAAGCTGCTCAAGGCGGGGGATTATGCCGGCATTACCCGATTAACCCGCCAGGCGCTGGATTTGGTGCTGGGCTTTGAGGTGCGCCATGTGGGCGTTAATGCCGGGGACGATCCCACGGCCCAGGCGGCTGCCGGGCTGTTTGCCAAATTGTTCGGCTTCCCCTCCTTGGGGAATAATGCGGCTTCGGTGTTTTCCGGGCCTTCCATCGAGATTATGAAAGAGGGCGGCCGGGGCGCGCGGGGACACATCGCCATCGGCACCAACAGCGTCACCCGCGCCGAGGCCTACCTAAGGCGTCTGGGGGTTCGCTTTATCGAAGAGTCCCGCCAATACAACGAGGCCGGGCAATTGAAGCTAATCTATTTGCAAGACGAGGTGTGCGGCTTTGCCCTGCACCTGGCGCTGAAATAGGGGGGAGTAAGCCATGCAAGCAAGCAAACGCTATGATGCGGTCACCTTTGGCGAAATTATGCTGCGGCTTTCGCCCCCAGGCACCCAACGTTTTGCCCAAAGCACCGTGTTTGAAAAGCAGACAGGGGGCGCCGAGCTCAATGTAGCAATGGGTCTGGCGGCGCTGGGGCTTCGCCCGGCGGTGGTTTCTCGCCTGCCGGATAACGAAATTAGCCGCTACCTGGCCAGGCAGATCCAAGCGGGGGGCGTTAGCGGCGAATGCCTGATTTATGACGCTGATCCCAATGCGCGCCTGGGCATTTATTATTACGAAAGCGGCGCAGCGCCCCGCAAGCCTAGTGTCGTGTACGACCGCAAGAATTCGGCGGTCAACCACATCTCGCCCCGGGAGATTCCCGATGAGCTATATAGCCAGGCAAGATTGTTTCACACTTGCGGTATCTCGCTGGCCTTGGGCGGCGCAGTGCGCCAAACAGCGGCGGAGATGATGCACCGGTTTAAGCAGGCGGGGGCGTTGGTTTCCTTTGACGTCAACTACCGGGCCAATCTATGGGGCGAGGAAGAGGCCCGGGCGGCCATTGAAGACATTTTGCCCCTGGTGGATATTTTGTTTATCTCAGAAGAAACCTCCCGCCGGATGTTCCAAAAACAGGGTGAACTGAAAGACATTATGAAAAGCTACTGTGCACAGTACGGGGTGCAGGTGGTGGCCACCACCCAGCGCCAGGTGATAAGCCCCCAAAAGCATCATTTCGGTTCGCTGATCTACGGGGCGCAGGAGGATGTTTTCTTCACCGAGGAGCCATACCGTGACATACAGGTTATCGATCGCATCGGCAGCGGCGATGCCTTTGTGGCTGGGGCTTTGTTCGGCCTGCTGCAGTATGGGGATTTGCAGCGCTCGGTGGAATATGGCAACGCCATGGCGGCGCTGAAAAATACGGTGACGGGGGATTTGCCTTGCACCAGCCTGCAAGAGGTTAACGCCGTTATCGCTGCTCATCACGGCGGTGGCGTACAGAGCGAAATGAACCGGTAAGCCCTGCTTTTGGCCCGCTCGTGTTGATTCTGTGTAACAGATGTTGCATAGCTATCTTTAGGCTCGACGGCGCTTTTAGCGTTCGCTGCTTGTTGGATATGATAGGCGGCGTAACAGCGGCACTGCATAAGTGTATCGGTGCCGCATTGTTGCGCATTACCGGTTGTTTTGCAAACGCGAAGCAAAATAACATTTATCTATCAGAACATAGGTGTTAAACTTTCGGCACTTTGTGATGTGTGACAGCGTAACGGTTATGTTACCGGTTATTGGCGTTTTATTATTCGTTTAAGACCTTGCTCTATCATGAGAGAGGATCAATAAGAAATAGCGTTTTAATCAAAAGCGGCGGACTGCCCTTGATTGGGCAGCCCGCCGTGTATGTTTAGAAAGAATATTTGATGTTACATAGAGTAGTCGCTTACAGCGCCACACGAGAAAGGCCGGCTGTTGCCGCGCAATCCTCAGTTCGAACGGTAATATTGCCTGCCAGTTGGTGAGAGGTGTTTTCCATAACGGTGTACAGCGTGTGGTTGGCGGCGGTTAGCTCTACCACCTTGTAATCTACAATTAGCTGAAGATCCATAGCGCCGCACACAGCCCCTTTATCAAAGGCAAAGGTTCTGCCGTTGGCGCAAACGGTTCCATCGCCCAGGTTTACTGAAATAATAAAGCCGTTGTATTCAATCTCAGCTTTACCGCTGGTTTGTTCGTTGAGGGAAAGATCCAATACAAAGGGCTCTTCCGCCGCATTGCAGCAGCGGCTGTCATTGGCAGCAAGGCCAAAGGAGATATCGGCCCGAAGTAGATCGGTGAATTCCTTAGCGGGCTTATGCTGCAGAATAGTGCCGCTGGCTGTTTTTATCAAAGAAAATTCCCTCGGAATCCCCATGCAGCCGGTAAAAAGTTCGCCGCGGTTCTGCGGACGCAACCAAGCGATGTTAATCACGCGGCCCGGCGTATTAGAATAAGTTTGCGCGGCGTAAGACAATTCGTCTTTTTGCACGCCGTCTCGGGCATAGGCAGAATGGCTTTCTTCCGGCGTATAACGGTAACCGTCGAAGTTTCCAACGGAATAATACCCAGGCGCCGACCAAAACACCCACTTTTCTCCATGAGCTGCGCCGGCAGCATCATACACAGGCAAGCAGAACAAATCCGGGCACTCCCACGCGTCCGGCATGGTAAAGCGCTGCGATTGTTCCCAATGCCGCAAATCGGTTGAACGTAAAATAGCGTAGTCGTTTCCTTCAATCCACAAAGCCATGATATACGCTTGGGACACTTCATGCCAAAATACTTTGGGATCGCGGCTATCGGGGCCGATGGTGGGCACAGCGACGCCTTGTTTTTGTAAAGTGCGGCCTTCATCTGTGCTTACGGCAAGATGCTGTGTAAACAGCGTGCCCTTCGACCAGGGATTGCTGCCGCCGGCAGCCGTGTAGAAAAAGGCCAAAGTGTTTTGGCCGTAGCCAAGCGCATTTTGAACATCCACTAAACCGGAGCCGGAGAACATAGTGCCGGAAGAATCGGGATGTAAAGCCGTATCGATTTGTGTCCAATGCATCAAATCTTTGCTAACACAATGCCCCCAGCTCATATTGCCCCACGCTACGTCAAAAGGATTGTGCTGGAAGAAAAGATGGTAGGTGCCGTCGTGGTAAACCAGTCCATTGGGATCGTTTATCCAGCCGCTGTTTGCAGTCATGTGCAGTAAGGGGCGGTTGGGGCTCGCAGGCCTGTCAGGCCGGGAGTCTTCTTGTCGAATTTGCGCAAACCAGCTTTCGTCTACCGGAGCTTGCAGCAAAAAAGTCTGCCCGATAAAAGGGGCTACCTCCAAACAGCCGTAAAAATCCGGGGCATTGTCATCGTTTTTAACAGGAATGTCGAATTCAAAGCATTTTGCACCGTTGGCAAAAATCTCAACATACTGCTTTTGGGCCGCGATTCGAACAGGGAACCAGAGATAGGGTTTGGTTACAGCAATTTCATATTGCGCCATTTGCGAAACACCTTCTTCTTTCCTTTTATAATACATTTGCCGGCTGTTTGTGCCAGCAATAAAAAATTGCCAAGACGGCGCCTAAATAGGATTAAAATACTTTTTGAATCCTCCTTTGAGGCGCGTATGCAGTTTTTATAAACAGTTGCTGTTCACATGATAATCACTATCTTAAAACTTGTCAAGGCAGTAAAATTGTTAATCTTTTTGTCGAACGCTGCGCGTA
Organism: Candidatus Gallacutalibacter stercoravium; assembly: GCA_018716975.1. Taxonomy (GTDB): domain Bacteria; phylum Bacillota; class Clostridia; order Oscillospirales; family Acutalibacteraceae; genus Gallacutalibacter_A; species Gallacutalibacter_A stercoravium. The sequence continues at coordinate 21,353 of DVJE01000006.1, read as the reverse complement.
TGGTAATAGCGGATTGTATCTGTGGCAGTATGTTGTAGGCCGGTTATATGATTACGAGTTGCTCGATTTTTTGATAAATTTTTCAAAAAGCACTTGACTTTTCCTTTATTTCGGGTATAATAATATTCGCTGTCTGATGCGGAATTGTGTAAAGGTAGCACGGCAGACTCTGACTCTGTTTGTCTGGGTTCGAATCCTAGTTCCGCAGCCAAAAAATCAGCCCCGGTTTTTCCGGGGCTTGATTTTGTCCTTCGAGGTGTAGCTCAGTTTGGTGGAGCGCTACGTTCGGGACGTAGAGGCCGCAGGTTCAAATCCTGTCACCTCGACCACACCTGCGGTGAGCAATTTGCGCGCCGCAGGTTTTTTCTATTTTTTGATTTTGCGCTCGCGTTGATAGTGGGTATCTTTTTTGTATCTATAAACCCAACCAATATCCCTGGGAACCTAGTATTTATACGGGTTCCTGGGGATTTTTATTTTTGAAATGGTATGGTTTGGCGTTTATTTGGTGTTTACGCCTGCTGTTTTGTGGGCTTATGCTAATACAGAGTTTGCTTCAAATTTGGTCAAAAACTCAAAGCGCGCTCACGCCGCAAAATAGCAGGGGAATAGGCAATCCATACACCCTGCGCATGCATTTATTTTTGTTACAAGATGTGTAAAACCAGGCGCATTATGCTATGATAAACATTACAAGTAAATACAAGAGCTAAGAACGGAGTTAAAAGCAGAATGAGTGATAAAAAATATCAATTTACTGCGGTGATTGAAGCGGTTCCCGATAAAAACGGGGCGTTTGTGCGCTTTCCTTATGATATCAAAAAGGAATTTGGAAAGGGAAGAGTAAAAGTAGATGTTACTTTTGACGGGGTTTCGTATACCGGGAGCATTGTTAATATGGGTGTAAAGAATGCCGATGGCTCTATTTGCTATATCATTGGTATTCGCAAAGATATTAGAAACGCCATCAATAAGCAGGCAGGGGATACCGTTTTGGTTACCGTACAAGAAAAAAGGGAGGAAACACCATGAATGCAGATAAGGTGTATCAAATGAAATTTTCAAAAGTTTATCCGCTGTTGCTCAACAAGGCGATTAGAAAAGGCCGCACACAGCAAGAGGTGGATCAAATTATACAATGGCTTACAGGGTATAGTGAAATAGAACTAAAGCAACTGCTTGAAACACCGGTGGACTATGCGGCTTTTTTTCAAAACGCCCCGCATCTGAATCCTAGCAGGAAATTGATTAAAGGGGTGGTGTGCGGCGTTAGGGTGGAGGAAATAAAAGAACCCCTGATGCAGGAGATACGCTATCTTGACAAACTCATTGACGAGCTAGCCAAAGGGAAGCCGATGGCAAAAATTCTACGGGGCTGACTTTTCGTTTTTTACTGCTAGACAGTAAAGTGAAATACTTATATACGGCAATCCTATAGAAACCGTCAAACGGACGGCTGTTCGTTCGGCGCATCCGCCGCACGCTTTTTCGCCCGCATTCGCTGCAGTTTCATCTGAATAATATTTTTAATGCTTTTAAAACACTGTTTTTTATATTTTCTTTATCGGATGCCTAATTACGGTCCTTAGTTTGTTAACATCGCATTTTCGGGGATCGGAAAGATAGATTTCATGATGATATCGGGCAGCGGTGATATCAAGTGCATAACCATTCTGTTCTGCGTACCGGTGCATAGCGGCAATCGTTGCCGGTTCATCGTCATAAGAACCAATGTGCATGCATTGTACGCATTCCCCTTCCTCATAAGCAAAAAACTCTACCTTTGCATAGTCCGTTTTCTTTTTACGGGTAGCTTCTGCCACGGCCCAATTAAAGTCCGAAGGTGTCACAAAGTCCGGTAAGCGGATAAGGGAGATAAAGTTGAAATTTTCTTTATGGGCATAGTCGATGGTTTGGGTACCGTCCTGCCACCAAAAGCCTTCCAGCGGCGGCACAACGTACGCAAAGTATCCGTCTATTTTATGCGGGCCTTTATAGCTCATTTTAAGCGTGAATGCAATGCCATACAGCAAACCGATAGCATTCTTATATTCGCCGTTCTCATCGTTGGGATTGCCTTTGCCACGAACCGCAATATAATTGATCGGCGGAACTGTAACGATGCTCGGCTTTTTTGGCGGCATATAGAATTCTTTATATTCTTTTTTATAATCAAACGCCATACAAAACGCCTCCTTAACTCTTACAACAATATTTTTAGGCCGCCCACGATAAGTTTTGCTGTGCTACTTTTTCTATCTCTATCTTTCCTCAATATACCATACATAGGGAATAAAGCAAATAGAAAATGGGACAAAGAATCCGCCGTTATATAGCGACTATAACGGCGGATTCTTTCTTTCCACCAGCAGCGCTGTTATTTTTCATTCGCAACTTGCCGAAGAACTTCTCGGTTGTCTTTGTTAATGCAAATGGATCGCTCCGCAATTTCTTTGGGCGCCCAGGCTTCTCCATTATTTACACAGGCATAAACAGCTTTTTGATTTTGATAGGTCATCTGCCAAAAGGGATACTTGATGATGCCGGGGGTATTATAACCCACACCGATTTCTAAAAAGAGGATACGTAAATTTTTGCGTGTGCGAAGAAAACTTGCATACCGTTCGGCGGCCAAATGCCAGCCTTCATCTTCTACAAATTTATTGTCGGAACGCAGGTTCATCGTTAAGGGCTTTCCACAGTGGGGGCAAATAGGAAGCAAAGCGGAGGGAACACGCATATCTTTTTGCTGCGCTATCATTTGGTAAACAATATCTTTATTATCAAAGGTCTCGTTACAGCAGGGTTCGCTGCATTGAAAAAGGCCGTAATCGCCTTGTGTATAAAACAAGCGCTTTTTATCAAACCCCGCCTTTTGAAAACAATGGTCAACATTTGTGGTAATCACAAAGTAATCCTTCTCCTTTACCAATCCCAGTAAGTCCCGGTAGGTAGAAAAAGGCGGATCTATATAACGGTTGCAATAAATATACCGGCTCCAATAGGCCCAGTGTTCTTCGGGCGTTGGGTATGGATAAAATCCGCCGGAGTACATATCGTGAAACCCGTACTTTTTTTCAAAGTCCGAAAAATATTGCGCAAAGCGGTCTCCGTCATAAATAAAGCCTGCCGAGGTAGAAAGCCCGGCGCCGGCGCCGATTATTACGGCCTGGGCCTCGTTTAGCGCGCGTTTCAGTTTATAGATCTGCTCTGAGCAGCTTTCGGTAGATGGTATAGTCGGTCTTTTTAAAAACATTAAAGATTACCTCGATTTTATTATGCGTGTTCAGTTGATAGTTTTTCACTGTCTGTACAGCGATTTCTGCTGCACGATTGGGAGGAAAGTGAAACTCTCCCGTAGAAATGCAGCAAAAAGCAATGGTCTTGATGCCGTTTTGTCCGGCAAGCTCCAAACAGGCGCGGTAGCAAGAGGCCAGCTGCTGTTCTTCCCGCCGGGTTAACCTTCCGTATACAATAGGCCCAACTGTGTGCAGCACATATTGGCAGGGCAGGTTAAACGCCGGGGTGATTTTCGCTTTGCCTGTTTCTTCCTCGCGCCCTTGCCTTTCCATTAGTTCGGCGCAAGCAAGCCGCAATTGAACGCCGGCGAAGGTATGAATTGCATTATCAATACAGCCATGGCAGGGTACAAAGCACCCCAACATACGGCTATTGGCGGCGTTAACAATGGCATCGCAGCGCAGGGTGGTAATGTCGCCTTGCCAAAGGTAAATGCCTTTGCGTATAGGGGTTAGGCTGCTAACGTCCGTAATCCCTTTTTGCGCTGTTTCTGTTTGCAAATAGACGTCTTGCACAGCTAAAAATTCCTGGCTCACAGGCCTTGGCATACGGATGTTCAGTAGTGAACGAAGCAGGATTTTTTGTTCCTGCTCGCTGGTGGGAATATTGATGCTGGAATATTCCGGCATCTCGCGGAACAGGGCTTGGATTAAAAATAATCTTCTTTCGCTTTGCGTCATGCTATCCTCGCCTTTCAACGGCTTTAACCGGACATTTTTCATAGCAGTTTCCGCAATGCAGGCAATGCTCCTGCTGAATTTGAAAAGGTTGCCCGGCTACAATACAGCTTTGCGGGCAATTGCGTGCGCAGATTGCACAGCCGATGCAGGCCTCTGTAATCTGATAGCCTTTGGGCGCAGCAGTGGTGTTTCCCAACGAATAACATTCGCGGAAAATGGGATGAACGCCCAGATGAAAATATTCAATTTGTGCCGTGCGGATTTCAAAGATAATACCGATGCTTCTTGTATCATTGGGATAAACGTTGGCAAGATAGGGCTGCTCGCTAAAGATAATGTCCATCCACTTTCTTTGTTCTTCTGGCGCAACAGGCACAGCCCGTGCCGATAGACGGATCATTTCTTTATATTTTGTATATCCAAGCACTTGAACCCGCCCGTCGGCAAGAAGCTCTTTACAAAAATCCTTGCCTCTGGCGGTAAAAAAGTAGATGGCGTCTGGTTCATAATGGATTGCGCTAATGTTGCGCACCTGTGGGTTTCCTTGCGCGTCTATTGTTGCAAATGCCAGCACACCCACATATTGTAATTTTTGCAAGCAAGTTTTTGCGTCCATTTCTCATTTCTCCTATATTATAAAAAAGCTGTTTGCGGGTATAAGTGCTAAAAGCGCAGCACACGCCCCTCTTTACGGGGCTTTGGCGTGGGGTGCGGATCGCCTTGCCGGGGATACCCCAGCAGTAGCTGCACAACAGCATAATAATCGGTTCGTACTCCCCATTTGCGAAGAACTTCCTGCCCATAGGGATCGGCAAAAGCAGTCCATCCCTGTCCGATATAGCAGGAACCTATCCCCAGCGATTCCGCGGCCAACATCATGTTTTCAGCGGCTACAGCACAGTCTTCGGCAGAAAACAAAAAGTTTTTCGGCGCAAACAGGGTAATAACCGTAGGCGCATTGTAGAAAGCATTCTTTATTTTGGGATCGTCGGCAATGCTGGGCTGTTCTTTAGATACATAGCTGGTGGCGGTGGCCATACTAGGCCGGGAATTTGCCCGCTTGATTTTGCCCAACCGCTCGTTTACGGTTTTATCTTGGCAAACCACAAATAATGGCCCTTGCCGGCTACCAGCGCTGGGGGCATAAAGCCCGGCTTGTAAAATTTGCTGTAAGCTTTCTTCGTCGATTTGTTTGGTGTCAAACCGCCGGATTGCACGGCGATGCAAGATAACCTCCATCAATTCACGCATGTTGAAACAACCTCCTTCCAACACTGGGGATCTGCTGCGTAAAAGTTACCGTCCTTGCCGCTGGCAACAGCTGGGCACCCCCGGCACCATGCCAACAGCTCACATTTTGCGCATTTTTCAAATTTGGTATAGTCGCGGTATTGCTCCATTTGGCAAACCCAAATGTCGGCGAGCCTATCTTCAAATACATTACCCACTTTGCTGTTTTGCACCCTGCGGCAGGCAAAAACATCGCCGGTGGGCAGGATGGTTAAATGGCAGTTGCCGCAATTGCAGCCGCCGTAAATCGTGCCCTCTTTCACATTTTCGGGAATTTTGAAAGCGCCGGTCTCGTATTCATACAAGGTCCAGAGATGATCTTTTTTGTTAAAATAGGTCTTGCAGCCCGCCGCAGTGTATTCTTGAAACTTTTTATCGCAATCCGCCAACAACTTGCGGTAACGAAGAGGCGCAATCCCCACATCCTTCTCTTCACTGGTGGGGCAGTAGCGGGCAAAGGCAAATACGTTTGCCCCTGCTTTTACAACGGCGTCTATCATGTTTGGCACTTCGTCAATATTTGTGCCGGAAACAGTGGTCATGATTACGCTGCGGATACCGGCGCGATTGATGCAGTCGATTTTCTCCAGCGTAATATCAAAGCTGCCGGGCTTGCGGAACCAGTCGTGCGTCTTGCGCATACCGTCCAAAGAAAGCTGGTATTTTTCACATCCACACTCTTTTAGCTTACGGCAAACCTCATCGTTCAAATGAAAGGGGTTGCCCAAAATTGTAAATGGAATGCTGTGTTCTTTCATGAGCTCCAGCAACCGCCAAAAGTCGGGGTGCAAAATGGGATCGCCGCCGGTAATATAAAAGTAAGGCAGGCGATGATATACCTTACAAAAATCTAAGCAATTATAGAAGGTATCCTGCATCTGTTGCCAACTCATAGCGTCTAATTTCTTGCAGCTGTTTTCTGAGAAAATATAGCAATGCTTGCACCGTTGATCGCATTCGTCGGTAATGTGCCACTGAAAGGCAAAATACTGTTTCATCCTATAGAACCTCGCTTTATATAAAATCGGTGTTACCGAATTTGTTATGGAAGGTTCCCGGCGGGGGTACTCCCACCGGGAACAGTTTAGGGGATGGACTTACTTATCGCCGGCGCCGCAGGCAGAGCCACAAGCGGCGGGCTTTTCTTCCGGCTTATCGCCAGCGCCGCAGGCAGAACCACAAGCAGCGGGCTTTTCTTCCGGCTTATCGCCGGCGCCGCAGGCGGAACCACAAGCAGCGGGCGTTTCTTCCGGTTTATCGGCCGCACCACAAGCAGAGCCACAGGCAGAAGCCACCTTTTCTTCGTTCCATGCAAACAGATTAGAAAGAGCCATTTTTTTACCTCCGTGTTATATTCAGCGGGTTTTTGCCCTCTGTACTTACTATTTTACGAGCTTTTTCTATCCTCACAAGTACGCACTTTTTTATTACCCAGTTACTTTTTGGTTACCGATGCGCCGTTTCAGGCAATGAATATAGGTACAAAAAGGAGCAGCTTCTACTCTGCCTCTTGCAAAAAACAGCATGTTACAATAAAATTAGAATGTAGCATTTATATTTAAACTATTGGAGAAAGCGGAGGTGTGTTCTATGCTAACGAAAGAAGAAATGCCGGCTTGTCCGGTGGCGACAACGGTACAGCTGATCGGCAGCAAATGGAAGTTGCTGATTATACGCAATTTACTTACCCGGCCTTGGCGGTTTAATGAATTGCGCAAGGATTTAGAGGGAATTAGCCAAAAGGTGTTGACGGATAGCCTGCGCTCTATGGAGGAAGATGGGATCGTTACTAGAACAGTTTATCCCGAAGTTCCGCCGAGAGTGGAATATGCTTTGAGTGATTTAGGGCAAACCTTGCGTCCTATTATGGATGCAATGGAGAAGTGGGGCAAGAATTATAAAGAAAATTACGTGGGATGAGTTTAAGACAATCCGGCTTATGGGATAGGGATGCGGCGGCAAAGACGGTTTCGTCATAGAGCGCGCCATCGGAAATAGCCGCTGGAGCAAAGAGATTTTTATCAATTCCCCGGTATATGGGTGAAAATGAGTAATGCAAAAAGCGATGTCCGTTTGTTCTATAAGCTCTTGCTGGGTAGAAACCTTTATTTTTGCAGGAATAAGCAAAAGAAAAGGGGAGGAATGCGATAAACATCGCATTCCTCCCGGCTTTTTTAAACAGCTAAAATACTTGTTATTTTTTATGGCACAGCCCAGCGGAGGCACAATGACCGCAGTCGCCGCAGCTGCCGCAAGAAGCCCCCTTTTTTCGATCGCGCACCATTTTTACCACGACCAAAAGGACGATTGCCAACAAGGCAAGGCCAATCAATATTGAGCCTAAGTTTTCTAATATAAATTGCAGCATTGCATTTGCTCCTTCCAAGGGCTTTGCCCAACTGTTATAAACTATTACACACGTACGGGGGTTTTTAACCGGTTGCTCTCTTTGTAAGGACGGAACAGCATATAGAGAATGAAAGCCACAATGATAAAGGCTACAATAGAGCCTATTATATTACCGGAACCAGAGAACAACATACCCAACTGATAAACCACCAAAGAAACAGCGTATGCGAATACGCATTGATAACCGATGGCGAACCAAGTCCACTTGGCGCTGTTCATCTCGCGCTTAATGGCGCCGATAGCCGCGAAGCAGGGCGCGCACAACAGGTTGAAGATGAGGAAAGAGTAGGCCGACAAAGGCGTGAACGCCGCCTGCATGTTGCTCCAAATTTCCCAACCGTTTTCGGCTACCTCGTCAAATCCGCCGTAAAGCACGCCAAAGGTGCCAACTACGTTTTCTTTGGCGATGAGGCCGGTAACAGTGCCAACAGCGGCCTGCCAGTTGCCCCAGCCCAGAGGGATGAAGATCCAAGCAATCGCGTTGCCGATAGCGGCCAGGATGCTGTTGTTCATATCTACCATGCCGAACTGACCGTCGGCCCAGCCAAAGTTAGAAGTGAACCAAACCAGGATGGTAGCCAGCAAAATGATGGTGCCGGCCTTTTTGATAAAGGACCAACCGCGTTCCCACATGGAACGGAGCACGTTGCCCACTGTGGGCCAATGGTAGGCGGGCAGCTCCATGACAAAAGGAGCGGGATCCCCGGCGAACATCTTTGTCTTTTTCAGCATAATACCGGAAATAACGATGGCAGCAATTCCCACAAAGTAAGCGCTGGGGGCAACCCACCAGGCTCCGCCGAACAAAGCGCCGGCGATTAAAGCGATAATGGGCAACTTGGCGCCGCAGGGGATAAAGGTGGTGGTCATGATGGTCATCTTGCGGTCGCGGTCGTTTTCAATGGTGCGCGAAGCCATTACACCGGGCACGCCGCAGCCGGTACCGATGAGCATGGGAATAAAGGATTTACCCGAAAGGCCAAATTTGCGGAAGATGCGGTCCATAACAAAGGCGATACGCGCCATATAGCCGCAACCCTCCAAAAAGGCAAGGAATAAAAACAGCACCAGCATCTGGGGCACAAAGCCCAAAACCGCGCCCACACCGGCGATAATACCGTCAAGAATCAAGCCTTGCAGCCAATCCACACAGTTGGCGGCCTCTAAGGCGCCGCCTACTAATACGGGAATACCGGGCACCCAAATGCCGTAATTGGCCGGATCCGGCTCTTCAATGGCCGCCGCTTCTGTATAGGCGGCGTAATCAACGGGGATTTCTTCCTCCACGTTGCCGTTATCGTCGTACAGATAGGCGGTGGTAGTCAAATCTTCGGCACTGTCGGGATCTAAGTCGGCATCTTCGGCAGCTGTTTCAAAGGCATCTACAATGGCGCCGGGCACCACATATTCTTCGCTGGCGGCTTCATAGTCGGCGGCGCCGATGCTGAACAAATGCCATCCGTCGCCGAACACGCCGTCATTGGCCCAATCGGTAAAAATAGTGCCCACCGTGGTAACCGAGATGTAATAAACGATGCACATAACCACCGCGAAAATAGGCAAGGCAGCCCAACGGTTGGTAACCACTTTGTCGATTTTGTCCGAGGTGGTCAGCCGGCCGGCGTTTTTCTTTTTGTAGCAACCCTTGATGATGGAAGCTATGTATACATACCGCTCATTGGTAATGATGCTCTCGGCATCGTCGTCCATCTCTTTTTCTGCGGCTTTGATGTCGGCTTCAATATGTTCCAGCACCGCAGGATCCAGTTTGAGCTGCGCCAACACTTTTTCATCGCGCTCAAAAATTTTAATGGCATACCAGCGTTGTTGCTCGGCAGGCAGATCGTGCAGCGCCGCTTCTTCAATATGGGCGATGGCATGCTCCACGGCGCCGTTAAAGCTGTGCATGGGCACAGTTTTGGTGCTTTGGGCGGCTGTGACTGCTTCTTCGGCCGCTTCCATAACGCCGGTGCCTTTTAATGCAGAAATTTCTACAACCTTGCAGCCCAGTTCACGAGAGAGTTCTTCAATCCGAATCAGGTCGCCTTTTTTCTTTACCACGTCCATCATATTGATGGCAACCACCACGGGAATGCCCAGCTCGGTCAGTTGGGTGGTGAGGTACAAGTTGCGCTCTAGGTTGGTGCCGTCAACAATATTTAAAATAGCGTCGGGGCGTTCGTTGATCAAATAGTTTCGGGCAACCACTTCTTCCAGCGTGTAGGGTGAAAGGGAATAAATACCGGGAAGGTCGGTAATGGTAACATCATGGTGCTTTTTCAGTTTGCCTTCTTTTTTTTCAACCGTTACACCGGGCCAGTTTCCTACAAATTGGTTTGCGCCTGTCAATGCGTTAAACAAGGTTGTTTTGCCGCTGTTGGGGTTTCCGGCAAGAGCAATTCGAATGCTCATCAGCTTTCTTCCTTTCTAGTTAATTAGTTGATACTAACTAATTGGGACAAAAAGTTATTCCACCTCGATCATTTCGGCGTCCGCTTTACGCAAAGAGAGTTCATACCCTCTTACAGTGACCTCTACGGGATCTCCCAAAGGAGCCACTTTGCGCACATAAACAGAAACGCCTTTGGTAATCCCCATATCCATAATGCGGCGCTTCACAGCGCCTTCGCCATGAAGCTTCACAACCTGGACTGTATCGCCAATGCGCGCTTGTTTCAGTGTTTTCATCCAATTTTCTCCTTCCTCTTTATAAATACCTAGAATTGACCGTACCATTGCCAAGATTCCGTCTATGCGTGCACTTAAACCATGATTTTGCCGGCCATCTCTCGGCTGATTGCCACACGGGTATCTTTCACATTAACAATCAGATTCCCGCCCATAGTAGATATTACGGTAACACTGCCCCCGGTTACAAAGCCAAGATTTTCTAAATGGGCTTTTACCTGGGGGTTACCGCCGATCTTGCGGATCATATTCTCTTCGCCAACCGTTGCAAAAGTTAGTGGCATCATGTTCACCCCTCGTTTCTTTCAAAAGTAAGCTTTAGCTAACCGCAGCATAAAATCTAAATTAGCCATTACTAACCGAAATCTATCGTAACATTGCGCTGCCGGATTGTCAAGACTTACCGTAAATTTTTTGTTGCGAAAAAATACGAAAGGAAGCCGGCTGCTTATTATGGCCTTTTTTTGCTTTTCCAAGCGCCGTGCAGAAAATGCCCACTTTGAGGCGGGAGGTAGCTTTTACGTTTTTACATGGGGATTGGTTTCTTGCCCGATTTGTTCCACCCGGGCGCTTACCGTTACCTGATAACTGCTGTTTGACAAAATTTGCGGCCAAGCGTCCAGCGCCTTGTGATAAAGTTCGGTTTGTTGGTTGCGCAAGTGCCTGCCAAGATTCAAGGGATCGCAATGGTATTCGGTTACGCAGGCCGAAAGGGTTTGATTACACAACGCATCGAGCTGATGTTCTAAGGTGGTGCGAAAACGATCGAAAGAGTCCTTTGGCAATTGTTCGCCTGGCACACCGTCGAGCTCATATAAGTTCGCCGTTACCGATACGTCGATTTGAAAGTGCGGCTGCCCATCCTCCTGCGTTACTGTAATATCACTTTTGCAACCCGTTAAAGAATAAGAAACCCGCCCAATTTCCTCTACCTGGGCAACCTGCGTGCCCTCTGCCGCTTCGCCGCGCATCAAAAGCAAGCCGGTGGATTGATCTGCGCTGAGATATCCCGCAAGTTTATCGCCTAAAAAAAGCGCTGTTCCATCGGTTTGCAGCTCGGTATCCTCTCCTTTTTCTAGAATGCGCAACGCGGCGGCAAAGGGGGAGGCGGTGCTGCTGGTTAGATCCGATGTCATCTGTAAAACCATAGAGGAAGCGCTGGCGGCGTTTAAGCTATCCGATGTAGCCAGTTGGGCGATTTCTTGGGCGGTAATCAACGTATCGTCTTTTTTACAACGCATCGCTGCATAGGCGGTTCCGTCACGCACAACGGCTACCGAAACAGAAGGGCGCGTTTCATAATGGCGAATAAAAAAGTCAAAAAACTCGGTGATACCCTCTTGAGCCGCCTTTTCGCCGATCAGCAAAATTAAATTTTGCGAATACATGAGCTGCCGCCCTGTGCTGCGGCTTAATTGAGAAAAAGCGTCTTGCACAGAATTGCCTACGCCGCTTATGACGTCGGCCTCGGTGGGCACGTCGGCTCCGCCGCCGGTATTAAGCGCGTGATAGGATTGCAGGGTAACCACAAAGGCGCCTTGCTCCATATCCACCCCAATCCCCTGCACCAATAAACGCTCGTGTAGCTGGGGCGCTTTGGCATAGTTGGGAAGAAAGGGCAGCCACACCAGTACAATGATTAACAGAATAAAATTGGCTGCTTTATGCGGCTTGTTTTGACTCATGGAGAATCCTACCTTTCTGAAACATATGGAAGTGGGCCGACGTTTTAAATGCTAGTACAATCATGTTTGGGCGTGGGAACGCCTGTGTTTTTTTCTAATGCCGGAAACCACCAATAACAGAAGGGGAAGCAATATACTGGTGGTAACAGTACACCATAATAAAAAATTCAAATCAAACAAGAAGGCGGCGGCAAAGCGGTTGTGGGCTACCAATAAACTAAAAAGCCCAATTAGCACGCCGCCCACCCCGATGGAAACACGCCCGGCCCGTTCACCCCAAATGCGCCGCACACACATAGAAAATAGCACCAAAAACAAGGCGGTTTTCAAAAAAAGCCCAGCTGTCCATATGCCCAAATATAAGGCGTCCATTCGCTTAAATACGCCGATTTCAGCAACGCTGGCGGCAGCGTAAACGGGAAACAGCTGGGTTTGTAAAAATTCCCCCAGTGCACCAACCATCAGGGTCAGCAGTATGCCGGTTAATAAATGAACAGAGGTGTTCCACACAAAAATACCGCTTTTGGCACTGCCCTTTGCCAATGGCAATAACATCGCCATAGCCGGTATACAAGCGGTGCGCGAAAGCATTAACAGTACGCCGCCGATGGTTTGCTGAGGGCCGTTTAGCATAAACGGGGGGTAGTTAACCGTATCCACTTGAGGAAACAAGGCGCATATCAAAAAAATAATGGAGGCGCAAAGGACGACCAAAATAAAACCAGAGGTTCTTGCCAGCGCCTCAATTCCTTTAAAAGCGCCGTAACAAGAGGTGGCAAGAATGGCCAGTGTTAGCATAGGCAACGAAATTTGAGGGCTCATGGCGTTGGTGACAAACACTTCAAACAGCGAAAGTGTATAGCAGCTCATGATTAAAAAGTAAAGGGCATAAACGGCAGTTACGGCATAGCCGGCTTTGCCCATTAAAAAATAGGCCTGATCTGCCAAAGTCATAGAGGGTTGCCGCCGGTAGAGAAAATAAACCGGCAGCACCATAATAAAGGTTAATATCCAAGAAATAGCGGCGGAGAGCACGTGATCCCAAACTTCTCCTCCGCCGGCCAAATACGGCGTATAGGTAATATCCACCACCATTCGGCTGATAAACAACATGCAAAACAGCTGCGGCATGGTGATTACCTGTTTTTCCGTCATCATGTTAAGCACGCCCCTCCGCTATTTTTCTTCTACGTGGGCCCCAGGCATTTGCTGCACCGGATTGTTTCGTTTTGAAAGGGTCTTCCAACCGGCGCGCACGCCTACGTCGCGCATACCAAATAGGCTAAAGGGCGAAACCGGCGCTGTGTAGGGTATACCGCAGTTACTTTTACTGCACAAATTGATGAGCACAACACAAAATAGCAACATAACGCCCCAAATACCCATCAGCCCGCCGATTAGAATAAAAGCCAGCCGAAGCACGGCTAAGGGCTCATATAGGCTGGGCACCACATAAGAACTAATTGCGGTGAGGGCCACTACCATAAGTGTGGTGGCGCCAATAAGCCCGGCGCTAATGGCGGCGTCGCCAACCACCAGCCCGCCCACGATGCTAACCGCATGGCCCAACGGCTTTGGCAGGCGTAGGCCGGCTTCGCGCATAATTTCATAAATAAAGTGAATCAAAAGGGTTTCTGTCATTAAGGAAAAGGGAGTAGAAGCAATATTGGAAGCGATTTTATTGAGCAACTCGCCGGGAAACAGTTCTGGATTATAGGTGCCAATAGCCACATAAAGGCCCGGCAGCAACATAGCGCCGAAAAAGGCAAAATATTTCAGCCATCGGATAAAGGTTGCATAAAAGGGCCGGGAGGTGTAGTCGTCCATCGTTTGAAAGTTTTCGACAAATAGAAAGGGAACCAATAACACAAAAGGGGTGCCGTCCACCAAAATAGCAACGCGGCCCTCCGCCAGCTTGCCGCAAACGGTATCTGGACGTTCTGATATACCTACGCTACTAAAAAGAGATAGATCCCCTTCCTGCTCCAGATAGGGCACCAAGTATCCGGCGGCCAGCACGTTTTCTAAATCTACCCGGTTTAAGCGGGTGCGTATTTGTTGTAACACATTAGGGGAGACCATATTGCGCAGATAACACAGGCAAACCGCCGTTTTGCTTACCGATCCGACGGTTAACATCTCAAATTTTAATTGGGGATTCTTCATGCGGCGGCGTATCAAGGTCATGTTGATGCGAAGCGGCTCGGTAAATCCTTCTTTGGCACCCCGCTGCATTACCTCGTTGCTGGGTTCCGATAGGCCGCGAAAACTAAAACCCTGCACGCCTATCGCCAACATGGCGGGGTAGCCGTCTACGGCCACCAAGGCAAAACCGGACATTGCCAAAGAAAAAGCTTCGTCAAAAGAAGTAACCTGCACCTGCTCGCTGGTGGAAAGCAGTTCATCCCGCAAAAAGCAAAATATATTTTCAGGCTCATTGTTGGGATACGCCCCTTGCAGGATGGGATTTAGCACACTGGTAGCAAAAACCTGTTTATTTATCATCCCTTCTATTGTAATCACAGCCGCATCCACACCGGCTACTTTGCATTCCCGAATGGTTAAATCGCTACTGCCATCATATTGCTGGCGAAAGTAGATTAGGTTTTCCAGCAGGTTATGGCTCAATTGCTTGCTTGGCGATGGGGAACCGGATACCGGCGCCCCTTGGGCTTGAAAAAGGCTTTTTAGATATGAGATGATTTGCAGCATAACGTCCCCCTTTAGCGCTGGCCGCGCTCGATCACGCTTTGGCGTATGGGGTTAATTTGCGCATTTGCACGGCGGAATATACTCTGATGTGCCGCCTTCTTTTAAACCGGCGAAGAAGCTGCCTGATTGCATAAATAAAAGATGCAGAAGCAAAATAAGGGTACTCGTGTACAGACGGAGGCGTTTTCATGACAATTTCTTTTATTCGCACCATTTTGCTGTACATAGTCATTATCGTGGCGGTACGGCTGATGGGAAAACGGCAGATCAGCGAATTACAGACCTCTGAGCTGGTAGTAACCCTGCTTATTTCAGATATTGCGGCGATTCCCATGCAGGATACGGGTCAACCTTTGGTAAGCGGTTTTTTGCCGATTGCAGTTTTGGTTTGCTGCGAAATTTTAGTGTCGGCCTTTATGCTTAAAAACATGAAGTTCCGGCGCATGATATGCGGTAAACCTATCGTCGTGATCAACGATGGGCGTATCGATCAGGCCCAGATGAAGCGTTTACGCATGTCTACAGAGGATCTTTCCGAGCAATTGCGGCAGATGAATATTTTTAGCCTGTCGGAAGTGGCATATGCGATTGTGGAAACCAACGGAAAGATGAGCGTTATGAAAAAGCCGGCCGAGCAAAGTGCAACCGCTTCTATGCTGGGGATAGTGGTGCCGGATAACGGCATTGAGTGCGTTGTGATAAGCGACGGACAAATCTCCAACTTTTCATTGTCTTTGTGTCGCCTTAGTGAAGATTGGATAAAAGGCGTGCTCAAGGGCGAAGGAGTGGAACAATCGGATGTTTTTATTATGACGGCCGATTGTAAGCGCAATTATAAGATTATTCGCAAGCAAGACCGGCAAGAAATGAAAAAAAGCGAGGCTAGGCAAGGTTAGTATTGAGAATGGGGGGGAGGATATGAAACGCATTTGGGTGGCGATTGGCGTGTTGGCTGTGGTAATCGCACTATGTATTGTAGAGCTAACGGCCACGGTCAACATCACGGATGAATTGGCTGATACGATAACCACGGCACAGACTAGCTTAAAAAAGGGGGATGAAGAAAACGCGCGTGCCCTTTGCCGGCAGGCTTTTGACGACTGGCAAACGCATTATGATACCATGGCTACTTTTATTGCCCACAGCAAACTGGAACAAATCGATCAATCGGTGACCGTAACGCAGACCTATTTAGAACGAGGCCAGCTGGATGATTTTATGGCGGAGGCCGACCGTACCCGCACCCAGTTGGAACGGTTGAAGGATACAGAATTGCCCAGCCTGAGTAATATTTTATAAGCGGCAAAAACCGGCAGCACCTTTATTACGGTGCCTGCCGGTTTTTGTGCCTCAGCATAAAGCTTAAAACCGCTAAACGGCAAAATCATTCTTGCAGTAGGTTTTTAAAATTCTTATTTCATGAAAATGCCGCAGGAAAACGGTAGCAAACGTTGACGCATACAAAAATATTTTGATGTCTGGCTGGTTGCGGCAAAGCAAGGAGGGGCAGCCTTTTGCCAAATCCTAAAATTTGAATTTTGCAATTGAGATTGTTGAGAAGTTGTTGAAAAACGGTTTAAAACATGTTATACTATCCCCGAAAAAAGAAAAACAGTGGTTTTGATGTTACGGTGCAATTGCTGTTATGAAACATCTGGCTACAAGGGTTACGACACAGTATAAATTTTTATGGCTTATGATTTAGGAGGTGCTTGTTTTGCGTTGCCCTTATTGTGGTTTTGAAGAAAGCAAAGTAATTGATTCCCGGCCTACTGACGAGGGGGAGCGTATCCGCCGTCGGAGAGAGTGCCTGGGCTGCGGCAAGCGCTTCACAACATACGAAGTGATAGAAACTGTGCCGCTGATTGTGATTAAAAAGGATAAGTCCCGCGAGGCGTTTGATCGCAATAAGCTCATTAACGGCCTGCTGCGCGCCTGTGAAAAGCGCCCGGTTTCTATTGAAACATTGGAGCAGATTGTAGACGAAATTGAGCTAAAGCTGCAAAATTCCTTAGATAGAGAGGTTACCTCCACTCGCATTGGCGAATATGCTATGGATATGCTAAAATCGGTGGATGAAGTGGCCTATGTCCGCTTTGCCTCGGTATATCGTCAGTTTAAGGATATCAATACTTTTGCAGAAGAATTGCACAAACTGATAAAGGATAAATAAGCTTCATTTCTGTAAGTAACGTAATTTTCTGCTGCGAAAAAGAGCAAAAAATAGCCGGCACGTTTAACGTGCCGGCTATTTTTAGATCCCAGAAAGAAAAGGCAAAATGGAGAAACGCCTTTTCTTTCTTTTTTCTTGAACTTTCAGCAAATGGGGAAAGCCCACTTATTCCTGTAAGCCGATCGCATCCTCTACCGGCAGCGCAAGAATAAAACCGTGAGCCGGCGTTTTTAAGCCGCAAGCGCTGCAAATGGCAGACATAATCTGTGCCTTTTTCTCTTTTGAAACCACAATCATAACAAAATCTTGCTCTTCTTGCATAGAAATACCAAAATGTTGGCTTACCCGCTCTGAATTACGGCGCAGCCCCTTTAATATTGTGCCGCCCTTAGCGCCCGCGGCTTTTGCCGCATCCACCACATCGTCGCTGTATCCGTTGGCTACAGAAATCCAAAGTACCGTATGATCTGATTTTTCCCGTATTTCAGACATATCCTTTTCGATCCTTTCTTTTATACGATTCTCTAGATCGGTACGAGCTTCGTCATTTAACATTTGAAACATAGGGTTTTGCAGCCCGGTTATGGGGATTGTGAAACCAATGCCGCCGCCCCGCTGCTGAAAAGGAAGCACTTTTCCTACCTCGTTAAACAATTCTTGTATCATAAATTTGGGTAAAATTCCAATTGTAATCAGCCGCGTGGTTCCGCTAAGGCCAAAAATATCTAACATTTTTGGAGCGGTTCCTTTGCCACGGCACTGGTAACAGATAGGTACATGCAGCGCATCAAGTGCCTCTTCTAGCTTTTTTTCATCTTCAACCTTTGTAACAAAGATGAATAAACGTGGAGCACTAAATCTCGCTTCCTGCGAAGTAACCATTATGAATCCTCCTCAAGATCAACAACAGTATCGTCCGGCAGTGCTTCAGTAGGCGGAACAACCGCTTTCGATTTGTGCGCGTAAATAAGCCCCATCAGTTGAATGGTGATTAAAGGGGACATGGCCACCAAGGCCACAATGCCAAATGCGTCGGTTACCACATTGCCGCCTACGGCTGAACATGCGCCCATCGCCAACGGTAGCAAAAAGGTAGAAGTCATGGGGCCGCTGGCCACACCGCCCGAGTCAAAAGCAATGCCCACAAAAACCGTTGGAACCAAGCGGCTTAGCACAAGCGCTATTGCATAACCCGGAATGATAATCCAATAAATATTGATACCGGTTAGCACCCTTAACAGAGCTAGGGCTACCGCACAAGCAACACCGATAGAAAGCGATAGATTCATCATTTTGCGTGAAATGGTGCCGCCGGTGAGTTCCTCAACTTGTTCGTTGAGCACCTGTACCGCAGGCTCCGCCTTGACAATATAATAACCGATGATGATGCCAATGGGAAGTAGCAGCCATTTAAAATCACTTTCAGCAATGCTTACACCCAACAAATTACCTACGGGGGCAAATCCCACATTGACACCGGTAAGAAAAAGGATAAGCCCAAGGATAGTATACAAAAAACCTACTACCATTCGCAATAGCTGCCTCTTTCGATAATTGCGTGTTATCAGCTGAAAAATGATAAATACACAGGCAACCGGCAGCATGCTGATTGCCACTTCTTCGGCGTATTGCGGAAGCGAAGTGAGAAATTGCAAGGCAACATCATGTGTTGTAACAACCGTGGGAACTACTGTTGCTGCATAGGTGGCTTCAGAGGGATGGTAAAATATACCGAGGAGCAAAACCATCATAATTGGGCCAATGCTGCATAGAGCAACAAGGCCGAAACTGTCGTTGGTGCCGTCCTTATCGCTGCGGGCCGCAGATAAACCAACGCCCAGCGCCATAATAAACGGAACAGTCATAGGCCCGGTAGTAACGCCACCGGCGTCAAAAGCAACGGCGGTAAATGTGGCAGGAGAGAAAAAAGAAAGAATAAATAATAAAAGATAGAAGATCAACAGTAGGTTTGACAGGCTGATATGAAATACAATACGTAGCACAGCAATCGCAAGAAAAATGCCTACGCCAATTGCAACCGTCCAAATTAACACCGGGTTAGGGATAGAAGCAACCTGATTTGCTAAAACCTGCAAATCGGGTTCAGAAATTGTAATAATGGCTCCCATAAGAAAGCCTACAAATATCATAAAAAACAGATTTTTGCTTTTAATCAAACGGCCCCCAACGCCTTGGCCCAAGGGCGTCATAGCCATTTCGGCCCCCAATTGGAAAAATCCCATTCCCACAATCAAAAGGACCGCTCCGGTAAGGAACAACGCCAGTGTACCAATTTCCATCGGTGCAAAAGTGATGCTCAAAAGCACTACAATTATCGTGATGGGCAGGACGCTGGACAACGATTCTTTAATGCTTTCTTTCAATTTATCCATAACAGCGGCGATACCTCCTTTAACCTAGCCCATCGATATGTTGTTTTTGCTTTCGAGATAGATATCGTGCGATGCAGCCTCAAAGCCTACAACGGTTACCCTTCACGCAAAAAGTTTTCGATGATCTTCGTTTGGATCCGAATATAGGTATTGGCGTCTTCCGGCCCTAATTGAGACAGTGTATGCGCTAAAATATCCACCACTTCAGCCCGTTTATCGTGTATTAACTGTGCGCCTTCTTCCGTTAAAGAAATTCGGATTTGCCGTTTATCCTCCGGATCTGCGGTGCGGCGTACCAACCCTTCCTCTTCTAAATGGTTCAATAGGGCGGCAATGCGCGCAGAACTAACAGCCATTTCTTTGCTGAGCTCTTTCGGATGAACTGCCTTGTGCTGCGCCATCAAATAGTTTAGGGCAAAGAAAATCCCTTTGTCTAAAATAGACAGCTGCCGGTTGGCAGGCACCTGATGCAGACCATACTGGAGGTCGATCAATTTTTCTGCAAGTGCATGATAGTCCATAAAATGTTAACCTCCAAATTGCTAACACCATTAGTTATTTTACAAAAAACCTACCCTTATTTTATGAACAAAGTGTTACGCATATGTAAATTTTAATTATAAATTGTTTTTATGATTATTTTTTTCGTGGATTTTGTCACTGAAATCATACGGTAAATGTTGCAAAGAAGGATAACCCTTAAAACAGCGTAACACCCCCAAAAATTGCATAATCGCCGCATATGGAACAGTTGGATTGGTAACAATCTGTATGTTGCAACATTAAATCACAGATGAAAATCCCCCTATTATTCAAGGGCAGGTTGCAAAACGGCCCAAGAGTAATAAGGGGGGTAGAAAACGTTATTAAATTGATTCCCCCAGACAATAAAAGTAGATAAGCGTTTGAACTGCTTACAATGTGGGGGGTTACCGCTCTGTTTTCCAATAGAAAGCGCTGTAAGGCGGCAATTGGCTGCCTCCGCCAAAATCATGCGCTTGCCCGGTAATGAGATCTACCGCCGTGCCGCAACCGGCGTCAAAATGGGCCTGATAGGGCTCGCTATCAATGTTAAAAGCAGCCAACACGCGTTCGTTATCGCACGCCCGTTCAAAAATCAGTTGGCGGTTGGTGAGCACTACATTGCGGTAAGTGCCGTAGCGCAGCGCCGGGCTGGCTTTATGGGCGGCGGCTAATTTACCGATCCAGGTGCTTAGCTCATTTTCAACCGGCGCTTCAAAGCTGGGACGTAAGGCCGCATCTCCCTGGTGCTTCTCCCCTTTGACGCCCCATTCACTGCCGTAATAGACGCATGGAATACCCGGCATAGCGAATAAAAGGGCATAAACCAGCGGAAGATGGCGCTCGTTTTGCAAAATGCTGGCAATACGGGTAACATCATGGTTATCCACAAAGCTAAACAAATGCTTGCCTTTGTATAACGTCCAATTCTCAGGCCCGAACTGCCGCTGTAGGGAGTGGGCAATTTCGAACAGGTTATAGCTGTTCATGCTGGAATAAAGCCCCTTGTAGCATTCATAGTTGGTGGCGCTGTGCAATCTGCCATCCGCTATAAAGGGGTTATAGTCGCCGTGCAGCAGTTCCCCAACCAAAAAGAAGTCTGGCCGGCGCTCTTGGCAAAAAGAATGCAAACGCTCGATAAATTCATATGGTAGGGAATAGGCTACGTCCAACCGAAGACCATCTATGCCAAACTCTTTGATCCATCCGTCTACACAACGAAGAAGATAGTCAACAACAGCAGGGTTGCCTAAATTTAATTTCACTAACTCATAGTGGCCTTCCCAGCCCTCATACCATAGTCCGTCCTGGTAGGCGTTGTTGCCGCTAAAATTGATATAGAACCAATCCCGGTAAGGGGAGTTTTCTCGTTTTTGCAAAACGTCCTGAAATGCCCAGAATCCGCGGCCTACATGATGAAAAACGCCGTCCAGCACAATTTTTATGCCTTTGCTGTGGTAATCGCTGCACACATCGGCAAAATCTTGGTTGCTTCCTAAAC
>DVJE01000050.1 GCA_018716975.1 Candidatus Gallacutalibacter stercoravium | reverse complement strand
CGGGCTGTTTCCTCCTGGCGGAGTCAACTCTTCGCTCACTTCGTTCGCGCCACTCTGCGAGGGTACGGGCTGTTTCTTCCTGGCGGAGTCAACTCTTCGCTCACTTCCTTCGCCACTCTGCGAGGGTATGGGCTGTTTCCTCCTAGCGGAGTTAACTCTTCGCTCACTTCGCACGTCCCTCTGCGAGGGTACGGGCTGTTTCCTCCTAACGGAGTCAACTCTTCGCTCACTTCGCGCGCGCCTTTCTACGAGGGATAGGAACAGTTTTTTCTAGCGGATGTTTTTCCTAATGGAAAAATTACTTTTATACACCGAAGCAGGCAGCTTTGTAACGCAAAGGGGAGTGATGCCGTGCAGCGGCAAGAAATGATACCGCAAGACAGCATGTGGCGGATTTTTGAAACATTGCAGCAGTTGCGCAGTTACGCCAAAGGGCAAATCATTTATCAACAAGGGGATCGGGCGGATCTTTTTTATTACGTGCGCAAAGGCCGGGTGCGCATTTTTCTCAGCTCTGAAAGCGGTATGGAAAAAACATTAACCGTGCGTGAGCGGGGCAATGTGTTTGGCGAAGCGGCCTTTTTTGACGGCCAGCCCCGCATGTCGTCAGCCATGGCCCTCACCCGCTGCGAAATCATCGCGGTGGATCGGGCGGCGCTGCTGCGGCTGTTCGGCGAACAGCCCGACTTGGCCATGCACATGCTGCAATATTTGGCCCGCACCGTGCGCATGTTGTCTTCTCAGCTGGATAACATGACCTTTTTGCAGGCGGATCGCCGCATTGCCCAACTGCTGTTGGAGATGGGCGCCCATAGCGAAGCCACGCCGCCATTGGTGCACTGCACCCATGAGGAGTTGGGCGAGCTGGCCGGTTGCTCACGGGTTACGGTTAGCAAAACGCTGGATCGGTTTGCCCGGTTGGGCTGGCTAGAAACCAAATATCGCGCCGTTGTTATCAAAAATAAGGCGGCGTTATCCCAATTTGCGACCCAACCAGCAGACGGGCAGCAGGATGAACCGGTTTTATAGCTAAAGTTTCTTTTATCGCAATCGCCGTATACAAAAATGCCTTTCTACGGCGCCAACTGATTTTATTCTGTTTTAAAAAATCAGCACCGAAAAGCAAACGCCTTTCCGGTGCCGAAAACGCCAAAGACCTATAAAAACGGCAAAACTGCCTATTCGTATACAGATTTTCGTTTTATCTTGTTTCCGGTTTTGCAAACAATACCGGTCACTGCCCATCGTAAAAATAGCAATGCCGCAGGAGGGCCCCTTCCTGCGGCAATCTATATCAAGCGGCGCCGGCTATAGCCACTCCGCTTCTTCATACTATGCCGCTGGGGGCATTCCGGCCACATTGTTTTTGTTCACAGAAACGCCAAAATTCCAGGCAGCTGCCCGGTAACAATCCTGCGCACTTATGTACAAAAGGTAGTAGCCAGCGAGGTAAACACCGGCATCGTTAAGATAGAAAGCAGCGTTGAAATCGCCACAATTTTAGAAGCCAGGGCAGCATCCCGCCCGCATTTTGAGGCAAAAATAGAGGTAACCGCTGCTGCCGGTGCGCTGGCCTGTATGGTGAGCGAAACAAACGCCAGATAAGGCGGGTGAAAAGGGATTAAAATGACAAAAAACAGGGCGGGAAATAACACCAGCCGGAAAAAGCAAGCCTTATACACCCGCAATTCGGTAAAAGCGTCTTTGAGCTTGACCGACGCAATATAAACCCCGATGCATACCATAGCCACCGGCGTGTTCAGCGCCGCAAAGGAATCCACCACTGTGTAAATCGGGGTGGGCAGGTCAATGGAAAACAGAAAAAGCGGCAGGCCAATCAGCACCCCCAACGTGCCCGGATTTAAAACAATTTTTTTCAGCGGCTGCTTTTGGCCGCCGCTCATCAAAGCATAGCCGTGCGTCCAAGACACCATGTTAAAAATCGCGATGAAAATAGAGGCGTAAATTACCCCCGGCTCCCCTAAAATTGCCTGCACCAGCGGCAGGCCCATAAAGCCCGAATTGGAATAAATGGCGCTAAATTTCAGCACCCGGCTTTTGTCAAGCGGTTCTTTGTTAAACAAAAAGTGGGTAACCAAAATGGGCAACACAAAAGCCAGAGCCGCCATCGCCACCGTCCACCCCAAAGAGGAAAGCGGTACGCTGCCCCGGTCAATTTGAAACGCCTTGATAACCACGCAAGGGGATACGATATTGAGCAGCAGGCTATTTATCTGCCCCACACCTATATCGGTTATCACCTTTTTTTTGGCCAGCACAACCCCTACGCCTATCATCAGGAAGAGGATCAGCACCTTTTCGGCCACCGTAAGCATTCCCTGCAGCATAGCCATACTGTTACGATTCCTTCTTCCCCTGCTCATTGCCGTGGGATTTCTTTTCCTGCGGCTTAGATGTTTCAGGCTTGCCAGAGGGCAACGCCGGTTTTTTGTTTTCCTCTGGTTTTGCGTTGTTGCGCTTGTCCTCTTTGCGGGAGCGGTAATAGGCCAAGCACATCAAAATCAAGGCCACCGCCATCACGCCGCGGAAGATCCAGCCCCAAACCCCGGTAAATAAATCGGTTTCTATCAGCGCGTCTACCAGCCACCAGCCGCCCATAAAGATAAAAAAGCCGCCGGCGGCATAAAAGATCTTATTTTCCCGTCCAAAACGGAAAATCAGGAGCAGGCCGATAATCAGCCACATGCCCGCATACACGTACTCCATCGTATTTCATTCCTCCTCGGGCCCTTTGCCCTTGCCGGCCGCTTTTTTGTAAAAGAGCGGCCGGAGATGCCACATCGCGTTTCTTCAATTTGTGTTGCTTGCATCCTGCGTTTGCAGGCTCACTGTTTATCCTGGTGTTTCTGCTCCTGCACTTTGGCCGCCGCGCCGGCCTCCCCACTTTGGGGTAGGGCGGGCTTGTCGGCCGCATCCGTGCCGCTTACCTCTGTATTTTCTTGGTTTTCCTTTTTGTCCCCCGGCTGAGCGGCGTGTTTCACGCGCCAATAATACAGATACAGGCTATATAGCAAATATCCGGCAAACAAGATGGCGCCCACATAGTGCACCCATACCATAAAATTGCTGTATGGCCAAATCAGCAGCGCCACTGCGTTTAGCAACGTCCAAGCGCCTTCAAACAAAAAGTAAATGGAAAAGCCCAAATAAAACGGAAAGCTGCGCAGCGGCGGGGTAAACAAAATAGTAGCCACAGCGAAGCAAACCAGGGCGGATAAAATCGAAAGCCACATAGCGGTTCCTCCTTACGCCTTCCGATGGAAAGCCATATAGGTAAAGTATAAAGTGGCGCGGGCGGTTAGTCAAGCCCGGCGGGGCAAAGCGCAAAAAATAGGCCGCCGAAAAAGGGGGAGGGGCTTCTCCCGCAAAGAGGAGCATGTAGCCAAGCCGTACGTTCCTCAACACATCCCTGTTAATCACTGTTATAAAAAAGCCCAACCTACACAACAACGAACACTTACCTGTTTCTAGAGCCCCTTGCCCCAAATAAAACCGGCCAAGCTTACTACTGTTATTTTAGTCCCAAAAAGTATACCCCCAACGGGAACAGGTACAAAACCACCAACACCACGGCGCCGGCACCCACAAAAGCCGCCAAGGCCAGCCGTTCCAACCATTTTCGGTTATTGAGCCAGCCGCGCCTATGCGCCAGCAAAAACAGCACCAATAAGACCGCTCCCACCAGCATCAGCACAACCCCCGCGCGCAATCCCGGCGGCAGATAAAAGAGCTGCACCTGGTTATTCCCCTCTTGCAAGGGGATTGCCATAAAGGTATCGTTCACCCGGTAAACCGGCGTTTCTTCCCCGTTTACCCAAGCCTGATAGCCTTCGTCGTAGGGCAAAGACAAATACAAAAATTCGCCCTCCCCCGCCGTAAGCTGTGCGGAAAAACTCCGGTTATCTACATCCACCTCTACCGCCGGCGCATTGGCGACGGTTTGGCGCAGCTTGCCCACATCCAGCCCATACACGCCAAAGGATTTGAGGGTAACATCTTTGCAGACCTCCACCTCTATCTCCACCGTTTGATCTTCAAAAGTCCCCAGATACAGCAGCCCGTTATTTCTTCGTGTGGGGTACCCTTCCTCTATCTTTCTACCGTTGACTGTTACGGTAAAAGAACCGTTAATTGGTTCCTGCAGACGGATGGTCAAATCCCGAAAGGCATCGAAATACAGCGCCTGAGTGCCCTCCACCTGCACCTGGTAGTGCAAAAAAGATTGTTCTTGGGCCTCTCCCTCTTTTTTTACCAGGGTCAGCCCCATGGCACCAGTCGTTACCGAAGCATTCTCCTGCCGGTAGGGCTCATAGGCGGTAAACAGCGCTCCGTCGCCCCCCAGCATACGGTAAAGGGCCTCTTGCACGTCAATCCTGCTGCCGTCGGGCAACAGCTCCCACTGGGTTACATCCCCCTTCAGCCGCAGTCCCAGGGGCAAATACAACTCGTTTTGAAAGATTTGATAAAACCTTCCCTGATAAACCGACGTCCCCAAAGGCGCATACCAGCTGTTTTGTGCAACCGTATAGCGGTTGGAAAGCAGCGCATCGGTGAGTAACGTACCGCCTGTGGCCGTCATCTCCATCCAGTTCGAGGAGTACCCCAGCTTTTTCATGCCGAATAAATAGTCCGACGCTGTTAAAGAGGTATAATGGGCCACTGTGTTATACCCCATAGCTCCCAGCAGGTTTACGTCAAAATCCCGCCTACCGGCTTTCACCCGGTAAAAATCATCGTCTTCTATTTCGCCGCTTAAATCCATCAGGTCGCGGTAGCCGCTATCGCTGCGGGCCGCCGCCCCAATGTACACCCCGGCGTTAAAAAAGCATTCTCCCGCCACCAGCAGGCACAGCAGCAGGGCAAAGGCCCGCTTGCTCAGATGGGAAAAGCGAAATAAATAGAGCAGCAAAAAATAGGCCAAAAACAGCAGTAAAAAGAAAAACAGCAAATAGGTGAACGACGTTTTATCGCCCCACAAAGTGCTTACATAGGCATCCATATCTTCCAGATGGGCGGCAAGCAGCCATCCACCCAGCGCATAGGCGGCTGCCACCACAGCCAGGCCCGAAATCAGAGCAGCAGGCCGGCTACGCTGAGGCTGAGAGGATTCTAGTAAAGCCCTTGGCATAACGCCGCCCGCCACCAATAGCCCCATTAGGGTAACCATATAGCCATACCGGGCGGGAAAGGCTTGATAACTGCCTGCGTGCCACATTTTGTTAACAGGATCCAACACCAGCGGCACCATCATCAAAAGCAGCAGCACAAAAAAGCAGCGGCTGTTATTGCCCGTTTCACGAGTTGTGCCAGTTGGGGTTACCAACCGGCCGGCCGGCTGCGCTGTGCGCCACTGAAAAAACGGCAGAGCTGAAACCACCAAAGTGGTGCAAAACACTAAGGGCAGCGTGGTAAATAGATTAGTTGTCAGTTTGCCGCCCGCCAAGCTGCCGATTAGATCGATCTCCCTGGCCGATCCCATATATTGCAACAAGGCAGGCAGCCATACCGCTCCGGTAAGGCAGGCGCTCACCAGGCAAGAAAGCCCAAACAGCAGCGCCAAATGACCGCGCTCCTCTCGGGCAACACCCAGCAGTAGGTACACAGCAAAGCCCAGCAACAAAAAAGCAACCACCATATAGCTCAAATAAAAGTTGAGCACCAGCATAGCGCTTAAAGCCAAAATAAAGCACAGCGGCTTGCCCCGGCGCAAACGGCCAAAGGCCAAAAGCAACAGTGGGAACAGATACATAACATCCAGCCACACCAAGTTTTGGTAAAACAGCATGGCAAAGCCGCCAAAGGCATAGAGCACCGCCAGGGCCGTAACCGGCGCCGCGCCCAGCTGAGGCAACCAGCGGCGGAAAAGCAGCGCCGCCGTAAAGGCGCACACCGCCATTTTCAGCACAACCAACAGGTTCATCAGCAACATGAGATCGGCCTTTTCTACAAAGGCCACCGAAAACGAAAAGGGGCTAGAGAGAAAAAATAAAAACACACCCCAAAAATTCATGCCGCCCGCGTTGCGCATGCTGAAAAAAAGATCCCCGCCGTTCCCGGTGATTGCGTCGCGCAACTCAGCCAGCAAGGGAACCACCTGCTGCGACATATCGCACCAAGAAAGGGTCTGTTCGCCAAAAGGGAACAACCCCCAAACCGCAAACACAACGGCGGCAATGCCCAGCACCGCTGCAGGAGCCGCCCCATAGGGCAACCATCCCGGCAGGTTAGGCTGCAATTTTTGTTTTGCCCAAAACCACTTTGCCATCTACCATCCTATCCTTTCCGCTGCCGATTGATATCAGCAATATGGCAGAGATTAAACAAACTTGTCACAAAGTTGTAAAATTTATAGAAATGCGATAAAATCGTTGACTTATTTTTATATTATTTCTATACTAAGTATAGAACTTTGCGAAAAACGCCTAGCGTTTAAGCCTTTCTTAAACGCGCTTCATAATAACTCCTCCCTAAAAAGACAGATACCGGCGCAAGCCGGTTTCTGTCTTTTTAGCATGTTTCGTACCTTGCACTCTATTCGTTTTGCAAGCGAATAGAAAGCCTTACCATTTTACCCTGTTGGCTCCTGCGCCACATTATTTTGCGGCGCGCCACGTAAAAAGGCGGCTATATTTTGAGCCACAATATGCACCAAGCGCACCCTGGCTTCCCGGGGCGCCCAAGCGATATGGGGTGTAATCAGGCAGTTGCGGGCCGTCAGCAAAGGGTTGTTGGGCGCGGGCGGCTCTTGGGCCAATACATCCAACGCGGCCCCGGCCAACCGCCCTTCGTTTAGCGCATTGGCCACAGCTTGTTCATTCAGCAACAATCCCCGGGCGGTATTTACCAAATAAGCTCCCGGCTTCAGGCGCGATAAGGCCGCTTCGCCGATAATCTCTCGGGTTTGTTCCGTCAGCGGGCAGTGCAGCGAAAGCACATCGCTTTGCCGCAGCAGGGTGTCGAAATCCACCCACTGGCTACCGTCGTTATTGATTTGCGGTGTGCGGCTGTGACATAACACGCGCATCCCCATAGCCATGGCGATGCGCCCCACCGCCCGGCCGATGGCTCCATATCCCAATATGCCCATGGTTTTGCCCTCCAGCCCTACCAATGGAATGTCCCGATAGCACAGCTCCTTGCTGGCGCTCCAGCAGCCTGCCCGCACCAAATCGCTGTGGGTTTTCACATGGCAAACCAGTTCCAACAGCAGTGCAAATGTCATTTGTGCCACCGCTCCGGTGCAATAATCCGGCACATTGCACACTGGTATGCCCAACTGAGCCGCAGCTTTTACATCAATGGTATTGTATCCTGTGGCCAATGTTCCAATGTAGCGCAGCCGGGGCAGGCGCCGCAAAGTTTCTTTGCTTAGCGCCACCCGGTTGACTATCAATATTTCCGCTTGGGCCGCCCGCTCCACCACCTGCTCGGGATCGGTATCATCGTATACCTCCACCCGGCCGAACGCTTCTAACGGCGACCAGCTGATATCGCCCGGGTTGGCAGAATAAGCGTCTAAGATTACAATGTGCATGCCAAGCGCCTCCTATCCACACCTTCCCATTATATAAAAACCGCCCTGTGCCGTAAAGTAAAAGTGCGGCAATTTTTTTGCAAAATAATCACAGCTCCTATTTTAAAACAAGGGGCAATGCTGTTAAAGAACCGCCAGGCCAGCCATACTGCGGTGAAAGCCAATAGATTCATGAAACCTTTTCACGCATTTTACCCCCAAGCCGCCGGATATTGTATGCTAAAGATAACAAAACGGATAAGGGGGAACATCTATGGCACGCGTTAAAAAATGGGTTGCGGCCGGGCTTGCCGCCCTGCTTTGTTGTTTCTTTATCACTATGCCGCCCGCGCGGGCCGCTGGGGAAGATGCGGCGCCCGTTTGGCTTCATCTTCCCAATAGTTTTGCCTCCGATCAAGCGCTGCTGGTGGAGCCCACACAGGATGGATGGCTGTTGGCCAGTGTTTCACAGGGTAGCACGCTGCTTTCTTTTTTAAGTAGTAGCGGCGAAAGCCAACTGTTGGAACGCTTTCCGGCTCCATACGCCGCAGCTACCGGGCAAAACGGCAGCCTTTATCTCGCTTTTCCCAAAAGCGAGGTGGGCGATGACTACACCCTTCGCTATTCCACCGAATTGGTGCAGTGCAACGCCTCTTTACAAATTGAGCGTTGGAATCTGGACGATATTTTTATTGATAGCAACCGCTGCCTCACGGCAGACAGCAGCGGCGCTGTTTACGCCATAAACGCCAAAGCGCCCGATCAGCTCAGGCAAATACAAGCCGGCGCCGTTACCGCCGCCTATTCTCTGCCCGAAGGTTTTGCTTCCGTGGCGGCTGTCCCCGGCACGCAAATCGTATACACTGTTTCGCGCTCCGGTGCACTGTCCTATTTAGACGGCAGCCAAGGCAGCCTAGCCCCACTAATGCCGGTGGACGGCGACTGTCCCACCGCGCCGTTTCGTTTTATCACCAGTGATTGGCTGCTGGATCAAGCGGGCAGCTTATATCAACGCCAGGGCGGCGCGCAAGAGTCTCTTTCTCTTTTCTGGGCACTGGATGCGCGTTTTGCCTGCGCTGCTCAAACAAATGAAAATGAAGATAGCGGTTTGCTGTTGGCTGTGGCGCAGTCGGGCGACACCGTCTTGCAGCTGGATCCCGCCATGCAAACCATTACCGGCCAGCAGGATCTGCCCGGCACTGCTTTGGCTCTTAGCTGCCTTGGGGAGCTGACCGCTGCCTTTTACGCTCCCTCAGATGCGCCGGAAGGCACAGTAGGCGTTTGCCTATTTAACGCCTTGGGGCAGCCTCAGCCGATGGATTACCAACCTTTGCAATCGGTTCTTTCGCAGGAACAGCTCTCTCTTCTATGGCAATCCGCCCAACCGGCAAACGGCGCAGCGGTGTTTGAATTAGCACCCGATTTGGTGGGCTTTACCCAGTTGGGGCTGGTTAGTGCCGGAGTGGTGGATGACGGCCTGTCCGCCGCCAATTTTTACCGCACCCTTTACGGCCTTGCGCCCTTGCAAGCGGGGTTAGAAAATCAATTACAGGCCGGGGCCGCTGTGGCCTTGTATTCCGGCGCCTCACCGGCCGACGGGTGGAGCCGGCCCGGCGGCATGAGCGACGCCGTATTTACCCAAGCGCTCTCTGATCTGGATGGCGGCTATGTGGCAGTCCTACCGCCCGGTAGCCTCAACCCCGCTTGGGCCGCTATTCACCAACTGAGTTTTCAAGATCCCGCCTTTTTAGAGCAAGCCCTATCGCCCGGCGCTTCCCTTATCCAGTTCGGAGTATCCGGTAGCCCCGAGCAAGGCTACGCTGTGCTTGTTCGGTTTACCTCTGACCAAACCCAACCGCTGGAGCAATCTGTCTGCTTCCCAATTGCGGGAATCGGCCCTGCTGTTACCGCCGACTTGTGGCACATTTGGCTGGGCGGTGGGCTCGCTGTGGAAGAAAGCGCCTCCCCCACGGTTACGGTATACGACTGCGCCACTGGAGAAAGTTGCTCTTATTCCTACGGCGCTCCAGATGGGCTCACGCTGGATGCCGACCGCCTTTCCTTCCCCGCGCCCAGCTTCGCCACCAGCCAAGGCGGGGAATATGAGGTAACCTGCGATGGGCTGCTGGATAGCAGCGGCAAGCCCGCCAGGCTTGTATATGTGGTGCGCGCTTTGCCCTTATCCGCCTCTCCTGCCGGACCTTATCAGATTGAAAGCTCTCGTTACCGCATCAATCGGGAGCTGGGCACCATATCGGGCATTTCCCCTTCCACCTCGGTTGCCTCTTTCCGCTCTGGGCTGCAATATGCAGGCGGGGAGCTGGAAATTTTGCGCGATGGGCAACCTGCCCGCAGCAACGTGGGTACCGGCGCCGTGGTGCGCCTCACATTAGACGGCGCGCTGTGCGACAGCCTGACTGCGGTGGTATACGGCGATCTCACTGGGGAAGGCAATGTGAATTCGCTGGATGAAAGGGCCCTAACGCGGCACCTGCTGGGCACCCAACAACTAGACGGCTGGTTTTTCACCGCAGCGGATCTGGATCATAACGGGCAGGTGGATTCTCTGGATCTGCTGGCTCTCAAGCGTTACCTGCAAGGCAGCTATGCCATAGAGCCCTAACGCTTGCTCTCTAGATGACCACAGCCGGTAAGCGCCATACGGCTAGATGCTGAAAAAGCATCCCGCATACCACAGGATTGCTCTTGTATTCTTATATTCTTATCTTCCCACACTCCTCTGCTCCTCCTCGCTTCTATTCCTCAGCCCTTTATCCCTAACTCATAAATTTTTGGCAGCATTTCAGAAAAAGGCGGTGTCGTTTTTTCGGCACTGCCTTTTATTCTTAGGCTTCACTGCCCGCATGTTCGCCGCTTTAGGCTATTCTGTGCCCCCTTTTTCGGTATATTGACTTGCTGCGGTTATCCGCCGTCCTTTCTCGCAAAGCAAGCCGTTCTGCCGCAAAATCCAAGCCTTTTTCCTGTGGCCAATGTGTGCTATAATGTGGGCACAACCAAGTGGTAGCCCACTAAAAAATAAACTTCGCTCACTTTATTGCCTCTTCTTGGCGAAGATTGGGGCCGCTTTTTCAATCCACACTTGCCACACTCCCGATGATAAAATTTATATACATGCAACCTATCGAAAGAATATCGTGCGTATTAAAAAATTTATCTTTACCTTATTGGTTTCGCTTACAACCCCCGCTGGTCATGCACGAGATTCTGCTTTTGAACCGTTTTGCGCTGTTCTAACGGTAGGCAGCGCAATTGCTATCGTCTGTCATATTTTATAAACCGCCCGGTGAAAAACGGATTGCTTTGCGGCAGCTAAAGCCGCGGCACGAGGTACATATGGATTGCTTAATTGAACTCTACGATCACGATCAGATCAATAATCTGGCGGTGGTGCTTTCGTTGCGCCCCAAAAAAGTGGTTTTTCTATACAACCAGGCTCGCCACAGCCGTAAAAAGCTGGACGACCTAGCTTGCGCTTGCCACCGCATCCTGCCCAATCTGGAATTTGACGCCCAGCCGCTCACCGGAGCCAGCCTGGAGGAAATACGGGATTGCTGCAAGCTAGCCATCCGGCGCAACCCCAACTGCTATGTGGATGTAACCGGCGGCGGTGAGTTGGCGGCCATCGGCGCATATTTGGCCTGCGTAGGCAGCTTTACCCCTATCTTCCGGGTGGATGTGGAGCGCGGGCTGCTATACAGCGCCTATGGTTGCAAATCGATGGAGGGGCCGCTCCCTGCCTGCGGCCTTACAATGGACGCACTGCTGCTGGCTCACGGAGCGGCGGTGGGCGGCTATGGGCATCCTACGCCGGATGAGGCAAGTTATTCGGGCCTGCTTTCTTATTGCCGCGCCATTTTTCAGGACGTTCCCGCCTGGAAGGAGCTTTGTTCCTATTTACAGGCGGGCTGTACCGCTTATCCCATAGAAAAAAAGCCTTTGCTGTTTTGCGCGCCCCTGGCAATGCGCGGGCCGGGCAAACCCTATGTGCGTTTAGATAAAGGTTCTCCTCAACGCAAGCTGCTTCGCCTAGCCGCCCGGTTGGGCCTGCTGCGGAATTTGCAGCTCGGTGGGCAAGAAATTTCGTTTTCCTTCGCCAGCACCCAGGTAAAACGCTACTTAACAGATTTCGGCACCTTTTTGGAGTTGTTTACCTATATCACCTTGCAGCAGTCGGGGGAATACCAAGACGTGCGCATGAGCGTTAAAGTGGATTGGAACGGTATGCGCCACAGTATGGTGGAGGTAACCAACGAAATTGACGTCACCTGTTTTTACGGCGCCCATCCTATTTTTATATCCTGCAAGCTGTCGGAACCTTCCTCCGACGCTTTGCAAGAACTGAGCGTATACGCCAGCTATTTCGGGGGCAGACGTTCCCGCTGCGTGCTGGTAACGCTGGGCAATATCAACAAAGAGCGTTCTTACACTTATTGGCGGGCCAAAGAGATGGGGATCACCATCATCGACGGCCATTCTATCCGGGCGGGGCGCTTTTTAAGCGACATGCGAGAGGCGCTGCGGCCCAACGAGGAGGAGTAGCCCTAAAGCCGCTCGATTTTGTATTGTATACAAGCGCCCGTTTCCCATACAAAAAGGAATCGAAACAAACAGCGCCTGTTCAGCTTAAACGCTGAACAGGCGCTGTTGCTTATAAAACCACTGCTGCCTCGCTGGGCGCGTTATTACCGGCGGGCGCGCAGCATGCCCAGCAGTTCCCGCATGCGCGGCGGCTTACCATACAGCAACACACCCACGCGGTAGATAGCGGCCGAAAGCTTGCCCACAGCGAACACAGATAAAATTAAGATCGCCACCGAAAGCACAATCTCCCAAGCCTGGGGGTTGCCTATCGCAATTCGGGTAAACATGGCCATAGGGGAGGTAAAGGGAATATACGAACAGGCCACCATCAGCGGGGCGTCCACCTCGCCGCTCATCATGGAGTAGAACACCACAAAAAAGGCAATCAAAAACAGAAAGTTGGCCGGCAACACCAGGGTGTTCACATCCTCTGATCGATCGGCCAACGATGCCAGCGCGCCGAACAGGAATGCATATAGGAAAAAGCCCAGCACAAAAAACAGCACCGTGTAAAGCATAATGCCCAAAGGCATATCAAAAATAGAGGCAATAACGGCGTTACCCTCCCAGTAGGTGCGGTTCAGGTTGTAAAAACCGAAGGCGGCGGCCAATATTACCACCAGCTGGGTAAGCCCAGCCAGGCCCGCGCCCATAATTTTGCCGAAAATTAAATTGGTGGGGCGCACGCTGGTGATCAGCAGTTCCATTGCACGGGAGCTTTTCTCCGCCGCCACGCCGGAGGCCACCAGCTGGCCGTAGAGAATAATCGCCATATACAGCAAAAGCATTAAGATATAGGTATAAAAGAAATTCTGCATCTGATCGGTGCCCAGCTGAACCACCTGTTGCTGCGGCTGGGCTGTAAGAATCTCTTGGGCCTGCTGGGCGGTAACCCCCGCCTGCTCCAGCGCTTGCAGCCGGTAAAGCTCCGCCATAGCGGTATCCACCCGCGAAGGCAGCGTATCCGTTAGGCTCACGCTGACGGTCACATAACGGTAAGACAGCGGCGCGTCAAGAATAACAGCCGCTTCATACGTGCCGTTGCGCACCCCCTGGTTCACATCTTCCCCCGTTTGCACAGGCTGCACCTGGTAATCCGGCAGAGCGGCCGCCAAATAATCCACCGCCTGCTGCGCGTTATCCACCGCCTGCACAGCAAGCACCGGCCTGTCGGCAGGGGGCTGCTCTTCCTCCTGGCTGCCGATAAGCTGGGTAATGCGCGGAAAAGAAAGCACAACCCCCACCACCAGTACAATAAGCACTGTTAAGATAATAAAAACTTTACTTTTGGCATAATTGAGAAACTCAAACCGGAGCACTTGCATAAATTGTTTCATCAGATACCGCCCTCCGTGTAGGTCACAAAGATATCGTTGAGCGAGGGTTCGTAAACGCGAAAAGCATCCACATCAAAAGATTGGCCCGCCAGCGCCTGCAACAGCTGGGTTTTGTCCTCCTCTTTTTTCAAACGGATATCCGCTTGCCCTTTTTCGGTCAGCGACGCCTGCTCCACCAACGCGGCACAACGCTCTTTTACAAAAGCGCAAATACCGGCGGCGTCAGCGCTATCCAGCAAAATCCGGCGCCGGTCAAAGCTACGTTTAATGTCGCGCAGATCCCCCGATAGAACGATCGCGCCGCCGTTTAAAATGGCGATATCATCGCAGAACTCTTCAATATAATTCATCTGATGGCTGGAAAACAGCACAATTTTGCCCGCCTGGATCAGCTCATGCACCACATCTTTGAGCAACATAGCGTTCACCGGATCCAACCCGGAAAAGGGCTCGTCTAGAATAACGATCTCCGGGTTGCACACCAATGTGGCCGCCAACTGAATCTTTTGTTGATTGCCCTTAGAAAGCGTTTCTAACTTTTTGCCGGCATATTCCGCCATACCCAGCCGCTCCAACTTTTCCAGGGCTGAGCGTTTTGCGTCTCCGGATTTCATACCCCGCAGGCAACCAAAATAAACCAGCTGCTCTAATATTTTCTTTTTGGGATACATCCCCCGCTCTTCTGGCAAATAGCCTACGCGTACCTTGGTATCGCGCAGTGGCGTTCCATCCAGCAGCACCCGGCCCCCATCTGGTGGAAAAACGTCCATCACAATGCGGATGGTTGTGGTCTTTCCCGCCCCATTGCGGCCCAAGAGCCCCAACGCGCGGCCGCTGTTGGCCTGAAGCGATATTCCCTTTAGCACCTGCTTTTCTCCAAAGCTTTTTGTCAACTGCTCCAAAGCAAGCTGCATTCTCTTGCCTCCGATCCTTTCTATTATGTGCCTCTTCGTATTAACAAAAACATTTTATACTTTTTGTATTTTAGCGATTGAGATCTATGCTCCATAGGCAAACAAAAAGAGGGAAAAGCGGCGGCGAATTAGCAGGGCACAAAAATACGCTCCCAGCGATTCGTTTGTGCATGGCACACGACCGCCGCGCCTTCCCTCATTTACAAGGTGCTTGTTTATAATGTCTCCGGTTCATCATAGGCCTGGCCAAACGTTTCCACCGTTACTTTGCGCATCACTTCATCCTGCAAGGGCTTGTCGTTATAGTCCCGCTTGGCGTTTACAATGCGATCGGCTTCTTCCATCCCCTCTATCACCTTGCCAAACGCGGCATATTGACCGTCCAGATGAGGCGCATCCGCCACCATAATAAAGAACTGGGAACCTGCGCTGTCAGGATGCCGGGAACGCGCCATAGAAATAACGCCGCGGGTGTGCTTTAAAGGATTATGAAAACGGTTGGCCTCAAACTCCCCTTTAATGCTGTAGCCCGGGCCGCCGATGCCGATTCCCTGCGGGTCGCCGCCCTGAATCATAAAACCTGGTATTACCCGATGGAAAATAACGCCATCATAAAACCCTTTGTTAACGAGAGAAATAAAGTTATTTACGGTATTGGGCGCAATTTCTGGGTAAAGTTCTACCTTAATCGTCTTCCCCGCACCGGTTTCTATGGTGACAATTGGATTCATACTGCACTCCTTTCCGACTGTATGAACCGTCGCCCAAGGCGAACGGCCTTCCCCCAGCCGACACAACGATATTTTTATTTTTCCCACCGGATAAAATAACCGGCGGATAAACAACGAATAATATAAGCCGGTAAAGCAGCAGCGGCGGCCTCACCGCACACTGTATAGCAGGCAGCAAATAGCGCTTTTCTGCCTGCCCTTTACAAACGCAGAGCCAGAGCGCACCGTTTACAGGCGAAACGTTTCCTGGCGATAAACACAGAGAGCCAGGACAGTTTCGCGCACATTATACCACACCCCTTAATTTCTAGCAAGCAAAAAAGCCCTTCTTTCCATCTGGGAAAGAGGGCCGAACCTTCACATGTTTTATTATATACGATACAACCAGGCGTCAAACTTCAAACGTTTTTCTTATCGGCGAAGCAACGTTGCCGGCGCTATTCTAATCTCAGTTGCTTTTTCGCTTCCGAAGCATCCAGGGCTTCATCTATCAGCTTCAGCATCTCCAAGGTGCTTCTAAAATGCTGCACGCGGTCTTCATCCACCCATTGAATGGTTCCCTGCCACGTGGCATTCTGACGAAACTGCACATGCACAATAAATTTTGCAATACCGGAGCCCAGCGTCTTTTTTTCGTTTTGTTCTTCTCTGCTGGCCATCGAAATCGGCTCCTTTTTCTGTTGTTTTCTGGAACGGGTAAAAAAGCTACGGTAATTCACCGCCGATTGCGGAAATGCAAGCTCATCATAAAGGCTTTCCATTAATTTCACCAAGCCCATTGCACTAGAAAAGGGGAAAAAACCGCCAAACAGCGCATTGCGCAAAATACCCGACATTTCACCGCAATCGTACGTATACACCTCAATTACCATTTTAGTAGAAACGCTGGTCACCTTAGGCGCAGAGGATCCATAGACGCGGTAGACCTTTTGCAGTATCTCTTGCGCGTCTGCCAAACTCGATTGAATTGGTGCATTTGTTTTTCTCATAACCATTCTCCATAGGCGGGCGGAATCCTCAGTGTCGCGAAATGCTGGGCCGGTTCTCTTTTAAGGTAGTTATCCCCGTCATAACTCCACTTTAAGTGTAACACAACACAGTCACACGCCGGTCACAAACCGCAAAAAAATGCGCTAAAAAAACATTTATCGGCAAATTTTTCAGCTTATCAGCTTTCTCGTTAAAACATCCGGGTTTGCTGCGCATATGAAGGCATTTTCGCGCGATATCGCCCCTGCCCGGAATAACCGCAGCAAATCTGCACCCATTGTCACCATACCTTCGCCTCCACTGGATGCGATTACGTTGTCAATTTGGTGCACCTTTGATTCCCGTATCATCTTCCAGATGGCGCTGTTAGCCAGCATCATCTCAAACGCCGGCGCTAATCTGCTGTCTGTGGTGGGAATCCGCCGTTGAGGCGCCACTGCCTGCATCATCATAAGCAGCAGCACTCTAATTGGCAGCTGTTGGTTCAAGGGGAATTACGGTTGCTCATGCATGGCAAAGTGGCAGATTTGGCGCTACCCGCCGGGCTGGACACCAGCGCCTGTTAATACGCGCTTTTTTGTCCGTCGGCTTTTTTACCACGGCAACATAGAGCGAAACCCGCCTTTCGGCGGGTTTTATACGGTGGCTTCTGTGGCGTATCCTATTAACACCATCTTATGCCGCCGGCAACAAATTTATTCCAAAGCAATGCCGCCCGGCGTCTATTCCTGCGTGTTTCCCCACTGATAAACCGTAATATCATACCATCCGCCCTCAATACCGACATCTTGCCGTAAGATCAAGGTAATCAGCGATCCCGCTTTCCTACAGATGTTGCACCGGTCGCCTTGCTATTTCTTGTAGTACCATACTATTCTAAAGCACTCCAATTTTCCTGCGCAGCGTCTTCCTTAGAAGATTCTTTCTCTTCAAAAGATGGAACGGCTTCCCCCTTTCAAGATAGGAAAGCCGTCATCTTACTTGATCTGCTCTCCCCACCATTAGTAGAAGAGCTTACCATCGATTGATTTACTTAACAATCGGAAAAAACAGGAGCCCAAGCCATGCTTCGCGTGCGCATACATGTCGCCTTTTTGTCAAAACATTGCGGTCCATCTCTTACCCGTGTTAAGTGGGATCCACATTATTTAGCCGCGTGCTCACTCGAATGTTTGGGTTTTTATTCACCGAACGAAAGCGGTTGACAATGCGCTCCAGTACCATTTGTCCATTTTCAAAGGTAGTCAGCGGAAGGGTGATAATAAACTGCGAAGCGCTATATGAGGCTACCGCATCCCCTTTGCGCAGGCTGAACACCACGCAATCACGCAACTGCTCCTTGGCCTTTTTAATATCTCGTTCGTCCGGCATATCGCCATTGGCATCGGTGAGAGTAATTAGCCCTACATGGATAGACTGACCGGTGCGCAACATAGAACGCGCCAAAACGCGGTAAATATTTTTAAACACCTCATAATCGCAATAAAAAGCCCCGTTGGTTTCGCATACCTCTTGCAAGTCCTGTTTAATCACCGACAAATCGGTTTCCACCGCGTTAACGCCGTTAACAATTTCCCTGTGCAGGTTACGCAAAGAATCCGACAGATCCACGTTTAGCTCCCGCTGGAATAAATCGAGCACATACTCGTAATGCGCCATTGCCTTACTGGACTTTTTGCAATTTATGTAGGCATAAATCAGCCATTTATGGATTTGTTCCTCAAACGGAGCAATAACTACCGCTTTTTCACAAACGCCAACCATCTCTTCAAAACGTTTGGTGTCTGCCAATAAAGAACACACCCGCAGCACACACTCATTGTAAATACTGGTATAGTAAGACGATTTGGCAATTACCCAATTGACATAAGAAGATTTGGGCAAAAACTCCCCCCCGTAAATAGAAAGGGCCTTTTCGTATAAAGAAATTCGTTCGTCAATTGATTTTTCTTTATCCGAAGCCTCGCTCCAATACCGCTCAAATTCTTCTACATCCACAGTGCAGGGGATATCGTTGTTCCACCTATAGGTATTCCGAACAAATTTAATATACTCCGTTTTGTCGTCCGATAGGCTGC
This sequence comes from Candidatus Gallacutalibacter stercoravium, assembly GCA_018716975.1. Taxonomy (GTDB): domain Bacteria; phylum Bacillota; class Clostridia; order Oscillospirales; family Acutalibacteraceae; genus Gallacutalibacter_A; species Gallacutalibacter_A stercoravium. Next base: position 27,260 of record DVJE01000050.1, on the reverse strand, counting down.
TGAGCATTTTGCGCGCCCGGTACACCAGGTTTTTTAGTGCATGATAAGGATCGTCGCATTTTTCAACGTCTTCCCAAAGCACTTCTATCAATTTATCTTGTGAAATATCGCTATGGCGGTTAGCCAGCAGATACTCCATCAAAATCCATACTTTTTTTGTTCTGCCGTCATCTTCCGTAACGGCGCGATCCCCACGCCGCACCGCGAAATAGCCCAGCATTGTTACTTCTATCGGCAAAGACTGTTCGCCAGCATCCACACCCATCGCCAATCACTCCTTTCCCACCGGCCCCCCGCAAACCGGGAAAATCGTCTAGCGCCCCGCAGGCCGCCAGCAGGACATAACGTAAAGCATTTTACCATACTCCATGCACAAACAGCAAGCCGCAACTGCACAATACCAAAATCAAGCAGCGCTGCCGTCTTATTCCTCTTCTGATGGCGATTCCTTTTGCTCCGCTTCTAGCTCGCTAGAAGCGCGCAGCACAATCTTGCCCTCTTCATTATAAACAAACGACATCCGTTGGTTTTTCAACGCCTCCAGCGTTTGCGCCACCGTACGCACCGAAATAACCGAACGGCAAGTAGCCCCTGTTTTTTCCAGCTCGCCGCGCAGCACCTTAGCCGCCCGCTTGCCCTCTTTGGCGCAGGTCAACAGCCCATAGGTCTGCCGCCCGGCCAAATCATATTCACGAATAAAATCATACAATGCCGGCGCAGGGTTGCCGCCCCATACCGGTCCTGCCACAATGATACAGTCATATGCTGAAACATCCGCCTCCACCGGCAATATATCGGTAGAACGGTGCGCCATGGCGCGCAGCAACCCCACTGTATAGGCGCGCAGGCGGGAACTGCCTGCAATGGGGCGAATCTCGGCAACATCCGCGCTCAGCGAATGAGCCATGGAGGTAACTACAGAACGGGTTTTTCCCGTCAAAGAATAATATACAATTAAGGTTTGCATTCCGTCATCTCTACGCTTTCTTTCACGTGTATTTTATTTTTCAGCCCATCCTTTAGCGTTCTTCCGGCAAGGAGGGCACCCAGGCGTCCGCTTCGTCGGCCGCCTCCGGCTGCACCCGATAGGCCGGCGCGCATTTTGCGCTTTCATCTATCTCCACAAGCAGAGGAGACGGCGTTTGCAAAGCGGCCTGCTCCCCGCCGCTTGCTTTATCTTCACTCTGCTGTTTCGGTTTCGCTTTTGTGGTCACAAAAACCGCTGTCGGCCCACAAGATACGCCTGTGCAACGCCAATCACCGTTGCCAGCACGGCTGATTTTAACATTCCACACACCGCGCTTTTTCTGCCTTACCTGAATAAGCAGCTGCCCGTGTGGCTTACGCCGCCCAGCGGTCTGCCTTGCGGCAACACGTGCCGCTACACATTCCGCCACTCCTTCCAACACCCGGCATAAGGAATAGTCTAATACGGCCTGTAGCCCCATATAAGCCCCTCCGTTCCGTTGCCGCAGCCGCGGCGTTATTTCTTGTTTCTGCTGGGGACGGCTTCCGACTGCCCAACAGTGCGATTCCTTTTATGAAAAGCGCGAATAATGCGCAACATTTTAAATCCGATCCATAAGCTAACCACTACTGCTGCCGCGCACATCAACGCCAGCAGCGCCTGTGCCCATATGTCCCGCCAAGCCAATCCTGTTTGCGGTGGGGCCGGGGTTTGCGTGCACAGCTCCAACGCCTCCTCTATCATTTGAGGCAGGGCCACCACAAGGCTTGTGCCAAGCACCAGCGAAACGGAAAATACAGCGGCCAGCAACAGCACGCAGCGGTAGCGGTTGGGGGAACGCAGCAGGCGATAGGCGGCTAGGGTAAAAAAACCTGCGGGCTTAGGCGATTCCTCCTGCGGCATCGCCTTTTGTGCCTGCGCACGGCATTGCGCGCACAGGTGTGTATTTTTTTGCCCTTGTGGCAGCCTTGCACCGCATTTGGCACAGTACATTTCTCCCCCACCTTTCACAACGGTTCCCACGTTATTTTTTCTTATTATGTCATGTTTTTTCTCTTGGGTCAAGCACATAGGTATAGCCGCTCGTAACTTAACAAAAAATACCGCGTTGATTCTTTCAACGCCACTTTTCTTCCCTGCCGGAGTGTGGTACAATCAGTAAAGAGAAGAATGGCTGCTACTGGGCCGCTACCAATGGTATGCGGCAGTCTTGAGGAGGGAATTTGCCGCCGTGAAACAAGAAGAACCCGTTAGAAAAGTGCGCTGCCCCCATTGCGGGCAAATTTCTTCCTATAAAGTTCCTGCCAGCATCAACGGCACGTTACAGCCGCTGCTGCGGCAGGCTATTTTAGAAGAAACCTTGTTTGATTGGCAATGCCCCCATTGTGAGGGGCAAGCGCGGCTGTTTTATCCATTTGTTTATCATGACATGCGGCGCAGGCTGCTCATTGACCTAGCGGCGGGATCCCGCCAAGCTAGTGTAGATGCCGCCGCTCTTTCCAATACCTTTCCGGCCTTAGAGCAATACACCACCCGCTGGGTGCGTAGCCTTACCGCCTTGAAAGAAAAAATTATGATTTTCGAGCATGGGTTAGATGACGGTGCTATGGAACTAACCAAATTAGCGCTGATGCAAATGGTGCAGCGCCGGGAACATTGTTCGCTCAAAGCCGGATATTGGGAGGCGTCTCAGAAGGCACAGGCCCAAGATCGCTTGTTTTTTGCTTTTCTTACGCCAGAGGGTGAGGTTCTTCGCCGTAGTGTGCACCGCAGCGCCTACGAAAAATCTTTAGAAATTGCCCGCCATTTTCCCACGTTGGCCGCTGGTTTCCCCCTTGTGAGCAAACGCTGGGCCGTAGCGGTTATGCAAGAGTACCGCGCCACCCAAGACTCGGGCAAGCAAGCGTAGCTATTGGTTGGTTTCTCCAGCCGGCGCTATTGCTGTGCGGGTTCCATCTCACATTTTATATTATGACACGAGGTGAGTATCATGGCCACACGCCGTTCTTATCAGGCTGTGCAACGTTTTTTTAGAATCGTTTTAGTATGCGTGCTGGCAGGCATGCTGGTCTGTTTATTTTTGCCCGCCTTTCAAGATTATGATCGCGTTTTCAGTTTAGGTAGCATTGTGCTGGAGCAATTCCGTTTAGGGCACATAAGCGAGATATTGTGCGGCTCGCTCTATTATGTTCCCGTTATCGCCGCCGGCTTGCTGGTTGCCCTGCTGGATGGACGGTTGCGCTATGCCATTTCGCTGCTTGCCTGCGTATGTGGGTTTACCCTTATATTGGTGCAATACTTTTTCCCCGCTTTGGAAAGCAGCTATCTATTCGGCGTATATCTACCCGGGCTTTATGTGCTGGCCGGCCTACAATTGTTAGGTATTGTGTTAAGCATTGTTGCTTTGTGTAGCAAAGATGCGCCCGTTTATTTAGATCCTGCGTTAGAACAAAAAAACGAGCTTCCGCCGTTAGGTTAAAACGCCGGGCAACTGTTTTTGATCATAACATTTCACGCGGAGTTGTTTATGGAAAGACATCCGCAAAATGTGAAAGAACACTGCTTGATGTGCAGCACGGCGTAGCGATAAAACTGCCGCATCTCTTTTTCCGTTATTTCGCATTTTTGCGCATAGCCCCAAAAGAGGATGGTTTTTATCTGCGGCATTTGCGGCAATAATAGTTTCGGCATACAAGGATTGATAAAATGAAGGTACTGATTATAATCCCCGCATACAATGAAGAGAAATGTATCGAACAGGTTGTGCGGGCAATCGACGGCAAATACCCTAACGTAGATTATCTTGTTGTAAACGACTGTTCCCGAGATAATACGGAAAAAATCCTCAGGCAAAATGGATTTTCTCATTTGAAGCTACCCATCAATTTAGGGATCGGCGGCGGTGTGCAGTCCGGCTATCTGTACGCTGTAGAAAACAATTACGATATTACAATTCAGATGGATGGCGACGGCCAACACGACCCTAGCTACATTCCTGCCCTAATCGAACCTATTTGTTCCGGACAAGCCGATATGGTGATCGGCTCGCGTTTTATTGAAAAAAGGGGATTTCAGTCATCTGCTTTACGGCGGTTGGGTATTCATTGGCTTAAACATGTTATACGCCTTTGCTCCGGCGTGAAAATAAGCGACGCTACCAGTGGGTTTCGGGCGTGTTCCAAATCTGTTACGCGTCTTTTTTCAGAAAGCTACGCGCAGGATTATCCCGAACCGGAAGCCATTGTGGCAGCGGCTATGAATGGATTTCGGGTTTGCGAAGTTCCTGTGCAAATGAATGAGCGGCTAGGAGGAGATTCCTCCATAAGCGGTTTGAAATCAATTTATTACATGATCAAAGTAACCCTCGCTCTGCTGATTTGCCGTTTAGGCGGTAAAGGAGGTAAATAAGGGAATATGGATACACGCCTGCAGCTTTTCATTATCGCTTGTATTGTTTTGTACTTAATTATTATTTTATACCTTTTAAAAAAGAAACGGTTAAACTTAAAATATACGCTCTTGTGGTTTTTAACTGCTCTTGTTATGTTGGTTGTAACCATTTTCCCGGGTATTGTAAATTGGGCTACCGGTTTGGTGGGTATTGTTGCTCCTACTAATTTTGTTTTTTTTCTAGAGGGTGCCTTCGTTCTCGTTATTTTATTGTCGTTAACCTCCATTGTTTCCAATTTAAACAGCAAAATTTACCGCCTGACCCAATCGCAGGCCCTGCTTGAAAAGCGGATCCGTGATCTGGAGACAAAGGTCTGTGCAACGGAACAAGATTCTTCCAAACCAGAGGATGACGGCAATCAGCCGTCCTAATCGTCACAAAAGTAAACGAGGGGCATCAAACGGAAATTCCGTTTGATGCCCCTCGTTTTGTACACTCAGCAAAGCGCAATAATCTCTTATTCTCTGCAGGTTTTCAACCTTCCCACTATAGATCCCCTTTTTGACCCAAATACAAACTTTCATAACAAGTGGTGCATTATAATAACGCCGGAGCAAGCACCGAACGAAATAGGCTAAACATGGCCGCCACCTGCGCCGCAAACACGCCAAAAGCAATGCCGCGGCTGGGATCCTTCTGGAACGTCAGTTTCGAATTCCGCACCAACAGCAGCAAAATCGGGAGTACCGGCAGAAAATAACGTCCCTGCACACCGGCCACTGTATCGTCGCCCAACGGGGTCCAGTTGGTAAACATTGCAATCTCTACCAACAGAAACACACCGGCAAAAATCAAAACAAACCACCATTTGTGCCAATTTTTGACCAACTGGTGCTCTTCGTTAACCCGTAAAGCCGAAAGCAACAGTAGCACAGTAAAGGCCGTTACTACCAGCCAATCAACGGACAAATTGAGCCAGCCCAACTCCTTACCAATGAGGGAAGTGTAGTAGAACGAACTCAAATCCATCACCGTGTTGACCATCACACGGATAAAGGTGTCGGGGTGTTGCAACAGATAGCCGAAGGTATAGCCGGCGTCGCCGGAATAAATCAATTCCTTTTCTCCCGCCGAAAGCACCGACAAGACAGACTGTAGCGAGTAAGTCGCAAACGACAAAAGTGAAGCACCTAAAATAACCCCCAAAGCCAACCAATGGCGCTTTTTGCTTCCCCAACGATCCCTGGGAATAATTAGGCACAAAAAGCATAACGGCAAATAGGCGCCTGATTTACAGGGAGCCAGCAGCAACCCCAACACGCCCAAGGCCACCAGATCCCGCACGCGCAACGGTTCTTTCCCATAGGCCGCGTGCAAGCAGTTGGCGATAAACAAAAACGCAACGCCGTTGATAATAGCATCGTAAGAAAATGAAACCGCCAGCTGCATCGACATGGGCAGCAGAGCAGCCACCAACATAGCCAGCTTACCTACCGGCGTTCGCCGAATGGCGAAAAACACCATGATGGTAAAGGCCGCAAAATTAAAAACGCGCCCCAGATACAACAAAGGGATGTAGCCAACATTTAACAGCCGGCCCAGCGTAATGCCTAAAGACGAGGGCAGGTACAGCCAAAAGGGGGTAGAAACGCCTCCGGCTGTTGTCATGGTCAGGGCGGTATCTTCCGTCGTTTGGAATAATCCGTCGTGTACCGCACGATAGGTACTTACCGAAGGTTGTGTAGAAAGGCCGCTCCCTTCTTGATCTCCTATGCGTTTCAAAATTTCTTCGTCCCCATAGCCGTTGCCTAAAAACACATTGGAATAACGGTAAGCGGTATCAATATGGGCGGGTTCGTCAGGAGAGGAAAAAGGGGTTAACAAAAACTGATAGAAGAAGCCGGAAACCATCACTAAAACAACAAAAATCCATTCCAACCGCGCCTTGGTATAAAACACCACGAAATAAACGCCAATTGCCCCCACTGCTAAAATGGCTATCATAAGCCAATAGGTGCCCAACAGAAAACTACAGTCCCCTGAAAAGAGTTGAAAAGAAAGCCGGGTGTTCTTCACTATCTGGCCGTCTACGGTCAGCAGATTGCCTTGATACGAATTTTGCGTCTGTGCCCACAATGTGATCTGATTATTGGGCGAAGCATGAGAAAAACGCAAAGTAATTTCTAAAAAGCGCCCCTTCATGCCGACAATAGGCTCATCAAATGAAAAGGTGTAAAATTTGTTATCTTCCAATTGCGCCATATCGACGGAATCGCTATAAACAATTTCGCCAGATTCGCTGTCGGCCACCTGGACATCCACCGTTCCCTGGTTCACCTGCTGATAGGTGGCAAATTGCAGGCCCATAGCCTCTAAGGGATCGTCGGTACTAACAAGAATCATCTGCCGAACTGTGCTGTCGGCAATCTCTCCCAGGTTGGTATCCTGCGCGCTGCCATCCATAATCGCATAGGGGGTTTTGCTGGCGTCCACTACCTCGTACCGGTAAATAAACAAAGCCATCAACAGCAGCAATATCACACCGCCGGCAAACCAAAAGTCCCGTTTATGTTCACGAAACAGGCGCTTGCACCTTTCGGCAGTAGCCGTGCTCCCTCGCATTTCTTTCTGTTTTGCCAAACTCGCCATAACAGTACCATGCCTTTCCTTTTCTTTTCCGCATTGATTCAATCAGTATATTTTACCTGCCTTTTGGCAGGACTCCCCGCCAAAGAACCTTACACTTCAAACAAACCGCCTGTGTTTCTAATCCTTAGCATAACCCTCTGCCCACGCATACATCCCTCCGCTGCGCGCCGGGCAAAGCCATCTTTCCTATTTTATCCTCTTTTTGTAATCCTTGGGTATTATACACTAGATTGCTGCGTTATGTAAAGCCGCACCAGCTGGGGCGGCTATTCTTCGTTACTATCACACAAAACCCAAAAGACCTGGCGGGCATTCTTACCTGTTTTATGGCTAGTTCTCTGATTCCTCTATTTTATAATGCATTTATCATTCACTTTCGCCTCATAAACCTGATATCGCACTTTCTGCTATGAGAAAAACCCGCCTCCACTTTGCAGTGGAGGCGGGTTTTTTGTATTAGATATTTACAGAACACCTGGTCTGCTTTGCAAACAATGCCAATCTTACTTTCTGGGGTTCTTGATAGCAGCCTGCGCAGCAGCCAAGCGGGCGATCGGCACACGGAAGGGGGAGCAAGAAACATAGTTCAAGCCCACTTTGTGGCAGAACTCAACAGAGGACGGATCGCCGCCATGTTCGCCGCAGATACCCAAACGGATGTCGGGGCGGGTCTTGCGGCCCAATTCGGCAGCCATCTGCACCAGTTTGCCTACGCCGTTTTGATCCAGCTTGGCAAAGGGATCCGACTCGTAGATCTTGTTCTCATAATAAGCGTTGAGGAACTTGCCAGCATCGTCACGGCTAAAGCCAAAGGTCATCTGAGTCAGGTCATTGGTACCAAAGCTGAAGAACTCGGCCTCTTGAGCGATTTCATCGGCGGTGAGAGCCGCACGCGGGATCTCGATCATGGTGCCCACTTCATACTTCATATCAACGCCCGCATCAGCAATCAGCTTATCAGCGGTGGCGGTAACAACATCCTTAACAAACTTGAGCTCTTTGATCTCGCCCACCAAGGGGATCATGATCTCAGGCACAATGTTGTATTCGGGATGCTCTTTGTTAACCGTAATGGCGGCATTGATAACAGCCGTGGTCTGCATCTCGGCAATTTCAGGATAAGTTACAGCCAAACGGCAGCCGCGGTGGCCCATCATGGGGTTGAACTCATGCAGGCTGGCAATAACAGCCTTGAGCTCGTCCACGGTGATGTTCATCTCGCCGGCGATCTCCACAATGTCCTCTTCCTTTTGGGGCAAGAACTCGTGCAGCGGCGGATCCAGGAAGCGCACGGTCATCGGGCGGCCTTCCAACACTCTAAACATGGCCTCAAAGTCGCCCTGCTGATAAGGCAGGATCTTGGCCAAAGCAACTTTACGGGCCTCAACGGTCTTAGCCACGATCATCTCGCGGATGGCCTTAATACGCTCACCCTCGAAGAACATGTGCTCGGTACGGCACAAACCGATGCCTTCTGCGCCGAACTTAACGGCCTGGGCAGCATCGCGGGGGGTATCAGCATTGGTGTAAACCTGCAGCTGACGGCGAGCATCGGCCCAGCCCATAAAGCGGCCAAAGTCACCGGAAATAGCAGCGTCCACAGTGGGGATAGCCTCACCGTAAATGGCGCCGGTGGAACCGTCGATGGAGATATAGTCACCCTCGTGGATGGTCTGGCCGCCCAGCGAGAACACCTTGGCCTCTTCGTCAATCTTAATTTCACCGCAACCGGATACGCAGCAAGTACCCATACCGCGGGCAACAACAGCAGCGTGAGAGGTCATACCGCCGCGCACGGTAAGAATGCCCTGCGCAACCGCCATACCTTCAATATCTTCCGGCGAGGTTTCCAAACGAACCAGCACAACCTTTTCGCCGTTAGCAGCCCACTCTTTGGCGTCTTCTGCAGAAAACACCACGCGGCCGCAAGCAGCGCCGGGAGAAGCAGCCAAGCCTTGGCCGATGGATTTAGCAGCTTTCAAAGCGGTGGCATCAAACTGGGGATGCAGCAAAGCGTCCAATTGCTTGGGCTCTACGCGCAGCACAGCTTCGTCCTCGCTAATTTTGCCTTCATCCACCAGATCCACGGCGATCTTCAAGGCTGCAGCAGCGGTTCTCTTACCATTTCTGGTTTGCAGCATATAGAGCTTGCCGTTTTCAATGGTGAACTCCATGTCTTGCATGTCTCTGTAGTGATCTTCCAGGTTCTGCGCGATGGTGGCAAACTGCTTGTACACCTCGGGCATATCCTCGGAAAGCTTGCTGATGGGGGAGGGGGTGCGCACGCCGGCCACCACGTCTTCACCCTGGGCGTTGATGAGGTATTCGCCAAACAGCGCCTTGCGGCCGGTGGCGGGGTCACGGGTAAAGGCAACGCCGGTACCGGAGTTCTCGTTGAGGTTACCGAACACCATGGGCTGCACGTTAACAGCAGTACCCCAGCTGTAGGGGATGTCGTTCATGCGGCGGTACACATTGGCGCGGGGGTTGTCCCAAGAGCGGAACACAGCCTTAACAGCTTCCATCAACTGAGCCTTGGGATCAGAGGGGAAGTCTTCGCCCATTTCTTTCTTATAGTGGGCTTTGAACAGCTCCACCAGCTTCTTCATGTCGTCGGTGGTCAGTTCAATATCTTGCTTAATGCCCTTTTCTTCCTTGATCTCGTCAATGATAACCTCAAAGGTTTTCTTAGAGATGCCCATTACCACGTCAGAGAACATCTGGATAAAGCGGCGATAGGAGTCATACACAAAACGCTCAAACTTGGGGTCGGGGTTACCGGCAATCATGCCCTCGGCAACCACGTCGTTGAGGCCCAGGTTCAAAATGGTATCCATCATGCCGGGCATGGAAGCGCGGGCGCCGGAACGCACAGAAACCAACAGGGGGTTCTTCGCGTCGCCAAACTTTTTGCCGTTTATCTCTTCCACCTTGGCCAGATACTCGTAAATTTCCGCCTCAATTTCGGGGGCAATCTTTTTGCCGTCCTCATAGTAGCGCGTGCAGGCTTCTGTAGAGATGGTGAAGCCCTGCGGCACCGGCATGCCCAAATTGGTCATTTCGGCCAAATTGGCGCCTTTTCCGCCCAGCAACTCTCGCATGTTCTCGTTGCCTTCGGAAAACAGGTAAACATACTTGTGACCCATTAATCCATCTACCTCCTAAAAAATTCGGGGAGCTCCCCTTTTGATCCGCCTCAGCGGCCAAAACCGAGCTTTACCGGGATATTCCCTTTTTTCAACGTATCGTAAGACGCACAAGAAAGCTCATTGGTTATTATAACAAAAGCATAAATATTTTTCCATATCTTTTTGCAAACAAAAAGGCCTATTTTTCTGTTGGTTTATTGTTAAAAACAATTAACTTTCACAAAACCGGATTTTAGCCTTGCAAAATCCGCCTTGTATGCGATAATAAATATAGTAAAGGCGGGGCGCGCAGGTGTTCCCGCCGTTTTAGCCCGGGCGGCTTTTGTGTGCACCATGCGCACCAGTTTTGTTTGAAAAAAGGCGCCTATTAACCTAAAGTTCCCTATCATTTTCGGATAAAGGAGAGCCAAACGCCCTATGTCCACTAAAACCTGCTGTATTATCCTTGCCGGAGGCGAGGGTAAACGCATGAAATTTAATCGTCCCAAGGTGCTTTCACCCGTTTTGTTTAAGCCCATGCTTAGCTGGGTGGCTGATGCCGCACGCCAAGCACGTATCGACAGCTTATGTGTGGTAACCGGCTATATGCATGAGCAGCTAGAAGAGTATATCTCTCATATGCCTTACCCGGTGCACACCGTGTTTCAAGCCCAACGAAAAGGCACCGGCCACGCGGTGATGATGGCCGACGCTTTCTTGCGGCCTTTCGCCGGCGGCGATGTGCTTGTTTTAAACGGCGACGCGCCCTTTATCGACGCTGAAACCATTCAAGCCGCTCACGAGCTGCACATCAGCGAGAGCAATGCCGTTACCGTAATTTCGGCAGAGCTGGAGGATCCCTTTGGCTATGGGCGTATTGTGCGCGATTCCATCAGCGGTATGCTTAAAAGCATTGTAGAACAAAAAGACGCCAACGCCAGGGTTCAGGCGGTGAAGGAGGTTAACTCCGGGGCCTATTGGTTCGACGTGGACGCTTTGCTTTCTGTGCTTTATGATATTAAAAACGACAACGCCCAAGGAGAGTATTACCTGCCCGACGCGGTAAAGCTCATTTTATCCCGCGGGTTACGAGCCAACGCTTATATCGCCGCTTCGCCCGACACGGTGCGCGGTGCCAACGATTGCTTGCAACTACATGAGCTGAACACCCTGGCCCGGCGCCGTCTGTTGCGTGCCCACATGCAAAACGGCATCGATATTCCTTGCACCGATGGGGTCATCATTGGCCCCGACGTTCGTCTAGAGGGCAACACCACCATCTTGCCCGGCACTATTTTGCGGGGTAAAACAACGGTGGGCAGCGGCTGTGTGCTGGGGCCTTCTACTTTGGTGGACGGCTGTACCATTGGCGACAACGTCGTATTAAACGCGGTGCAATGCCGGGGGGTTACCATCGCCAGCGGTGAAAAACACGGACCGTTTTGCACCATAGAGCCTTAGTCCCCAGCAGCAAGGGGATCCTTCGACCGGTTGATGCAGCCTTGTGGCTGACGGATATAGCAAAAGTTGAATGAATAAAACAGGGGGAATCGAAACATGAATTTTCACGGGAAAGACATCAAGATTTTCACCGCAAACTCCAACCGCCCGGTGGCACAACAAATAGCCGAATGCTTGGGCCTGCCGCTTGGCAAGTCTGACGTTAGCACCTTCAGCGACGGGGAAATTGCCGTTTCCCTGCATGAATCGGTGCGCGGTTCCGACTGCTTCATTGTGCAATCCACCTGCGCCCCTGTCAACAACAACATCATGGAGCTGCTCATTATGATCGACGCCATGAAGCGCGCCTCCGCCGCCCGCATTACTGCGGTTGTGCCCTACTTTGGCTATGCGCGGCAGGATCGCAAAGCCAAGGCCCGCGATCCGATCTCGGCAAAGCTGGTGGCGGATCTGATTACAACTGCGGGCGCCGACCGCTTGTTGACCATGGATCTGCACGCCTCGCAAATTCAGGGCTTTTTCAACATTCCGGTTGATCACCTGGTGGGCGCGCCGTTGCTTGCTTCCTTCTTAAAAAAGAAGATTGGCGACGCTACGGAAGAATATGTGGTGGTATCCCCGGATCTGGGATCGGTTACCCGCGCCCGCAACTTTGCTGCGCGGTTGGGCTGCCCGCTGGCCATTATCGACAAGCGCCGTCAAAGGGCCAATGTGTCTGAGGTGATGAACATCATCGGCGAGGTCAAAGGTAAAAAGGTGATTTTGGTAGACGATATGATCGACACCGCCGGCACCCTGTGCAACGCAGCGGCAGCCACCATCGAAAAGGGCGGTGCGCTGGAGGTATATGCCGCTGCCACCCATGGCGTGCTCTCTGGCCCGGCCATTGAGCGTATCAAAAATAGCCCCATTAAAGAGCTGATTCTTCTAGACACTGTGCCTGTTACCGGCGAACGCAAGTTGGATAACTGCACTGTGCTTTCCATCGCGCCGCTGTTCGCCGAGGCCATTGAGCGCATTTATGAAGACAAGCCGGTTTCCCCCATGTTCCTGTAAAAACCGGCGCTCCCTTCTTCTCTTGACAAAAATATATCGGTTTCGACAGGCGGGGTAGGGCTTCCTATCCCGCCATACGGTTATGTCCGGCCAGCTGGGTATTTCTCAAACTAACAAATAATAAAGCACAATAGGAGCGTTGTTATCCCATGTTTTCTCTGTTTCACAAAAAAATGTCTGCCGCGCCGTTGGGCCCTGTGGAGTATTTAATTGTGGGCCTGGGCAACCCGGGCAAGCAATACGACGGCACCCGCCACAACGCGGGGTTCGCCGCTATAGACGAGCTGGCCAGCCGTTGCGGCGCAACGATTACCAAGCTGCGCTTTAAAGCCCTTTGCGGCGATGCGTTGGTGGGCGGAAAGCACGTTTTGCTTGTTAAGCCCCAAACTTTTATGAACTTAAGCGGTCAAGCAGTGCAGCAAGCCATGGCCTTTTACAAGCTGCCCCCCGAGCGTGTGATTGTGCTGTTCGACGATATCTCTTTGCCTCCCGGGCGGCTGCGCATTCGCAAAAAGGGCAGCGACGGCGGCCACAACGGGGTAAAAAATATCATCTACCTCACCGGCAAAGATACCTTCCCCCGCGTCAAACTGGGGGTGGGCGCCAAACCCCGGCCCGATTACAACTTGGCCGACTGGGTTCTCTCTCATTTTAGTCAAGAGGAACACACCCAGCTGCAACAGGCTATTAACAACGCCTGCGGGGCCGTGGAACTGATGGTGCAAGGCAAAACCGAAGAAGCCATGAACCGGTATAATTCTTAATCCAAGCGGATGGGTAAAGGCAGCTGCCCCCACCCGTTTCAACATTGATCCCGCCCTCTAGCCGGGGGCCAAGCATCGGAGGATACGCATGACGGACACCAGCTTAAACAGCATAAACGGTGTTAACACCGCAAACAAATCGGCCCAAAAGGCTGCGCACAAAAAAGATGTGCCCTTTGGCGAAAGCTATTTAAACTTTCTGCCGGGCGTGCTCAAAGATCTGCCCGAATACCGCACCCTACTGCGGGCCGTGGACGAAGGGCAAACGCCTGCCGCGGCCACGGGGCTTTCTGGCGTGCACAAAGCCCATATCATCCACAGCCTGTGCGTGCAAACCAACCGCCGGGCCCTCGTCATTGCCTCCGACGAGGCCGAGGCCCAGCGCTTAGCCAACGATTTGGCGGCCATGGGCAGCGTGCCGTTGGTGTACCCTGCCCGCGATTTTAACTTTCGCGATACCGAAGGCCAGTCGCGAGAATACGAGCATCAGCGTCTACATGTGCTCGCGCGCATGTTGCAAGGGGATTATACCGCCGTTATTGCCTGTGCCGACGCAGCTTTGCAATACACCATCCCTCCCGAGGAACTCAAAAGCAAAACCCTGACCCTGCGCAGCGCCCAAACCGTGCCGGTGCAGGATATTATAGAGGCGTTGGCGGCCTCGGGCTATGAGCGCTATGAACAAGTAGAGGGTTCTGGGCAATATGCCCTGCGCGGCGGCATCCTGGATTTTTTCACCCCTGACGCAGCGGCGCCTGTGCGTGTGGAATTTTGGGGAGATGAAATCGATACCCTGTCATACTTTGACACCGAAAGCCAGCGCCGCACCGAGCCGGTGGAAGAGGTCACCTTGGCTCCCTCCACCGAAGCGTTGCTGTCTAATCCCGAACAATTGGCCAAAAAAATCGAGGAGTTGGCCGGCGGGCTGCGCGGCAAGGCCGGGGTCAAGGCCAAAGAACAGCTGGCCAAAGAGGCAGAAAAACTGCGCTCCGGCCGCCGGCCCGGTTCTCTGGATAAATTTATCGGGCTGCTGTATGCCAAACCCGCCACCCTGTTTTCTTATGCATCGGGGGATTGCCTGCTGTTCCTCTCCGAGCCCAACAAGGTGAAGGAGCGCCTGCGTTCCACCGCCTGGCAGTGGCAGGAAGATTTAAAAGATTACTTAGAGGAAGGGGTGCTGTGCAAGGGGCTGGATACCTTCAGCGGTGACGGCATCTTGCTGCAGGAGGAAATCGCCCGCCATCCCAGCGTGCTGCTGGATACTTTTGCCCGTGGCAGCTATGAAATCGCTCTGCGCACCTTAATCAATCTAACCGCCCGCCAGCTTTCTGTATGGAGCGGCAGCATGGAGCTGCTGGTGGAGGATCTGCAATCCATCCAAAACGGTAAAAACCGCGTGGTGATTTTGGGCGGCACCGAGCGCTCCGCCCGCACGGTTGTTGAAGATTTAAACGCCAAAGGCTTTGCCGCAGAATTTTCCTCCGGAGCCGGTGCGTTGCCCCCCGGGCGCATTCTGGTGGTGCCGGGGGCCCTTTCCGCCGGCATGGAATATCCCGGCGCTAATTTTACCCTTATTACCCACGGGCACTTGGCCGCTGCCCCCGCCAAAAAACGGAAGCGCCCGAAAAACGGGCAAGAAATCTACAGCCTGGCCGAGCTGACGCCCGGCGACTATGTGGTGCATTCGGCCCACGGCATCGGTGTGTTTGAGGGCATTCACAAATTAGATATGCACGGCGTGGTCAAAGACTATATCAAGGTGCGCTACGCCAAGGGCGACACCTTATATGTACCCGTTACCCAACTGGATATGGTTTCAAAATACATCGGACCCCGTGAGGATTCTAATGTGCGTCTCAACCGTCTGGGGGGCGCCGATTGGCAAAAGGCCAAAAGCCGAGTTCGCTCTGCGGTAAAGGATATCGCCAAAGAGCTCATCGCCCTGTATTCCGCACGTATGAAGGCCAAAGGCTACGCTTTTTCGCCCGATAACGAATGGCAGCGTGATTTTGAAGCCAAATTTGAATATGAAGAAACCGAAGATCAGCTGCGCTGCGTTGCTGAAATCAAGAGCGACATGGAGCGGGAAGCGCCCATGGATCGCTTGCTGTGCGGCGACGTGGGGTTTGGAAAAACCGAGGTGGCGTTGCGGGCCGCTTTTAAATGCGTTACCGACGGCAAGCAGTGCGCGCTATTGGTGCCCACCACCATTCTGGCATGGCAGCATTATCAAACCGTGCTACAGCGGTTTGAGGGTTTCCCCATCCGGGTGGAGCTGCTCTCCCGCTTTCGCAACCCCCGCCAGCAAGATGAGATCATCCGCCGCCTGCACCGGGGGGAAATCGATATGATCATCGGCACCCACCGGCTGGTGCAAAAGGATGTATTGTTCCGGGATCTGGGGTTGGTTATCATCGACGAGGAGCAACGCTTTGGCGTTGCGCAAAAGGAACGTTTTAAAGAGCTGACGAAAAACGTGGATGTTCTGACCCTGTCGGCTACCCCCATCCCCCGCACCCTTAACATGGCGCTGTCGGGCATACGGGATATGTCTGTGCTGGAGGAAGCGCCGCAGGACCGGCACCCCGTGCAGACCTATGTGATGGAGCACGATCCCGTTCTGATCAACGACGCCATTCGCCGGGAGCTGCGCCGCGGCGGCCAGGTGTATTACCTGCACAACGATGTGGCTTCCATCGAACGGGTGGCCGCTTCTATTCAGGCGCAGATCCCCGAGGCCCGCGTAGGCTTCGGCCACGGCAAAATGGCCGAAGGGGAGCTTTCGGAAGTGTGGCGTAAGGTGATGGAGCAGGAGATCAACGTGCTGGTGTGCACCACCATCATTGAAACCGGTGTAGATGTGCCCAACGTCAACACCATTATTATCGAAAACGCCGATCGCATGGGCCTTTCCCAGCTGCACCAGATCCGGGGCCGGGTGGGGCGTTCCTCCCGGCGGGCGTATGCCTATTTGACCTTTACGCGCAACAAGGTGCTGTCTGAAATATCGCAAAAGCGCCTTGCCGCCATACGGGAATTTACCGAATTCGGTTCGGGCTTTAAAATCGCTATGCGCGATCTGGAGCTGCGGGGGGCGGGCAACATCCTGGGCGGCGAACAACACGGGCATATGGAAACCGTAGGTTACGACATGTATCTGCGCCTGCTGGGTGAGGCGGTGAGCGAAGAAAAGGGCGAGCAAGCCACCCCCTACGAGCTGGAATGCCTGGTGGATGTGCAAATGCAGGCCCATATTCCCGAAAGCTACATCGAAAGCCTCAGCCAGCGGTTGGATATCTACCGGCGTATTTCCGACATCCGCGGGGAGGAGGACGCTTCCGACGTCATCGATGAGCTTATCGACCGCTTCGGCGAGCCCCCTGCTTCGGTAAAGGGCCTGATTGATGTGGCCCTCATCCGCAACACAGCCGCCTCTTTGGGAATTTATGAAATCAAGCAGCAACCTTCGGGCAGCCTGTTGCTGTATCAGCACAAAATCGATATGCAGCAGGTTTCCGCCCTTACTGCCGCCATGCGGGGCCGTGTTTTGGTGAATGCCGCGGCAAAACCCTATATCTCCGTGCGTCTAAACAGCGAAGAGCCGTTGGATGTGTTGCGCCAGGTGTTCGCCATCCTGCAGGCCAGCCAGCGCCCGCAAGGCACCGGCAAATCCACCGGCGCCACCCCCAAGCCGCCCGAGCAGCCTGCCGCCAAGCAAGCGAATAAGCCGCCCATTGCGCAGGCTGCAAAAAAGCCGGTTGGCAAACCGGCGGCGCATCCGCAACAAAAACAACCGCCAAAGCCGCCTGCCAAGCGGGCTGCTGCCTCTCCCGGTAAAAGCACAAGGGGCTGACGGTTAACCTTTTTCATATGAGCGCAAACAGAAAGGGCGTAATTTTATGGAATACGTGATACTGGCCAACCCGGGCCACAGCCGGGTTTATTTAGAGCAGGCAACACAGCTGTGCCTGGCAGAGCTTACCCTTTGCTGCCGCACCTTTTCCACCGGCTGCAACAGCTTTCGCCGGGAGTCCATCGCCGGGCTGCCTTATTACGTTTTTACAGCGGATCACCGGCTTACAACAGAAGAACTGGCGCGGCTGTGGAGGCTGTCGTTTGTTTACGCTGTGTATGAGCAAGACGGCGGAAAAGATGCCGTGGAGGCTGTGCGGCTGTTGCCGGTGGAAAAAACGCAGGACGCTTTTGACCCCATGGTGAGTTCTATTTTAAAGTACCCCGGCAAAACCAACGAGCAATTTACCCGCCTGCTTATCAACCTAGCGCTTTATTCCAGCCGTTTTGCAAAAGAAAAGCGCCCTTTGTTGCTGGATCCCGTCGCAGGCAAAGGCACCACTTTATTTGAGGGGCTGGTGTTGGGATGTTCGGTAAGCGGGGTGGAACAAAACGCCAAGGCCGTGCACGAGGCCCAGGTGTATTTTAAAAAATATTTAGAAACCGCCCGCTACAAGTTTTCGCTCAAACAAGAGCGCCTTTCAGGGGAACATAAATCCTTTTCTTCGGCGGTAAGCCGTTTTGCCTTTGCCCCCAACAAAGAATCCTTTAAAACCCCTGGAGGTCCCCAGGAACTAACGCTGGTGGCAGGCGACGCCCGGTATACCGACCGGTACTTTAAGAAAAACAGCTTTCATCTGCTGGTAGGCGACTTACCCTACGGCATCGCCCACGGCAACGTTACCTCTCCCGGTCAGGGCTCCTCTCTCACCCGCAACCCCTTGGAATTGGTAAAGGCCTGCCTGCCCGCTTGGAGCCGCGTGCTCAAAACCGGGGGCGCTATTGCCCTGGCTTGGAACACCTTTGTGCTGCCCAAGGCTGATTTGGCCTCCGTTTTAGAAAAGGGCGGGCTATATGTGCTATTGGAGCCCCCCTATGACCAGCTGGAGCACCGGGTGGATCAAGCCATACGCCGGGATGTTATTGTGGCGGTTAAACAATAAACTACTTAACCGCAGTAGCGACAAGAACAAATAAAGCTTAACAAGGCCGGCGCAAAAAAGCGCCGGCCTTGTTAACTAAAACAAAAAGAAGAGTGGGTTTCACAAGCTTCTGTCCCATAATTTTTAGGAAACGCTTTGGAATTAACCAAAGATATTGTCAAAAGATGTTGCCTTCTGTATAATAAGAAAGACAGTAAAGACGGCATAAGCAGCGTGCGGCATCGGGGATTTTGCATTCCCCTATTCAACTTATGCCAAGTAATTTTTAAAGCAAACCATTTTACCGGGTGTCTTGTGGAAAATCCCTTTGCTTTTATTTTTGACGAGGTAAAACATCTTCTGCCCGCGCATATATAGCTAGTATGTTGATGATTCATTGAAACCCCATGGCCGTCGGCACGGTTTTTTACCCTATGCCACACGTTATGGCCGAATGAAGGAGCGTAAAACAATGGGAAGTTTTGTGATCCAATGCCCTAACTGCGGCAAATATCACATGACACAAAAGAAATTGTTCTTTTTTACCAAAAGAACAATAGACTGCGACTGCGGGTATACCATCCACGTAAAAACCGATAAGGTGGCCACCAAAGTCTGTCCCCACTGCGGCAACACAGTGGTATACGACCAATCCAAGGCGGATAAAGCAGTTTGCCCCGTTTGTAAAGAAAAACTAAACGCCGGCGACGGTAAAACGGTGGCTTCCTTTACCTGCCCTACCTGCGCCTGTACCCTATCGGCTGATCGCAATGCTGCTACCTATACCTGCCCTTTGTGCGAAACGGTAATTGACGTGCAGCAGCAACTGGGTAAAGGCGCTGTTTCGCGGGCCGGCGTGGCCAGCCTGATTAAATATGAAGGTGATAATTCCGTCTTTGTATGGAAGCACCCCATCGAAGATTTTAACCTGGGCTCGCAGCTCATCGTGCACGAATCGCAGGAAGCGCTGCTATTCCGCAACGGCCGGGCGCTGGATCTCTTCCCCGCCGGGCGCTATACCCTAGAAACCGAAAGCCTGCCTATCTTAAATAACTTTTATAAACTTCCGGCCGGTACAGAGGGTTCCTTCCACTCCGAAGTTTATTTCATCAACATGGCGGTGCAGATGGGCCTACGCTGGGGCACCGATAGCAAAATCCGCCTGTTTGATCCGGCCACCGGCATGCATATTGAGCTAGGGGCCAGCGGTCAATTCAATGTGCACGTTATCGACCCCCGCAAGCTGATTGTTAAAATGGTGGGCACCAGCATCGGTTTGAAGCAGGAGGACGACGGCAGCAGCAACGTTGTATCCTTTCAAACATCCTTTAAGCCCATGATCCTAACCCAGGTAAAAAGCCGTTTGCCCCAAATTATTAAGCAAAACCAAATCAATATTCTAGAAATCGACGAGCAGCTCCCCCTGCTGTCGGAGGGGTTGCGCGTCAGCATTAACGAATACTTAGCGGAATACGGCCTGGAAATGCCGGAGTTCTTTGTCACCACCGTGGTGCTGCCGGACGACGACAATTTTAAGCGTCTGCGCCAGCAGTATGCCGATCGGTACTTAAATGTCAAAGAAGAAGAAATTAAAAAAGTCACCAGTGCCGCCGCCTTAGAACGGGAACGGGTGGATATGGAGCGGCAGGTGCTCCGCGCTGAAACAGAGGCCCGCATGAAAATGGCCGCCGCCCGCGGTGAAGCCGAAAGTTATAAAATGCAGGCCGAAGCCGAAGCCCAGGAAATGCGCATGAAGGGTTATACCTACCAGCAGGAAACCGCTCGCCAGGTAGGCGTGGGGGCCGTTTCCAATCCCGGGGCCGCTAATGTTGGCGGCCTGGGAGATATCGCCAACTTGGGCGTCAGCCTAGGCATGATGGGCGGCGTGATGAATCTGACCAAAGAAGCACTGGATCCTGTGCTTAACACCTCGCAAAACCTACAGCAAAGTGCCTCTACTCAGCTGGGCGGTTGGGATTGCCCCTGCGGGCAAAAAGGCAACACCGGTAAGTTCTGCCAGAACTGCGGCCAACCTCAGCCGGTGCCGCAAAGCGATAGTTGGGATTGCCCCTGCGGCCAAACTGGCAACACCGGCAAGTTTTGCCAAAACTGCGGTAAACCCCGTCCTTCCCAGCCCGAAAGCTGGGATTGCCCCTGCGGCCAAACCGGCAACACCGGCAAGTTCTGCCAAAACTGCGGCAACCCCCGCCCTGCGCCCCAACCCGAGGGCTGGGACTGTTCCTGCGGAAAAACCGGTAACACCGGCAAGTTCTGCAACGAATGCGGTAAACCCCGCCCAGAAGGGCCCGCTGCCACATGATAACAGTAATCGTAGGAGATTTTTATATCTTTGGGGTGGCGCCTTATCATTTTTTTGCCGGTTTGGGGCTGTTGGCGGCGGTGTTCCCAGCCACGCTGGTAATGCTGCATAAAGGGGAGGATCTGCGCTGGTTTGGCTGGCAACTGGTTCTTTCCCTTTTGGGGTTGTTGGGCGGCGGGCGATTCTTCGGCCTGCTCGTAGAAGTTCTGAACGCCCTGTATGAAGGGCGTAACCTGACGTTGGAAGATATCGGGCGCAGCGCATTTGTAGCCTACGGCGGTATTTTGGGATTTTTGCTGGTTTATCGGTTGGTTTTACGCTGGCTGAAAAAGCACAAAGGCGCCCTGATAAACGAAAAGGCGCAATTGGATGTGTTGGCGGTGTTTATTCCGCTGTTTCACGGTGTGGCGCGGCTGGGCTGCCTCTTTACGGGCTGCTGCTACGGCAAGGAATACAGCGGCCCGTTATCTGTGTGTTATGTGCGCCCAACCGGCACACAGTGTTGTATCCCCGTCCAACTGATCGAAGCTGTATGTCTTATGCTTATCTTCGGCAGCATGCTGACACTTTTTTGTAAAAAGATGCTGGCGGGGCGGCTCATATCAATATACTTGGCGGCATACGCGGCTTGCCGCTTTTTTCTGGAGTTTATGCGGGGCGATCTGGTGCGCGGTGTCTATTTCGGCATATCCTTCAGCCAGATTGTCAGTTTGTTGCTGTTATTTTCTTTGTTGTTTTTCTATTGGCGGCAAAAGCGCAGAACTCGTCCGCCCACAGGTGAGCGGGTGGTAAAAGGTTTATAGTCGGCGTTCCTTTTTGTGTGTGAAGGAAGCCGCTGTTTAATTAATCACAAATGAGGTGCGGAGGGAAAAATGAAGGTTTTTACTGGAATACTCAAAGGACTGTTTGCTGGAGCTATTACCACGGCAATTTTACTCATTGCCTTTGTTGTGCTTTGCGCGTTTGGGGCCTGCCTAGGGGAAGGCTGCACTGAAATATTAGGCAATGCCTGCGTATTCGGTGTTTGCCAAACAATTTCCGAATCAGAGTATTTTACTTTTCAAACTTGCCTTTATGTAGAAATCATTGGCACGGCCATTGGTGTGCTTACAGGAGTTGTCCGTGGTATTTCTGCACAAAAGGTACTGGCAGCCCAACACGCTGCGGCAAAAGCGAAAAGCGAGGAATCGCAGCAGGCTGGGCTTGTTGTCGTCTGCGATACCTGGCAGACCAACATTGACGAGGCGAAGGAAGAATGGGAATCCACCCACCAATCCTTAACCGAAGCCAGTGCCGCCTTGCAAAATTTGGAACGGGTTTCTTTTCAAAAGCTTCAGGAGCTACAGAAAAAAATTGATGAATACACCGGTAATGGTGATGCCTAACCCCGCTGGTTTTCCGGCGTATTGATTGGATAGGAGGTAACCGCGCGATGAAAATGAACAAAAAATATATTCTGGGCGCCATCGGTTGGTTGACCGGGTTTCTAATTTACAACTTAGTCCTGTTTGTCTTAATTGGCGGCGTGCAAACCACCCCTTCCTTCTGGTGCTCTTATTTATTTGTGCTTGTAGCTTTCGGCATGCAGCTTTTGGTTACGTTTTTGGTCTATGGCAAAAACGGCATTATCCCGCGTGATCTGTTTTTAGGTTACCCCATCAGCCGCAGCGCCGGGGTCTATTTAGTGGTGGAGCTGGTAGCCGCCTCCATCATCATGCTTTTCCCTGCTTGCGATATTAAACTGGCCTTTGTTATCCAAATTCTGATCCTCGGGGTGGAAATCGTCTTTTTGGTGTCCGGCCTGCTCGCCAAGGATCACGCTGAAAAAATGGAGGAAAAGGAAAACCAGCAGGTATTTTTCGTGCGCAACCTTTCCACAGACGTTGCAGCGCTGCTGCCCTACGCCCAAGACGCCGGCTTACAAAAAGATCTAAAAAGCCTTGCGGAAGAGCTGCGTTACAGCGACCCCGTCAGCCACGAAGCTTTGGCGCAGATGGAGAACTATCTGATAAACCAGATAGCCTATTTGGGCGCCTGCCTGCGCGAGGGCAGAAGCCAAGAGGCAACCCCGCTGTGCAACGACATACGCAACGCACTAAAGGAACGCAACGCAAAGTGCAAAATTCTGAAATGAGGAGAAGGAAGAATGGCGGTATTTAAATGTAAAATGTGCGGCGGTAACCTTGTGCCTAATCAGGACGGCAAAACTGCCGTGTGTGATTCCTGCGATTCCCTGTGGACATTGCCCAACGATCAAGACGAACGCTTAGCCAACATGCACAATCGGGCCAATGACCTGCGCGTGAACAGCGAATTTGACCGGGCTATCTCGGTTTATGAAAAAGTAATAGCCGAAGATGGTACCGACGCAGAGGCCTACTGGGGTCTGCTGTTATGTAAATACGGCATTGAATATGTCAAAGATCCTGCCACCGGGCGTTATATTCCCACCTGCCACCGCGCCAAATACGGCTCCATTTTAAACGACCCCGATTATCAAAATGTAATCAGCCGCGCCGATCCCGACGCCAAGGTGCGCTACGAGCAGCAGGCAAAGGAAATTGACTCCATTATGCAAGAGATTCTTTCCATCGCTGCCAAGCAGGAGCGCTTTGATGTTTTTATCAGCTACAAGGAGCAAGACGAAGGCGAGCGGACGATGGACAGCTTTCGCGCCCGTTCGTTGTACGATAAGCTCACCGCCCGGGGGATCCGCACCTTTTATGCGCCTGAATCGCTGCCTCTGGGTAAAAATTACGAGCCCATTATTTTTTCCGCCCTGCATAGTGCGCGGGTGATGGTGTTGCTGGGTTCCAAGCCGGAATATTTTACAGCACCATGGGTAAAAAACGAATGGGCCCGGTATTTAGAGCTCATCAATAAAGGAGAAGAAAAAACCCTTATTCCCGCTTATTGGGATTTGATTCCCGAAATAGATTTTCCCCGTGAAATTGCCTCGCTGCAAGCGGTAAATATGGGCACACCGGTGGGGGAATTGCAGCTGCTGGAGTATATTCAAAAATTAACGGCAAGCCGCACCGGCGGTCAGGCCGCTGTTGCGGCGGCTTCTGCTGCTCCAACCTCTCAGCCGGGCCAGCAGGAGGTTCAGCCCCTGCTAAAGCGGGCAGATATCTTTTTGGACAACGGTCAATTCGACGAAGCCGCTACTTACTACAACCGCGCACTGGATAAAGCTCCTGAAAACGCCCAGGCTTACTGGGGATTGCTGCTGTGCCGCCGCAAGTGCCGTACGGCGGAGGATCTCATCAAACGCGGCAAGCTATTTAACGACGAAATCGCTTATAAAAACGCCATTCGCTTCGCTAAGCCAGAGTTGAAAAAAACTTATGAAGCCGTGCATACTGCCGTTCTGGAGCAGGTGGAACGGGTATGCCGGGCGTTGGACGATGAGCTGCGCAATAAGATTAACCAAGCCGGTTTGCGGCAAGCCGCCAACGACATTCAGGCCCAGCTGCAGAGCCAGCAGGAGGAAACCAGCCGATTTGTAGCCTCTATGAAGGAAACCGCCGACAATATTCAACAGCAAATCAGCGCTATGGATACTGCCGCCGCGCCACTACAGCAAAATTTGAATGCAGCTCAACAGCAGTATGACCAGCAACGTCAACGTTTTAATGATGAATCTAACCCACACAACAAAGTTGCCATGATATCGAACCTAATTCCTCTGCGTCAATCGGTAGAGCGCGCCTACACTGCTTTAAAAGAGCAATATGTAAACAGCGAGCTTGCCAGTGCCCTGCACAGTCAAGTGGTGGCCTACCGGCGCACCGACGCCGTGGCGCGGCAGACCATCGCCACTTATCAGGAGCTGCAACAGCGTATCGAGGCGGTAACTTCCCAGGCGGATGAACTCAAACGTCAGTGCGAATCCTTAAAAGCCGAGGTGCGTGTCGGGGAATATGAAGGCGCCTGGCAGTTTTTAGGCCGAACCGTTTAACAGCCCTTTCTTTTGTAAAATACATAAAATCCACGGGGCAAGCGTCATGTGAACGCTTGCCCCGTGGATTTTTACTTTCTATTCTTCGCTTATCAATGGGCAACAAATCCCGCCATCACAGAATATCGATGTATTCCCCGTTTAATGCCTTATTCATGCTGCGCACAGCACAGAATTTACCGCACATAGAGCAGGTATCGTCATTCTCCGGCTTGGCGTTTTCGCGATAACGGCGGGCTTTTTCACTATCAATTGCCACTTCAAACTGGGCTTCCCAGTCCAGCTTACGCCTAGCCTGGGCCATGCGGTGATCCGCCTCGATGGCGCCGGGCACCCCTTTGGCCAAATCGGCGGCATGGGCGGCAATTTTAGAAGCGATAATGCCCTCTTTCACATCGTCCAAATTGGGCAAGGCCAAATGCTCGGCCGGGGTAACGTAGCACAAAAAGGCCGCGCCGCTGGCCGCCGCAATGGCGCCGCCGATGGCGGCGGTGATATGATCATAGCCGGGGGCAATATCGGTTACCAACGGCCCCAGCACATAAAAAGGCGCGCCCTTGCAGATGGTGCTTTGCAACTTCATATTGGCCGCTATCTGATCCATAGGCATGTGGCCGGGGCCTTCCACCATCACCTGCACGTCCCTATCCCAAGCGCGCTGGGTCAGCTCACCCAGGCGCACCAGCTCTTCTATCTGGCACACGTCCGACGCATCCTCAATGCAGCCCGGGCGGCAGGCGTCGCCCAAGCTGATGGTGACGTCGTACTCCCGGCAGATATCCAAAATTTCATCGTAATACTCATAAAAGGGATTCTCGTTGCCCGTCATGGTCATCCAGGCAAATACCAACGATCCGCCGCGAGAAACAATGTTCATCTGCCGTTTATTCTTCTTAATTTGCTCAATGGTTTTGCGGGTGATGCCGCAATGCAGCGTTACAAAATCCACGCCGTCTTTGGCATGATCCCGCACCACTTGGATAAAATCTTGGGCAGACAGCTCATCCAACGGGCGCTGAAAATGGATCACCGAATCGTATACCGGCACAGTGCCTATCATGGCGGGGCACTCGGCGGTCAGCTTGCGGCGGAAGGGCCGCGTATCGCCGTGGGAGCTTAAATCCATAATGGCGTGCGCGCCCAGCTCAACGGCACTTAACACCTTTTGCATCTCTACGTCGTAATCTTTGCAATCCTTAGAAACGCCCAGGTTGCAGTTAATCTTGGTGCGCAGCATGCTGCCGATACCTTCGGGATCCAGACAGGTATGATTTTTATTGGCCGGTATAGCTACCTTGCCGCTGGCCACCAGAGGCATTAGTTTCTCTACCTCTATGCGCTCCTTACGGGCCACAGCTTCTATCTCTTTGGTCACAATACCGCGCCGGGCGGCATCCATTTGGGTTGCATACGGCCTATCAACGGTTTGCATTTTCTTCATCCTTTCCGTGCATCTATGCGCCGCCCCCTTAACGGCCGCGCCGCATATCAAACTACAATAAAAAACGCACCCACACGGGTGCGGCACCAAACATAGACATAAAAGAGCAAACACAGGGGATCCCCCTGCCCTATGCTGTCTGCCTACGGCGGTGCTAACCGCGTCAGGTTCAGCGGGTCGGGGCAACGCCCCCTCTCAGCCGGCCCTTGGGCCCGGCTCCCCGGACAGTCTAGCCTTCCTCTGCCCATGGGCAAAGAAAACCACCTTTATTATAACCGCCGCCCGGTTTCCTGTCAAACCCATATGTCTCTTTATCCGCCGCTAAATTGGCGGAATATTCCCCCAAGAAGAAGAAATTTAACCGCTCGTATCCGGCGAAACAAAAAAGAATGCAAATAAATCCGGAACATACGGTATAGGCCAAATGTCGCCGGCAGCAAAAAGAGCTTCGGCTTGCAAGCCTTGTATTTCTTTTCATATTTTTTGTTACCGCTATTGACATTTTGCAATTTACATTATAACATCATGACAAATTGATTATTTCTTTATCTTTTCAACTATTTGATATGGCACATCCCAAAGAAAACCGCTCTGCTCTGAACTATTCCGCCCCAAAAGGACAGTTGCAAAGAAACCACCCCCGGAGTAGGATAGAACTACAACGGGGGTGAATTTGAATATGGCAAGAAGCTATACCCATATCAAACAGTACTATGAAGAAATGAAGCAGATGCATCAGGAAGGACATAGCTGCCGGGAGATCGGAGAAAAGTTTGGATTTACAAAAGAACAGGTCAAAGAATGTTTGAGAAGGCCAAGACGCAAAGCTCAAAAAGAGCAGGAACGTATTCCAAAACGACGTGGGAGACCAGCTAAGCAAATACCAACCACACTATCAGCGTTAGAAAAAGAAGTGAAACAGCTTCGAATGGAAAATGAACTGCTGCGGGATTTTCTCAAAGCAGCCGAAAGGAGGTGAGGGCTCAAGTCAAATATGGAATCATACAAAGATATGCATCCAAGTATCCGGTTGTTTCTATGTGCCGTTTCTTTGATATATCACGCAGCGGATATTACAGTTTCCGAAAGCGAAGCAAGCAGTCAAATCGCGAGACCCTTTTGGTGGGACAGATTCAAGCATGTCGTAACAGTGGGAAGTATATGTGCACATATGGCTGTCGTCGGATT
>DVJE01000049.1 GCA_018716975.1 Candidatus Gallacutalibacter stercoravium | reverse complement strand
CACAAGTTTGGATATATTAAACTGTTTGGCATAGGCGCTTAATATTTCATGCCATCCTTCTAAACAAACCACTGCAATGGCATCAATATCGGGATGGCGTTGAAAAGCCTCTAACGTATAAATAATAATTGGTTTATCGTCCACATTGATAAATTGTTTGGGAATATCTTGGTGCATTCGTTGCCCGCTGCCACCGGCGATAATTAAGGCAATATTCATTAATGCGCGTCCCCTTTCCTCCATAAAACTAAAACATGCCCTGCACCACGTCAGGGAGTAGGGCATTTAATAAAAATATAACATCCTTATCCCTTTTCGATCAACCACTTTTATACCCGTAATCAAAAAATTTTTCAAGAGAACGCCGAATTAACGAGGCTTTACCTTAGCCAATGGGTTAGAGGCCGCAGCTTTGGCCATTTGTTCGTCAGATAAATGTGTATAAATCTCGGTGGTTCCCAAATTCTCGTGGCCCAAAATATCCTTTAACACGCGTATATCCACATTGCCGTGCTGATACATCAAGGTGGCAGCCGTATGCCGGAGCTTATGCACAGAATAACCCTGCCCGCCTAAACCTGCTTTTTCTAAATATTTTTCTACCATGAGCTGAACGCCCCGAACACCCATGCGTTTTTTCAAATGGCTAAAAAACAGCGCGTTTCTATCGGGATGGTAAACACCGTCTACGGGACGGACCGCTAAATAACGCTTTAAGGCAGTGATACAGGCGTCGTTCATATAAATAACCCGTTCTTTATTGCCTTTGCCTGTCACTTTTAAAGTTTTTTCTTCTAACCGCACATCGCCAACATTAAGGCCAACCAACTCTGATAGGCGCATGCCGCAGTTTAAAAACAAAGTGAGGATACAGTAATCTCGTTCTTTATAGGGGCCGTCTACGCTGTTTAGTAGTTCTAAGCTTTGTTCTAAGGTTAAATACTTCGGTAACGATTTTTTTAACTTAGGTGTATCCAGTTCCAGTAGGGGATTGTATTCCAACTGACCGGTTTTGTTGGTTAGATATTTGAAAAACATGCGCAGGCTAGAGGATTTACGCGCACGTGTAGCCGCCGTATTTTCCCGTTCACTCATAACATAATTCATAAATTCAAAAACGTCGGTCAACGTTACCTGACGGATTAAATCTAAATCTACGTCTGCAATGCTAATCTCTTCTAACGGGCAATCTTTTGGGGCCAAGCCCTTGGCTTGTTTATAATAGCGAAAGAAGGTTCGCAGATCCAAATAATATTCCTCTACCGTTTTGGCAGATTTTCCTTTGATCGTTTGCATATAACCAAGAAAGCCACGGATAATTTCGGGAGCCTCTTGTAAAATTTGGCTGTTCAAAATAAATGCCTCCCGTTTCAAAGCAGGATGAGGGTGAACACGATAGATTTATTATACAGGATTACGAACGTATAATCAACTTCGCAAAATTAAAATTTTGCGAAGTTAAGGGGAGGCGAAAATAAATTTTATGGGATATATTCTAATACCGGTAAAATCCCGCCGATATCCAGTAATGAAAAATCAGCCAGACAAATCTCATCAATATGACGCTGTTGCAAAAAAGAATGAATTGCCGGATAATCAGGATGCCGGCGGATATCGCCGCAAAATGCTAACTGTTTTGGCCCAATAAGCCCGCAGGCTCCACCGATAAAACCATACGGATAGCCCGGCAAGCGCACATATCCGGGCCGTATTTTCAGCACCTGAACACCGCATGTTTGGCATGCTGTGGCGACTGAAGGATCTTCTGTAATAACCGAATTGCTGTCTACCACAGCTGTGTTACATTTGGCATATCCTTGCTGCGTGTGGTAAATCGCGATACCGTTTTGCCGGTAAATTTGTAATAAAACCGGATCCAGCGCATTTATATTACCAAAGAGCCGGTTACCGACCCTGGCGCCGTTTAGCCCAACGTCTGCCGGATATTGGGCCTGTAGATGTTTTTCGGTATAAAGCAGCTGTGCACCAAGCTGCTTTAAGCGATGGCTTAACCGGCTGATTGCATTGGATTCTAACGCCAATAAAAACGTATTTTTTCCAAAATGGTGGCATAGCATGTCTGCGTGAGCTGCAACCGGAGGTTGAATCGTTTTATGAACATACGTTCTAATGGGATAAATCCCAGCTTCCCTCAGGTTATTGCGAATGGTCGCCATTTCTTGATTATGTACGCCGGAAACAACGGCAGCCGCCACATTATGTTCCGGCAAGTTGGGTATACGAACAAATTGAGTTCTTGACAAATAATTCACTCCAGACGTAGAGCATCCACAGGCCGCATATTCGAAGCTTTTGCAGCGGGATACACCCCAAATATCATACCTGTAAGAACAGAAAATGCGCAGGCTACTATGGCAATATCCCAGCGGAAGGATAAAGAAATGTGAAAATATCCTGCGCCTGCAAAGGAGACAATACTGCCTACGAGTAAACCAGCTATGCAGCCTATTAATGAAAGCACCATAGCCTCCATCAGAAATTCAAACATAATATCACCCCGGCGCGCACCGATAGATTTTTTTATACCAATTTCTCGCGTGCGTTCATTTACCGATACCAACATTACCGTCATAATGCTTAAGCTGGCTACTAATAAAGAAATGGCCCCAACCGCTGATAAAACCAACGTGACAATATTTAGCAAATTGGTGAGGCCGTCTTTCTGTTTGACTAAATTATTGGCGGCGAATCCCTCTGATAAACCGGTGGCGCGGTGCAGCGCTTGTAAAATATCCTCCCCCGCTACGTCTGTATCGCACCCGTCTACTGTGCGGACCGCAATTTGATCAAAAGAGCGTTTACCGGTGGCGGCTTGCATGGTGGTATAGGGCATGTAGACAAAGTTGGGAATATAATCGCCAATCAAATTTTGCAACAAACCGCTTCCGGTTTTTACCACGCCTACCACTTCAAACTCTTCCACTGTTCCGCCACATAATATAGAAATCTTTTTTCCTACAATATTTTCCCGGCTATAAGCGTTGCGGGCGAAGGTTTCGTCCACCATACAAACGTTGCTGTTCGCGCGCACGTCGGCATTGCTAATGGTTCTGCCATATATCACTTGTAAAGAGATCACTTGATTGGCTTTGCCGTCTACGCCCCAAACCAGCGCGTCCAGCTGCGAATTTCGGCTATATACTTCTGTGTTTTGCACCACAACCGGCATGGCCTGCTCCACATATTGCGAGGATTGCACCGCTTCTAACTCCTCACTGGCAAGGGCCGCCGCCGGAACCGCCTGCGTATCGGCAGATATGGTTAGCCCACCCAAACCAAGGCTATCTAATTCGTTTCCCACCGCAGAAGATCCACATTCGCTGATATTTCCTATGGTAACCACCGAAGCTACCCCAATGGCAATACCTAAAATTGTTAAGCCGCTGCGCATTTTTTTGCGCCCTAAGTTGCGCACGGCGCATTTGATTGCATCAAACATCGGATTGCACCGCGCTTTCTTGCTCTACGGTACCCTGATTCAATACATGGGCGCCGTCCCAAACGGAGTCGGGCGACAAAATGATTTTGGCTCCTGCATCTAACCCCTGGGTTATTTCAAAACCTTGCTCAAATTCCCGGCCAGTGGTAATATAAGTCTTCACCGCGCGCCCTTCCTGTTCAACGTAAACATATTCAGCTCCGTCACTGTCGGCACGCACAGATTCATACGGGGCTACTAAAAGCCCTGTATCGTTATCGGTAACAATTTTGCATTTCGCGGTAAACCCCGGCTTAATATCCTCGCCGGGGTCATCCACCGCTACTACCACGCGCACTACGGTTTCTTGGCCGCTGGTATTGACCGATTGTGTGGCGACATCCGCTATTTGCTTCACAGTTCCCGTATAGGTGGAACCTTGAAAGCCAGAGCCGGTTACCATTGCCTTCTGCCCCACTTCTAGTGCAGAAATCTGTGATTCATTAACCGATAGCGATACCTGCAAAGCATGGCCGTTGGAGATCACCATAACCGGCTCCATCTCTTGCGCCGTGTCGTTCGGCTCCACATTAATTGCCGTAATAACGCCGTTTATGGGAGCCGTAATGGCGGTTAAAGTTCCATCGCTGGTAGGCTGCTGGCTTGACGACACGTTATTTTGCGTAAGTGCGCCGCTTGCCAAAAGATCATTATAAACCTGCTGCGCTTCTTCTAAAGAATCAATCTCCGAATAGTCTAGATCCGGTAAATTGGGCACGGCTGTTTCAGAATCTGAAACCTGCCCGGAAACACACAGCAAGGTTTCCCCCGCTTCTACCCAATCCCCCACTTCTACGTATACTTCCTCAGTAATGGAAGGAACCGGCACATAAATATTCTTTTTGGTTGCCGTTTCTACTTTGCCCGAGCAATTGATGGTTTCTTGCACATCGATTGGGGCCAATGTGGTGGTGGTTACCTTTACGATTTGCCCTTTAAAGTAATTCCCACCGGCAAAAACCGCTAAGAGCGCCACAACTGTAACAGAAAAAAGCGCCCAGTATTTTTTCATAGCATCTCCCCCTAACATAAAAAGCAAAACGTCCTTTGCTATTCTGTTTCAGATAGGGGGTTTTATGAGCGAGAAAATCGATTATTTTATGAATATTTTGACGCTTTCCCTTCAAGATAATACAAAACCATATTATCAAAGAACGGTGGCGCTTTGATCTATGAGCTTGATTCCCTGCGACGAAGATTGTATCTATCAGGCGGAAGGATATTGCAACTTAGATACGCCTTCCGCCGTAACAAACCATAGAGGCGGCTGTGTGCACTATATAAAAGCATCTCATTTACCAACAGAAAGACGAAGCGTTTTTAAACCCGGGAATGGGCAGAATCCCCAGTTAGGCAAGCAAAAGCCTCTCTAACGTCCCGCACACCGTATAGTTGAATGGACTGACGTTCTGCCTCCGGTATGGATTTTAGATTACTGCGCGGCAATATACAAGTGCGAAAGCCCAGGCGGGCAGCCTCTCGCACCCGGGCCAAAGCATGTGGAACCGAGCGGATTTCTCCCGCTAACCCAACCTCGCCAAACGCCACGGCGTCCTCCGACAAAGCAACGTCCTTTAAGCTGGATACCAGCGCCATTGCCACTGCTAAATCTGTGGCAGGCTCATCTAAACGCAAGCCGCCCACCACATTTAAATAAGCATCTACATTAGAAAAGAAATAGCCGGCCCTTTTTTCCAATACGGCCAAAATCAAAGAGAGACGGTTGTAGTCAAATCCAGTAGCCATACGCCGGGGATTGCCAAAACTGCTGGCTGTGGCCAACCCCTGTATTTCTGCCAAGATGGGGCGCGTTCCCTCCATTGAACAGGCCACGCAAGTGCCTGAAACGTTTTTAGGCCGGCCGGATAGTAACAGCATAGAGGGATTTTCCACTTCTTGAAGGCCGTTGCCTTCCATTTGAAAAACGCCGATTTCATTGGTGGAACCATAACGATTTTTTACAGCCCGCAAGATTCGATAGGTCATTTGCCGGTCACCTTCAAAATACAAAACGGCGTCAACAATATGCTCCAGAACCTTGGGGCCGGCAATAGCGCCGTCTTTGTTAACATGCCCTACGATAAATATGGGGATTTCTAAAGACTTGCCTGTGCGCATTAAAGCGTTTGTGCATTCTCGAACCTGCGTAACGCTGCCGGGCGATGAATTTAGCTGCGATAAATTCATTGTTTGGATAGAGTCGATCATAACAACGTCCGGCTTATCGGCTTTTATCTGCTCTATAATGCTTTCTATATCGGTTTCTGCCATAACATAGAGATTATCGCTATCCACATGCAACCGTGCGGCACGTAGTTTAAGCTGCCGTTGAGATTCCTCACCCGATACATATAAAATACGCAGCTGCTGCCCCAAGTATTGGCAAATCTGTAATAAGATAGTGGACTTGCCGATGCCGGGATCTCCTCCCAACAACACAATAGAGCCTTTTACAATTCCTCCGCCCAGCACACGGTCTAGCTCGCTTAACCCGGTATGGTAGCGTTGTTCGTCCTGCAAGGCGATATCGCGAAGCAGCAACGGGCGCACGCGTTCTCTGTATTGCTCAGAACGCACCGCGGCTTTCGCAGCGGGTTCTATCTGCCGCACTTCCTCGTTCATTGTATTCCATTGCCCACAACCCGGGCATTTTCCATACCATTTGGCCGATTCAAAACCGCATTCACTGCAAACATATAAACTCTTGCTTTTTGCAGGCATTTTTCTTTTCAACTCCTCAAAGCGCAACTGCTACATGACATAATAACTACACCAATTCTTACAAAAAGTGTAACATACCCCTGCGCAAAAAGCAACGCGGCCAACGGTTAACCCGCCTGGCCGCGCCAATAATCTAAAATGCCGCAATAAATTGCAAAGGCCATTTGCTTTTGATAATCTTCGCTGCTCAATTGCGCGGCTTCTTGGGGATTCGACAGAAATCCGCACTCCACCAAGACGGCAACCTCTTGGGCGTTGTGCATCAAATAAATAGATTTTTCCGCCTGCTTACATTCTCTCTTGTTTTCCGGCTGCAATAATCCCACAATCGCGCTTCGCAAGTGTTCTGCCAGCTCTTTGCTCTGTGGGTGGTTGGCAGAGTAAAATACCTGCGCGCCGCTGTACTGACTATCGCTAAATTGATTTTGATGTATGCTGATAAACAGGCACCCCGGGTATTGTTGTATCAGGGCAAGACGGTTGTGCAGATCTGAAACTTTCTTTTGCCGTATCGTGTCCAATCCCGAATCATAGATGGATCGGTCGTATTCTCGGGTCATGACCACTTCAAGACCAGTAGCCGATAGATATTCCCGCAGCTGCAAAGCGATAGCCAAATTGATATCCTTTTCCAATACCCCGGATTTGCTTGACGCTCCCCCATCTTCACCACCGTGACCTGCATCTATGATAATAACCGGACGATATTCTTGGGCTTGCGCCGACACCTGGGTATCTACCGCAGAAAAGGCCCGCAACATCAATAAGGCAAAAATAGCACAGCCTGCCAAAGCTGCGATGTAATACCAGCAATCCGGGCGGGTAATTTTCTTTTTTATTTTTTTCTCGCGTCGTTCCCGTCTTTGTTTTAACAAGATTTTTACTCCTTTATTGGCACAATTCATAGAGCGTACCAAAGGTATAGCCTTGCTCTTCCCATTTGGTGAGCAGCTCATCTAATATTTCGGCATTTGTCTTTGAGGTGCTGTGCAGCAACACAATCGCTCCGGGATGGATGCGCGGCAGAAGCTTGGAAAAGGCCTGCTCTTTGGTAGGTTGTTTATCTACATACCAATCCACATAGGCCAAACTCCAAAAGATTGTGTTGTAGCCAAGCTCTTGGGCGCACTTTAAATTATTTTCACTGTACTTGCCCTGAGGCGGACGGTAAAACTTGGGCATTTCTTGGCCGGTTGTTTGCAGATAAAGTTCCTCTAAATCGGATAATTCTTTTTTTAGCGCTTGCGCATCAGAAATTTGTGACATATCTGGGTGATGGTAGGTGTGGTTACCCACAATGTGTCCTTCTGCAACCATACGCTTTACCAAATCCGGACTGGTTTCAAGATAATTGCCCACGATAAAAAAAGCTGCTTTTACGTTATGTTTTTTTAGCACGTCTAAAATGGCAGGCGTATAGCCGTTTTCATATCCAGCATCAAACGTCAGGTAAATTTTCTTTTCTTCGCTGTTGCCTGCATAATAAGCATCGTATTGCCGCAAAAATTCAGCCGTAGCATTCCCGGTGGGTGTCTTTCCTTCTTCTTGAAAGCTTAACCCCCAGTTGGTGCTGGTGGTTGCCGATACAGTAACTGCTTGCGGCGGAATAGAGCCGCAAATTAAGGGAACTGCAAACAATAGCAGACAACAAACAACCGCGAATATCATATGTTTTTTCTTTAAAATAACAAACAAAGCCCACACCGCCCTCTCTATTCTTATCCGTCGCCTTATCAAACGATATGGCCCGCGTATCATAATTATGTTTGTAGCGGTAAGGCTAGAATGAATTTTAATAAAATTGCTTGCGGCACAAAGAGTTTGCTTAATGCAAACAGATGTGTCACAACCGGTTAGTTGTATCTAATTTAGAATCACACACTCTCTATCTACTATGTACAACAAGAAGTCATAATAACCAACAAGTAGAACACGAGTTCTTATCTGCCTGTGTTATCAGTATCGGCGTATAAACTTGTGTTGCCCAGTTGGATGGAGTGGTACTGTAACTAACACACGCCCTAGGGGTAGAAAGGAATGATAATTTTATTGCGTATGGACAGCCGGTTTATATTTAACTCATTTTTTGCATTTATAAATCTATCTTTCGAGTTTGTTGTGTACTTTTTCTAAGGTCTTGACAATCATTTTTTATTCCGTTACGCTGATTAACAGAGTTGCCGGCAGCTCTCAATTACAGAAAGAAAAGGAGAGCTTATAAGTGTATCATGAAACCTTTAAGGGGAACCACTACGAAATTGGATTTCGGTGGGGCTCCCTACTGGCAAAACACAGAAATTTTATTTTAGACCACATCCCCTTTCCGATTACGGAAGAACGCGTTCACTATGCAAAAGAGTGCCTCCCAATTTATCAGAAGTATTTTCCGCAGATAATAGAGGAAATTCGCGGGATTTCTGACGGGCAGAACTGCTTGCCAGAAGAGTTGCAGGCAGTTTTATTCAGCATGTATGCCATACCTCCGGCTTGCTGCTGTTCCTGCTTTGCTGTGTCCAATGGACGGCAGATCCTTTTAGGCCGCAACAGTGACTTCCTAACAGCGCTTGAACAAAACAACCGGAATGTCATCTACCGTTTTTCTTCAGGAAGTTATTCTTTTACCGGAAACACAACTTCCTTTGTACAAATGGAAGACGGCGTAAACGAGCAAGGATTGGCAGTAGGGTTAACTTCTATTTATCCCCTTTCTACTCAACCCGGCATGAACGCAGGGCTTCTGCTGCGCTTCTTTCTAGAAAAATGCAGCAAAACCGAAGAAGTTATCCGCTGGATAAAAAAACTGCCCATTGGCTCCGCGCAAACGTTCACTGTGGCCGATTCGCAAGGGGACATCGCCGTATTAGAATGCTGCGCCGGCAGTTTACAAGTTATCCGCCCCACAAAGGAACAGCCCTATGTCTGCGCAACAAATCTGTTTCATTCAGCAAGCTTGGCGCTAAAAAACCAACCTGGTATCGATAACTGGGAGGCAGAACCAAGATACCAGACCTTGCTTCGTGTATTGAGCTGTAAGGCTGTTTTTATGGAGCTAAAAGATGCAAAAGCTTTATTGTCGGGAAAAGATGGGTTTCTTTGCCAGTATGACAGAAAAACCGGGAAAGATACCGTTTGGTCGGTCCTCTATGACTTGAAACAGCACCATATTTACAAAGCCGAAGGGAATCCCGACCGATGCCAATTTAAAAAAGATCCACGATTTCCTTTTTGTTAATTCCGAGGCGTCCTACTCTGTAGGACGCCTACTTTAAAAGATCCAAAAGTTTCGTTGTAGGAAACTTTTTTAATGAAAGTTGAAAAATGCTCCATTGTATTTGGGCAAAGGATACCATATAATATGGCAGAAAAGAGGTACAACCCATGAAGGAAATCAATTTGGGTATGGTTTTGATAGAAAATCGCCACAAACGAGGCATTACACAAGAGCAACTGGCAGAATATATGGGCGTTTCTAAGGCGGCCGTTTCCAAATGGGAAACGGGAGCCACCTACCCAGATATTCTCATGCTGCCAAGACTTGCTACCTATTTCGACATCAGCATTGATGAATTGATGGGATATAAACCGCAAATGGAAAAAGCAGAGATTCGGAGATGGTATTGCCGGCTTTCAGAGGAGTTTGCCTCCTGCCCTTTTGAGGAAGCGTTGGAGCATTGCCGGGAAATGGCGAAAAAATATTATTCCTGCTATCCCTTCTTGTTTCAAATCGCTTTGCTTCTGGTAAACCATTCCATGTTGGCCGCAAATCCATCGGAAACGAGACAAATTATTGATGAGGCAAAAGAATTGTTCCTCCGTGTCAAAAATGGAACCGATGACCCTGGCCTTGGAAAAGAAGCGGTGCAGATGGAAGCCTACTGTTTACTGTTCCTCAAACATCCGGAGGAGGTATTGGAACTGCTGGATACCGACGAAATTACCACAGGGCCATCGGAACCGTTGCTGGCTTCTGCTTACCAAATGACCGGAAACATCCAGCAAGCCAAACAGACTTTACAGGTTGGAATTTATAAGGGTATCCTTACCCTTTGTAACCTGTTATCTTCTTATATGAATCTGTGTTTGGATGATCGGAAATCATTTGAACATACATGCTCTCGTTTGCAGGCATTGGTAGACACTTTTCACCTGGACACACTGCATCCAGGTATACTGCTATCTTGTTATCTTACCATGGCACAGGGATGGTCTGCTTTTGCAGAAAAAGAAAAAGCCCTGGCTCTTTTGGAGCAATATACAAGCTTGGCCACCAGTGCGATCTATCCCCTCCGGCTACATGGGGATTCCTATTTTTATCTTTTAGACAGCTGGTTTGATACATCCTTAAGCTTAGGCACCTATCCCCCCAGAAAAGAATCTATTGTTCGCCACAGTATGACGCAAGCCCTTGCGGATAACCCGGCCTTTACTGCTTTTGCGAAAGACCTGCGTTTTCAAGGGATGGTTTCGCGCTTAAAAAACAATGAGGAAGGAAAAGAACATGCAAGCGGTTGATTTAAATAACCTTTCAAAAACATATCCGGGTGGAAAACAGGCAGTTAAGAAAATCACGCTTTCCTTAAACCAAGGGGAAGTTTTTGGATTTCTCGGCCCTAACGGAGCGGGAAAAACTACCACCGTTAAATTACTAAACGGCATGCTCACCCCCTCTGAAGGAAGTTGCCGGGTGTTGGGAATTGATCCGGTGCAAGACCCGCAAAAGGCCCACGCTTTATCTGGGGTGGTAACCGAGCATGCTCAAATGTACGATAACCTGACCGGGCTGCAAAATTTGATCTTTTATGCCGCAGTTTTTGGCATCTCCGGCAGTGAAGCACAAAAGCGCGCTTCTGTTTTACTAAAACAAT
Organism: Candidatus Gallacutalibacter stercoravium; assembly: GCA_018716975.1. Classification (GTDB taxonomy): domain Bacteria; phylum Bacillota; class Clostridia; order Oscillospirales; family Acutalibacteraceae; genus Gallacutalibacter_A; species Gallacutalibacter_A stercoravium. The sequence continues at coordinate 1,636 of DVJE01000049.1, read as the reverse complement.
TGGAATTGGAGGATGCGCAAGAGAAAAAACTGTCGGCATATTCCACCGGTATGCGGCAGCGGCTTTCGTTGGCGCGGGCTTTGATCCATCGCCCGAAAGTACTTTTTTTGGACGAACCGACATCTGGGTTAGATCCAGAAAGCGCCCAGAATGTGAATCAGATGATCCGTTCTCTGGCTCAAAACGACGGAACGACGGTTTTTCTTTGCACGCATCAACTGCGGTATGCCCAAGAAATTTGTACTCGGTATGGCCTGATTGAAGAAGGCCTCCTTCTGGCGGCCGGGACGCTGGATGAGCTGCGGGAAAAAGTGCTTTCTGGCACAACCTTGCAGGTTTGTGCCAACCACATACCGAAAGAACTTGCGTTTGTGAAAAGTTCCCATCGGCAATATGAAATGGACATTCGTTCGGAGGAAGAAATTCCTGGCATAATCCGCCGCATTGTGGAGGGCGGCGGAGAGATTTACACCGTTACCGCCCGAAAACCTACGTTGGAGGATATCTACTTTTCGCTTACACACAAGGGAAAGGAGGAAAAACAATGAATCGTGCCATGCTAGCTATTATTCAAAAAGACTTTCGTAGTGTTACAGCCAACAAACGGTTATTTTCCACTATTTTAATCGTCCCGCTTATCCTCACCATCATCTTGCCTTCTATTTTTGTGCTTGCCGTTCATTTTGCGCCGGATGACCCAGATATGCAAAAGCTTATAGCGCAGCTGCCTCAGTCTGCCGGCTCCAAAAACTTGGAACAAGCGCTTATCGGGCTAATCCTTAACTACATTCTGCCGGTGTTTTTTCTCATGATCCCTATCATGACGGCTTCGATTATGGCGGCCAGCTCTTTTGTAGGGGAAAAGGAAAAACATACATTAGAAACTTTGCTCTACTGCCCGCTATCGGTTAAACAAATTTTTCGTGCTAAAGTGATGGCATCTTTTTTGCTGAGTATACTGGTATCGCTGCTTTCTTTTTGTATCATGCTGCTGGTACTGGAGATCGAATTTTTCTTCCTCATGGGGTACTTATTGCCGCCCGGTGTTAGTTGGGTGATTATCTTGCTACTGGTTTCCCCGGCCATTTCGTTGATTGCCGTAACCCTGATTGTTCGTGGATCCGCGAAGGCTCAAAGTGTAGAAGAATCTCAGCAGGGCGCGGTGTTTTTAATCCTCCCAGTTATTTTACTGGTAGTTGGTCAGTTTACAGGGGTGCTGCTTTTAAGCACCTGGCTACTATTGATTTTGGGCATAGCGTGCGCACTGTTGGCCTGGTTGCTACTCAAAAAATCCATGGGGCGTTTTACCTATGAAATGCTATTGAAATGAAAGAAAAACGAAAAATTGAACAAGTGTCTCGTGTATGCAAATGTTAGATAGAGCACATCTGTTACGATCTTATTGCAACGTTAAATCACAAGTGACTGAAAACCTCTCACTAAAGGTTTTCAGTCACTTGTGATTTAATACTTGTCATTCAGCAAACTTCGTTAGCGTCTCCCCGCGATAAAGTATAATATATTTCGCAAAATAAAAAAGGATAAAAAAAGAGACATGATTTGCAGCCCTCTGGTAGAATGAAGTCACGACACACCATTCAGAAAGGAGACAGCAAACCATGTCCGAGAAAATTGT
>DVJE01000048.1 GCA_018716975.1 Candidatus Gallacutalibacter stercoravium | reverse complement strand
TTCAATCATCTGCTGGTGATCCGCTATCTGCTGGGCAAAGGCCTGCTTTACCCGCTCTAGGGTGTTCAGCTGTTTATCGTTCACACCAGGCAAGCTAAATTCCGCCGCAAAGGGCACAATATACTGCTGCTTTTTTCAATCAGACCATACCGCCGCCCCCCTTTGTGCTACAATCGGCTACCTCACCCTAACCATACGCTCAGTATTGTGTTTTGTCAATAATAATTCAATATAAAATGGAATATTCTTTTGCATTTTATAAGTTTGCAGGCAAAGCCTCCAACAAAACCGGGAGTATTCTTTCGCTAAACGCAAAAAGCCGCCGCACCACACCGGTGCAGCAGCCCTTTTTGTGTCATTATGCCTTTCGTTCCCGCCGCTTTCTATTCCGTAACATGCTAATAGAAGCAAAAGCGCAGCGCCAAACAACAGCGCCCGAACCGCCGTATACCGGCAAGCCCAAAAAGATGAAACAAACGCGGAAAAGAAAGCCTGCGCCTTTGCCCCTACCGCGCAACCCGGCAAGTTAGCCTTGCTCCAGCTGAATTTGGCAGTTGCCCGCGTCAATGCGGTGATCGTCAAAGATAATCTCCCCAATGCCCTTGGCGCGGATGCTGCCGCTTTTTGGGTTTTTCACGCTGTCTATCACATTGGTTACGGTGGCGTTGACGTCGCTGTATTCAAAAGACAGATCGGTGCCTATCATCTCGCAGTTTTCCAGCGTCAGATTGGTGGCGTAGCACAAAGGCTGGGTGCCGATGATTTTACAGTTGACCAAGCGCAAATTGTCGGAATACCAGCCCAAATATTCCCCTTTTACCACGCTGTTTACCACCGTCATGTTCTTGCTGTGCCAAAAAGCGTCTTTGGTGTCTAAATAAGAATCCCGGATCTCGCCGCCTTGCACATATTGAAAGGAATACTTCCCCTGCATTTGCAGATGATCGATGTTTAGCCCGCCGCTTTGAAAAAACAGGTATTCCCCGCACATGCGGGAACGGCTGACCTTAACGTTGTGGCAAAACCACCCGCACTCCACCGATTCCACCACCGATTCGGCAATATCCACATCCCGGCATTCCCGCAGCACTTTTATGCCGTGAAAATCCCCGCGGCGTATGGTGATACCGGTGGAATACCACAGCGCAGCGCGGCAGGTATCGGCCATATAGGTGCTGGCGATTTCTACACGGTCATTGTGCCAAAACGGATAGCGCAAAAAGAAGCTGCAATCCCGCACGCGGATATCCTTGCTTTCTTTCAAAGCGGATTCGCCATCCGCCGGGCCTTCAAAACGGCAGTTGACAATTTCGGCGTGGTGCGACGCGTAAAGCGCCCGCTCTTCATCCAAGCACCGGTTTTCTATTATTGTATATGTATCGCTCAAACCTATCCCTCCATCAAACGTTATGAAAACCCTACCGCCAGCGCCGGCAGATTAACCCACCCGCGCGCTTTCCTTTTTTTATTTCGCATTTTTATAATTATATAATATTTTTTATTATAATACTACCCCTTGGGGTATTGCCATGCAATATCTTGTTGTTTTCTACCATAGGCTGGATATTTAGGCACAAAATGAGCCCAGCCAAGCGGCGCACAATCTTCTATGGATGCCGGCGCGCCGAGCAGCGCGAAAGTTCAATTGTATTTGACCCTTTTGTCTTGCGTAGCGCAGCCGGGCCCGGCTGCGCTACGCAAAAAAGGCGGGGCTGCCGCCCCGCCTTACCCGCACAATGGACGATTATTCCTCCATCTGACGGCCCAAAAAGGCAGCCGCTGTTTGCACCAGCTTAATCTCCGCTTCGCCGGGCAAAGCGTGGCCTTCCCCTTCCAGCAGGATGACCGCCCCGGTCACATCCCCTGCCGCAATAATGGGATAAGCCACCACGGCGGGGCGTTCCGCCCCCTCCACCGGCTGCATAACGGTGGTATCTCCTTTGCGGGCGGCAAATCCCCGGCGGGTTTCCATCAGCTCTTCTAACACCGAGGTCACCCGGCGCTCTTGATACTCCTTTTTTGAAACGCCCGCCGCCGCCACCACATGATCCCTATCGGTAATCAGCACCGGCATGCCCGCCGTGCGGGACATCACTTCGGCGTACTGGGCGGCACAAGGGGTCATCTCGCCCACGGGGGAATACTTTTTAAAAATAACCTCGCCGTCGGTATCGGTATAAATTTCCAACGGATCCCCCTCCCGGATTCGCAGGGTTCTGCGGATCTCTTTGGGGATTACCACCCTGCCCAGGTCGTCAATGCGTCTAACGATTCCAGTTGCTTTCATCTATAATATCCTCCTGCGGTTTTTAAAATCATTGGTTCTATTATCCGCAGGAATGGAAACAGTATGCACAGCATTTGGCAAGGATTTTATTGGAAAATACAAAACGTGTCTCCTACAAAACGGGCCGGAATTATTCTTCTACCATTTCATAAAAGGACCATTCCCCCGGCCGTAATTCCCCAGCGGCAAAGCAAAAGCTTCTTTCGCCCTGCTGGGCCTCATAAACCGAAAAGGTATAGGGCGTTTTGCTGCCGGGCTCCAGCACCACAGCGCATTTGCCGGTGGTTTGCCATTTTAGCTGAAACAAATCTACGCCGTCTACGCAAAACACCCCGTTGTTGCTTGCCCCTAAAAACTCTGTTTTCATATCGATTCCTCTTTTCAAAATGTAAAAATCTTTGCTGTATAAAAGCCGTAAAGCGCAAGGCGCCCCGGGCAAATTATAAAAGCTACAGCAACGCCTTGCCATAGCGGGCCAACAGGCGTTTTCCGGCGGTCAATTTTCGCTCTGTTACCAGCCGCGCCCTTTGGGCGAAGGCGGCCATTTCTTCGGCCTGACGGCGGGGCACCGGCGTGCGGCCGAACCTGGCCTGCTGGGCCAATTCGGTTAGCTGGGTAAATAAGCCCGGATCGCCGAACAGGCAGCTTTTTCCGCCCTGGCCTTCCACCAAGCGCGCCAACTCCTGGGGCGTTTGTTCTTCTTGGGGCAACCTGCCCTGCAATTCCAACAGCCGCAGCAGATAGCGGTAAATATCCAGCACCGCCGCGTTGGCGTCAGGCCCCGTCCAGCGGGCAAGGCGCCTGCGCCAAACCACACGGCGGCGCAGCCATAGGGCAAACCCCACAAGAACCACCGCGCCCAGCGCCGCTAACACGCCCCAAGGGAATTGATAGCTTTGCGCCTGCTGAACCTCAGGTTGAGAAGACGTTGCCGGCGCCTGGGATTGCCGCAACGAAGACGTTTCTTCCTGCGCGAGCTGCCGCGAGGATTCCGGCTCTTCCTCCGGCTGGGAAGAAACCGCGGCGCTTTCTTGGCTTTCGGCCGGTTCGCTTTGGGGCGGCGCATCCTCCGGCGGCGGATTGGTGTAAAAACCATCGTAGCCCGGGGTAAACTCCACCGGCGCCCAACCGTAGCCGTCGATATAAATTTCTACCCAAGCGTGGGCGTTGCTGTCGGGAATATCGATAACGGTGTTCCCCTCGGAATAGAAGGGCTCTAAATCGTTATAGGTTACCACAAACCCTTCCACATAGCGCGTGGGCACACCCATGGCGCGCAGCAGCACCGCAGCGGCTGTGGCATAATGCACGCAGTAGCCTCTTTTGCTGGTTTCTAAAAAATAGCGCGCGAAATCTTCCCCTTGGGGAACCGGCCCCGGTGAGGCCGTATATTGAAAATCGTCCGCCGCCAGCAGCTCATGCACCGCATAAACTGCCGAACGGGTAGGCACCCTTCCGTCCGTCGGGCCTATCCAATCAACGGCGTGCTGCTGCAAATACTCCCTGGCCCACTGTATGGTTTGCTGGGGCAGTTGGGTATATGTTTGATAAGCAAACAGCCGGTAGGCTTCCTCCTGCTGCCGGAAAAGCAGGCCCTGCCCCTCGTTTAAATTAAAAAAACGTTCCCCGGTCAAGGCGTTTTCCGCCGTTAACGACGCCTGTTCCGACAAGCGTTCGGTTCCCTTCCAAAAGGTTAATTGGTAACGATCTACGCCGAACATGGCGTCGGCCTGTATATAAGCATCCTGCACAAAGCGGGCGTTGGCCATCTCTTCGCTGCCCGGCGTGCTGCTCAGGCCGTAGGGTGTATAAAGGTATTTGCGCCACGCCCCCACGTTTTCAATATCCAGGCGGCCTTGCTCAACAGACCACATCACGCTGAGATAGGGGGTCTCCCTTTGATATTGTTCCACGCCGGGTTGCGACAGCTGGGCGCACACCGCCTCTTGATTGAGCGGCGCAAAGGTTTGGGGCGCGTCTTGCGCATACGCCAAATACTGCTCTTGCGGCAAATCCTCCCAACTGGATCCGGTATATACGCTACCCGCATAACCCCGCAGGTATAAGGGCTCCATCCATTGCTCGCCCTCGCCTAAATGAAGGCGCAGGGCCGTTTCATTCTGAAAACGAAGGTAACCGGTGCGCCCCAAATCGCCCTCGCTGACACCGCCGCGGGTTTGCCAAAAGGTAAAATCCCCTTGCAGCAAAGCGTCGGCCCCGTCGTTTATCTGGCGGGCCAGCTCGTCCAACTGCTGGGGCCGTTGGTAGCGTGAAGCGGGCTGCAGCCCAAAAGCCAAAGCGGAACAAATAAGGCCGGCTACCAGCACCAAGGCGCCCGTTTGCGCCGACACACGCCGCGCGTAGCCGCTATGCTGCCTCTCTTTATTCCCCCGCCGGGCCCGGGCGGGCTCTTGGGACACAAAGGGGGCGCGCTGGGCCAGGCCCCCGGCCAGCAACAACCCCGCCAGCAGGCAAAAAACAGCCCAATTATCCGGCGTTAAGTTAAAATACAACACCGCCAACACAAAGGGCAGGTGCAGCAGCGCCAGCAACAGCGGCCTGCCCGCCGCCGCCAGCCAGGCGGACAGCAGGCATATCAGCGCTGCGCAGCACAGCAAGAACAGGCCGCTCAAACGGGCATAATCCCACGCAGGGGCGTGCACCAGGTAATCATACAGCGACCAGTTCAAATACTCGTTGATCCGCCACACCATATGGTTCACCGTAATAACAAAGCCCTCGGTCAGCTCCGGCCAGAAATACCACACAGCGCCGCCCAGCAGTACCAAATAGCACAACGGCCCCACATGCCGTAGGGGCCGCAGCGTAACGGAAAGCACCGACAGCGCCCCCAACGCCCCTATGCCCACCGGCACCCACCAGGGCGTCTGGGGCAAATGAAAGCCGCTGGCAAAACAGTAAGTGCTGCCTAGCACCGTAAGGCATACGCACAAAAACTGCCAAACCCCCAGCGGCACACCGGGCAGCCGGGATTGTTTTAGTGGATAAAAAGAAACCGAAGCCGCGCCTTGCTCTTGCCGGCCCAACCGTTTTATGCGGTTAGAGCGGCTAAAACGGCCCTTGGCGCCGCCTTCGTTCGTTTTTGCCCTATCTTTATCGCGTGCCACGGTTTACTCCCTTCCGCTCTCTTCCGCTCTTTTCGCTTAAACCTGCAACGTAAGCTGCGCCAATTCCTGCTGTAAACGGGCGCTGCTTAACGAATAAATTGCCACCGCGCCGCTGCTTTGGCGCAACGCATGGGAGGAGTCTCCCTCTTCTTGGGCGAGCAACAAAACGGTAACCCGCGCGCCGCTTGCTGCCGCCCCCTGCAGCCGCTCCAGTTGCTCCTGGGGCAAAGCAGCCGTTACGTAAACAACCGCGGCCGGGCGGGGCGCCGCATTCAGCACAAGCGTTAGGCTGTCTTCCTGCCCCGCGCCCCATTCGGCGGCAGCAGACGCAAAGGCTTGTTCCCAATCCCGCCGCAGCACAGGCCGCGCCAAGCTTGCCCCCCAGCACACCGCGTGGGGCAGGCCCTCTTCCACCATCTGCAACGAGAGGGAAAAACCGCATTCCAACACAGCGTCGGCCAAATCGGGGGCGGCCGGCTGTTGTATCAGCGGCTGTCTAGGCGGCTGTATAGACGGCTGCACAACAATAACGGGCAAGCTTTGCTCCTGCGCGCCGGTCTGGCGCACCATTAAGCGGTTCAGCTTGGCGGTCAGCTTCCAATGGACGGCCCTGGGGCTGTCGCCCGGCTCATACTCCCGCACGTCTATCACATCCGGCGAAACGCCGCGAGACAGGCGCGCCTCCCCCTCTTGCGGCAGGGAACCGGCAGGCGCCCCGGCACGCAACCGGCGAACCCGGCACCGCGCCTGCGGGAACACCACCGCGCTACTGCTTTGGCCCAGCCGTCTGCGCCAGGCCGTAATGCCCAGCCAATCGATAAAAACAATTTTTTCTAACCGCAGGCGCATTACCCCGCAATGGGGGACCGCCGTTTCTATGCGCACCCGCGCCCCGGTTTTCGCCGCCAGCGACAGCACCGCGCCGCCGCGGCCGCCCTCTCCACCGGGCTGGTTGCACCACCGGTATTGCAGCCGCACGCCCGACAGCGGCAATATTCCCCGGTTGCGCACCTCTATCTCAAAGACGGCTTTTTCTCCTTTTTGGGCCCGCCCCACGGTCCGCGCCGGCTCCACCGTAACAAAACGCGAAGCTATCCACACGCCCGCCAGCAGAAGAACTGGCAGCAGCAGCGCGCTGATAAGCAGCCACACCGCAAGGTAGCCGCTGTAAAGGAGAAAGAAAATCAAAAGCGCCGCCACAGCGGCGATATAAAGAGCCCTGCACCGCTTCATAGCGCCTCAGCCCCGTTTATGCGCCAGCTTGGGCGCTTTTACCCGGCCCAGCAGCGCGTCTAGCACCTGGGCCGCGTTGGCATTTTCCATGCGCGCTTGGGCGCTTAGCACCACCCGGTGGCCGCACACATCGAAAAACATTTCTTGCACATCCTCCGGCACAACATAATCCCGCCCCAGCAGATAGGCGCAAGAGCGCGACATAGCCGCCAACGCCAGCACCCCGCGGGGGCTAATCCCCAGCTCCAGCTGCGGGGTGCGCCGGCTTTCATCCGCCAGCCGGGCAATATATTCATACAGCTCGTCGCTGATATACACCTCTTGGGCTTGGCGGCGCATGGCCAGCAGATCTTTGACGCCGGCTACCGGCTCCACCGAGTCCAGCGGCACATGCAGCCGCCGGTTTCTCAAAATGGCAATTTCGTTTTGCAAACTGGGGTAGCCCATGGTTACCCGCAGCATAAAGCGATCCAGCTGGGATTCGGGCAACAGCTGGGTGCCTGCGGAGCCCGCCGGGTTTTGGGTGGCGATAACCACAAAGGGCTGCGGGGTGGGGTGGGTTTGGCCGTCCACCGTGATGCTGCCCTCCTCCATTACCTCCAGCAAGGCCGCTTGGGTGCGGCTGGAGGTGCGGTTGATTTCATCCGCCAGCAGCAAATTGCACATGGCCGCCCCGGGCTTGTATTCAAAGGTATCGGTTTTGCGGTTGTAAATAGAAAAGCCCGTAATATCGCCGGGCAATGTGTCCGGCGTGAACTGCACCCGGCGGTATTGCAGCGCCATGGCTTTCGAAAAGGCCAGCGCCATTGTGGTTTTGCCCACGCCGGGGATATCTTCAATTAAAATGTGCCCGCCGGCCAGCATGGCCATTAGCACCTTAGAGATTATCACATCTTTACCCACCACAGCCTTACGCACCTGCTGCAAAACGGCAGTGGAGATTTTATCGGTTAACGGCACGGCGTTTCCTCCTTATTTGCCATGGTTACGGGGCGGTTTTGCCCCGCTCCCGCCGCCCAAAGGCGGCGGGGCTTTGGTTTGTGTAGCGTTTAAACACCACCGAAAAATATTCGCTGCTAGCAAAGCCCAGGGCCATGGCCGTTTGGGTAACGCTTTGGCCCTGAAGCAGCAGCTCCTTAGCCCGGCCTATCTTTTGGTAGTTGATATAATCCCTGGGGGGCCGTCCGGTATATTCTTTAAAGCGGTGCTTCAGGGCCGACAGCGACAGCCCGCAGGCGTCGCTGAGCTCTTGCAGCGAAATCTCTTCCAGCAAATGCGCGTCGATATACCGCCGGGCGGCTTCCATCCCTTCATCTGTGCAGCGGGCCGCAGCGTTGGAAAAAAGCAGGCAACCCAGCATGGCGCAAAAATAACCCAGGGCCAGCAGGGGATCGCTCTGCTCTAAAAAGGCCCGAAAGCTGCGCCCGGCCAGCTCCATACACTCCCGGCTTGCGGGCAGCACCCGCTCGTGCAAATGCAGCAGCTTTTGCCGCACCCGCTTTTGTTGCCCGGGCGCCAACCACAGAAAATCCCTTTCTACAAAAGGGTTGAGCTGAAACCAATAGTATTCGCTCACCCCCTGAAAGGGTTCGCCGCTTTTGTGGGGCTCGTTAAATTGGGTGACAAATACCTGGCCGCTGGCCACCGTAACGCTTTGATCCCCCACAAAATAGCTTTCTTCCCCCTTTACCACCAGCACAAATTCCAAGCAATCCTCGTGCTGATGCACCCCCAGGGGCTGAATGGCGCGGGGGTTGGTGCAGTGCCCAAACAGCCTAAGCCCCGGGGCGCGCAGCTGTTCTTGGGTTAAAACCTGCCGGTTTTTGCTCCGCTCCGGCTGCTCCCCCGGCATGTTGGCGGCCATGGCGCATCCCTCCTGCGATTTTGTGCAATGCCTCTTTGTGAATGACAAAATCCCAAGATCATTATATAATACAGCCAACCGCAAGGCAAGCCGGCGGGCTTATTTGTGTTTGTTTTTCTTAACCCAGGCGGCCGGTTTGCCTAATTGAACGAAACGGAAAGGAGTATAAAAAATGAACGACTTGATAAAAGCCATGACCTACCAATATCCCGACGAAATTCCCGCCATGGTGAGCATTTTGCCCGCCGCTTGGATCCATTACGGCGAGGAACTGGTGCGCCTTGCCAAAGATTACCCCGATTTAATTCCCACCATACCCGATTTGGAGCACATTGAGGATTACATGCCCGACAGCTACCACTACGGCAATTTTACCGACGAATGGGGCTGCGTGTGGAGCAATGTGGACGAGGGGATGGAATCCATCGTCACCGGGCATCCGGTGCCCAACCGGGAGGATATTTTAACCCTAAAAATCCCCGAAAACCGCGACGGCCGCCTGCCCCACGGCTTTATGTATTTGCGCCTGCTGGATTTGCGGGGGTTTGAAGAGGCCATGATGGATTTTGCCGAGGAGTGCGACGAGCTGCAAATTCTTATCGATAAGGTGCTCACCTACAACTGCCGTCAGATTGAGGCCGCGCTGCCCAAGGTAACCGGCGAAGTGATGATGTTCGGCGACGATCTGGGCATGCAGAAGGGGCTTGCCATTGGCCCCGCCAAATGGCGCAAGTATTTAAAGCCCTGCTTTAAAAAGATGTACGACATGGTGCACCAGGCCGGCAAATACGTTTACATGCACACCGACGGCATGATCTATGAAATCATGCCCGATTTGGCCGAGTGCGGCGTTAACATGATAAACCCCCAGTACCGGGCCAACGGGCTGGATAACCTGGTGCGGGTGTGCAAGGGTAAAATCCCCATCAATTTGGATTTGGACCGCCAGCTGTTCCCCTTTGCCACCCCCTCGCAGCTGGATGATCACGTGCGCGAGTGCGTAGAGGCCCTTTATCTGCCCCAAGGCGGGTTGGGCATCAACCTAGAGCTTAACTACGAAGTGCCGCTTAACAACATGGCCGCTTTGCTGGACGCGGTGCGCAAATACAAAACCTACAAGGGCTAACAACGCCCCAACGGGAGGGATAACCGATGGAAAACACCACGCAAAAAACCAAACTGTACCTCATCTCGCACACCCATTGGGATAGGGAATGGTACCAAACCTTTCAGCGCTACCGTTTTCGCCTGGTGCGCATGATGGACGACTTGCTGGATAATCTGGAGCGCGACCCGGATTACAAGGTGTTTCATTTAGACGGGCAAACCATCGTGCTGCAAGATTATTTAGACATTCGCCCCGAAAACGAGGAGCGCCTGCGCCGTTTGATTGCACAAGGGCGCATTATCATCGGCCCCTGGTATGTGATGCCCGATGAATTTTTGGTATCGGGCGAAGCGCTTATCAAAAATTTGCAAATCGGCCATGCCATATGCGCCCAGTACGGCGCAAAGCCCATGCGCAACGGCTATGTAACCGATATTTTCGGCCACAACTCCCAATTCCCCCAAATCTTAAACGGCTTTGATATTCACAGCGCCACGCTGTACCGGGGCATCGGCAATTATCCCAAAGACGCGTTTTGCTGGCAATCCCCCGACGGCAGCAACGTTACCGTGGCTAAGCTGGATCCCGAGCGCTCTTATTCCAACTTTTACTTCGCCGTGCGCTGGCCCTTTGAGGGCCGGGAGCTGGATGAGGAAGACGCCGTGCGCCGGATGCGGGAACTGGTGGATTACTCGAAAACCATGGCTGTGTCCAACCTGATTGTTATGATGGACGGGGTGGATCACATCGGTATGGAGCCGCAAATTCCCGCCCTTATCCGCCTATTTGAGCAGCGCCTGCCGGACGTGGAGTTTGTGCACACCAGCATAGAGGCGTATTTTAACGACCTGGCAAAGCAAGAGGTAAAGCTGGAAACCATACAGGGCCCCCTCTATCAGCTGGGCTACACCGGCGTAAACAACCAGCTGCTGAAAAACGTGCTTTCTTCTATGGTGCACCTTAAGCAACAAAACGACGGGTGCGAGCGGCTGCTGGCCGGCTTTGCCGAGCCCCTAAACGCCTTTACGCAGGTGCTGGCCCCCAAACTGCGCCGCGAAAAGGACGACTACGATTTAGCGCCCCGCCGCCGCTATTTGGATAAAGCGTGGGAATACCTGCTGCAAAACCAGCCCCACGATTCCATCTGCGGTTGCTCCTTGGGCGAAGTGCACCAGGATAACGAATACCGCTTCCGCCAGGCGGCGGATATCGCCTCGCTGCTAAACGAAGACTGCTTGGATCAGATTGCCCGCAACATCCGCGCGCAGGATATGGGCAACGGCGCCACCCTGCTTTATAACCCCTCTCAGCTGGAATACAGCGGCATTGTGCTGTGCGATTTGCTGGTGCCCGAGCAAAACTCGTCTAACCTGCGCTTTTACGGGCCCGCCGGCAACGAGCTGGACGTGCAGGTTCTGGGCAGCGAACCCGAAATGCGGGTTACCCACGGCGTGCGGCAGCTGGTGGGGTTTGTTCCCATGAAGCGGCTGCACGCGGCGATAAAGGGCCTTACCCTGCCCGCCCTGGGGTATGCGGCGGTTACCTGCCGCGCCTATAAAGAGCGCTACATCGACCCGCAAAAATTCTCTTACGCCTTTGAAGAGGATAACCCGCCCAAACGCCTGGCAGGCTCTCTGTTTTGCGCCCATAACACGATAGACAACGGCCCGCTGCTGGTGCGCGTGCAAAACGGCGCGCTAACGGTTACCGATAAGCGCACCGGCCGGGTGTATGAAAACCTGCTCACCTTTGAGGATTGCGGCGACGTGGGCGAAGGCTGGAATTACCGCAAACCCGCCTATGACCGCGTGGTTTACAGCGGCCCCTGCCAGGTGAGTGTGGAAAGCGACGGCCCCTTGGCGGCTGTGCTGCGTTTAACCCACACCCTGCGCCTGCCCGCCAAAGCCGGCCAATCCCTGGCCGGGCGCAGCGAAGCGGAAACCGAGCAGCAGGTTACCACCTTTGTTACCGTGGCCAAGGGGGATCCCTGCCTGCACTTTTCCACCCAAATGGATAACCATGTGGAAAACCACCGGCTGCGGGTGCTGTTCCCCACCGGGTACCACACCAACAGCTTCTTTACCAAGCTGCCCTTTGATATGCAGCGCTGGCCCATTGCCCATGAGGGTTCCTCCCAAAGCCGTGAGCCCGACACTTTGGTGCACCCCAGCCAGGGCATCACCTATTTGCAGGATGAGCAGGATGCCCGCAACGCCCTGGGGGTATATACCCGCGGGCTGTATGAGGTGGAGGTAACCGACAACGAAGAGCGGGCCGTGGCCCTCACCCTGATGCGGGCCGCCCAATCCGAAACCGGCACCCTAACGCCCAGCGGCATTCAAATGCAGCGGCAGCTGTGCTTCCAATACGGGTTGCGCTTTGGGGATGAAAGCCCACTGCAAGCCCTGTTGCACGGCGAACAAGCCCGTGCGAGCCTGCTGAGCCGTTACTTTACCCCCCGCTCCGGCGGCGAGTTGGAGCCCAGCGCGGCGTTGCTCACTTTGCAGTGCAGCCACCAGGCGCTTTCCACCGTTGTGCAGCAAGAGCAGGAACCCGGCGCCCTCACCGTGCGGCTCTACGACGTTTCCGGCGCGCAGGAGGAGGCTGTGCTTCGCTTGCCGGTTGACGCAAAAGAGGCTTGGCTGGTTAACCTTAAAGGCGATCACTTGGCCCCCCTGGCGGTGGAAAACGGCGGCGTAACGGTGCCTTGCCGGCCCCACGCCATCACCACGGTGTGGATCAAATACCGGTAAAGAGGCTCATCCTGAAGGCACAAATGTGTATCAAACGCTTTTGCACTAAAAACCGACGCTTTATGAAGAAACAGCGGCGCCCTTTTGGGAGGACGATCCTATTGCAAAGCAAATGTTGGCGGCGCATCTTGATCCGACGTTTGACGGAGCAAGCCGTAAGCTGGAATTTATCAAACGCTCCCCCGCCGGTTATCCCCGGCTTTTGGATGTTGGATATTGATATAGGACGCGGGCAGGGCATTTACGCCGGGCTTTTCGTCAAGGCGGTTACCGGGTGTCGGGGCGGACTTTCCCCGCCGCCGGTGCAAGATGCAAAAGGCAGACTTGCTCAAAAGGCTCATCGGGTATGCGGTATATGCGGTATATGCGCCCTATATCGAAGCTTTCCGCCACCGCTATCCTACTGAAAAAATAAATCAACGGATTGCCGCGCCCCCTGCTGCCCTTTGCCAGCAGGGGGCAATTTATTCAAATTTATTCAGACGTCAGAATCACAGCGACACTGCCCAAAGCAAAAATGCAGTGCAGGTTTTAGCTTGTGCGATATCCGTCCGGTTCCCAGGCGGCGCGCCGCCAATTAACTTTCACCTTCTCAAGCGGCACATGTTTTTTTGCCCGGCACCTGGGCATAATAGCCCAAGGCGCGCCGGGCGCGCAGCTGTTAATTGACAAAGCAAGGGGTGCCAATATGAAGGCAAGCATCCAACCGGTTTGGCAAAAAATAAAGCAAAAATTCTCTTGGCTCTCTGCCCTTGGGGGCCTGGCGGCGGGGATCATCAACGGCCTGTTGGGGGCCGGGGGCGGCATGGTGGTGGTGCCCATGCTGCAACGCGCCGGGCTGGAGCCCAAAAAGGCCCACGCCACTTCGGTGTGCGTTATTTTACCTGTGTGCGTGTTTAGCTCCGTTCTTTACCTTACCTCCGGCCGCGTCACCTTGGGGGATGCCGCCCCTTATCTGCTTTGGGGCGCGGTGGGGTCTATAATAGGCGCTTTTTTGCTGCAAAAAATAAACGATTTGTGGCTGCGCCGGTGTTTCGCCCTTTTGATCATTTGGGCGGCGGTTAGGATGCTGCTGCGGTGAACTGGATGATTGTGGCCTTGGCCGGCGTCCTTTCCGGCATATTGGGCGCTATGGGCCTGGGCGGCGGAGGCGTGCTTATCATCTATTTAACCCTGATAGCCAACATGGAGCAACCGCTGGCCCAGGGCATTAACCTTATCTTTTTCATTCCCAGCGCGGTGATCGCCCTCATTTTATACGCTCGTAAAAAGATGATCGACTGGGGCAGCGCCCTGCCCGCCGCCGCGTTGGGGCTTATCGGCGCTTGGCTCGGTTCTTGGCTTTCTTCTATTCTCAACCGCGGCCTGCTGGGCAAAATCTTCGGCGGCTTTTTGCTGCTGATGGGGATTTGGCAGCTGTTTAGCAAGCCTCCCTCCGGCGCAAAAGGGCAAAAGCCAAACAGCCACCCACAAAAGAAAAACAAAAAGTAGCGCAATCGGCATAAAACGCAGCAGCGCCCGCAAGTAAAATTCACGGGCGCTGCTGCGTTTTATTGTTTTGTTGTTTGCTCGGTAATTAGTCGTTTATTTTATACGACTCGGCGGGCGGTACATCCCGCACCAAATAGGCCACCCGTTGCTCAACCCCGCCGGAAAAGAACCGGCGCAGCGCATCTATGCCCCTTTTGAGCAACACGCCGATAAAAAAGCCCGCCACATTCAGCAACACGTCGTCTACCCTGGCGGCGCTGGTGTTCAGCGCCAGTTGCAACAGCTCCACCGCCAAGCTGACAGCCAAGGCCAACGGCAAATTTTGCCACCAGCGCAACGTGGGCCGCCGCACATTTAGATAAAAGCCCACCGGCAAAAAGAAGAAAAGGTTACCCAACAAATACAGCCAATTTTGGTTTTCACCGGTAAAATATCCTTTTATCTGCGCCAGCGGCAAAAGCTCAATTTCTCTGGCGCCGGTAAGATTGAGGGTACGCGGGAATACAAACCCCACCAGAAACAGAATAAAATAATAAACGCCAAAAGAATAACAGGCCAACCGGAAAAAGGCGCAAAACTCCAAATGGCGCTCCCGCGTCTCCCAAAAAGCCGGGCCGGTTAAACGCAGCAGCAGGCACAGCACAAAGGGCACCATCCATATCAGCCCCCAGCAAATTCCCTCATAGGAGTTTAAACTTAGGGTAAATGGCTCACCCTGCTCCAACCGATTGCCCACCCAATCTACCGACCACATCAGATAGCGCAGCAGCACAAACACCATGCTAACCATTAAGGAGCATCCCACCGCGGCGTAGCTTTTAAACAAAAACAACAGTAAAGCGGTGATAATCGCCGCCAAAAGCATAACATAACCTTCGCGAAAGATGCCGCTGCCCACATTGATTGCATCCTGCGGGGCCAAATACAGCGCCACACCACCGGCTGCCGACGTAAAAGTCTGAGCGGTGGTAAGGTGGGGTATCGCCTCCCGCGACTTATCTTTCACCGCATATTCCTCCTAAAATCCAAATAGTCCTGCAAAATGACGGTTGCAGCCACGCTGTCAACCACCGCCTTGCGTTTTTTGCCGCGCGTATTCGTTTGATTCAAATAGCCGTGGGCTGTCAGCGTGGTCCCCCGCTCATCCCGCAGCACCACCTTTAAGCCACTGGCCTGGGCCAAAAGATCTGCAAACGCCCGGGCGCCTTGGGCACTTTCGCCTTCGCTGCCGTCCATATTGCGGGGCAAGCCCAGCACAATTTCTTCTGCCGCAAGCCGCTCGGCTTCTTGGGCAACCTTTTGGGCCAGCTGCTCCCTGTTGCGCTCTACGATAACGCCGGCCGGCGACGCCAGCATCTCTGCGGCGTCGCACACCGCCAGCCCGGTGCGCACGCCGCCCAAATCCACCGCCAATATCCGCATCCGTTTTCGCCCCCTTTAACCGGCGCTCAATGGCGCACACGGTTTTCCGGCTTCCACCAATCCTGCTTGGCAAAGGTAGATACCTCTTGGTTTAAATGGGATGCGTCGTTGCCCAGCACAATCGCCGGGCGCAGGCTCTCGTCAAAATCCACAACGCTCAGCGCCGTATTATCGCACCAATCCACTTCGTTGAGACGCTCTACCGGCCGCCCGGAGGCCCAGCACAAAAAATTGCGAATAGCGCACCCGTGCGACACCGCGCAAATCAGTTTGCCTTGGTTGGCCTTTACAATTTCGCACACCGCGCGACGCATCCTGTCGTACACATGGCGCATGGGTTCCCCCTGATCCGGCGCAAAAAGCCAGGGCTCGTGGTACCACTGATCCGTCAGTTCAGGATATAGGGAAGCAAAACTATCCCAAGGTTTGCCCTCCCACACGCCGCCGTTTATTTCAATTAGCCCCTCGCAAATTTGCATTGGCAAATTATGATAACGGTTCACTGCCTGCGCCGTTTCCATGGCGCGGCGCAAAGGGCTGGAATACAACGCCTCAAAGGGCATATTGCGGCAGCGCAACGCCAGCAGCTCCAGCTGCTTTTTGCCGTTTTCACTTACTTGGGCGTCGGTGTGCCCCTGAAACACCCGGTTCTTATTCCCTTCTGCTTCGCAATGGCGAATGAGCACAATCCTGGTATGGCCCTTTTGCCGGGCCGCTATACATTCGCCGCCCTTGATTTGCTCCTTTTCCTCTCGGTTAGCCTGCTGCATTTTTATATCCCTTCTTTTTACCAGGTTTGAACCGTACCTGTTAGCTCGCGCACCGAGCGCAATCCCTTGCGCTCAAGATATTCCTCTAAGCCCCGGCATATCTTGAGCGGAGCGTACGGGTCGGCAAACAGCGCCGTGCCCACCTGCAAGGCGGTGGCGCCCGCCATGAGCATTTCTACCGCGTCTTGCCAGGAGGAAACGCCCCCCATGCCCACCACTGGGATGCGCACCGCGTTGGCGACCTGCCACACCATGCGCACTGCCACGGGGAACACCGCCGGACCCGACAGGCCGCCGGTGTTGTTGCGCAAAATGGGGCGGCCCGTTTCAATATCGATGCGCATGCCGGTTAGCGTATTGATCAAAGACACCGCGTCGGCGCCCTCGCTTTCGGCCGCTTTGGCTATTTCGGCAATATCCGCCACATTGGGGGAGAGCTTGACCATCAGCGGCTTTTTACAAAAACGGCGCACCTGCTTGGTAATAGCGGCCACCGATGCGCAGGAGGTGCCGAACTGCACGCCCCCCTCTTTGACGTTGGGGCAAGAGATGTTCAGCTCTATCATATCCACCGGCGTATCCGACAGCCTTTGCGCCATGGCGCAGTAATCCTCGGGGGTGTTGCCCGCTATATTGGCGATAATCGCCGTGCCCTGGGTTTGCAACCAGGGCAAATCCTCTGTAATAAAATGCTCTACGCCGGGGTTTTGCAGCCCCACGGCGTTGAGTATGCCCGACGGGGTTTCGGCAATGCGGGGCGGCGGGTTGCCCGGGCGCTCCTTTAGGGTAATGCCTTTGCACGAGATGCCCCCCAGCTCCCGCAAAGAATACAGCTGGGCGTATTCCTTGCCAAAACCGAAGGTTCCCGAGGCGGCGATGATGGGATTGCTCAGCGTTACGCCGGCCAGTTCAACAGAAAGATCCGCCATTACCAAATCACCTCCTGCGCGTCAAATACCGGGCCGTCTTTACACACGTGCAAATAGCCCTCGCTGCCGTCGGCCCGGCGCACCTTACAGGCGCACACCAGGCAAGCGCCTACGCCGCACCCCATGCGCTCTTCCAGCGACACCTGGCAGGGCGTTTGATAACGCTTGGCCAACGCCGCTACGCCGCGCAGCATGGGGGTTGGCCCGCAGGCGTAAACCGGCGCGGGCGATTGTTGCAGCTCTTGCTCCAACGGGGCGGTTACCAGCCCTTTCGCCCCGGCGCTGCCGTCGTCGGTGGTTAATAAAACCCGGCAACCGGCGTTTACAAAATCCTGCTGTAAAATAATTGCTTCGCGGTTGCGAAAGCCCAGGATAACCGTAGCGTTGCCGCCATATTGCCTGGCGGCGTAAAGCAGCGGGGGCACGCCGATGCCGCCCCCCACAAACAACGCGCGGCCCTGTTGGTTCACCGGGGCAAAACCGTGCCCCAAGGGGCCCAGCACGTCTACAACATCGCCCGGCTGCGCCGCAGCCAGCACCGCTGTGCCCTCGCCGCGCACCTCGAACACAATGCGCACCGTTTGAGCCGCGGGATCCACATCGCAAATGGAAATAGGCCGGCGCAAGGTTTTACCCGGCACCAAAATATGTAAAAACTGCCCGGGCTTAGCCTGCCCCGCCAGCCAGGCGTCTTGCAAACGGTAATCAAAAATACCCGGCGCCAGCTGCTCTTTGGCCACAAGCAGGCTTTGCCGCACATCATAACTCATAAGATGCTATTCCTCCCGAATCCGCCGCGCCGTTTAACGCCCGCGGCCTATGTTGGATTAATGAAAAACGCTGGTGCATCCCCCGCTTAAACAGGCGCGCCGGGCCTTTTGGGCAAACGCTTTTTGCCTGTTTGCGCCGGTAAGGCGCACGGGGGAAAATGGATTAGGGCAAGCGGATGGCCCCCACATGGCGCACGATATCGTCACGCATGCGCTCCGCTTCGCGGCGGGCGGCTTGGGCAAAATCTTCCGCCCGGCACTGCTCTTTTTGCCAAGCGCACAAAATAGCGCGCGAAGAGTTGACCACCGCGCCCAGGCCGTTGGCGTCAAAGCCCCAGGCCACGTCGGCCGCGCCGCCCCCTTGGGCGCCGTAGCCGGGCACCAGGAAAAAGGTATGGGGCAAAGATTTGCGCAACTCCTGCAATTGCTGGGGATAGGTGGCCCCCACCACGGCGCCCACGCCCGAGTAGCCGTAACGCCCGGGCAGATGCTCGCCCCACTGCTCACACAGCTGGCCCATGGTGGCGTAAATCGTTTCGCCGCCCTCCAGCTCTTGGTTTTGCAGCTCACCGGAGGACTCGTTAGAGGTTTTCACCAGAACAAACATCCCTTTATCCCACCGGCTGCACACCTCCCAAACAGGCCGGATGCCGTCGGTGCCCAGATAGCCGTTTACCGTGAGGGCGTCGCCGCCAAAGGCGCACAGGGACTCCCCCTCCACCTCGGTCAAGCCCAAATGGGCGGCGGCGTAAGCCTCCATGGTGGCGCCAATGTCGTTGCGCTTGCCGTCGGTAATCACAAACAAGCCCTTCTCTTTGGCGTAAGAGATGGTTTCTTGCAACGCGCGCATGCCTGGCCAGCCGTACATTTCATAATAGGCGCACTGGGGCTTTACCGCAGGCACCACGTCGCACAAGGCGTCTATCAGCCGCCGGTTGTATTCCAACAGGGCGGCGGCCGCCCCTTCTAAATTCTTACCGTAACGGGCGTAAGCTTCTTCTTTGATAAAAGACGGGATGTACCCCAGCTTGGGATCCAGCCCCGCCACCGTGGGGTTTTGTTTTTCTACAATTGCTTCAATCAGCCGATCCAGCGACATGCCGCACCGCCACCTTTCTAAATTCTTTGGTTCTATCGTTTATAAAATACAAAGCGCTCCTCACGCCTGAAATACCAACCTGCCGCGGCAAATGGTGTAGCGCACCCGGCCGGTGAGCGTCATGCCCTTAAAGGGGGTATTGCGGGATTTGCCGTGTAGCTTTTGGGGATCCACCGTCCACGCCTCATTGGGATCAAACAGCACCAAATCGGCGGGCCCGCCCACCCGCAGGCTGCCCGCGTCAATGCCCAAAATCCGCGCCGGCGCGGTGGACATTTTCTCCAGCAGCTGCATCAAGGTCAGCTCGCCCGGCTGCACCAGCGCCGTAATGCCCGCCGCCAGCGAGGTTTCCATACCGATGGAGCCGTTGGGCGCCTTGTTAAAATCTGCCTTTTCCTGCGGCGTATGGGGGGCGTGATCCGTGGCGACGGCGTCCAGCGTGCCGTCTGCCAAGGCCCGGATAATAGCCAGCCTATCTTGCTCGGTGCGCAGGGGCGGATTCATGCGATAATCGGCGTCCCGCTCCAACAGGCTTTGCTCTGTTAGTAAAAAGTAGTGGGGGGCGGTTTCTGCCGTAACCGCCACGCCGCGGCGTTTGGCGTCGCGAATCAATTCCACCGAGGTAGCCGTGCTTACATGGCAAATATGCACCGGAACCCCGTAGGCGGCCGCCAGGGCGATCTCTCGGGCTGTGCCCGCATCCTCCGCAGCGGCGGGAATCCCCTTTACCCCCAGGGTGCGGGAAACCTCCCCTTCGTTCATCAGGCCGCCGGCCGCCAGGTACAAATCCTCGCAGTGGGCCACCACGCGCATGCCCAGCAGCGGGGCGGCCTGCATGGCCTGCGCCAGCACCGCCGTATTTTCCACCGGCCTGCCGTCGTCTGTGCAGGCGATGGCCCCGGCCTCGCGCAAAGCGCCCAGATCGGCGGGCTGTTGGCCGCCCAACCCCTGCGTGATGCAGCAGGCGCAGTATACCCGGGCATCGGCTTGCTTTGCCTTCTCCAGCACCCAGTGCACCAGCTCCGGCGTATCCAGCGCCGGCCTTGTGTTGGGCATGCACAGCAGGCTGGTAACGCCGCCCGCCGCCGCCGCCCGGCAACCGGAAACAATATCTTCCTTCTCCGTTTGGCCCGGATCCCGCAGGTGCACATGCATATCCACCAGCCCAGGGGCGGCCACCAGCCCACCGGCGTCTATGCGCACCGACGCCTCCCCTGCTTTTTCACCCTCCGTTGCCAAAGCGGCTATTTTTCCGTTTTCTACCCAAATATCGCCTATCTTGTCCATCCCGGTGGATGGATCCATAATGCGTGCGCCGCAAATCTGAATGGTATCCATATATCCTCCCGCTGCCTTTTGCACCGCCGGCTTCTGCCGGCACATCTCCGGCATATCTACACATCTATTTATATAAATTATACCCGAAAAGTGTGGCCCTGTCTATTGTGCAAAACAATCGATCGTTTCCCAAAAAAATTCCTCTTCTGTAAACAAAATTCATGCAAACCGTGCTATAATAATCATGTGATATTGTTTTTAGCCATTTTACAATTTAAAATCAGCCCTGAGCCGCGGATGCCGCCGTAAGCGCCTGCGTGCAACGAGCCGTATCATGAAGGAGGTTAGCTCATGCTTATCATCGCTCACCGGGGCGCATCGGCCTACGCGCCCGAAAACACAGGACCCGCGTTTTTAAGGGCCATCGCCCTACAGGCAGACGGCGTTGAACTGGACGTGCATCTGAGTGCCGACGGCGAAATAGTGGTAAACCACAACTTTACTCTAGACGAAAATTCCAACGGCAGCGGGTTCATTTATGAGCACACCTTGGATCAGCTCAAGGCGCTGGATTTCGGCAGCTGGAAGGGGCCCGATTTTGGCGGCGCCCGGCTGCTTACCCTGGAAGAAGCGCTGATATTGGTGCGCGGCATGCGGGTGATTAACATTGAAATCAAGGCGGGGGAAAAGCCCTATAACGGCTTGCCGCAAAAGGTTTGCGAAGTGGTGGAGCGTATGGGCTTAGCCGAAAAGGTGATTGTTTCCAGCTTTAACCACCAGGTTGCCATGGAGGCCAAGCGCTGCCTGCCTGCCGTAAAGGCGGGGCTGCTGTACGACAAGCCTATTACGCATCCCGCCCAATACGCCGCCAAACTGGGGGCAGACGCCATTCATCCCCACAGCCGCTTGTTAAACCGCCGCCAGGTGCAAGAATGCTTGGATCGCGGCTTGCAGGTAAACGTGTGGACGGTAGACAATCCCGCCCGGGCGCGCACGCTGCAAAGCTGGGGCTGCACGGCTGTAATTACCAACCAGCCGGATGTGATACGCGACGCCTTGCAAGCCCAATAGCGCGCCGCGTTCCTGCCAAGATAACGCTACATAGAAAAGGAAGGTTTTTACATGAACGCTGATTTGCTGCAAGCCTTTGCGCGCAACACCACCGGCCTAACCATACAAAACGTGGTGGTGTTGCAGCACGGGGAACAGGTTGCCCAATACGACTGGGAGCCGGACGCCCGGCGCAACATTTATTCCGCCACCAAGAGCTTTACCTCCACCGCTGTGGGCATGGCCATAGACGAGGGGTTGTTCCGCCTGGATGATAAAATTGCGCGCCTGTTTGCCAAGGATATGCCCGAAAACCCCTGTGAAGAGCTGCGCATGCTCACCGTGCGGGATTTGCTGAAAATGGCGGTAGGGCAGCAGCGGCCGCTGCTGATGGCCGAGGAGCGCCACGCCATGAAAGAAACCGATTGGGTTGCTTTTGCGCTGGCTCAGCCCTTCGTTTGCCAGCCGGGCTCCCGGTTTCAATACACCAACATGTCGGGCTACCTGTGCGGCGTGCTGATTCAGCGCTTAACCGGGCAAAGCTTGGTGGATTATTTGACCCCCCGCCTGTTTGAACCGTTGGGCATTCCCCGCCCGGTGTGGGAAACCTGCCCCAAAGGCTACAACTTTGGTGCCGGCGGTCTAGAGCTCAACACCCAAGAGCTGGCCCGGTTTGGCCAGCTGTATTTGCAGCGCGGCCTGTGGCGGGGCCGCCGGCTGGTGCCCGATTGGTGGGTAGCCGAGGCCACCGCTTACCAAATTTCACCCGGCGGCAAGCTGGATAACGGCATGGGCTACGGCTATCAATTCTGGCGCGGGCAGCACAACAGCTTTCGGGCGGACGGCAAATACGGCCAGTTTTCCATCGTGCTTCCCGACAAAGACGCCGTGGTGGCCATCGAGTCTCACGAGGAGCATAACACCCAAGGCATCTTAACCCACGTGTGGGAAGATATTCTTCCTCTTCTGTAATTTTGCGCGCAGCATTTGCACATCGGCACACCGCCCTTGCCCTTATCCTCTTACAACCTATTCTTCATTTGTGATGCTTTTTCCCTCCCTTTGTTTGCGTTGTTGCCTAAATGCCTATGTAAATACTATCGCGTTTTTTCTGCTTACCGATTTTGCCAAGGCTTTTAGGTTTTTCTCTTTTACCAGTTCTACCGGCCAAACAGTACAAAAGCTCCGCCCTTGAGAACCGATCCCCAAAGGCGGAGCTTTTTTGCGCTTATTTTTGCGCCCTGATGCCCGGCGGCCCGGCCTTTGCAAGCCGAACCGGCGGGAAAACAGAGGGCAAAATTAATATTTTTTGCGTGCCACGTAGGTGGTGTGCAGGATTTCGTGGGCCTTGTGGCTGCCGGGCTCGCCCAAGAACTCGTCGTAAATCATTTTCATCAGCGGGCTCTCGTGAGACTTGCGCAGCGGCAGGTTCTTATCCTCTTCATACAGGGCCTTGGCTCTATCGCCCTGCAAATCGGTAAAGTTGCGCACGCTGGCGGGCTGAATGGGCTGGCCGCCGCCGTTGACGCAGCCGCCGGGGCAGCACATAACCTCTATAAAGTGGTAATTGGCTTCGCCGCTTCTCACCTTTTCCAACAGGGTGTTGGCGTTCTCTAGGCCGCTGACCACCGCAACGTTTACGTCCATGCCGCCCACGTGGTAGGTGGCCTCTTTAAACCCAGCGGTGCCGCGCACCTCGGTATAATCCACATTCTCTAGGCTCTTGCCCTCTAGGGTGTCGGCTGCGGTGCGAAGAGCCGCCTCCATTACGCCGCCGGTGGCGCCGAAGATAGCGGCCGCGCCGGTGGAAACACCCAAGGCGGGGTCAAAGTCTTCGTCGGGCAGCGAAACAAAGTCGATACCCGCGCGATTGATCATGCGGGCCAGCTCGCGGGTGGTAAGAGAAACATCCACGTCGGGCATGCCTGCGGCGTCTTCGTCGTCGCGCTGCACCTCAAACTTTTTGGCGGTGCAGGGCATAATGCTGACCACAAAAATATCCTCCGGGTTGATGCCGTTCTTTTCGGCATACCAGGTTTTCAAAATCGCGCCGGTCATCTGGGCCGGGGATTTGCAAGAGGACAGGTTGGGCAGCAAATCCGGGAAGTAATGCTCGCAGAACTTTACCCATCCGGGCGAGCAGGAGGTAATGATGGGCAGCACGCCGCCGTTTTGCACTCTGTCGATAAACTCGTGGGCCTCTTCCATAATGGTGAGATCCGCGCCGAAGTCGGTATCGAACACCTTGTCAAAGCCCAAACGGCGCAGCGCCGCAACCATCTTGCCTTTTACGTTGGTGCCCACCGGCATACCGAAGCATTCGCCCAGGGTCGCGCGAATAGCGGGAGCCGTTTGCACAATCACATGCTTGTTTTCGTCGGCCAGAGCCGCCAGCACTTCGTCTACCTGATCCCGCTCGCTTAAAGCGCCGGTGGGGCAGTTAACGATGCACTGGCCGCAGGATACGCAAGATACCGCGCTTAAGGGCTGCTCAAAGGCACAGCCGATGTGGGTGTCAAAACCGCGGGCGTTGGTGCCGATTACGCCCACATGCTGCTGGGCGCAGGCCGCTACGCAGCGGCGGCAAAGAATACATTTGTCGTTATCCCGCACCAGGTGCAGGGTGGTTTCGTCCTTTTCCATATGGGGCGTTTCGCCTTCAAAGCGATCCACATCGTCCACGCCAAACTCATAGCACATGCTTTGCAGCTCGCAAGAACCATTGCGCACGCAAGACAGGCACTTTTTGTTGTGGGTGGAGAGTATCAGCTCCAACGTGGTTTTTCTGGATTGCTGCACCTTGGGGGTGTTGGTGAACACCTCCATGCCCTCGTTCACCGGGTAGACGCAGGCGGCCACCAGGGAACGGGCCCCCTTCACCTCTACCACACAAATGCGGCAGGCGGCAATTTCATTGATTTCTTTTAAATAGCACAGGGTGGGGATTTTAATACCGGCATAACGCGCCGCCTCTAATATTGTGGAGCCCTGGGGCACCGACAGGGGCATGCCGTTGATTTTAATATTGACCATGTCCATTGGGGCACACTCCTTTCTTATAGCTTAACGATGGCGTTGAATTTGCACTTCTCCATGCAAGCGCCGCACTTAATGCACTTGCTGGTGTCGATCACATGCGGCTGCTTCACCGTGCCGGAGATGGCGCCCACAGGACATACGCGCGCACAGGCCGTGCAGCCTTTGCACTTATCCGCCTGAATCTCATACCGCAGCAAGGATTTGCACACGCCCGCCGGGCAGCGGTGCTCTTTTACGTGGGCCTCGTATTCGTCGCGGAAATACCGCAGCGTAGAGAGAACCGGGTTGGGCGCTGTTTGGCCCAGGCCGCACAGGGCGTTATCTTTGATGTAGTAGCACAGCTCTTCCAGCTTATCGATATCCTCCATGGTGCCGTTACCCTTGGTGATCTTGTCCAAAATCTCCAACAGGCGCTTGGTACCCACGCGGCAGGGGGTGCACTTACCGCAGGATTCATCAACGGTAAACTCCAGGAAGAACTTGGCGATATCCACCATGCAGGTGGTGTCGTCCATAACAATCAAGCCGCCGGAACCCATCATGGAGCCGATGGCGATTAGGTTGTCGTAATCGATGGGCACATCCATCTTAGAGGCCGGAATACATCCGCCGGAGGGGCCGCCGGTTTGGGCTGCCTTGAATTTTCTGCCGTTGGGCACGCCGCCGCCGATTTCTTCAACGATCTCGCGCAGCGTGGTTCCCATGGGAACCTCCACCAGGCCGGTATGCTTAATCTTACCGCCCAAGGCGAACACCTTGGTGCCCTTGGATTTCTCGGTGCCGATGCTCTTAAACCAATCGGCGCCGTTTAAAATAATTTGGGTGATGTTGGCGTAGGTTTCTACGTTATTCAGGATGGTGGGCTTGCCGAACAGGCCCTTTACCGCCGGATAAGGAGGACGGGCATGGGGCTCGCCGCGCTTGCCTTCGATGGAGGTCATCAACGCGGTTTCTTCGCCGCACACAAAGGCGCCGGCGCCCAAACGCAGGCTGATATCAAAATCAAAACCGGTGTCAAAAATATTTTTGCCCAGCAGGCCGTACTCGTGGGCCTGATCTAGCGCTATCTGCAAGCGTTTTACCGCAATGGGGTATTCGGCGCGCACATAAATATAACCCTGTGAAGCGCCGATGGCATACCCGGCGATGGCCATAGCCTCCAGCACCGTGTGGGGGTCGCCCTCTAGCACCGATCTATCCATAAACGCGCCGGGGTCGCCTTCGTCGGCGTTGCAGCACACATACTTTTGATCCGCTTTATTGGCTGCAGCCATACCCCATTTGCGCCCGGTGGGGAAGCCTGCGCCGCCTCTGCCGCGCAAGCCGGAGGCCAGCACCTCGTCGATAACCTGTTGCGGGGTCATTTCAGTAAGCACCTTGCCCAAGGCGGCGTAACCGTCGCGGGCTATGTATTCATCAATAACCTCGGGGTTGATAACGCCGCAGTTGCGCAAAGCGATGCGCATTTGTTTTTCATAAAAGGGCGTGTGGTTCAAAGACTTAATGGTGTCATTGTCCACCGTCTCTTGATAAAGCAAACGGGTAACGATGCGGCCCTTGAGCAAATGCTCCTCTACGATTTCAGGGATGTCTTCTACCTTTACCATGCTGTAGAAGCTGCCCTCGGGATACACCACCATAATGGGGCCCAGGGCGCACAAGCCGAAGCAGCCCGTGCGGATGACGTTTACCTCTTTTTCCAGCCCCTTGGCCTTAATCTCCTCTTTGAGCTTTGCCATAATCTGCTCGCTGTTGGAGGAGGTGCAACCGGTACCGCCGCACACCAGCACATTGGAACGATACATTCTGTTTCCTCCTTCCCTTAATTGGCCCCGATGGTGTATTCAGTTACCACGTTGCCGTTTACCAAATGGTCGTTAACCACGCGCACAGCCTTTTCGGCCGTCATTTTTACATAAGTTACCTTTTCTTGGCCGGGCACCACAACCTCTACCACGGGTTCGTATTGGCAGATGCCGATGCACCCGGTTTGGGTAACAATCACATTGCTCAGCTGGCGTTTGTTAACCTCTTCTACCAATGCGTTGAGCACCGGACGGGCGCCCGCCGCAATGCCGCAGGTTGCCATGCCAACCAGCACGCGGATAGCATTGTTGCCTTTTTCTTCGCGCAGCTCCACCTGCGCGCGGGCCTTGTCGCGGATTGCCTGCAATTCAGCCAACGATTTCATAAAAAAGGACCTTCCTTTCCCTTCTACTTGCTCCATGATCCGTCAGCGGCCGCCGGCCGCCCGAATCAACCAAACAGCTTTTCTTTATCTAATCGCCGATGCCGCCGGGGTTTTCTCCCCGCAGCAGGGCCTGGGTCTGCTCTTGCAAAAAACCTTCCACCCATTCCATCACGTCGGGGGAATCCAGCGCCACCTCATCGCCCAACACCTGGCGCAGCTGGCGGGTGTCTAACAATAGGCAGCGGCCGTCTATCCCGCGGCGGAACACAAAATCCCGCTCCGGATTGCAGCGCACCAGCATGGCTACCGTGGCGTTGATATCCCCCAAAGGGGTCATGTCAATGCTGCCGGTGCAAAAAACAGCCGTAACCTGCGTGCCCTGGCCGGGGGTGGATTGAATGGATAAGCTGCCGCCTGTTTGCTCGGCCGCCAGCTTAAACAACGGCACGCCCAGCCCTACCTTGCGGGTGGTGCGGGTGGTGTAAAAGGGATCCATCACATGGGCCACCTGTTCGGCGGTCATGCCCTTGCCGTTGTCGATAATCTGTATGGTCAGGCGCTGCTGCGCAGTATCCTCCTGCACCAATATCTGGGTCAGGGTCGCCCCGGCGGTGAGGGAGTTTTGCGCCACGTCTAAAACATTCAGCGATAGCTCCCGCATGGCTTAATCCTGGTATTTGGCCAGAATGCCGTCGATATCGTCAGGGGTCAACCGGCCGTATACCTCATCGTTAATGGTGAGAACCGGCGCCAAGCCGCAAGCGCCGATGCAACGGCAGGCGGTTAAAGAGAACTTGCCGTCGGGCGTACATTCGTCGGGCTGAATGCCCAAGATGCTGGTCAGCTTATCCAGCAGCGCGCCGGCCCCTTTTACATAGCAGGCGGTGCCCAGGCAAACCGAAATATTGTTTTTGCCCTTGGGCGTTAAAGAAAACTGGGAATAAAAAGTGGCAACGCCAAAGATTTTCTCCAGCGGCACGCCCATTTCATTGGCGATAATGGTTTGCACCTCAATGGGCAGATAACCGTAAATTTCTTGTGCATCCTGCAACACCGGCATAATGGCGCCCGGATCGTCCTTATGCTTGGCGATCACCTGGTGCAGCTTTTCTTCCTGCTCCTTGGTGCCATGAAACGGGATATTGCTGATACGCTTTTGCATAGCTGCTTCCTCCTTGTTCCTTGTGCGTTATGAATAACGCCTCATCCAATTGTTAATAAAATAACATAAAAAGGGAAGCGAAAAACACGGGAGTTTGTTTTGCTCACGCCAACGAAACGGCCGTATTCCCGCTCGCATAAAAACAATTATATCGGATCTTGTTTTTAAAATCCACCGGAGTACCTCCGGTATATGTGTAGAAAAAAGATACAGAATACTAGTAATTCCGTCTAAAGTTTGTTTAGGTTGCCACTATTAAAAAACATCTGCCTTTTTTATTGCAAAAATGGAATTTTTTGTTTTCGTTCAATTTTCATTATTTTATAAGCGTGTTTTTATACATGTTTTATACATCTATTATAATACAGCTTCTTCGCCGTCGCACCCTACAAAAACTGGTAACTGGCCGTTGAGGGCGTTCACCAGGCAAGCGGCCGATTTTTCCGGCAGCTGGATCCATTGCCGGCGCTCGGGCATATTTTCTAAATAATGGGCATCGGAATCCCGCAGCAGAATCATCTGCTGCAGGCAGGGGTGCGCACTTTTCAGCGCCTGCCCGTCGCCGGAGCTGGAAAGTTCCGCCGCAGTAAAGGTGATTTCGGGCGGAAAGCCGCCCAGCGCCGACAAAATGCTGTAGGAATCCCGGTCGATATGGGCAGGAAAGGCCGCCCCGCCAAAAGAACGCGCCAGCTCCACTGCCTCCCCCAGCCCGGTAGAGGCCGCAGCCAGCAACAAAAATTCCTCCCGGCCAACCTCCTGGTCGTCTTCGTTGAGCACAAGCTGATCCCCAAAAATCTGGGGGCGGTTGGGCACGGGGGGCCTGCGGGCCGCCACCGCTTGATCAAAAGCTTCGGCGGCCTCTAGCGTGGGGAATAAGCACACCAGGTGAATTTCCTCTTCGGTGCAAAGCTCCATGCCCGGCACCACGCACAGCCCCGCCCTTTCACCCGCCGCAACGGCGGCGCGGCAGTTGCGGCAGCTGTTATGATCCGTCAGGGCGATGATATCCATCCCGTTGAGCAGCGCCATGTTGACAATATTGTTGGGAGTCATATCGTTGTCGCCGCAAGGGGAAAGGCAAGAGTGCAAATGCAAATCGTAATAAAACTTTTCCACCAGCCTTACGCCCCGCCCTGCCCCAGCAGGCGGGCGATTTCCAGCGCCAGCTCGTAGCTGTTACGCTCGGTAGAAAGCACCGCCACCTCCTGCTGTATGGCTTTTTCTTTGGCCGCTTCGTCCAACCAGGCGTTCTCGGTGAGCACAATGCAGGCCGTATCGGCCAAGGTAGCCACCGCAATAGCGTTCACATTGCCCATTACGGTCAGCCAGGCGTCGCCCGCCTTGGCCCGCCCCATCACCCAGCTGAGCAAATCGCCGATATAGCAGCCGCTTACCTCGCGCAGCATGCCGTCGCCTTGGGTCAGCGGATGGAGCATGAGCTTATCCGCCATTTCCTGAACCGTCATCCCCTTCGTCTCCTTCCCGTAATCCTGGCGGCACAAACCCGCCCATAGCAGACAGGGTGCTCGCCACATTTTGTATCTGCTCGCGCAGCACAAAGATGCAATCGCTCTTTTTGGCCACGCCCTTTACCACGTCCTCCGCCAGCGCCCGGCAAGAGGGCGCGCCGCAGGAGCCGCAGTCTAGGCCGGGTAGCCCGTCGCAGATGTGATCGATGCTGTCCATCATCTGCATGGCCTCCATCAAGTCGTCGGAAAGCTTAAGCACCGGCGCAAATTCCAGCTTGCCCTCCCACTCCATATCGCCGGGCACGTCGCCGGGCAAATGGTTTTGCGATACCGGCAGATATTTGCGCAGCCGCTGCAGGCGTGCCTTGGCCACATAGGCGTTTTCTACGCACAGCACGCCCCCAACGCAGCCCCCCGAGCAGGCGTTGAGCTCAATAAAATCCAGCTCGCGGATACGCTCATCCTCCAGCTCCTCCAGCACACGGATAACGTTTTCTATGCCGTCGGCCGCCAGATATTTTTCGTTGAGCAATGCTGCCGACTCGCCGCCGCTGCCCGCCCAGCTGACGCCGATGATGCCCGAATTGGCGATGGGCTCCACCTCGGTTAGGTTATCCATCTCGTGGGTTAGCCGGGGGAAAATCTCGCTGATGGAGATGGCCCCATCCAGCCAGGAGCGTTCGCTGCCGATGGGCACCTTAATATCGGTCACCTTGGCCGGACAGGGGGTGATGAAAAAGGCGCCGATTTTCTCCAGCGGCAGGCTGGTTTTTTTAGCCGCTTGGCGCTTGGCCTCCATGGCGGCGGTTTCCATCGGCGCGTTGAGCGGCAGCACATGATCGCACAAATCCGGAAAGCGCACCCGGATCAGGCGCACCACCGCCGGGCAAGCAGAGCTTATCACCGGGCGCTTGAGCTTGCCCTCGGCCATCAGCTTGCGGGTGGCCTCCGACACCAGCTCCGCCCCTCGCGACACCTCGTAAACCTCGTCGAAGCCCAGCTTTTTAAGGCCCGTGAGCACTACGTCGATATCGTCTAGGTTATTAAATTGCCCAAACAGGCTAGGGGCTGGTAGGGCGATTTTATACTGCCAGCCGTCGATAACAGAAAGCGGATCGGAGCTGGCCTTTTTGGCATGATGCGGGCAAACGCGAATGCACTCGCCGCAATCGATGCACCGCTGAGAAATGATCTGCGCCTTGCCGTTGCGCACACGGATAGCCTCCGTGGGGCAGCGCTTTAAGCAATTGGTGCAGCCCAGGCATTTGCTGTCATCCAATGTTACTGAATGGAAAAATCGATCCATCGGACTCCCCTCTTTTCCCTGATACCAACCTTTGTGCAAAAACCGGCGGCCGCACCACCGCCCGCCGGATTACATATTTATGTAGGGTAACCGTCTTTTTAAATTCTTTCTCTCGGTTTACCCCGCCTTGCCTTTTACCCTAACCAGCAGGAACATGGTGGTTCCGCGGCCCACTTCGGTATCAATGCGCATTTCATCGGTGTATTTTTTCATGTTGGGCAAACCCATGCCTGCCCCAAAGCCCAAAGAGCGCACATTGTCCGGCGCGGTGGAGTAGCCCTCTTGCATGGCCTTTTCCACGTCTGCAATGCCCGGGCCGTGGTCGATCAATTCTATCTCCACCCGGTCGGGGTAAATGCGCACCTGCGCCTCACCGCCCCCTGCATGGATTACCATATTGATTTCGCCCTCATACATGGCGATGGCCACCCGGCGGATGGCGTCGGAATCATAGCCCAGCTGTTTTAGCTTGCGCTTAACCTCGCTGGACGCTTCCCCCGCCCGGGTAAAATCGTCCCCCGGAACGGTGTACTGTAACTGGATGCTGTTCATTCGCTTTCGCAGCCCCCTCGCAACCCGCTTTCATACAGCCTGCCGCAGGCGGTGAACATCCGGTAGCGGGTATTCAGCAGGGTAATCCCCATTTCTTGCGCCAGCTTTACAATGGATTCGTCGGGCACCTTGCCGCGCACAAACACAATACAGCGCATATCCATCATTTCGGCGGTGCGCACAACCTGCGGATTGAGCAGCCCGGTTAGCAGCACCGACTGATCCTTTACAAAAGCCAGCACGTCGCTCATCATATCGCTGCCGCAGGCGGTGTGCACCTCCACATCCAGATCGGCGGCCGTGATAACCTTCGCTTCCAGTATTTCAATAATATCCCGGACAGTCATCCTAGATCTCCTCCTGGCGATTGATTTATGTATCATTATATCATAAGTAAATTTAACCGCCAACCCATCTTTGTGTAAATCTACGATTTTTTTCAAAAAACGACAGGTTGTGTTTGTGTGGCGGACAGTATCCGCAAAATACGCCAATCCGTTCGCCGCACGCACCCGCCGCCCCCTGTGGGGCAAATTCCGCCATTTGACTATGCCGCATTAAAGCACTATAATTAAAGGCAAACGCAAACGGGCCGAACCGGACATAGCTGCTGTTTCATCCGCAGGGGTGCGCAGCCGGCCCGTAAATTTTATTGACGGGGGTATTGTATTATTATGAAACGCGTGTATAACTTTTCCGCCGGTCCTTCCATGTTGCCGGAGGCGGTTTTGCGCCAGGCGGCCGACGAAATGCTGGATTACCAAGGCAGCGGCCAATCGGTAATGGAGATGTCGCACCGCTCCAAGGTCTACGAAAGCATCATCAACGAGGCCGAAAGCTTGCTGCGCAGCGTTATGTCTATTCCCGATAACTACAAGGTGCTGTTTTTGCAAGGGGGCGCTTCCTCTCAGTTCGCCATGGTTCCCCTCAACCTGATGAACGGCAGCGGCAAAGCCGATTTCGTCATCACCGGCCAATGGGCCACCAAGGCGCAAAAAGAGGCTGCCCGCTACGGCGAAGCCAACATTGTGGCCTCTTCTAAAGACAAAACCTTTACCTACATCCCGCAGCTGGATCCCGATACCTTTACCAAGGATGCGGATTATTTTCATATCTGCTTAAACAACACCATCTACGGCACCAAGTTCCATCAGCTGCCCGATACGGGCAATGTGCCGCTGGTGGCGGATATTTCTTCTTGCATTTTGAGCGAGCCCATCGACGTATCCAAATTCGGCCTGCTGTATGCCGGCGCGCAAAAGAACATGGGCCCCGCCGGCCTCACGGTGGTTATCGTTCGCGAGGATTTGATTGGCAAGGCCAGAGACATTACCCCCACCATGTTTGATTATCAGATTCATGCCGACAACGGCTCTATGTACAACACCCCGCCCTG
Organism: Candidatus Gallacutalibacter stercoravium; assembly: GCA_018716975.1. Taxonomy (GTDB): domain Bacteria; phylum Bacillota; class Clostridia; order Oscillospirales; family Acutalibacteraceae; genus Gallacutalibacter_A; species Gallacutalibacter_A stercoravium. Next base: position 14,584 of record DVJE01000048.1, on the reverse strand, counting down.
CTATGCCATTTACATCTGTAAGCTGGTGCTGGAGTGGCTGCAAAACACCATCGGCGGCCTAGAGGCCATGAAGGAGATCAACGAGCGTAAGGCCAACATCCTTTACAGCTTTTTGGATAACTCCCAGCTGTTTAAGGGCACCGTTGTGGCGCAGGATCGCTCTTTGATGAACGTGCCCTTTGTCACCGGCAGCCAAGAGCTGGACGCCAAGTTTGTAAAAGAAGCCGAAGCCGCGGGCTTTGTGAACCTGAAGGGCCACCGCACCGTGGGCGGTATGCGCGCCTCTATTTACAACGCCATGCCGCAAGAGGGCGTGGAAAAGCTGGTGGCCTTTATGCGCCAGTTTGAAGCCGACAACCGCTAACCTGTTAAACGCCACCCATGTGGTTAAGGAAGGACGCTGTTAATATGTATCAGATTTTAACCCTTAATAAAATATCCCCGGTGGGCCTTTCCCGCTTTGGGGAGGATTACGCTTGCAGCGACAGCTGCGCCAATCCCGACGCCGTGCTGGTGCGCTCGGCCGCCATGCACGATATGGAGCTGCCCGCCAGCTTGCTGGCCATCGCCCGGGCGGGCGCCGGCGTAAACAACATCCCGCTGGATAAGTGCAGCGAGCAGGGCATTGTGGTGTTCAACACCCCCGGCGCTAACGCCAACGCTGTAAAAGAGCTGGTTATCGCCGGGCTGTTGCTTTCTTCGCGTAAAATCCCCGCCGCCATCGATTGGGCCAAAACCCTTAAAGGCAAGGGCGCCGAGGTGGGCAAGCTGGTAGAAAAAGGCAAGAGCGCCTTTGTGGGCCCCGAAATCCGCGGCAAGCGTTTGGGTATTGTGGGCCTGGGTGCTATCGGTGTTCTGGTGGCCAACGCCGCTACCGCTTTGGGCATGGAGGTTTACGGCTATGACCCCTATCTTTCGGTGGATGCGGCGTGGGGCCTCTCCCGCTCGGTAAAGCACGCCCTATCGCTGGATGAAATTTACGCCAGCTGCGATTACATCACGCTGCATGTGCCCCTGACCCCTGATACCAAGGCCATGATTAATCCCGACAGCATTGCCAAGATGAAAGACGGCGTGCGCATTCTGAACTTTGCCCGGGGCGACTTGGTAGATAGCGCCGCGTTGGTGCAGGCGGTGCAAGAGGGCAAGGTGGCCGCCTATGTTACCGACTTCCCCAGCGACGATCTGCTGGGGCTGGATAATATCATCGCCATCCCCCACCTGGGCGCCTCCACCCCCGAATCGGAGGATAACTGCGCCCGCATGGCGGCCGACGAACTGAAAGACTTTTTGGAAAACGGCAACATCAAAAACTCGGTGAACCTGCCCGCCGTTTCTATGGCGCGGGAAGGGGACGCCCGCCTGTGCGTTATCCACCGCAATGTGCCCAGCATTATTAGCCTGGTTTCCGGCGTGCTGTCGGAGAACGGCATTAATATTGAAAACATGCAGTCCAAGTCCAAAAAGGAATATGCCTACACCATTTTGGATATCACCGGCGGCGACATCAGCGACGCTGCGGTAAGCGCCCTGAACGCCATCGATGGGGTGATCCGCACCCGGGTTATCCGGTAAAGAAAATCATCATAACAACAGCCTGTATCGTAACGAACGCCCGGCCTTCCAAAAGGAAAGCCGGGCATTTTTGCCGCTTGTAGCATAAGAGCACCGGGCGTTACCGGGATAGACAAATAATGGCCTTGGAAGACGCGCCATATCCCCCCGGCCAAGCTGTGGATGAGAAAGCCGAAACGATGGCGCACAATAGGATGGAATACAAACGGTTTACCACCGGCAACCCGCGGTGCAAGCCGCATTGCCGCAAGAGGGACGCAAGGCCGGGTTAAGAAAGTAATTGCTGGCTGCTATCTGCCGGCTGCCCGATTGCCCGGTTGTCCGGCCGGCCCGGTTGCCAAAAAGTTTTAGGCCCCGCCGGCCTTGATGAATGCCCGCGAAAGTATGAGCTGCCCTTTTGGGAATCGATATACCATCGATATATCACCCATCGCCTTTATGCAGGGGCAGCTGGGCAATCTGGGCAGCTGAACAGGGAGCCAGTTGTAAAATAGAAACTGGCGGTGCTTCATCCGCCCCGCTCAGAATAGGCGGATACTGTCTGTTTTTGTAATATAATAGCAGTAATAAACAATTTGTATAGCAAAATCTGTGTTGCATGGCGAAACCAGCGGCCCCTTTATCATAACGTATGTGCGCATAAGGGGTGTGCCGGGGACAGCTAGCCTTTTGCCGCGCAAGCCGTATGGATGATTTGCGGCTGTTGGCCGCCTTTTTTCCATTCGCTACATTTACCGCCGTTCCGTTATCCATCCGGGAGCAGAAAGCGCAGGGGCTACATCTCTACCGGGCGGCCCTTAACAAACACCTGCATCGGGTTGCAGTTTTTGTCGGTTACCGTCAAATCCGCATATTTCCCGATTTTTATACTACCTGTAATATGATCTACCCCCAGTTGCCGGGCGGGGTTGATGGTGGCCGACTTTAAAACCTGCCGGAAGGGCACGCCGAAGGCCAACAGGTTGCGCACCTCTTGGCCGATATTGGTGGTAGAGGCGGCGATGGTGCCGTCCTCCAGCAGCGCCTTGCCCTCCTTTACAAAAACCGTTTGGCCGCCCAAATCATACGCGCCGTCTGGGCAACCGGCGGCCGTCATGCTGTCGCTCACGATGATGGTGCGATCCTCCCCCAGCAAACGGAAGGCGGTGCGCAGCGCCGCCGGGTGGATATGGAACCCGTCGCAAATCAGCTCCGCCTTAACCGAGGGATGGTCAAACACGGCGCCCACCGCCCCCGGCGCCCGGTGGGTGAAGCCGGTCATGGCGTTAAACAGGTGGGTGGCTTGGCTGATCCCTTGGGCAAAGGAGGCCGTGGCCTGCTCGTAAGAGGCCGAGGTGTGGGCCAAAGAGACGGCGCACATGCCCTTTACCTGCTCGATAAATTGCTGGGCGCCGGGCTGTTCTGGGGCGATATCCACCAGCTTGATGATGCCGCCGCACCCGGCGAACAGGCGCTCAAATTCCTCGGGATCCGGGTTTCGTACATAATCGCCGTTTTGGGCCCCTTTTTTGCCGGGGGAAATGTAGGGCCCCTCCATGTTAACCCCTTGCACATAAGCCCCCGCCAGGCCTTGCTCCATGGCTTGGCGGGCCGTGGATAAAATGGAAGCGATTTTTTCTTCAGGCAACGTCATTGTGGTGGGGCAAAAAGAGGTAACCCCCTGCCGCGCCAGGTAGCGCGACATGGTATCAAGGGCCTCTATGGTGCCGTCCTCTGTGCCTGCGCCGCCGCAGCCGTGGATATGCTGATCAATAAAGCCGGGCAGCACCCAGCAGCCCGCCAGGTCAAAAACCTGCTCGCCCTCCTTAGGCGCCAGATCGTGCCCGGGCGCAATCTCGCCTATCGTTTCCCCATTGATCCGAAGATCCGCTTCTATCCATTCAAAAGCGTCGTTTAATACCTGTGCGTTTTTCAGCAGCATATTTTTCTCATCCTTTCTCTATCGCTATTGGGTTATCCTGCCCCGTTTCGCGGGGATTAACGCCCCTGTTTCGGCAAAAGGGCTCTCTCTACCGGGCGCAAAACCAGCGGGCGATTTCTGTGGCAATCAGCCGGTGGCCCAATTCGTTGGGGTGGTTCACGTGAGAGAGCAGGTCGTTTAAGTGGCCCCCGCTTTGCACATAGTGGGCAAAGGCAGCAAAGCTATCGGCCAAAGCCACGCCGTACTCTTGCGCCAAAGCGCGGATCTGTTCGGCGTGAGCCTCCAGCTGCCGCCATTGTTCATCCTGGGCAAAATAATGCTGATCCCAGCTGGGGGTCAGCAGCATCACCTTGGCCCCGGCGGCCAGGGCGCTCTCTATCATGCTGCGCCAGCTGCTTTCGGCCTCTTTCAGCCCGATGCCCCGGTCGTTAAGCCCGTAATCCAACAACAGCAAATCCGGCCGGTGGGGTAAAACGCCGGCGGCAAACCGGGCCGCCCCCTGCGCGCTGTTTTCGCCCCCAATGGCCGTTACAATCACGTTGATCACCGCAAAAGGATAGCGCTGCGCCAGCATACGGTGCAGCTGATGGGGATATGCCAGCAGGCTTTGCACCCACGGCGTGGCAAAATAACCGGCGGGAACGCTGTGCCCATGGCACACGATATGAACTGCGCGGTTATCGGGCCATTTTTTACTAAGTTCCTCCACTACATCTTGCAAATAAGCAAGGCGCATATCCGGGCTATCCGGACGGCAGGATGCGCTTTTGAGGCTTTCCATAAACCGTGCTCCTTTCTCTTATTTTTCCGGCTTTTTTTGCGGCGGAAATTTTGTTTTCGCTATGAAAGCGCTTATCTTCATGATACAAAACCAAACAAAAAAAGGCAACAGGATTTCTCCTGTTGCCTGAAGTATAGACCTACCTATGAACAAAGATTATATCATAGTATGCATTTCGCATGGCGCTAATTCCAATATATCGCGCGGACTACGTTTGTCCGTCTAACTTACATTTATATCTTACCATATTACTAGGGATTTGTCAAGGCTTATAAAAAATTTTTTTATTTATCTCTTTTGCTGTTCCCTGCGCATAGCGGGTGGGGCGCTCCGGCTTATTATGATTTTTACAGCCATTTAATCGCCTAACAGCCGCTTAACAGCCGCCTAATGGACGCCTGCCCCATCAAAGCAACAAAAACAGGGGCGTCGCCAGTGGCACAACGGCTGAGAAACGGCCGCTGTTATCACTGTTATCGCTGTTATCCCTTTTTTCTCGCGTGAAAACGGCCGGGGCAAAAATGCTTTTTTCGCAACGGTTTCGCACCCGTCAGTTTTGCCAAGACTTACAGGCACAACCACGGGGCCCTCGGCGATTGGCAAAGGCAAAGCGCAAAAAAACGGCGCGCAGCAAAGCTACGCGCCGTTTGTGGTTCGTTATAAAAAGATTACAGCAGCTCGATAATCGCCATCTCGGCGGCGTCGCCGCGGCGGGGCCCCAAGCGGGTAATGCGGGTATAGCCGCCGTTGCGGTCCGCATATTTGGGGGCGATCTCATCAAACAGCTTTTTGGTTACGCCCTCTTTGGTGATAAAAGAAAGGGCCATACGCTTATGATGCAGATCGTTTACCTTTGCCAGGGTGATCATCTTTTCTGTTAAGGAACGCACTTCTTTGGCGCGGGTTACAGTGGTCTCAATCTTGCCGTTTTCCAGCAGGAAAGTGACCATTGCCCGCAGCATTGCTGTTCTATGCGCAGTATCTCTACCGAGTTTTCTCGTTCCGGGCATTGAAATTCACTCCTTTACCGTTGGTTCATTCGTCTTCCTTGCGAAGACTGAAGCCGAGGGAATTGAGCTTATACACAACTTCCTCGAGGGACTTACGTCCCAGGTTGCGGACCTTCATCATATCGTCCTCAGACTTATTGATAAGATCTTCCACAGTATTGATGCCGGCGCGCTTGAGGCAGTTGAAGGAACGGACAGACAAATCCAGCTCCTCAATGGTCATCTCAAGAACCTTTTCCTTGCCCTTATCGTCTTTCTCTACCATGATTTCGGTGTTGTAGCCTTTATCAGAGAGATCGACAAACAGGTTTAAGTGCTCGGTAAGCACCTTGGCCGACAAAGAAACCGCTTCTTGGGCGTTGATAACCCCGTTGGTCCAAACCTCTAGGGTGAGCTTATCGTAGTCGGTAATTTGGCCCACGCGCGTATTTTCAACACTATAGTTAACTTTCAGCACCGGCGTATAGATGGAATCCACCGGCAGGATACCGATCACATTGGAGGCCATGTTCGCCTTATTGCGGTCGGCGGGCACGTAACCGCGCCCCTTATCCAGCGTAATTTCCATATACAGCTTGGCGCCTTCGCCCAGCGTGGCGATGTGCATGTCAGGATTGAGAATTTCAACCTCGCTGTCGCACTTGATCCTATCCGCAGTGACTTTACAGGGGCCCTCCGCATTGATTTCCACCGTTTTGGGGCCGTCGCAATGCAACTTAGCCGTAAGCCCCTTGATGTTGAGCACGATTTCGGTAACGTCCTCTTTTACACCGGGAATCGTAGAAAACTCATGCAGCACGCCGTCTATCTTGATGGAGGTAACCGCCACCCCCGGCAGGGAGGAAAGCAGCACCCTTCTCAAACTGTTGCCCAGGGTGGTTCCAAAGCCGCGCTCCAGCGGCTCCACCACGAATTTGCCGTACGTCCCGTCGTTGGATAGCTCCGCGGTTTCGATTCTTGGCTTTTCTATCTCGATCATTAGCGACCCTCCTTGACATTTAGGCAGGCCGCAAGGCCCGCCATGATGTTGAACATGCCTGTATCACTGGCATTACTTGGAGTACAACTCAACGATGAGAGTCTCTTCTACCGCCAGATCGATATCTTCACGCTGCGGTTGCGCAATCACTTTAGCTTCCATGGCTTCGCGGTTGAGCTCCAGCCACTTTACCACCGGGCGGGAAGCGTTGGCCTCCAGCACGGCCTTAATTTTATCATTGCTGCGGCTCTTTTCTGCAATCGCCACAACGTCGCCTTCCTTTACCAAGAAAGAGGGGATATCCACTCTGCGGCCGTTCACAGTGAAGTGGCCATGCAGCACCAGCTGACGGGCCTCCGCACGGGAGCTGGCCCAACCCAGGCGGTAAACAACGTTATCCAGCCTCTTTTCCAGCAATGCCAACAAAGCGTCGCCGGTTTTACCGGGCATTTTTTCAGCCATTTCATAATAATGGTGGAACTGGTTTTCCAGCACGCCGTAATAACGTCTGGTCATCTGCTTGGCGCGCAGCTGCACCCCGTATTCAGAGGTCTTCTTGCGGCCTTGGCCATGTTGGCCGGGGGCATAAGCGCGGCGGGTTACCGCGCATTTATCCGTATAGCATCTTTCGCCCTTGAGGAACAACTTCTGCCCCTCGCGGCGGCACAATCTGCACACAGCGCCTGTATATCTTGCCATAGTCTATTACACCTCCTGCTGTCGGTATTGATTAAACGCGTCTTCTCTTGGGAGGACGGCATCCATTGTGGGGGATGGGGGTAACATCTTTAATCATGTTTACCTCAAGCCCAGCCGCCTGCAAAGCGCGGATGGCGGCTTCACGGCCTGCGCCGGGGCCCTTAACGTAAACCTCAACCGACTTCATGCCGTGCTCCATGGCCGCTTTCGCCGCGGTTTCGGCAGCGGTCTGCGCGGCAAAGGGGGTGGACTTACGGGAACCTCTAAAGCCCAGCTCACCGGAGCTGGCCCAAGAAACCGCGTTCCCCTGTGTATCCGTAATGGTTACAATCGTATTATTAAACGTGGACTGGATGTGCGCGGCACCGCGGTCGATATTCTTGCGCTCACGGCGTCTGCGAACAGCGGTAGCCTTTTTACCGGCACCCTTCTGAACTGCCATCTGATGAATCCCTCCCTAGTTATTTCTTCTTGTTCGCCACTATCTTTCTGGGACCCTTGCGGGTGCGGGCGTTCGTCTTGGATCTCTGCCCTCTAACAGGCAGGCCCTTGCGGTGGCGAATGCCGCGGTAGCAGCCGATTTCAATCAATCTTTTAATGTCAAAGGCCACATCGCGCCGAAGGTCGCCTTCCACGCGGCAATTGTGGTCGATATATTCTCTCAGCTTAGAAACGTCGTCTTCACTTAAATCGCGAACTCTGGTGTCGGGATTAACGCCGGTTGCGGCCAAAATATCGTTGGCGGTTTTGCGGCCGATACCGAAAATATAAGTTAACCCTATCTCGACCCGCTTATCTCTGGGCAAGTCTACACCTGCTATACGCGCCATACTGGTTGCACCTCCATTTTAATCGGTCTGCGCCATCAGCCCTGGCGCTGCTTATGCTTCGGGTTTTCACAGATCACCATGACCTTACCCTTGCGCTTAATGATCTTGCATTTTTCGCAAATCTTTTTGACAGAAGGTCTGACTTTCATTTGGTTACCTCCTTATTTCGAGCGCCATGTAATGCGTCCGCGCGTCAGATCATAGGGAGACATCTCCATCGTGACCTTATCCCCGGGCAGGATGCGGATGAAATTCATGCGCAACTTACCCGAAATATGCGCCAACACCTCATGGCCGTTGGGCAGCTCCACCTTAAACATTGCGTTGGGCAGAGCTTCTTTTACCGTACCTTCAATTTCGATGACATCCTGTTTGGACAAATCGATAACCTCCTCATGCGGAACACTGCGCCGCCTGCTGCGCCTGGTAGCCGTGCAGAGCGCGGCGGATCTCACGGTTGGTTTGCATGGATGCCTCCGGCAGCCTTACCTTTGTGGGGCGCAGGTGCTTTTCTTTTTTCTTTTTGGGCCGTTGTAACGGCCGGTGCTTGCCGTCGCAAAGCAGCGCGTAGCCGTCTTGCGCTTGCAGCACCACAAAAAAGCCGCCCTTGTCGCGCCCTGCTGCCGATTGCACCACAATCCCTCTGATTAGCTCCACAGCCGCCCGCCTCCTCAATCCGCAAGGGTGAGTATCTGCGGGCCGCTTGGCGTTATGGCGATGGTATGCTCATAATGCGCCGACAGCTTGCCGTCGGCCGTAACCGTCGTCCATTCGTCGTCTAGGATCTTTACCCTGTGCGTACCCTGATTGATCATCGGTTCAATCGCAATGGTCATACCCGGTAACAGGCGCACGCCCCTGCCGGGCGTGCCGAAATTTGGTACACTTGGATCTTCATGCAGCTTCGCACCTACTCCGTGGCCGACGAAATCCCGTACCACCGAGTAGTTGCGCGCCTCGACATACCGCTGCACAGTGCTGCCGATGTCGCCGATCCGTGCGCCGGCCTTCGCCGCCTCTATGGCGGCATACAGGCTTTTGCGGGTAGCGTCCATCAGCGCCTGCGCCTGCGCGCTTACCTTGCCGCAAGCAAAGGTGTAGGCATTGTCGCCGTGAAAGCCGTCTAAGCAGGCTCCCACGTCAACGCTGACGATATCGCCTTCCTTGAGCACTATCTTCTTGCTCGGTATGCCGTGGATGACCACATTATTTACAGATATGCAAGCGCTGGCCGGAAAACCGCCGTACCCCAGAAAGGAGGGCTTGGCGCCCTGCCCTTCAATATAGCGGCGCACCACTGCGTCTATCTCCGCCGTGGTTACCCCTGGCTGCACGGCTTCGCCCGCCAGCCGGAGCGCCCGGGCGGAAACGCGCCCAGCCTCTCGCATTTTTGCCAGCTCCCGGCTGTTCTTAAGCACTATCATGCTTAAGACTCCAGAGCCGCCAGGGTCAAGCGGGTGGTGTCGGCCACTTCTTCTTGCCCCTCTACCACAACCAGCTTGCCCTGCTTCTCGTAATAAGCCTTTAAGGGCTCGGTTTCGTCATGATAGACCTTCAAACGGTTCTTTACCGTGTCGGGATGGTCATCCTTACGCTGAACGAGGGCGCCTGCGCATTTATCGCACACGCCTTCCACCGCAGGCTTTTTATAAAGCATGTGGTAGCTGGCGCCGCACTTTTCGCAAACACGGCGTCCGGACATTCTGAGCACAATCTTTTCGTCGGGCACTTCGATATCGATAACCTTATCGATGACAATACCCATATTATCCAGAGCCTCGGCTTGAGGGATGGTGCGGGGGAAGCCGTCTAAAATAAAGCCGTTTTTGCAGTCGTCCTGCGCCAGGCGATCTTGAATAATGCCGATCACCACGTCGTCGGGAACCAGCTGGCCGGCGTCCATATAAGACTTGGCCTTCTTGCCCATCTCCGTGCCGCTCTTCAGCGCTTCACGAATAATATTGCCAGTAGAAATAGTCGGAATGGAAAGATGCGCACAAATAACCTCGGCCTGCGTACCCTTCCCAGCGCCCGGGGCGCCCAAAAGAATAATTTTCATGCGGCAAACCGCTCCTTTCCGCCGAATGCCAACTTAAGGCATTCAACCGGCCGCCCAGCCGGTGAACGCCTCAGGCCGGTATCAGTCGAGGAATCCCTTGTAATGACGCATCATCATCTGAGATTCCATCTGCTTAACAGTCTCTAGCGCAACCCCAACCAAAATGATGACCGAGGTACCGCCCAAAGACAGATGGCGCAAGCCCGTTAACGCGCCGTACACAATAGGCAGAATGGCGATAACCGCCAGGAACAAGGCGCCGATTAGCGTAATCTTGTTAAGAATCTTAGAGATAAAATCGGCAGTGGGCTTGCCGGGACGGATGCCCGGGATGGTGCCGTTGTTCTGACGAAGATTATTGGCCATCTCAATGGGATTATACTGAATCATCACATAAAAATAGGCAAACATGATGATCAGCACGAAATAGAGCACCGAATACAGCCATCCGTCTGTGGAGAAGGCGTCTAAAAAGCCCTTCCAAAAGCTCCCCTCGGCGGGGTTAACAAACAGATTGATGGTGCTGGGAATAGACAGAATGGAGCTTGCAAAGATGATAGGCATAACGCCCGACAGGCCAACCTTGATGGGGATATGGCTGTTCTGGCCGCCGTACATCTTTCTGCCCACCACGCGCTTGGCGTACTGCACCGGGATGCGGCGTTCCGCGTCGTTCATAAACACGATAACCCAAACCACAGCAAGGAACAGTACCACAAACAAAGGCACATAAACGAAATACTGGCCGAAGGATTCCGGCGCCAAATAGGCGTTTTGCAAATACTCCATCAAAATAGCGATGGTGTTGGGCATCCTCGACACAATACCGGCAAACAGAAGGATGGAGATACCGTTGCCGATACCCTTTTGGTTGATCTGCTCGCCCAGCCACATCATAATGGCCGACCCGGCGGTAAACACCAGGATGATGACGATTGCGCTAAACACCATCTCCCAACCGGAGTTATACATTACGATGGGGGTGTGGTCATAAGCGCCGGTGCCGTCGGTATAGGTGCTGTTCTTTAAATAGAAGTAGTAGGCAGTGCCTTGAATCAACCCCAACGCCACGGTTACATAGCGGGTAATAGCGCCAATGCGCTTGCGCCCCTCTTCCCCTTCTTTTGCCATGCGCTCCAAGGGCGGTATGGCAACGGTGAGCAACTGCATAATAATAGATGCGTTGATGTAGGGGGTAACCGACATAGCAAACAGGGTTGCGTTGGCAAAAGCGCCGCCGGAAAAGGTGTTGATATAAGCCAGCAGCGTATTGCCCTGATCCACACTAGACATCATACCGGCCAAGGCGCCCATATTCAAATAGGGCACCGGGATGGAAGCGCCAATGCGGAACACAATAATAATAAACAGGGTAAACAGAATCTTTTTTCTTAGATCGGGGATTCGCCAGGCGTTCTGAATTGTTTTAAACAATTAGATCACCTCGGCCTTTCCGCCGGCCGCCTCGATCTTCTGCTTTGCGGACTCGGAAAAAGCGGCAACCTGAACCGTTAGGCTCTTGCTCAACTGGCCGTTGCCGAGAATCTTAATCCCATCGCAGCTCTTCTTCACGATACCCGCATCCAACAATTTCTTGCTGTCTACAACAGCGCCGTCTTCAAAAGCGTTGAGGGCAGAAACGTTGATTGCTACAATTTCTTTTGCGAAGATATTGTTAAAGCCCCGCTTGGGCAGGCGTCTTGCCAAAGGCATTTGGCCGCCTTCAAAACCCAGGCGCATACCGCGGCCGGCTCTCGCCTTTTGGCCCTTGTGGCCCTTGCCAGCCGTTTTGCCCTGGCCGGAACCATGCCCTCTTCCAATGCGCTTTACCGCCTTCTTGGAACCAGGCACAGGAGAAAGTTCATGCAACTTCATTGACTCGCACCTCCTTGCTTTTACGCTTCGCTTACCTTGACGAGGTGGATAATTTTGGCCACCTTCCCTTTGGTCTGCTGGTTATCGGGCTGAATAGAAACATCGCCCACCTTGCGCAGGCCAAGCGCCTGGGCGGTTGCAATCTGGTCTTTTTTCTGGCCGATCAGGCTTCTTACCAGCGAAATTTTAAGCTGTGCCATCTTGCTACCCCCTTACAGAATTTCTTTTACAGTCTTACCACGGATAGCGGCCACCTGTTCGGCTGTACGCAAGCTTTGCAGGCCTTGCAGCGTAGCGCGCACCACGTTGCAGGGGTTGTTAGACCGCAGCGCCTTGGTTCTGATATCGCGGATACCGGCAGCTTCCACCACCGCGCGAACAGGGCCGCCCGCGATTACGCCGGTACCAGGGGCAGCCGGCTTCATCAGCACGCTGCCGGCACCATAAACGCCCAGCACCTCGTGGGGAATGGTGGAACCCTTAAGCGCAACCTTTGTCAGGTTCTTTTTAGCGTCTTCAATCCCTTTGCGGATAGCGTCGGGAACTTCGCCAGCCTTGCCGATGCCAAAGCCCACCGTGCCGTTGCCGTCGCCCACAACTACCAGGGCGGCAAACTTAAAGATACGGCCGCCTTTTACAGTTCTAGATACGCGGTTGATGGCAACCACGCGCTCTTTCAGCTCCGTTGCGGATTGATTTGCTGCGTCAAATCTAGCCAAAAGTATTCCTCCTTTTTTAGAACTTGAGGCCGCCCTCGCGGGCGCCGTCGGCCAGCTCTTTGACGCGGCCGTGGAATATATAACCGCCGCGGTCGAACACGACCTCGGTGATTCCCTTCTCAGCAGCGCGTTGAGCAATCATTTGGCCAACCTTGCGCGCCGCCTCTTTGTTTCCGCCATTACCACTGAATTCTTTGTCCAGCGTCGAGGCCGCTGCCAGGGTTACCCCCTGCACATCGTCGATTACCTGGGCGTAGATGTGATTGGTGGAGCGGAAAACGTTCAGGCGCGGGCGTTGCGCTGTGCCCGAGATCTTGCCGCGCACCCTGCGGTGGCGATGAAGCCGGGCCTTGTTCGTATCAGCCTTATTCACCATTTGTCATTCACTCCTTACTTCTTGCCGCCCTTACCGGCCTTGCCTTCCTTGCGGCGGATCACTTCGTCAACATACTTGATACCTTTGCCCTTATACGGCTCAGGCAAGCGTTTCTCGCGCACTTCGGCTGCAAACTGGCCGACCTTTTGCTTGTCGGCGCCGTGGATGATAATCGAGTTGGGGTTGGGAACCTCAATGGTGATGCCCTCTACCTCAGACACGGTCACCTGGTGCGAATAGCCCAGGTTCATCACCAAATCCTTGCCCTGTTTTTGCACACGGTAACCCACGCCGTTAACCTCCAGCTCCTTCTTGTAGCCGTTGGTTACGCCCTCAATCATGTTAGCGATAAGGGTGCGGGTCAGGCCGTGCAGGGAACGGTTCTCTTTCTCGTCGTCGCAGCGGGTTACGTGAATCACGTTATCCTCGATGGTGACGGTCATGTTGGGATGGACCTTCTGGGTCAGAGTGCCCTTCGCGCCTTTTACGGTAATAACGCCGTCGTCCAGCTTAACGTCAACGCCGGCGGGAATATTTATCGGTTTTCTTCCAATTCGAGACATTTCTGCACCTCCTTACCAGATGAATGCCAGCACCTCGCCGCCCACGTTTTCTTTGCGCGCCTGACGGTCGGTCATAACGCCCTTAGAGGTGGAGACGATGGCCACGCCCAGGCCCTTCATAACGCGGGGCAAATTCTCCGCGTCGCTATAAATGCGCAGGCCGGGCTTAGAAACTCTTCTCAGGCCAGTGATAATCGGCTTTTTACCTTCGCCGTATTTCAAAGTGACCTTAATAATGCCCTGCTTGCCGTCTTCAATTACGGTGTAGCCCTTCAGATACCCTTCGTCCACCAGGATTTGCACAATGGTCTTTTTCATGTTGGAAGCGGGAATCTCAACGGTCTCATGCTTAGCAGAGCTCGCATTGCGGATTCTGGTCAACAGATCCGCGATAGAATCTGTGATTTGCATGCCGGGTTTACCTCCTTTGCTTTGCTTTACCAGCTGGCCTTTTTCACGCCCGGGATTTCGCCCTTGTAGGCGAGCTCGCGGAAGCAGATACGGCAAATACCGAATTTGCGAAGATAGGCATGCGGCCTGCCGCAGATTTTGCAGCGGTTGTATTCACGGGAAGAAAACTTCTGCTTACGCTGCTGCTTGATTTTCATAGAAGTCTTGGCCACAGTTATCCCTCCTTATTTCGCAAACGGGGCGCCCATGAGCGTAAGCAGCTCTCTGGCTTCCTCGTCGGTGTTAGCGGTGGTTACAAAGCAGATATCCATACCGCGGACCTTATCAATCTTATCGTAATCGATCTCTGGGAAAATCAGCTGCTCCCGAATGCCCAGATTGTAGTTGCCGCGGCCGTCAAAGGAGTTGGCGCTGATGCCCCTAAAGTCTCTAACACGGGGCAGGGCCACGTTAAAGAGCCTATCCAAAAACTCGTACATCCTATCGCCGCGCAGGGTAACCTTGGCGCCGATGTTCATCCCCTGGCGCAGCTTAAAGTTAGCCACAGACTTTTTGGCCTTGCACACCACGGGCTTTTGGCCGGTGATTTTAGAAAGATCCGAAACTACGGCGTCGATAACCTTGGAGTTTTCGCGGGCATCGCCGGCGCCGACGTTGATTACGATCTTATCCAGCTTGGGGATTTGCATGACGCTCTTGTAGGAGTATTTTTTCATCAGCGCAGGAGCCACGTCCTGCTTGTAATAATCCTTCAGTCTAGCCATTGTTCTCCTCCTTACAGCGACT
>DVJE01000002.1 GCA_018716975.1 Candidatus Gallacutalibacter stercoravium | reverse complement strand
TTGTCACGAAGGACAGCGAAGATGATATTCACCATTTTGCGGGAAACATGTCCCAGAGCTGTGAGATGGGATTTCCCTTCAGAGCGTTTGCGCTGGTAGTAGACAGAGATGGAAGGGTCTTTGAAGGCAGCGATAGTTGCAGCAAGCCAAATAGCCCGGCGCAGATAAGGCGAGCCACGTTTGGACATATGGACATGGCTGCCAACAAAGTTACCAGATTGTTTCATAGTCGGATCAATACCGGCAAAGGCAGCTAGTTTGCCCGGTGACGCAAATTTGCGGATATCGCCAATTTCACTGAGGATTGTAGCCGCTAGGGTTGGGCCAATACCTGTAATGGTGGTAAGTTGGTTGTCAAAAGCAGAAAGCAAACGTGCGATTTCTGTGTCGATTCTATCAACCTGTTTTTCCACGAAGCGAATCTGTTCGATGTATTGGCGGATGAGAAGGGCAATGGAATCGGAAGCCAGCAGGATCCCGAAGGAATTGCGTGCGGTGTTTTGAATCTCCTGGGCTTTCTCAATGCCATGGTGACCACGGCTGGCGGTGTAAATCGTCTCTGCCAGTTTGTCCGTATCAACGGCAAGCAGTTCTTCCGGTGTCGTGTATTCGGAGAGAAGTTGTAAAGAAGTCTTCCCAAAGGTATTGGTAAAAAGGTTTTCATACTCAGGGAACACCTGATCCAGCAACGCAATTACTTTCCGCTTTAGATCCGAAACAGAATCAACGATCCAGAAGCGATGGCGGCATAGTTCCCGCAATGCATGGAGTTCCGGTGCTGAAACAGCAGTTTCACAAAAGCGTCCGAAGCGGATGACCTCGGCAATGATAAATGAGTCTCTGCTGTCATTCTTAGCCTGGCGGATATACATTCCCCGCAGAGCATCTGACTGAACAGCGTTGATTACATGGACGGCGTACCCCTCATGACACAAATGGGTGTAAAGCGCCAGCCAGTAGTGCCCGGTAGCTTCCATTCCAAAGACGACATCATCCGCTCCTGAGATGTTCTTTACCCAATCCATCAGTTTGTTGAAGCCGGTATGAGAGTTGGCAAAACGAATGGGCTTTCCATACTGTTTTCCCGCTGCATTCATGATACTGGCTTCATGATTACGTTTGCCGATGTCGATGCCTACGATATACATGCGGAACACTCCTTTGGTTCAGGTTTCGTATGGCTGCGCCTCTCGTTCTCCACGGGTCATACCCTACTGCGAAATGAGAAGACAGCTCACATCGGGCTGCTTCATCCGGCTCATCAATGAAATCCCGTGAAGGGAGAGGTTCCACTCTTGTATTCAGCGGACTCTGCCGCAAGGAGGAAAAGGAAGCCTCACCCATACGACGGTATTATATCATCAGCCTACTGGCTGCTGATACCAAATCTTAATCTTTATAGTAGGAGGCTTGCTTATGAACCAGAACGGTGTCGCCCAACCCGCACATACTGTTCACACTATTTATATTGTGGAAGACGATCCTCAAATCCGCGCTCAGCTTTGCTTGCTTTTAGAAAAGTACGGTTACTGCTGCCTGGCCCCCGATAGCTTTGAAAATGTTGCACAGTCGGTGTTAAAAGCAGCGCCTCACCTGGTGCTACTGGATATCAACCTGCCCCTATACGACGGCTACCATGTTTGCCGGGAGATCCGCGCCCAATCTGATGTGCCCATCATCATCGTTACCAGCCGCGACAGCGAACTTGACGAGCTGATGAGCATGAACCTGGGGGCCGATGATTTCATCACAAAGCCCTATCACACCCAAATTTTGTTGGCGCGCATCGCCTCGTTGCTCAAGCGGGCCTGGCATACCGAGGCCCGCCCGCTGCTGGAACACAAGGGTTTAACGTTGGATCTGGCTGGGGGATCCGCTTTTTTTGCAGGGCGCAGTGTGGAACTGAGCAAAAACGAGCTGCGCATTTTGCGTCTTTTAATGGAACACCCGGGGGTGGTGGTGTCTCGCGACGATATCATGAACGATTTGTGGCAGTCGGAGGAGTTTATTGACGACAATACCCTGACGGTAAACGTCAACCGCCTGCGCCGCAAGCTGGAATCCATCGGCGTCACCGACTTTTTACACACCCGGCGAGGGCAGGGATATTTGGTATGAGGCTAAGTGGATTTTTAAAAGACAAGCTGGTTTTTTTGCTGTTGCAAGGGTTGGTGGTACTCTTCGTCGCCATGATGCTTTCTTCCCTTGGGGTGGGATCTTACGCCGTGGGATTTGTTACAACGCTATACCTGCTGGTATGCGCCATATCCCTTGGGGCGGAGTATCTCAAAAAACGCTCCTATTACAAAGAACTGCTCGCCCGGTTAAAGGGGCTGGATCAAAAATATCTGCTCACCGAAATGTTGGAGCCCCCCACCTTTAGCGAGGCCGAAATCCTGTGCGATGTGCTCCTGCAGGTGAATAAATCTATGAACGACCGGGTGTCGGAACACCGGCGCGCCTCAGAGGACTACCGGGAATACATTGAAACCTGGGTGCACGAAATTAAAACTCCCATCGCTTCCGCCCACTTGATTTTAGACAACAACCCCGGCCCAATGGCCCGCCAGTTGGAGGAAGAGCTGCGCCGGGTGGAAGGGTATGTAGAGCAGGCGCTGTATTACACCCGCAGCAACAGCGTGGAAAAAGATTACCTCATAAAGCCGGTAAATCTGCAGAGCTTGGTGAGCGCAGCGGTACGCCGCAGCGCCCGCCCTTTGATTGAAAGCCACATGCGCCCCTGCCTGCACGATCTAGACGTTACCGTGTATACCGATGAAAAATGGCTACTGTTCATTCTGGGCCAGCTGCTGGATAACGCCATCAAATACCGCCTGCCCCGCGCGGCGGCGCAAAATGAGCCCGGCGAAGAAGCCCAGCCTGAGGGCCGCATTACCGTTTATGCCGAGTCGGGTTCCTCACAGATCACCCTAACGATAGCCGACGACGGCATCGGCATCCCTGCGCAGGATCTGAACCGGGTGTTTGACAAAGGTTTTACCGGTTCCAACGGGCGGCGCTACTCCAAATCCACCGGCATGGGACTGTATTTGTGTAAAAAGCTGTGCACCCGGCTGGGGTTGGGCATCCGGGTGGAATCCGACGGCCAAACAGGCACCACGGTGCGCCTTACCTTCCCCAAGAGCAAAATGTTTTTGCTAGAGGAAAACGCCTCGCATTAAGCGGCACACATTTACCCGGCTCACATAAGGGCGCCAAATAACCAGTCCGACGCCTTGGCTAGGTGAACCATGCATTATTTTTTTCCTATCCGGTCTGAAATAACGGCCAAAAGCCACCGGCCTGCTTTGTGCAGATCCGATGGCTTTTGACTTAATAAGATTTTACACCTTTTCATTGGCTGTGCAACAATGCCAAACGGCCCAACACGCCGGGGGTAACGCTATCTGCCGTAGCGCCGATCGATGTCGTCGATATCGTCGGTGTCTTTGCCCAACATATCCTCTCGGGTGATGGCGTCGGCCAGCTCCCGGGCGTAGGCCTTCTTTTGACTTTCAGAAATACTGTCGTCTTTTTCCATCTCTCGCAGGCGGCTGATGGAGCCGAACACCGCTTCCATCCGGGTCGGTTTGCGCAAGAACAACGCCACAACTGCGATCACCGCTATCACGGCCACCAAATCGCTAGCCATACCGCTCATTACCATATCCATCAAAATCAGCATCAGCAGGCATACGCCCTCCACTACCGCCAGCACTAGGGTTTGCAGTAGGACGGAGCGGATGCGCGCGCCCCCGAAACGGATAAAGGAAATAAGGCAGTTAAGCCCGTAACCGCAAGCAAACAGTCCTGTTATCGCTTCGGAAAAATCAGACCATTCCTCCTGCCCCGTTAAAACGCCGCGCATCAGGGTAATCCAAAATAGACCTGCGCCTAGACCTAATAACAAAAAATGCCAATTAAGCAACAGTTCGCGCACCGGTATTCTTTCCTTTCGGCGGGACTCCTTTCGCGGTGCGGCTTTGGAAACGGTTTGCGGCGCTGGCGGCGCATACCGGCCGGTGGGCGGCGGTGCAGCCGTTCTTGCCGGCGGAGGGGTGCATGCGGTTGAGCCTGCACGGCTATATGAGTTCCCGGTTGCAGGCCTCGACGCTGGTGTTGTGCGATTGGTAGAAGCGGGCCTTTGCGCCGTCTGCTGGGCTGGCCGGGCTGTTTGCCGGGTTGTTTGTTGCGCCGTGTTCGACGCGGCCTGCTGCGCGGCTTTTTGCGCGTCCATTGTCTGCTTGGCCACTGCGATCCGCCTGAGATTTTCTTGATGAATTTCGCTGTCCCTATCAGAAGGTCGGTTGGTGTTCTGCCTGCCGGATGTTGCCATATGCATCCCTCTTTCTGTTTAGAAGGGGAATCATTCCCCAATTTGAAGAGACTGAAACCTATCCGCTTTTCTTTCATTCTATTATAATACATACAGTGCTCAAAAATCAATCACAGTGCGGGCCGGTTTCACTTCATCAACCACTCCGGCGGCTTGCATCCTCTTTTTTTAAAAGAGGCATCTACTACGCTTCAAGCGGCACTTGAAACACAGCTCAAGCAGCGCTTGCTGTTATTTTAAAGCGGCTTATGATATTCTGTGTGTAAAGCCAGGCGCATGCCAAAAGAAAGGACGGAATGACTCATGTTTGATATGTCAAAGGTAGGCGGAACCATCAAAAAGCTCCGTCTGGAAAACACCCTCACTCAGATGGAGCTGGCCGACCGAATGGGCGTAAGTTTTCAAGCGGTTTCCAATTGGGAGAGGGGGAATTCTATGCCGGATATCGAAAAGTTGCCCCAACTGGCCCAGATTTTTCATTGCAGCGTGGGCAGTCTGTTGGGCGAATCGCCTGCCTCTGCATGGGTTGCCCAGGCGGCGGCAGGAACGGCAGAGGTGCCCTCCCCCCAGCTGTTGACAGAAGCGGCCCCCATATTAAAACCCCAGCAGGTGCAAACATTAGCCGAAAAGAGCCAACAAACCCAAAAAGGGTTTGATCTTTCTACCCTTGTGCAGCTAGCGCCCTTTTTAGGTAAGGAATCTCTTTCAATACTTTTTCACCGACTGAATCTAGCGGACGTAACCTATGAGGATATCTCCAACATCGCTCCCTTTGCGGATAGAGAGATGATGAGCCGATTGGTAAATGCTTTTTTGCAGCAAGGCGGCACTACTTCTTTGAAACAAATCATCGACCTAGCGCCTTTCCTGGCCCGGCAGGATCTAAACGAGTTGATTTTGCGCGCACAGCGGCCTGATGAAAGAATAACCATTGAGATCCTAACCCACCTGTCGCCCTTTACAGATAAAGAACGGATGGGCCAGTTGGTTAACGCCTTTTTGCAGCAAGGAGGCACAGCTTCTTTTGATGAAATCATCGGCCTAGCGCCCTTTCTTGCCCGGCAAGACTTGGGCGAGCTCATTTTGCGTGGGCGGCGGCCCAACGATAAGATAGATGCTGATGCTTTAGCCGCTTTGGCCCCCTTTGCGCCAAAAGAGGTATTAGACGCTTTGGCTTCCTCCCTGCTGGAGCAGCATGGCGCGCTCACCATAGAAGAAGCGCTCAACTTAGCGCCGTTTCTTGATAAAGAACGCCTGTTTCAGCTGTTGGAATCAAAAGGCCGATAAACAATAAGCCATAAGCCACAAACTGCCTTACCGCACCCGCTCTATTTTGCGCGGCGTGTAAAATATTTCTTTCTGCCGTTTAACCGTTTAGCTGTTCGGCTGTTTTCCATAGGAAAAGACCGCGTATTTTTCCATACCTGCTTGCGCCCCGGCCCAGGTGGCTTTATAATATAAAAACGGCGTGCTTTATTTTTAAATGCGATAAGATAGGCGCGCTGGTTGCAACAGTGAAATCCCCAGCGTGGCAAAACAAAAGCAGCTGTTTTCGCGCCAGATGTGTTTGTATCTTGGCGGCTGGGAACGGGATAGATAGAAAGGCAGGAACCGTTATGAAGCTAGGAATTGTGGGGCTGCCCAATGTGGGCAAAAGCACCCTTTTTAACGCCATCACCAACGCGGGCGCACAGTCCGCCAACTACCCTTTTTGCACCATTGAGCCCAATGTCGGCGTCGTGGCCGTGCCCGACAAGCGGCTGGAATTGCTGGCTGAGTTGTACCACCCAGAAAAATTCACCCCCGCCACCATCGAGTTTGTGGATATTGCCGGGCTGGTAAAGGGCGCCTCCAAGGGCGAGGGGCTGGGCAACAAATTTTTAGCCAATATCCGCGAGGTAGACGCCATTGTGCATGTGGTACGCTGCTTTGAAGACGGCGATATCATCCACGTGGAGGGCAGCGTGGATCCGAAGCGGGATATTGAAACCATCAACACCGAGCTGATTCTGGCCGACCTAGAGGTGCTGGAACGGCGTATCGACCGCACCCAGAAGTTGCTCAAGGGCGACAAGAAATATCAGGCGGATCTGGACTTTTACAAGCGGCTGCGTGACGCCCTCAACGAGGGAAAAACCGCCCGTTCTGTCCCCTGTTCTGAAGAAGAAGCTCCCCTGCTGGCAGAGGCGGGCCTGCTCACCGCCAAACCGGTTATTTACGCCGCCAACCTGGGCGAGGGCGACTTTGCCGACGGCGTGGAACAAAATCCCCATTATCAGGCCGTGCAGGCGGTTGCCAAAGAGGAAGGCGCCGCCGTGCTGCCTATCTGCGCTGAAACCGAGGCGCAGATTGCAGGAATGGATTTGGAAGAAAAGCTGCTGTTTTTAAACGACATGGGGCTGGAGGAGTCGGGGTTAGACCGGCTCATCCGCGCTTGCTACAGCTTGCTGGGGCTTATCTCCTTTTTAACCGCCGGGCAGCCGGAAGTGCGCGCCTGGACCATTAAAAAGGGCACCCGCGCACCCCAGGCAGCCGGCAAGATTCACACAGATTTTGAGCGCGGCTTTATCCGGGCCGAGGTGGTGGACTATCGAGATCTGTTGGATTGCGGTTCCCTGGCCGCAGCCAGAGAAAAGGGCCTAGTGCGCTCTGAGGGCAAGGAATATGTCATGCAAGACGGCGACGTAGTACTCTTTCGGTTTAATGTATAATGTACGTAAAACCAAGTTTTACGTACTGAAAAACCGCCCCTGCTCACTTCGTTTGCATCTCTTGCAGGGCACGCATTGTTTTTCTCATTATTTTCCTCAAGAAAGGAATGCCCTTGCTTAAAAAGGCTCCCTTTACGGCATTGCGGATATTTTCTTAACAAAATTAGATAAGCTTGCTCCAACCAAGTTAGGCACACGGAAAGATAGCTCGTCTGCTCTTGAGCGAAAGTTCTTTCGCTACTGCACTTAGCCGGGTTGCTAGAGGAAAACAGGTGCGTTTCGCACACTGTAGGGATTGCAAAAATTTTATCTAAATATCTTACAACACACCCGGAGGATAGAGCACGTGTAAAATCGTGCTCTATCCTCCTGTTTATTGGTAAGCTGTTATGCTGTATGCATCAGCTACCCGCCCTAAGCCTTAACCCTGCTGGCCGTTGGCTTGGCGCTCCATATTTTCTACCACAATGTCGTGAATATCACCCAGCGTAGCGCAGTATTCCAGCACCTTCCAGGGTTGGTCGGTATGATAGTGAATTTTAATCAAATTTTCATCCCCCACCACCAGCAGACTGTCGCCCTCAATGTTTTGTGAAAGGTAGTCGTCGATGGCTTCGTCTGAAAGGCCCTGCCCCTCAATAAGCAGCTGGGTGTCGAATTTGTACGTGAGCATAAAATTGCCTCCCTTTATTCTTTTTGCATTTTGATAAGTTTGCTTACATTTGTTCCAGTTGTCAAAATGTAGCCGGCCGCCGGTGAACACAAATAAAAATCTTTTTATCAAAATACCCCAAAAATATAGAAAAATCAAGTGAAATATGCTACACTGTGTTTCCGACATTTTACACTATGGCGATTTAAAAGGAGGTAAAACATGGACTTTCGCAAGGTTTTCGACGAACGCGTTGCCCCCGAAGCATTTGACGAGCTGCGTCCCCGTTACTGCGACGCGCTTTTTCGCGACGTTATCGCCTACGGGGAGCTGGACGAGCACAAATCCGCTTTGGAAATCGGACCGGGCACCGGGCAGGCCACCCAGCCGATTCTTGACACCTGCTGCGATTACTGGGCCATTGAGCTAGGCGAGCATTTTGCCCAGGCGATGAAAGAAAAGTTCGGTTCTTACCCCAATTTTCAGATCGTCAACGGGGATTTTGAAACCTACGATTTAGGCGCGAACCGGTTTGACTTAGTGTATTCCGCCGCCACTATCCAATGGATCCCGGAGGAAATTGCTTTTCCCAAAGCCTACCGTCTTCTCAAAAGCGGCGGAGCCCTGGCCATGTTTATGACTCACACCGATTACCGTACCGCTAATGAGGCATTGTATCAAAAGATACAAGAGGTCTACAGCCGCTATTTTCAGCCGGAAATTGCCTACAATCAGCGCTTTTGTTACGAAAACGCCGCTAACTATGGCTTTGTTGGGCTGGAGCGCCGGGAGTATCAGGAAATAAAGGAGTACACCGCCGACGAATATATATCCCGCATCGCCATCCATGCCTCTCACCTAACGCTGCAAGAGCCGCACCGCTCCAAGTTTTTTGACGGCGTTAAAAACGCCATTTTAGACTTTGGAGGAAAAATCACCGTATACGACACCATGGTGCTATACCTGGCGCGAAAGCCCTAATTTTGGTCCTTTATGTTTATTTCCTTACCATATATCCTTATTGTAATGCTATAAGAGGGGTGACTACGATGCAAGGCGTGCGCGTCTATGAAATTCCCGATTGCAAAATGGTTTCTTCGGGTGTGGGAATGTTTGGCCAAGAGAAATTTGAAAACTTTGCCGCATGGTTTTCTGCTCTGCCCCGGGGCATCTTCCCCAAAGATTTTCTTTTTTGGGATGACGGCTCTTATTCCTGCTCAGATAACTCCGGCGGGCCGGGCCTTCATTGGCTTTACCTTTATGAACCGGGCATGGATGTGCCCCAGGATTATCGGGTGATTGATTTTAAGGGGGGCCTTTATGCCGTGGCCACCGATGTAGATCAAAAAACCGATATGGATGCACTCAACGCTCAGGTGGATCAGTTCCTATCAGAAAACGGGCTTGAGCGGGATCCCTCCCGGCCGGAGCTGGGCAATGTTATCACCCCACCCTTGGCCCAAAAAGCCATGGGCTATGAACAAATGGACTATTACAGCCCTATCCATGTAAAGTAAATGTTTTGTATAAAAATCTTTATATAAACTTATTGTATAAATAGCCGCATTCCTTCTTAAAGGCGTGTTGAAATGAAAAAGCAACAACCGGCTATAAAAACACCATCAGATAGGAGGGTCCAGATGTTTTATTTGATACGGCACGGAAGAACCGATTATACCCAGCGCAACACAAAAATTTATCAGGGATTTGGCGTTCAGCTTTCGCCTTTATCGGCGCAAGGGATCGCACAAATCAAAGAAACAGCAAAAGACAGCAGGCTGCAGGGCGCGGATCTTATCATCAGTTCCCCCTACACCAGGGCTTTGCAAACAGCGGCGATATTGTCAAAGGAATTGGGCGTTGATATCGCCGTGGAAACCGGCTTGCATGAATGGCTGGCCAACAAAAACTATCATTATGACGATGACGAAACCGCTCATCGCAGCTATTGGGAATATGTGGAGAATCAGGGGCAATATCCCGATGAAGCGCAGCGGGTTTGGGAAAGCGCTTCCATGCTGCGGGCAAGAGCGCTAGAGGTGTTGGCAAAATACCGCGGTTACCAAAAGGTTATTGTGGCCTGCCACGGTATGCTGATTCAAGCCGTTACGCAAGGTCACTTGCCCGACAACGGCGAGATCGTCCCGTTTGAACCGTTTGAATCGTAATGTGTCAAAGCATGATGTGCTAAAATGCGCTAGCATGGCGCCCGGTTGACGTTAGAGCCGGACGCAATATGGAGAAAGACAAAGCCCTGGGCGGCTTCGGCAGCATGTACCGCGCGCCGGACGCCTTGTTGGATCTGTTGGCATCCTGCGCATCGCGTTGCTGTGCGCGCAAATATTTTACCCATCAAAAGGCAAGCCGGATTGCAACTTAGAACGGTGGCAAAACAACCACCATAGCCTACCGCACATCCTCTTATAACCAAACAAAAGGCCTTCGGCCCATCTGCAAAGCGCAGAGGGTGCGAAGGCCTTTTTGCCTAATCTACTAAATCTATTGCTTTCATCCAAATTACAAAATGATGCTTTGGCCCGTCATTTCTTGCGGCTGAGGTAAATCAAGGATTTTCAGCATCGTGGGGGCGATATCCGCCAAACGGCCACCCTGGCGCAGCGTGCAGGGGTAGCCTACCACGCAGAAGGGCACCGGGTTGGTGGTATGGGCGGTGAAGGGGGAGCCGTCTTCATCATACATTCTGTCGGCGTTGCCGTGGTCGGCTGTGATGATGGCTACACCGCCCTTAGCAGCAATGGCATCGGTTACCTTGCCTACGCAGGTATCCACCGCTTCCACCGCCTTGACGGCGGCGTCAAACACACCGGTATGGCCCACCATATCGCAGTTGGCAAAGTTCAGAATAATAACGTCATATTGATCCGACGCAATACGCTTTAACAGCTCGTCGGTCACCAAATAAGCGCTCATCTCGGGCTGCAAATCATAGGTTGCCACCTTGGGGGAGGGGATCAGCGCCCTATCCTCGCCGGGGAAGGTCTTTTCCACGCCGCCGTTAAAGAAGAAGGTTACATGGGCATACTTTTCGGTTTCGGCAATGCGCAGCTGGGTCAGGCCCTTGCTAGAAATATACTCGCCGAAGGTGTTGGTCAGCGATTCCGGCTTAAAGGCCACCTCCACATTGGGCATGGTGGCGTCATATTGGGTCATGCACACATAATACAGGGGGAAAAAGCCCTTTTTGCGCTCAAAGCCGGTAAAATCCGGATCCACAAAGGTGCGGGTGATCTCCCTGGCCCGATCGGGACGGAAGTTAAAGAATACAACAGAATCCTTTTCACCGATGGGGGCGGCGCCGTCCACCACGCAGGGCACCACAAATTCGTCGGTCACCCCAGCGTCATAGGAATTCTGCACGGCGCACGCAGGGCAGGCTGCGTGTTCGCCCTCGCCGTACACCATGGCGGCATAGGCCTTTTCCACACGCTCCCAGCGGTTGTCGCGGTCCATGGCATAGTAACGGCCCATCACAGTGGCAACCTTGCCCACGCCGATCTCATCCAGCTTTTGTTGCAACTGCTGCACATATTCCTTGCCTGAAGAAGGGGGCACGTCGCGCCCATCCAGCAGGCAGTGCACATACACCTTGTCCAGCCCAAAACGCTTGGCCATCTCCACCAGCGCATACAAGTGGGTGTTGTGGCTATGCACGCCGCCGTCAGACAGCAGCCCTATCAAATGCAAGGCGGTGCCGTTGTTTTTGGCGTTGTTCATAGCGCCCACAAAGGCTTCGTTTTCAAAAAAGTCCCCGTCCGAAATAGACTTGGTGATGCGGGTCAGCTCCTGATATACCACGCGCCCGGCGCCGATGTTGGTGTGACCCACCTCGCTGTTGCCCATCTGGCCGTCGGGCAGGCCCACATCCATACCCGAAGCGCCTATCTGGGTAATGGGGTTGTTAGCAAACAGTTTATCCAAATTGGGGGTGTTGGCGGCCTTGATGGCGTTGCCGTGATCCCCCGCAATGCCAAATCCGTCCAGGATCATCAATATCAACGGTTTTTTCATTTTATTACCCTTACCGGCCGGTAGCCGGCTCCTTTCTGGCAAAACTTTCGTCCGGGCAGGCATGCCTAAACCGGCCCGCCTACCCGGCCGTTTTTTCTACCGATACGGCCCAAACGCCTTAGCGGCTGGCGGCCTCTACAATGGCGGCAAAGTCGGGAGCCTTCAGCGAAGCGCCGCCGATGAGCCCGCCGTCTACATCGGGCTTATCCAACAGCTCGGCGGCGTTCTTGGCGTTCATGGAGCCGCCGTACTGGATGGTAATGCCGTCGCCTGCATCACGACCATACAGGCCCGCAATCACTTCGCGGATAACAGCGCACACCTCGTTGGCTTGATCCGCTGTGGCGGTTTTGCCTGTACCGATGGCCCACACCGGCTCATAAGCGATGATAATCCGCGCCAGCTCTTCCTTGCTCACGCCCTGCAAAGCGATTTTGGTCTGCATTGCCACCAGCTCGGCGGTAATGCCCTGCTCGCGCTGCTCCAAATACTCGCCCACGCACAAAATCACGGTTAAACCGGCGTCCAACGCAGCGCGCACGCGCTTGTTCACCGTTACGTCGGTTTCACCGAAGTAGGTTCTGCGCTCACTGTGGCCGATGATAACATACTGCACGCCCATAGCAGCCAACATGTCGGCCGAAATTTCGCCGGTGTAAGCGCCGGACTTTTCCCAATGGCAGTTCTCAGCGCCCACGCCGATGTTGGTGCCCTTGGTGGCTTCCAGCGCCGCCTGCAAATCAACAAAAGGCACGCAGGTAACCACGGAGCAATCCGCGTCCTTTACCAACGGGGCAATTTGAGCAATAAGCTCTTTGGCCTCTTCGGGGGTTTTATTCATCTTCCAGTTGCCGGCAATAACGGCTTTTCTCAGCGCCTTGTTCATAATAACATTCTCCTTTACCTTCCGCCTGCCGCGTTCGCGCCGGCGGTTCCTAGCT
Source organism: Candidatus Gallacutalibacter stercoravium (assembly GCA_018716975.1). GTDB lineage: Bacteria > Bacillota > Clostridia > Oscillospirales > Acutalibacteraceae > Gallacutalibacter_A > Gallacutalibacter_A stercoravium. Next base: position 153,479 of record DVJE01000002.1, on the reverse strand, counting down.
TTCGCATAACTATTATTTTCAGCCTCGTTTAAAAAACGGCGGGAGCTGTTCACTCCCGCCGCTAAGCCGCCGCGCCCCTGCCCCGCCTTTTGCGGGAACGCCCCGGAACGCGCCGGCTTGTGTTCGGGCTTGGTTTTTAATTATTTGTCGTTCAAGCAAGCGATGCCCGGCAGATCCAGACCCTCCAGGAACTCCAGAGAAGCGCCGCCGCCCGTGGAGATGTGGGTCATCTTGTCGGCAAAGCCCAGCTTCTCTACCGCCGCTGCGGAATCGCCGCCGCCGATGATAGAAATAGCGCCGCTCTCGGCCACAGCCTTAGCCACCGCAATGGTACCGGCGGCAAAGTTCTCCCACTCAGAAACGCCCATAGGCCCGTTCCACACAACGGTGCCGGCGCCCTTGATGGCTGCCGCAAACTTGTCGCGGGTCTTGGGGCCGATATCCAGGCCCATCCAGCCGTCGGGAATGGTGTCGGAGGGGATGGTCTTGTGAGCCGCGTTGGCGTCGTACTCCTGGGCAACAACGTTGTCTTCAGGAATCAAGAAGTTAACGCCCTTTTCTTTGGCCTTGGTCATCATATCCTTAGCCAGCTCAACCTTATCGGTTTCGCAGATGGAATCACCCACGGAGTAGCCCAGGGCCTTCATAAAGGTGTAGGCCATACCGCCGCCGATGATGATGGTGTCGCACTTCTCCAGCAGGTTGTTGATAACGCCGATCTTGTCAGAAACCTTGGCCCCGCCCAGGATAGCCACAAAGGGACGCTTGGGGTTGTTCAAAGCGCCGCCCATGATGGAGATCTCCTTTTGGATCAGGTAGCCGCACACAGCAGGCAGGTAATCAGCCACGCCGGCAGTGGAGGCATGGGCGCGGTGCGCCGTGCCGAACGCGTCGTTGACATAAATCTCAGCCAAAGAGGCCAGCTCCTTGGCAAAGGCAGGATCGTTCTTTTCTTCTTCCTTGTGGAAACGAACGTTTTCAATCAGCTCTACCTCGCCGGGCTGCAAAGAAGCCGCGATGCTCTTGGCGCTTTCGCCGATAACATCCTTCGCCATCTTTACTTCCTGACCCAATTTCTCAGACAGGTAAGCGGCCACAGGAGCCAAAGAATACTTCATGTTAAATTCGCCCTTGGGGCGGCCCAAATGGGAGCACAGGATGACCTTCGCCTTATGATCCACCAGGTAACGGATGGTTTTCATGGCTTCGTCGATGCGCTTGGGATCGGCGATATTACCCTGCGCGTCAAAGGGAACGTTGAAATCGCAGCGCACGAGCACCCGCTTGCCCGCAACGTCAATGTCTTCTACGGTTTTCTTGTTCTCGTAGTTCATGCTTAACATCCTTTCAAACAGTTTGTGAATGCCTTGACAAATCCTGGTACTATTTTATAACAGAACACGGCCGATTTCAAGTAGGGCGCGGCCAATCGGCCAAAAACCCGGTTATTTCGGCGTGTAAAACAGAGGGGGCGCTCCCCTTTTTCCATATTTTGCACACCCTGCCTACGGAATATACTGGTAAACCGTTTTGGACGCCGGTTTCCATGCCGGTTTAGCGCGTAAAAAGCAACGATGCTCTACCCCACCCACCCCTACTTTACGCTTTTCTCCTTTTATATAATAAGGAAAAGGAGCGCAGCTGTTCGGCGGCTGTTCGGCGTCTGTTCAGCAGCTGTTTTAGGGTTATTCCTTTGCCCAAAATAGGAATACACACCGCCCTTTTATATGGTTGCCGCCGTACAAAACTCACGACCCGAATCAATTGCAACGGCGCCTGCCTCACCGGCAGTTTTCCCGATTCGCGCATACCGCCGGCATCCGGCCCACACCCATATTGAAAAAACTTTTAAAAAAATAAAACACTTTGCCCTCGTTATTCGTCTTATCAGTGAAAGCGCAAACAACCCGGGCCACGGCTTTCAGAAAGCAAATCGTAATATTGCAAAAAGAGGAGGTGAAATCGCATGGAGGTGGCTTTGCTGTATCCGCGACTGTTTGGCAAGCTGGTGCATCAGCTAACCGCACTGGGCAGCGATGCCGGACGTGCAGAAGACTATGTGCAAGAAGCCTTTTTGCGCGCTTGGCAACAGGGCCCCTCCTTTGCCCAACTGCAAGAAGGGCAGCAGTGGGCTTGGCTTTATAAAACCGCTCACAACTTGATGGTGGATGATATCCGCCACAGGGCCGCCCAACCCCAGCCGGAGTTGCCCGAAGCAGTGGAGGACGATCTTTCCCGCGCGGCGGTGGCCCAAGTTTTGGGCAAGTTGCCCGCCGAAACCCGGCGGCTGGTGGTAATGCGCTACTTTTCCGGCTTTAACAGCACCGAAATCGGCCGAAAGCTGGGCATTCCGCCCGCAACAGTGCGCACCCGGCTGCGGGCGGCCGCCGCTTTGCTGCGCAAGCTCTATCTGGAGGATTCCAAAGACTCCGCTTTGTAAACCTACAACGCCTTTGCCCGCCGTACCAACTCCAATATAGAAAGGAAGAAAATCATGAGCGAACAAAACACCCTGAAAAAAACGCTGAAAATCGAAGCGGCCTTTGTAGATTTTACCCGCCTGACCGACGAAAAGCTGGCGTGCTATGAAAAAGTGGAAATTGATGCCGCCAGCGTGATACTCAGCGAATCTGCCCAAGCAGTGCTGCAAAAATATAGCCACAATATAAATGCCGCTTCTATTATCACCGTGCCCGATGGTTGCACGGTTGATACGAAAAACGGCAGCTACACCCTTGCTCCCACCGACAAGGCCAGCGGCCTCAAAGCACTGATTATCAACGGCAGCTGCACCGTACTACCCAACAGCGAAGATGCGTTGGCTTCTTACCAAACGATAGTCGTAAACGGCTCCATTTTGTTACCCGCCGGCGCAAACATCAGTAACCTAGAGGTAAACGGCAGTCAAACGGTTTATCCGGCGGATGCTGTTTTGATACAGGACGATCTGGACGCTGACCGGCTGTTTGCCCTGCGGGCCAAAAAGGACGCCCTTTATTATGTAACCGGTGTGGTGCGCATGCTGAAAAATGACGGGGCGGCCCAAATACTTGCCGAAAAGAACGTGCGCTTTATCTGTGAATCTGCTCTGGTCTGCGAAGAAAACCTGGAGCAAGCAGCCCCCTTGTTTGATGAGAGTGTTCGCTTTACCGTAACGCCCGCAGGTATGACTTATGTGCCGGGTGGCGCCGCTCTTAACACAGCGCTGTTGGCACGCTACGGCACCCGTCTTTTTGTAGACGGCAATCTCAGCATCGACAATGACGACGGCAGCTTAGCTAAGGTGGAAGCTTTGCAGGTGCAAGGTCATGTGCGCTTGATTCAGGCGCTGGAGGAAGCTTTCTATGCCAAGTGCCATGATTTTGGCGGCATGCGCATCATCGGCGTCGGTAAGCTGCTGGCCGATCGGCCTCAGATAACAGTCACGACGGCTCTGCTGGATGAATGCACGCAGGGCATATGGCTGGCCGACTGCGCTATGGTGACCATTGCCGATGATGTGCCGCTGGATCTGCTGCGCCAGCGTCTGCTGGGCATCACCGATTGCAGCATGATTAATTGCCTAGACGCCCATCGGGGTATTGTGGAGGCTGCCAGCGACGGTATTTCTATGGTAAACTCCCATCCGGCCGGCGCGCCGCAAGAGCAGAAGCCCCAAAAGACCGACGATACGATTACCGTGATCGAAAGTGCAACCTATCAAATATAACACAACCTTCATTTCTTTTTGCTAACGTCACCGCAAAAATAAAGCAAAGCCTCTTCACTCCTTTTTCAAGGCGCGCGCAACAGAAAATTTTGTTGCGCGCGCCTTATTCCATTTACCTTGGTTCCAACTGCGCTACATAACAATTATATCGCAATTTACACTTTGCCGCTGCGCGCGGCACACTGCGGCAAAAAACGTCTATGCAACGTGCATTTTGTTTTTCTTCCCGCTAGCAAACCGCTGGCAAAAACTCGCCGTCAAAAATAGCTCACCGGCAACGCACATCCCTTTTATATCCCATTTGCGCCCATCCTTTCGCCTTGTTCTTTGTTTAGTCACAATTTGTTTGCAAAATCTTGCGAAAGCCGTTAACCCGCCTTCATAATTGCCCCGTATACTTAAAACTGTTCCAAGGGAAAGCAACAAAGGCCGGAGGGTTCCGGTTTGGAACAACAATAAGTGTCAAATAGACAATCTTTCTTTTTATTACTGCCGCACAATCCAGCCGGGGTGGACGGAATACCGGCCCGGCGGATGGCAGACCAACAGCAAGGGCCCTTTGGGCGTTTACTAATAGATTCTTTTTCATTTTTTCTCTCTCTCCTTCTCTTTTATGAAGCGCAGCGTAATCGCTGCGCTTCTTTTTTATGTTTGTTTATGCCTTGATGCTTGCCGTTTATTTCGTTAAAAAGATAACAGTTATTTTACCTAAAAAATGATATCGATCTCTTTGGTTTTATGCTACAATGAGTGGCTGTAAGGTACCGGCAAAAAATATTGTAAGACTCACAAACATCACATGACATACCATATTGAAAAACAAGGAGAGCGATAGCATGAGTCTGGGATTCCCGGGCGCTAAACGGCGAAGAGAGGGGCTTTTCTTCCCTTCCCACCCGTTTCGCACCCACGGCGGCGCCCATGTGCCGCATCACAAAAACACCGCGGGGCAGGAATCGGCAACAATGCCGCCGCCCGCACAGGTGATCCTCCCCATGCAGCAACATGTGGGTGCCCCTTGCGTGCCCACAGTCCAACCGGGTGACATTGTAGATGTGGGCCAGGTGATCGGCGACAGCGATCAATATATCGGCGCGCCTATCCACGCCAGCATCTCCGGCAAGGTGAAGGAGATAACCACGGTAACATTGCCCGCAGGGAACCGGGTGGCGGCGGTGGTTATCGAATCCGACGGTGAAATGCGCCTATGTCCTAACATAAGGCCGCCCAAGGTAGAAAACCGCTCCGATCTCGTGGCGGCTGCCCGGGCTTCCGGCCTGGTGGGATTAGGGGGCGCGGGCTTTCCCGCGCATGTTAAGCTCAATATTCCGCCGGATAAGAAGGTGGATACCTTGTTGGTGAATGTGGCGGAGTGTGAGCCTTATATCACCGCCGATCATCGTGAGGCCATTGAAAACTCTTGGGCAGTGCTTTCTGGCGTATATGCTCTAAAGGAGCTGTTGGGCCTTGAGCGGGTGATTATCGCTGTAGAAAACAATAAGCCCGACGTTATTAAAGTGCTGCGCGATATTGCCGACAGCGACGCCCGCGATCCCGAAAATCATGTGCGGGTGCTGCCCTTAAAGGCCCGCTACCCCCAGGGCGCCGAAAAGGTGCTGGTGCAGGCCTGTACCGGGCGGAAGATTCCCCCGGGAAAGTTGCCCGCCGACGTGGGCTGCCTTGTTATGAACATAACCTCTATCGCTTTTTTGGCCAATTACTTAAAAACCGGGATACCTCTTATCTCTAAACGGCTCACCATAGATGGAACCGCCATCGCCAACCCGCAAAACGTTATTGTGCCCTTGGGCACCCCTATCCGCGAGATCATTGACTTTTGCGGCGGTTACCGGTGCGAGCCCAAAAAGCTGTTGATGGGCGGCCCTATGATGGGCCTTGCCCTGGTTGACGACAGCTTGCCGGTGCTTAAGCAAAACAATGCCGTACTGGCCTTTGGCGAACAAGAGGCCAAACTGGCACAGCCAAGTGCTTGCATCCGTTGCGGCCGGTGTGTGGCGGGCTGCCCTATGAACCTAATGCCCACCCTCATTGAGCGCCAGGTAACCCTAAAAGACGACAAAGCCCTTGCCAAGCTGGGTGTGATGAGCTGTATGGAGTGCGGCACCTGCGCTTACAATTGCCCTGCTGGGCGCCAGCTGGTGCAGGCCATGCGGCTGGGTAAATCCATTGTTAAAGCTGCTGCGGCCAGCCGGGCAGTTCACACCACCAAATGATCCCCGTGGGGTAAAATAAAACGAGAGGAAGATCAACGCAGATATGACAGATAAGCTGTATGTTTCCCCCTCCCCCCACCTGCGCAGCGGCGAAACCACCCGGCGGCTCATGCTGGATGTTATCATCGCCTTAATCCCCGCGCTGGTGGCGGCTGTTATTATTTTCGGGCCGCGGGCGCTGCTGATTGTATCGGTTACAGTGCTTTCTTGCGTGCTTTCCGAATACCTAGCCCGCAAAATCATGAAACGCGATACCACCATCGGCGACCTAAGCGCCGTGGTTACCGGCATTTTGCTGGCCTATAACCTACCGGTAGGCATTAACCCTCTTATCGCCGCTTTTGGCGGCGTGGTGGCCATTGTAGTGGTGAAGCAGATGTTCGGCGGCATCGGCATGAACTTTGTAAACCCCGCCTTAACGGCGCGCATTGTGCTGATGGCCTCCTTCCCCACCCAGATGAGCACCTGGAGCGAGCCCTTTTATTATTTGAAAGGATCCGCCGACGCTGTCACTACCGCCACTCCCTTGCCCTCATTGGTAAAAGGGGACGAAGTGCCCTCTTTATTTCACCTGTTTATGGGCCTGCGGGGCGGCTGTCTTGGCGAGGTGTGCGCCGCCGCGCTGCTGCTGGGCGGCATATACCTTGTGGCCCGCAGGGTTATTTCGCCTGTGATCCCCCTATGTTTTCTGGGCACAGTGGCCTTGTTTACCCTGCTGCTGGGCCAGAACCCGCTGTATCATTTGCTGACGGGCGGCGTGCTGCTGGGGGCGATTTTTATGGCTACCGACTATACCACTTCGCCGCTGACCTTTGCGGGAAAAATCGTTTTTGGTATCGGCTGCGGGCTAATTACAACGCTTATCCGGGTGTTCGGCGCGCTGCCCGAGGGCGTTTCTTATTCCATTATCTTAATGAATATTTTGGTCCCCCACATTGAACGGATTACCCGTCCGGTTCCCTTTGGCGAAAGGAGGCGGCGTCATGAAAAGGATTAAGCCTTCAGAGGTGCTGAAACCCGCGCTGATTCTTTTTGCAATTTGTCTTATTGTTACCGCGCTGCTGGCGGGCACCAACTTGCTCACCCAAGACGCCATCGCCGCCCAAGAGCAACAAAAGCAGGATGAATCCTGCCGCGTGGCGCTGCCGGAGGCCGAAACCTTTTCCACCATGGAGGGGGTAGAAGGAACCAGCGCCGCCTACGAAGGGCAAAACGCCGCAGGCGACACTGTGGGCTGGGTTTTTGTCACCGAGTCCAAGGGCTATGGCGGCACCATGCGGGTGATGACCGGCATTAACAGCGAAGAAAAGGTAACCGGCGTCGTCATTTTATCGCATGATGAAACCCCCGGCCTGGGAGCCAACGCCGAAAAAGACAGCTTTCGCAACCAATATCAGCAAAACGTGCCGCAAGATGGGTTCCAGGTGGTTAAATCTGAGCCCAGCGATGGCGAGATACAGGCCATGACCGGGGCCACCATCTCTTCCAACGCGGTAACCGATGCTGTAAACACAGCGCTGGACTGCTACCGCACGTTACAATCGAAGGGAGGCGCACAGTAATGGCTGATAAAACCGCAACCACACAAGAAAAGCAGGCGGATAAAAAGCAAGGCGGCCTGCTTTCGGTATTTACCAAGGGCATTGTCAAAGAAAACCCCGTGCTGCGCCTGGTGCTGGGCACTTGCCCCACCCTGGCTATCACCACTGCTGCCAGCAACGCCATCGGCATGGGGATAGCCGCCACACTGGTGCTGGTGTGCTCCAACGCAGTTATCTCACTGCTGCGCCGCGTTATTCCAGATAAAGTGCGCATTCCCGCCTACATCACCATTATTGCAGGATTTGTGACCATCGTGCAGATGTTGGTAAAAGCCTACGCCCCAGATATCGACCAAGCCCTGGGCATTTATCTGCCCCTCATCGTGGTTAACTGCATCATTTTAGGCCGGGCCGAAATGTATGCCAGCAAAAACAGCGTGTTGCCCTCTATGTTGGACGGCCTGGGTATGGGCATTGGCTTTACCGCCGCACTTTTGCTCATGGGCATTATCCGCGAGTTTTTAGGCACAGGGTGCATTTTCGGCATGCCCCTTACGGCAGGTATCGTCGAGCCTATTTTAATTTTTATTTTGCCTCCCGGCGGTTTCTTTGTATTCGGCATGCTTATGGCCCTGGCCAATAAGCTTTCGGCTAAACTTTCGGGTGAAAGCCGGCCGGCTGCCGGTGTTGGCTGCAGCGCCTGCCCAATGGCCGCACATTGTTCCAAGCAAGCCCAGGAAAAAGGCCCGTCTGCTTGTCCATCCGCTGCGGCGCCTGAGAAAGAGGGAGGCGATAAGCAATGATAAAGGGATTAATCGCCGTTTTTTTGGCCGCAATCCTCACTGAAAACTATGTGCTCAATAAATTTTTGGGCATCTGCCCCTTTTTGGGCGTATCAAAAAAGCTAAACACAGCCGCCGGTATGAGCGCTGCCGTTATCTTTGTTATGGTGTTGGCCACTGCGGTAACTTGGCCCATCTATTATTATCTGTTGGTGCCCAATGACTTGGCCTACCTGCAAACCATTGTATTCATATTGATCATCGCGGCGCTGGTGCAGCTGGTGGAAACCGTGCTCAAAAAATACATGCCGCCGCTGTACAACTCGCTGGGTGTGTATTTGCCCCTTATCACCACCAACTGCGCCGTGTTGGGCGTTACTATGCTGGTAATTGAAAAGGCCACGGCAGACGCCAGCTATACCTATGTTTACGCGCTGGTAAACGCCTTTGGCGCCGGCGTGGGCTTTATGGTGGCCATGGTGTTGTTTGCCGGTGTGCGGGAACGTTTGGAAGCCTGCGACGTGCCCAAATGCCTGCGTGGGCTCCCCATTACGCTGGTGGCCGCTTCTTTGGTGGCGGTTTCCTTTTTGGGGTTCCAGGGGCTGGTGGACGGATTGCTGGGCACCTGAGCTTTCCCTCTTTATGATGAAACAAGGAGTGGAGGATATATGAACGCTATCTTGCTGCCTGTGGCTATCGTAGCGGGTATCGGCCTGCTGGCGGGCCTTGGGTTGGCTATCGCCTCTATTGTAATGGCGGTGCCGAAAGATGAAAAGGCCGAAGCGGTGTTAGAGGTGCTGCCAGGCGCCAACTGCGGCGCCTGCGGCTATTCGGGATGCTCAGGCTATGCTGCCGCTCTAGCAAAAGGCGAGGCACAGCCCGGCTTGTGCTCCCCCGGCGGGGAGCAGGTATCTCAGGCAGTCGCTGCCATTTTGGGGGTGGAGGCCGGCCAAACGGAGTATAAAACCGCCCTGGTGCACTGCATGGGCAGCTACGACAACACCGCCGATCGCATGCGCTATCAGGGTATTGCATCCTGCGCTGCGGCCGCCCAGCTGTTTGGCGGCACAGGGCAGTGCTCCTGGGGCTGTATGGGATTGGGGGACTGTGCGGCTGTTTGCGAATACGGGGCTATCACGGTGTGCAATGGGCTTGCCAGCATTGATCCCACCAAGTGCAAGGGTTGTTCCAAATGTGTAAAAGCCTGCCCCAAAAAGCTTATCAGTTTTGTGCCCTTAAAGCAGCAGGCTGTTGTGCGCTGCTCTAACTGCGACAAAGGCGCAGTTGCCAGAAAAAATTGCAAAGCTGCCTGCATCGGCTGCATGCGTTGTGTGAAGGCCTGCGAACAGGGAGCCGTTGAGGTCAAAAACTTTTTGGCGCGGGTAGATGCGCACAAGTGCACCGGCTGCGGCAAGTGCACCGAGGTATGCCCCCAGCACTGCATTACGCTGCTGCAAACCGGCCAAGCTTTTATTCCTTATCCAAAAGAGCCGGCCTAACAAAGCGACAAATTTTTCTAGCCTCTCTTGTTTTTTGACAAGAGAGGCTTTTTGCGGTATCCCCCTAATGCTGGGTGCAAAAGAGCAAAACGCACACAAGAAGAAAACGCCAAAATGCTATCTCACCCGCCGTTTTACAAAAATAGCAGCAGGTAGTAGCAGGCATTTGGAATAGGGGTGCGGCCTGATCTATAAGGCGCCGGGCGCACTTGCAGCATCATTACTCCCAAAAAACAATCTACATGAAAAGGCAAGGGAAAATTACAACGGCGCCATGTTCTTGCGGAAAATGTGCAAACACCTGGTAAAAATCTTGCACATATGCCGCCATCGCTTTTGCAGTTGGTTATGGCTGTTTCGGCTAAAAGAAACAACCGCAAAAGGCCGACCCCCAGCTGACTGGGAACCGGCCCGATGAAAAACACGGCGTAAACAGCAAAAAGAGCAGCGCCTAAAATGTCTTAATAGTTTTTGGCCAAGCGCTCAAAATAGGCTTGGGGGTGCTTGCAGGCGGGGCACACTTGGGGCGCGGATTTGCCCACGTGGATATGCCCGCAGTTGCGGCAAACCCAAACCTCTTCTCCATCGCTGGTAAACACCTTATTTTCGCTTAAATTGACGTGCAGCTTGCGAAACCGTTCTTCATGCTCTTTTTCCACATTGGCGATCAGGCGCATGGTGTTGGCAATTTCGGTAAAGCCCTCCTGCTGGGCTACCTCGGCGAATTCTTTGTACATTTCCGTCCACTCATAGTGTTCGCCGGCGGCAGCATCCAGTAAGCTGGCTGCTGTATCCGGCGTCATGCCGCCGTGCAGGTATTTAAACCACAGCTTTGCGTGCTCTTTTTCGTTAGAAGCTGTCTGTTCAAAGATATCGCCGATCTGTTCATAACCCTCCTTTCGGGCCGTGGCGGCATAGTAGGTATACTTATTGCGCGCTTGAGATTCCCCAGCAAAGGCCGCCATCAAATTCGCCTCTGTCTTGCTTCCCTTCAGTTCCATTGTTTCGCTCCGTTTCTCCACCGCTAAAATAAAATTCGGCGCGCCCCGCAGCGGCGGTTGCAGCAGCGCTTTGCTTCCATTCTTCCCCACACCCGCCAAATTTATACAAAGGGCGGCATCCTACCTTCGCTCGAAAAGCCAGACCTTGGCTGCCGGTAAAATTTTTCACCCACCTTTCACCCTTTTTTGCAAAACCAGTGCAAAATCCGACTTTCCGCACCACAAGATAGGGAGATTTAGAAACAAAAAGGGGCAAGATCCCCCACTTTTTTTAGATTGCAACAAGGTTGTAACCATTTGTAACCACTTTGTAACCTTTTAATTTGTTGCAACCTGCACAGAAAACGCCTTTATTTTTCCGGCCAGTACCCGTTTGATCCCCGGGCAAAAGTGGCGTATTTTGTCCGATTACCAGGGTTCTTCCAAATGAGGTTGTGCAAACTATACAAAAACAGTCGGCAAAACCATTTGACACCCCGGTAATCGATGCATATAATAACGGAAGCACGGAAGATCCTGCAATATTGCCACACTTGGCAAGAGAAAAAGGAGACCGCTATGCTTTCACTAAAACAGCAATTGAAAAGCTTAGGTAGCATGCGAACCATCGCAGCAAAAATCAAACACGGTAAAGTTCCTATGCGCTTGACCGCCCTGGCGCTTATCTGTGCCATTGGGGCTGGTTCCGCTGTTAGCGCAGCTGCCTTGAGCCGAGAGTATCAAATTGTGGACGGCGACACTGTGGTATCGGTGCGTATGATGAGCACCGACACCCAGCAAATTTTGCAAAAGGCCGGCATCAGCTTAAACGAAGGGGATGTGGTGGCCCGTAACGATGATCAGGGTGTGATCTCGATTACGCGAGCTTTCCCCGTAACGGTTACCGCCGACGGCGCAACCAGCGAACCCCTTCTCTTTACTGAGGGAACAGTGGCCGATGCCTTACAGCGGGCCGGCATCGAATTAGGGGAGAACGACATCGTTACCCCCGATGCCGATACCCCCTTGACCGATGATATTGATACTGTAAACGTTATCCGCCGCCACGTTCTAACCGTACTGGCTGACGGCCAAACCCAGACCTTTGTATCCGCCGAAGGCGCCCGGCTGGAAGCCATACTTTCTGCCCACGGCATCCATTTGGATGACGACGATCTATCCAGCTTGCCGCTAGACACGCAGCTAAGCGAGGATATGGAGCTGACCGTTACCCGGGTATCTTACGATGAGGTAACCACCACCGAAGAGGTTCCTTATCAAACCGTAAAAACCCAAAGCAGTGAATTGTACGAAGGGCAAACCCGCGTGCAAACTTCCGGCGTCAATGGGGTGCGCACCATCGTAACCCGCAATCGGGTAGAAAACGGTCAAGTAACTGCCAGCGAAGTGTTGAGCGACGAAATTACTACAGCCCCGGTTGACGAGGTTATTTTGGTGGGTACCAAGAAACGCCCAGCCGCTGCCGCTTCAGCCTCTGCTGGTTCTGCCCAGGTAAAAGGCGACGGCACCCTAATTGACCAAAACGGCAATATGGTAGCCTATACCGCCGTTTATACCGGCACCTGCACCGCTTATAGCGCAGCTGAGGGCGCGATTACAGCATCCGGCCGCCCGGCCGGGGTAGGTTATGTGGCTGTTAACCCCAACCTGATCCCCTACGGCACCCGTCTGTATATCTGTTCGCCCGACGGTTCTTATGTATACGGCTATGCCATTGCCGCCGATACCGGCGGAGCGGCGCTCAACGGAACCATCCTTTCCGATTTGTTTTACAACACCGTAAGCGAATGCTACAGTTTTGGGCGGCGCACCATGTCGGTTTATGTGCTGGCCTAAAGATGCAAAACAACACAATAAGATCCCCGGCTACGGCACACGTAACCGGTTGAAAAAGCCGAAGGAAGCATCGCCTCCCTTCGGCTTTTCGGCATCGAGCCTATCAAAAAATTTTTATTCTCTCGTATAAAACCGGCGCCGCAAACCGGTTCTGGCAGATAAGGAGGTTGCCATGCAACAAACTACCGATCTTTATTTGCGCCGCCTTTGCAGGAGCTTAACAGCCAACGGCGTGGCCCAAGTGGGATATTCCCATTTGGCAGCTGTGCTGCCACCTCGTTACGCCGGGTTGCCTTGGGGTATTTCCTTGGTGTTTCGTTTGTCAACCGCGGTGGTGGATGAAATTTTAACCGTCAAAGACACGCCCAGTCCTACCTTTTCTTATTTTCAGCATTACCGGGCGGTAAACGCTTTTTTAGATCAGCAAACCCTGTGGCTGTGCACCATGCTGGAACGCCGGGGATACCGCGCGCTGCCGGTGCCCGCCTCTCAAAGCGTAAAAGATATGGGCCCCTACAGCGGCATATTCCCCCATAAAACTGCCGCTGTGCTGGCAGGCCTTGGCTGGATTGGGAAAAGCGCCTTGTTTGTGTCGCCCGAGTTCGGCCCCCGTGTGCGGCTGGCCACTGTGCTAACCGATATGCCGTTGCCTGTTGCACACAATCGCGTGCCAAACGGCTGCCACGGCTGCCGCGCCTGTGCAGACGCTTGCCCGGCCGGGGCGATTTCTGGGCAGGATTACCAACCCGGCGCTCCCCGCAGCACTCTTTTGGATCCCCAGGCCTGCAGCGAGCATATGAAGCGAGCCTACCGCGATATCGGCCGGGGCGCTGTGTGCGGGATTTGCATGGCGGTTTGCCCTTATGGAAAGCAGCGGCCCGCCTTGCAGGATAAACCCGTTGCGACGGGCCGCACTCAAACGGAATAGCCCTGCGCGCTTTTTCTTTTGGGCAGAACTTTGTACACCTTGGCGTGGTTGAATGTGGCAAAAACAAAGTTCCTGTAATTTTTCGTGCTTTCTGTGTATTGGTATGCTATAATAAAGGTAATCTGCCTATAAGGCAATATGATATTTATTTCTTCGTAAGTTTATGGAACCCCTGCGGCTTGCGCCGCTATGTGAAATATCCGCCCGTAAACGCCTCGGGCGGCGGAAAGGCTTGATGGCATGAGCAACTTTATAAAGGCCCTATTCGGCAACTACAGCAAGCGCGAATTAAAGCGCATTAAGCCCATTTGCGATATGGTGCTGATGAAAGAAGACCATTATCATGATATGAGCGACGAAGAGCTGGCCGGGCAAACTGAAATTCTGCGAGGCAGGTTGGCTGATGGTGAAACGCTAGACGATATTTTGCCCGACGCTTTTGCCGTGTGCCGCGAGGCTACAGGCCGCATTTTGGGCACGCCTCACTTTCCGGTGCAGATTATCGGCGGCATCATCCTGCACCAGGGGCGCATTGCCGAGTTAAAGACAGGTGAAGGTAAAACCCAAACCGTTGTGCCTCCCGCCTACTTGCACGCCCTTACCGGCGAAGGGGTGCACATTGTAACAGTCAACGATTATCTGGCCCGGCGCGACTCGGAATGGATGGGCAAGGTATTTCGCTTTTTGGGCTTGTCGGTAGGCCTTATCGTGCACGATCTCGATAACGAAGCCCGCAAAAAGGCTTACGCCGCCGATATTACCTACGGCACCAACAACGAATTGGGCTTTGATTACCTGCGCGATAACATGGTTACTTATCAGAAGGACAAGGTGCAGCGCGGCCATGCCTATGCCATTGTGGACGAGGTAGACTCCATCTTAATCGATGAAGCGCGCACCCCCCTTATCATCAGCGGCCAAGGGGATAAATCCACCGAGCTTTACAGCATTGCCGATCGCTTTGCCCGTTCTTTGCGGGTGGTAAAAGTGGCCGAGCTCAACGAAAAAGAAGACAATGACGCCCTTTACAAAGACGCCGACTATATTGTTGACGAAAAGGCAAAAACCGCCACTCTTACTCCCTCCGGCGTTAAAAAGGCCGAACAGTATTTTCAGGTGGATAACCTGACCGACGCCGACAATATCACTATTCAGCATCATATTAACCAAGCCATTAAGGCCCACGGCGTTATGCAAAAAGACATCGACTATGTGGTAAAAGACGGCGAAGTTATCATTGTAGATGAATTTACCGGCCGTTTGATGTACGGCCGGCGCTATAACGAGGGGCTGCACCAGGCCATTGAAGCCAAAGAGGGCGTGAAGGTGGCGCGGGAATCCAAAACGCTGGCTACCATCACCTTTCAGAACTACTTCCGCCTTTACAAGCGCCTTTCTGGTATGACGGGTACCGCCATGACCGAGGAGGAAGAGTTCCGCGAGATTTACAAGCTGGATGTTATTGAGGTTCCCACCAACAAGCCCATGATTCGTGTGGATCACCCCGACGCCATCTTCCGCACCGAAAAGGGCAAATATGAGGCGCTGATTAACGACATTATTGCTTGCCACGAAAAGGGCCAGCCTGTGCTGGTGGGCACCATTTCGATCGAAAAATCCGAGCTACTTAGCCAGATGCTAAAGCGCAAGGGCATCAAGCACGAGGTGTTAAACGCCAAGTATCACGAAAAAGAAGCTGAAATTGTGGCCCAGGCCGGTAAAAAAGGCGCCGTAACCATCGCCACCAATATGGCCGGCCGCGGTACCGACATTAAGCTGGGCGGCAACGCCGAATTTATGGCCAAAAACGAAATGCGCCGCATGCAATTTTCTGAGGAGCTCATCAACGAGGCCGTTGGTTACGCCGAAACCGAAGATGAAGAGATTCTCAACGCGCGCAACACCTTCCATGAATTGGAAGAGAAATACAAGGCCTCCATTCAACAAGAAGCCCAAGAGGTGTGCGATGCGGGCGGTTTGTTTATCATGGGCACCGAGCGCCACGAATCCCGCCGGATCGACAACCAGCTGCGCGGCCGTTCCGGCCGGCAGGGGGATCCCGGCGAAAGCCGCTTTTACCTGTCTACCGAAGACGATCTGCTGCGTCTGTTCGGCGGCGAGCGTATGCGCGCCATTATGGACCGGTTGAATGTGGAAGAAAATGTTCCCATTGAAAACAAGGTGCTTTCCAATACCATTGAAAGCGCCCAGCGCAAGGTGGAAGGGCGCAACTTTGCGATACGCAAAAACGTGCTGCAATATGACGACGTTATGAACCGCCAGCGCGAGATCATCTATTCCCAGCGTGATCAGGTGCTGGCCGGCGAGGATGTGAAGGATCAGATTATCAAGATGGTGCACCGTACCATTGAAAACACGGTGCACAAATATCTGCCCGAAAACACACAAAAAGACAACTGGAACTTGGAAGGCCTGCGGGATTATTACCGCGGCTGGATGTTGCAGGACGATGAGCTGCGCTATACCGCCGACGAGTTGGAAAATCTGGAGCCCGATTACGTGATAAACCTGATTGACGAGCGGGCTATGACGCTGTATGAGCAGCGTGAGCAAGAATTCGGCGCGCCGCTGATGCGCGAGTTGGAACGCGTTGTTCTGCTGAAAAACGTGGATCTCAAATGGATGGACCACATCGACGCCATGGAGGAGCTGAAAAAGGGCATCCGCCTGCGCGCCTACGGCCAGCATGATCCGGTTGTGGAATACCGGCTTGAGGGCTTTGATATGTTTGATGAGATGATTGCTTCCATCCAAGAGGATACCACCCGCATGATTTTAACCATGCGCCTAAAACGCGAACAGGAGCCCCCCAAGCGTGAGCAGGTGGCCAAACCCACCTCCACCAGCGCCGACGGCACTGATACGGCCAATAAAACTGTGCGCAAGGGTAAAAAGGTGGGGCGCAACGATCCCTGCCCGTGCGGCAGCGGTAAAAAGTATAAAAAATGTTGCGGGCGCGACGAGTAGTCTTTTGCGGTAAAATACTCGGCGGTACGCTGCCTGTGGATACATCTGTTTTTTAAAGAGGGGAGGGTCCGGCATGAAGCGATCGCTTCGCAAGTTATTGTGGCTTGTTTCCGGCATTTTGTTGATCTTTGCAGGGATCATTGCCATTTTTCACCCACAAAGCGCTGTGCTGTCGGTTAGCTTTGTGTTGGGCGTTGCCCTGTTGTTCTCAGGCATTTTCAGCGCCATTATTTTCTTAACGGCCAAAGGCACAGCCTTTGGCTCGGCTTGGGTGCTGGCCGGTGGGTTGTTTGACATCATTTTGGCCTGTATGATGCTGGGCAATCCCTATTTGGTGGAAGAGAATCTTCCTTTTCTGTTCGGCATGTGGATCATGTTTTCCGGCGTTATTCGGGCGGTTTTCGCTTGGGAACTAAAACGGGCGGGCGCGCGCCGTTGGGGTTGGATGGTGGCTGCCGGCACGCTGTGTGTTATAGTGGGATTTCTTTCGTTTTACGATCCGCTGGTGGTCAACATTGCTGCCGGCGTGCTCGTTGGCGTGTTTCTTATTTTGCAAGGTCTTGTATCCTTGGCTTTGTGGGGATATGCCAGTTCTATGGAGAAATAACCCCGCGTGTTTATCCGCATGTTATCCTCCATCGATTTTTACAGCCAAAAAAGACGGGGAACTGCCTGGAAAGTAGGCAGTTCCCCGTCTTTTTAATTTTCTATTCCAAATGGTTTCTTACTCCTTCTTTTACCCAAATAAAAGGCCAGCCTTCTCCCATTATTTCGCCCGCCAGCGCACAAAAAGAGGTGTAAGAGTTTCGCATTACGCAAAGCTGCTCCCCCGCGCCCCGCTGTTTTTGCGCAGCAAAATATGCCTCCTTGGTATGATTGGCTTTGCGTCTATTTTCCCGGCCAACACCATATTCCGGTTATGGCAAACGGCACTGCATTTACTCCTCAAGCGTAACCACCGTATAATCTTGGGCTTCAAGCGTAAAGCTTTCTGCAAGGCCGGGGGTAATATACACATGCCGGTCTTTGGTCACAAAAAGCCCAGACGCGCCGTATTCTGCCAGCAGCGCGGCCCCCTCTTCGCGCCCTAAAACAAAACAGGCGGTAGAAAGGATGTCGCTCAGCGCGCCGTTCTGGCACACCACTGTAACCGAAGCCAGATCATTTTCCACCGGGTAGCCGGTTTTGGGATCCAAAATATGGTGATAAAATACACCGTCTTGCTCAAAATACCGCTCGTAAATTCCCGATGTGGATAAATAACCCTCCTGTAGCGACAAGGTTCCCAAACTGGTGCTTTGGCCATCCTCTAAGGCCGTTAAAGGATCCCGCACAGCAACAGCCCAGCTGTTCTTGCCAGAAGGCATCCCCAATAGCCCCACGCTGCCGCCAACAGAAACCACCGCGCTGTTCACCCCCGCCTGCTTATAAGCGTCTATAGCCGCATCGCAGGCAGCGCCTTTGCCCGCGGCCCCCAAATCCAGAGCATTTAGGCGGTTTTTTAAAGAGGCCTCTTGATTTTCTGTATCTATCCGTAGGTTTTGCCAGTTTACATACGAGCGAAATTCCTCAATCTGCTCCTCGCTGGGCAACTGCTGGTTATCGCCGCCAAAATCCCACAAAGCGCTCAGCGGCAAAATAGTGGGATCGAACGCCCCGTTGCTCTTTTCCGCCACATCCAAACACAACGACAGCAGCGACACTGTTTCCTCGTCCACCTGGATCCAATCGCTGCCCGCCGCCTCATTGAGCCTGGCTACATCCGAATCCTCAATCCGCCAAGAAATTTTGTCTTCCAGCCCGCTAATGGCCTGCACAGCTTGGGCAGCTGCCTCTTCACCCTGATCGCCGTATATGGTTTGCTGCACATAGGTGCCCATCGCCACGCTGGTGCTGGTATAGGGGGTTTCTTGCTGCCCCACGCCCCCAATGGCCCACACAAGAATAGCCGCCAGAACCGCCAGGCCCAGCGCCAACAAGATACAGGTGCGGCGGGGGATTCCGGTTTGTTTGGTTTGCTGTTTCATTATCGTCTCCGTTCCTTGACAGTTGGGGCGGTAATACCCCAGATGGATGCCCGAGGCGGCCACTGCCAACCATGAAAGCCAGCAGTGCAAAACCGCACAAAAATAAATAACCGCCCTCATTTTAACATGCTCCAGCGCGCTTTGCAATGCGGCGTGGGCGGATCGGGCGGCATACCAAATGTTTAAATATCCAGGGAGCGTAATGCTTGTAAGCAGTGGCAACAAATTTTTTTATCTTTAAAAGCTATTACATTCTCTGTGCCGCCGCAAAATAAACAGTGCTCCATATGCTTGCGGATATAAATGCCGTCTGGCCCAGCCGAACACTCCACAGTGTCGTTGCACTCCACCTGCAACAACTCGCGAACCTTTTTGGGCAAAAGAAAACGGCCGTTTTCCATTACCGGTTTTACAATATGCAACGATTCCATCGTATTTGCCTCCTTTCTTATGGCATAGCATACTTTTTCTTTCTTTAAAATAAAATTATGTCACCGGGCAGCGAAAACATGCCATATTGCGGTAGTTGAGAAAAACGAAATATTGTTCTGTAATTGAAACAGAATAACATGTTTTCAGTATGCAGTCAATTTCGTTTAGTGAATGTTTGACACAACCCTTTCTTTTTGTGCTAGTTTGCTTCAACTCATAATTTAAAACCATAATAATCATAAAAAAAGACAATAAATATTCATTTTAAGATTATAACAAGTATATTTTACGTTTATTTAGTCATACGCCACATTGAGGTAGTGCAAAAACTGCAACAAACATGCTATAAAAAAGAAAGTAATCGCCTGAAGCATAAACAAAACGGTTCCGGCATGCTATAATAAAGAGCAGATAACCCATTTATCTTTAACATTGAAAAAGGAGCGATCGTTATGCCGGAAAATGAAAAGCAACTGCGTCAGGTGAAAATCGATGAGCTGACCATGAACCCCTTTCAACTGATCGGCAGCGACTGGATGCTGGTAACGGCCGGCAATCAGAAGCATTACAACACCATGACCGCCAGTTGGGGGACTATGGGCGTTATGTGGGGCAAAAATGTAGCCTGTACGGTCATCCGTCCTCAGCGCTATACCCACGAGTTTGTTGAAAACAATGAGTATTTTACTCTTTCTTTCTACCCTGAGGAATATAAAAAAGCCCTCAGCTTGTGCGGCAGCAAATCCGGCCGCGATGTGGATAAGGCGGCTGCCACCGGGTTGACGCCGGTGTTTGACGAACAGGCGCCCTATTTTAGCCAAGCTAAGCTGGTGCTGGTGTGCCGCAAGATATACCGCAGCGAGATGAAACCCGAAGGCCTGCTGGATCCTGCAGACGACGCCCGCTGGTACCCGGAAAAGGATTATCACACCCTGTATGTGGGTGAAATTGTAAAGGTGTTGTCCCGATAGCAACAGCGCAGCAGCGGCCTTAAAAGCCCTAAAAAGTTCCAAGGATACGGTATTTTATCATGCAGGCCGTAAAACAGGAGGATGTTTATGATCGAAAGCGAGCGCGACGCGCCGGCCCGGCGTCCGGGCCGCGTGCTGATAACCGGAGCTTCCCGTGGCATTGGCCGGGCCACGGCTCTGGCCTTTGCACAGCATGGTTGGTTGGTGGCCGCCCAATATCACCGCGCTGAAGAACAGGCACAAAGCCTTGCCGCCTCCATTTGCAGCATGGGGGGCACAGTGGCGCTGCTGCAGGCAGATTTGGCGGTGCGGGAGGATTGTCTGCGCCTTGCACAGCAGGCACAACAGGAGTTGGGCAGCATAGACGTATTGGTAAACAATTGCGGCATCGCCCAGCAAAAGCTCTTTGGCGATATCACCGAAGAGGACTGGGACACCATGTTTGACGTAAACGTAAAAAGCATGTTCCGCTTGTGCCACGCACTAACCCCCGGTATGATACGGCGCCACGCGGGCAAAATTATTAACCTATCTTCCATGTGGGGGCAGGTGGGCGCCTCCTGTGAGGTGCATTATTCGGCGGCTAAAGCGGCTGTTATCGGATTCACTAAAGCGCTGGCCAAGGAGCTGGGTCCGTCGGGCATTACGGTAAACTGCGTGGCCCCCGGTGTTATCAATACCGATATGAATTCCCTGCTCAATGAGGAAACACGCGCCGCACTGCAGGAAGAAACTCCGCTGATGCGCCTTGGCACCCCCGAGGACGTGGCGGGTACCATTTTATTTTTGGCCTCTCATCAGGCGGATTTTATTACCGGCCAGGTGATTTGCCCCAATGGTGGGTTTATTATCTAACAGCTACCAAGACGCCGGTTTTCTCGATGGGAAAAAGGTTTGCTTTTTATGCATGGATCGTCTATAATAAGAAGTATCAAAACCGTTAAATTTTTGACACAGCCGCAATGCTTTGCCAATACTGTTTGCTGTATCGTGTTAAGCGTTTTTGCGGCCGGCAAAGGGAAGTAAAACAAAAAATTAGGAGGTCGTTCTAATGTTAGTATCCGCAAAGGAAATGCTTACCAAAGCCAAGGAAGGCAAATATGCGGTAGGCCAATTTAACATCAACAACCTGGAGTGGACCAAAGCTATCCTGCTCACCGCGCAGGAGCAGAATTCCCCGGTTATCTTGGGCGTCAGCGAGGGCGCAGGTAAGTATATGTGCGGCTTTAAAACCGTGGCTGCCATGGTTTCCGCTATGGTAGATAGCCTGGGCATCACCGTTCCGGTTGCGTTGCATTTGGATCACGGCTCCTATGAGGGCGCCAAGGCTTGCATCGAGGCGGGTTTCTCCTCCATCATGTTTGACGGCTCCCATTATCCCATTGAAGAGAACGTTGCCAAGACCAAAGAGCTGGTAGCTATTTGCGACAGCAAGGGTCTGTCTTTGGAGGCCGAGGTCGGCGCCATCGGCGGCGAAGAAGACGGTGTTGTGGGCGGCGGCGAAGTGGCCGACCCCAAGGAGTGCAAAATGATCGCCGACTTAGGCGTTACCATGCTGGCCGCCGGTATCGGCAATATTCACGGCGTATACCCCGAAAATTGGGCTGGCCTGCGTTTTGACACGCTGGATGCTATTCAGCAGCTCACCGGCAAAATGCCTTTGGTGCTCCATGGCGGCACCGGCATCCCGGCCGACATGATCAAAAAAGCCATCAGCTTGGGCGTTTCTAAGATTAACGTAAACACCGAGTGCCAGCTGGCCTTTGCTGCCGCCACCCGTCAGTATATTGAAGCGGGCAAGGATCGTCAGGGCAAGGGCTTTGATCCCCGCAAGTTGTTGGCCCCTGGCTTTGAAGCCATCAAAGAAACCGTAAAAGAAAAAATGGAGCTGTTTGGTTCCGTCAATAAGGCGTAATCCTTTTATACCGGTATAGTAACAGCAAAGGGGCCGCTGCAAACGCATTGTTTTGCAGCGGCCCCTTTTCGCCCGCCTTTCGCTAAAAACTATCCGGGTTTAAAAAGAAACTAAAAAGAAATCGTAAAAAGATGCCGGTTAGATGCTGACCACAAGGCGGCTTTGTGTTAGAATAAGAAAAGGAGCCTGTCCTTCATCATCCCCACCGGCAGGCATGTATCCACGGCAAAGGAGGCCGAAGCCAATGCGATACGCTCAAACCAAAGCGCGGCGTGCAACAGCCATGCCGTTGCTGTATTTGCTGCTTTTTATCTTCACCGTGGTTGCCGCGGTGGGGTTAAGCGGCTGCGGGCGCCCGGTGGCGGCTGTAGACACATTGCTTTCCCTACAAAAAGACGGATCCGGCGTGCGGGAAATGACCGTGGTGCCGTCCGGTTTATCCGAAGAAGAAGAGCAGGCTTTGGATAAGGCGCTGCTGGGGGGAGACGAACTTTCTCCTGGGCTGCATTGCGTCAAAGAGGAAGGCCCCCGCTACCGGTTCACCTTAACCTTTTCTTCCCCCAAAGACTACGCGCAAAAGGTGGAAACGCTGCTGGATCGCCAGGCGGTTGCCTTGGTGTCTTGGCCAGATACTGTGCTGGCAAGCGGCGTATACGTAACCGAAGATTTCACCAGCGCCGATCTGCTTTCTGGCCTGTTGGACGGATATAGCTTTGATTTAAGCACGGCAAGCACCGCTCTTTCGGCTGCTGGCGTTACCCACACGGTTCCTGCGGCCATTGTTTACAACGGTCTTACTGGCTATCAGGTGGATGAAATTCGTATAGAAACCGAGAACCTTGGGGATGGGCTGTTTACCCGCACGGTGCGCTTTCGCATTCCGCGTTCCACCTCGCAGGCGCTGGGTAATGATTTGATATCCTACTTTAACGCCCGCACGCCTCAGGGGGCCCAGGCACAGTGGGAAGAGTTCCCCTCGGGATTACAATATACCGTAACCCTTGCAGAGGTTTCGGCCCAACAGCTGCAAGAAGGGATGGGTTTGCTTTTTAACGCTGCTGCCAGCTGGACGGTTTCTTACGGCTCACAGGATGACAGCGCCACCCCCTTTGAGGATAGCCGCCAGTTTTTGGAACGGATGGATCTTTCTTCCTATGCCGCAGGGCGTGGAAGCGTCTGGGCCGGCGGCCTGCTAAGGGATGATCTTAGCGGAGCGAACGGCAGTTTAACAGCGAGCGCCGTTAACGGGCAAGATAGCGGCCCAGCTGTTGTATATGAATATCGTTTGGCTGGGCAAACAGATGAAAATCAATCTGATGTGTCCGGCGGCCTAGAGCTGCGCACTGCCCAGCTGCAGCGCGGCGGTTGGCAGAATATTTCGATTCAATCACAAACCGCCAACCTAGAGGAGGCTTCCGCCGGTCTTATCGTGCGCTTTACCGATACCCGCCAGCACGGCGCGCTGCAGCACGCCGCTATCTTGCTTTCTTGCCAAGGCGGCGGCATATTTCAGCGCGAGGTGCTCTTTACCTGGGAAGCCGGCGAGGCTGAGGCCGCCGACTATGCCGCGGCATATTTTACCGCCCAGGAACCGCAAAGCGCTATGCAAAACGGCGGCAGTGTGCAAATTTTGCGTGAAAGCGGCGACAATGGCGAAAATTGCCGCATTGTGTTGCAGGGTGATACTGCGGATCTCACCGCTGCCCTCACCGCCCTTTTCGGCGAAGGCAACCGCCTAGAATACCGCAACGAGGCCCAAACCTTTGATCCCCGCCGGCAAACCTGGCTGAAAGACGAAATTGCCATGGAGCATCTTTTTACCGGCCAAAATGCCGGGCTGCCCCTGGAATATACCATCGATACCAACGGCAAAGAGCACCTAGACGACGTGCGCTATTCCACCGAGACCCGCTCCGGCAGCCAAAACTTAAGCCGTCGGCAAGACAATACCGTATCCTTTACGCTAAACGAACGGGACGCGGTGGTGGAATACAACGGCAGCACGCCCAATGCCTGGGGTGCGGCGGCGTACCTTTCCGGGGCGTTGCTAATTATCGCTCTGGCAGTGTGCCTAATCGTCTTTTTGTACCGCCGCAGCAAGAAGGGCCCTCCGCCCAAGCAGGATGGCTCAACGGAAGATGAGAGTGACGCCGATATTTTGGCCCGGCTTTAACAGCGCCGGTTAGGCCCATAGAAGCCTGGTACTTTTACCCTATGGGCGCTACTGCTCTTTCTAGAAAGGATAAAACGTTATGCTCAACACAACCCCGGTGCCCGCACAAGCGGGGCAACAGCCCTTTTCCCTTTGTGTGTTTGATCTAGACGGCACCTTGCTCAACACTTTGGCGGATTTGGCCGCCAGCACCAATTACGCATTGGCTCAACTGGGCTACCCCACCCATCCGGTTGAACGGTATAAGCGCTTTGTGGGCGATGGAATTCTTACCCTGTTGCAGCGGGCGGCCGGGCCTAACCCCGTGGAAGAGGAAGCATTGGCCCAGCTCAAAACCTTATTTGACCAGCATTACGACATTCACCGCTTTGATCAAACCGCCCCCTATCCGGGCTGCTGCTCCATGCTGGAACACCTGCAAGAGGCAGGGCTTCTTTTAGCGGTGCTTTCTAACAAACCGGATGAATTCGTTGGAGATTTATTGTGCCGGTATTTTCCCTCTGTGCGCTTTTTTGAAGCAGTGGGCAAGCGGCCGGGATACGCCAAAAAGCCCGATCCCGCTGCGCTGCTGGATTTGATTGCCCGCAGCGGGGTGGAAAAATCCCGGTGCCTGTACATCGGCGACAGTGACGTGGACGTTTACACCGCGCACAACGCGGGCATTGCCTGCTGTGGGGCCCTATGGGGCTTTCGCGGATATGAGGAACTGAAAAATGCAGGAGCCGACTGTTTTGCCCAAGAACCCGGCCAGGTGGCGGATATCGCTTTGGGTTTACCAGCACAGGCAACAGAAGAAAGAAGGTAATGCCTTGTGGCACAGCTGAATATTGTAATGGTAGAGCCCGAGATCCCGCAGAATACCGGCAATGTGGCCCGCACTTGCGCGGCTACCGGCGCGCGGTTGCACTTGGTGGGGCCTATGGGGTTTACCATTGACGACAAAAAACTCAAACGCGCCGGCCTGGATTACTGGCACTTGCTGGATATCACCATGTATGACAGCTTGGCGGATTTTCTCGCCCGCAATGCGGGGCCTTTCTATTACTTTTCTACCAAAGCGCCGCAGGTGTTTAGCCAAGTGCAGTATCCCGACGGTTGCTATTTGGTGTTTGGCAAAGAAACCGCCGGGCTGCCCGAGGAACTGCTGCGGGATAATCCCCAAACCACAGTGCGCATTCCCATGATAAGCGAGGCCCGCAGTTTAAACCTTTCTAATTCCGTGGCGCTGGGGGTGTATGAAGCCCTGCGGCAGTGGGATTACCCCGCCTTACAAGGGCAAGGGCAGCTGACCAAATACCAATGGTAGCGCGCTAATCGAAGCAAAGTTTTATCATCAATGGCCTTGCAGGATTGCTCCCTTTCCTGTAAGGTATTTTTGTGCTTTCTTTGCTATACGGAACGAGAAAGGAAACGCGCTATGGATTCTTTCACAAGAATGAACCAAGCAGTAGAATAATCTGGAGCAACACCTGGAACAAGTCAACGCAAATCAGCTTTAAAAGCTACTATCCTCCTACTGTTAATAAAAAGTAAACTTCCCTGCACTGCTGTTGGCGTACAGGGAACCGTTTTTACACTGTAATTTTAAAGGATAAAAATATATTTTCTGCAAAGCCCCGGCAGTAGGGTAGCGGGCAAACACCTATCTGCCCGATTAGGGATTATTTGTCTTTTCTGCGCATTCATCGTGCTTTTGCGGCCTCGTAATCCCATCAAAACAAAAACCCCGCCTGCCGGCATGATACCGGCGGGCGGGAATGTTATTTTTTGCTTATTCCTTGTTGCCCATCAGTTTCACCAACACTGCCTTTTGGGCATGCAGGCGGTTTTCTGCCTCTTCAAAAATTTCGTCGGCATGGGCTTCAAACACATCGGCCGTGATCTCTTCACCCCTATGGGCGGGTAGGCAGTGCTGCACCATAGCGTCGGGGTGAGCCAGCGCCATAAGCTCTGCGTTCACCTGGTAGCCCGCAAAGGCGGTGCGGCGGGCAGCTGCCTCTTCTTCTTGACCCATGGAGGCCCAAACATCGGTAAACACCACATCGGCGTCTTTTGCGGCCTCTTTGGGGCTGCGGCACAAAACAAAATCCGGGTTACCTTTTGCAAATTCCAGCACGCGGGGATCGGGGTCATACCCCTCGGGGCAGGCCACCGATATCTTCATGCCCATCTTTAAGCAACCCACAATTAAAGAGTTCATCATGTTGTTGCCGTCGCCGATAAAGCAAGCCTTTAGTCCCTCCAGCTTGCCCTTCTTTTCACGAATGGTCATTAAGTCCGCCAAAATCTGGCAGGGATGGCAGAAGTCCGTAAGGCCGTTTACAATGGGAATGCTGCCGTGCTTGGCCAGGGCTTCTACCTCTTCTTGAGCAAAGGTGCGAATCATAATACCATCCAGATAACGAGAAAGCACACGGGCGGTATCCTCTACCGGCTCGCCGCGGCCGATCTGCATATGATCTGCGGAAAGGAACAACGGCATGCCGCCCAGCTGATACATGCCCACTTCAAAAGATACGCGGGTACGGGTGGAAGCCTTTTCAAAGATAAGGCCCAGGGTTTTGCCCGCTAGGTATTTGTGTTCAATGCCGTGACGCAGCTCATATTTGAGCTGATCGGCCAAATTGAGGATGTCGGTAATGTCTTGGGTGGAGAGATCCAGCATCTTGAGCAAATGTTTCATGCGCATATTCCCCTTCTTTATATTCGCTTAGCGGCGGCACAAGGAACCGTTCGCAAGCCGATAGAATACATTTTGTATTATTTATAAGCTATTATACCAATAAATTAATCTTGTTGGTCTCGGCCGGCCATAACCTGCTGCAAGATTGCAAGGCCGCGATCGATTTCTTCATAAGAGATAGTCAGCGGCGGCAGCAGGCGCAGCATCTCTTTGGCAGTGAGGAGCAACAATCCTTGCTGCACACAGGCGGCGGCCAGCTCTTTGCTGGTTCCCTTTTGCGGGGCAACGCCCAGCATCATGCCCATGCCCCGCACCTGCGCCACATTGGGCATAGCCTCCAACTTGCGGCGCAGATAACCGCCTTTTTCACGCACCTGTTGCAAAAAGCCCTCGTCCGCTACACGAGAGAGCACCTCCAGCGCGCCGGCGCACACCACGGGATTGCCGCCGAAGGTGGTGCCGTGCATCCCCGGCCCCATTACGCCGCCCAGCTCTTCTGTGCACAGGCAGGCCCCTACCGGCAATCCGCCGCCCAAACCCTTAGCGGAGGTTATCACATCGGGGTGAATGCCATACTGCTCATAGCAATACAAAGAGCCGGTGCGCCCTACGCCGGTTTGCACTTCATCCACCAAAAGCAAAATATCCCGCTGCTTGCAAAAATCCGCCAGCTGTGTTACAAAGGCACGGCTCAGCGGCATAACGCCGCCCTCGCCCTGCACTAGCTCGATGAGCACAGCACAGGTATGCTCATCTACGCATTCCTGCACACTGGCCATATCGTCCGCCTTGGCATAGCGGAACCCCTCGGTAAAGGGAAAGAAATAATTGTGAAAGCTATCTTGCCCGGTGGCCGCCAACGTGGTAACGGTGCGGCCGTGGAAGGAATTTAGCAACGAAACAATGGTGGTGCGCTCCTTGCCGTATTTTTCTACGCTGTACTTGCGGGCCAGCTTGATGGCGCACTCGTTGGCCTCTGCGCCGGAATTACACAAGAATACTTTTCCAAAACCGGTTAAGGCGCACAGCCTGGCCGCCAATTCGGTTTGCACCGGGCTGTAATATAAATTAGAAATATGCTGCAGCTTTCCGGCCTGGGCGGATACCGCCTTGACCCAGCCTTCATCGCAATAACCCAAAGAGTTTACCCCGATGCCGCTGGTAAAGTCTACATATTCTTTGCCTTCTACGTCTTTCACCAACGCGCCGCGCCCTTCGCACAATGCCGCCGCAAAGCGGCCGTAGGTGGGCATCATACTGTCGTGCTCCTGCTGCTGTATCTGCGCAAAGTTCATACTTTTCATCCTTCCTTGTCGGGCTATGATGCCTGCGGTACAAAACCGCAATCCGCTTTGCCCGGTTCGTTATAAAATCAATAGAACATGGTGCCGATGCCTTCGTCTGAAAACAGTTCCACCAAAATAGAGTGGGGTGTGCGCCCGTCGATAATATGAGCCCTGCCTACTCCCTGGCGCACCGCTTCTACACAGCAATCGATCTTCGGAATCATGCCGCCGCTGATAATACCCTCTCGCTTGAGGCTGGGCACTTCGCTGACGTTTACCACCGGGATAAGGGTACTTTCATCGTTTTTATCCCGCAGCAGGCCGCGGATATCGGTCATCAATATCAGCTTAACTGCCCCCAGCTTGGCGGCTATTTGCGCCGCGGCGATATCGGCGTTGATGTTGTAAGCTTCGCCGTGATACCCTCCTGCTACCGTGGCTACAATGGGCACATAACCCCGTTCGTAGGCATCCACAATGGCGGTGGTGTTGACTTCGGTGATCTCCCCCACCAGACCCAGATCCTCGGCAGAGGCCATCTTTTCCGCCATCAGCATACGCCCATCCAGCCCGCACAGGCCCAGCGCCCGGCCGCCGTGCTGCTCCAGCAGCTGCACCAGATCCTTGTTCACCTTGCCGGCCAGCACCATCTGCACAATATCCATGGTTTCCTCATCGGTGTAGCGCATACCGTTAACAAAGCGGCTCTGCTTGCCGATTTTCTTGAGCATCTCGCTGATCTCCGGCCCGCCGCCGTGCACCAGCACCACGTTGATGCCCACCAGCTGCATCAAAACGATATCGCTCATCACTGCATCTTTCAGTTCAGGGCTTACCATGGCGTTGCCGCCGTATTTTACCACAATGGTCTTACCCGCCAGCTTTTGAATGTAGGGCAGGGCCTGCACCAATACTTGGGCCCTGTCTGTATTAGAAATATTCACGCATAACCCCCCCGTTGATTGTGCTTTTAACAAAACACATGCCGCTTTCCAATATGCTTAGGTGCGGTAGTCCCCGTTTATCTTTACATAATCATAGGTTAAATCGCAACCGTAGGCCTCGGCTTTGGCATCCCCGTCGCCTAGAGTAATTTCTACGGTAACCTTCTTTTCCGACAGCACCTGCTTGGCCAGGTCTTCGTCAAACTCTACCCCGGCGCCGTTGCGGCACACCAGGATCTCTCCCATGGCAGAGGTAAAGCGCACCTGCACCTTGTTTACATCCACCTGGCAGCCCGAATAGCCGATGGCGCACAGCACGCGGCCCCAATTGGCGTCTGCGCCGAACATGGCGGCTTTAAATAAACTGGAGCAAATGACCGATTTGGCAATGCCTCTTGCGTCCTTGTCGCTCTTTGCGCCGTTCACCCGGCAGATGATTAGCTTAGTGGCCCCCTCGCCGTCGCCTGCCAGCAGCTTAGAAAGCTCTTTACACAGCATCAACAGCGCCTGGCAGAAAATTTCATACCCGGCGTCTTTTTGGGTAATCTCCGGGTTGCCGGCCAGGCCGGAGGCCATAATAGCCAGCGTGTCGTTGGTGGAGGTGTCTCCGTCGATGCTTATCATATTAAAGCTGTCTTTTACCACGTCGTGCAGTGCCTCATCCAGCATTTCGGCAGAAATCGCCGCGTCGGTGGTCAAAAAGCACAGCATGGTGGCCATATTGGGGTGAATCATGCCCGAGCCTTTGGCAATGCCGCCGATGTGCACCGTCTTGCCGCCCAGCTCAAAGCGCACCGCCACTTCCTTTTTGATTAGGTCGGTGGTCATAATGGCCTCGGCGGCGTTGGTGCCGCCCTCAGTAGATAGCTGCGCCGCCAAATCTTCCACCGCATTTTCAATGGGCTCTATGGGCAAAATTTGGCCGATAACCCCTGTGGAGGCCACAATAACATCTTGCGCCGGGATGTTCAGCGCCTCTCCCGCCAACTCACACATGCGGCGGGCTTTTTCCAACCCGTCGGCGTTGCAGGTGTTGGCGTTGCCGCTGTTGCAAATAACCGCCTGAGCCACGCCGTTTTTTAAATTCTCCTGTGTAACCAGGATGGGCGCGCCCTTTACCAGGTTCTGGGTGTATACTGCCGCTGCCGCGCAGGGCTTTTCGCAGTAAATCATCGCCAAATCCCGTTTGCTTTTATTTTTCCGGATGCCGCAATGCACCCCCGCCGCTGTAAAGCCCTTGGCGGCGGTGACGCCGCCGGAAACAAATTGCATCATGAGTGAACATCCTTTCTTCCCGGTCTATTGCCGGTTTACAGCCACGCTAGGCCTTTAAAACGCCGGGGGCATTTGGGTGAGGCCTGTTGTCTCTTCCAACCCAAAAACCAGGTTCATATTTTGAATAGCCTGCCCCGCCGCACCCTTTACCATATTATCAATGGCAGAAACGGCGATGAGGGTTCCGGTTCGATCGTCTATGTGCAGCGAAACGTCGCAGAAATTAGAATACTTGATGTTGTGGATATCGGCGCACTGGCCGTCGGGCAGCAGGCGCACAAAAAATTCATCCTTGTAAAAATCCTCATAGGCACGGCGCACCTGCTGTTTATCCACGCCCGGCTTCAAGCGGGCATAGCAGGTGGAGAGAATACCCCGGTTAACCGGCAGCAGATGGGGCACAAAGGTAATGCGCACCTTCTCCCCTGCCAGATGCGACAGAGTCTGTTCTATTTCCGGCGTATGCCGGTGGGCCGCCACCTTATAGGGATGCATACCCTCGTTAAGCTCCGGGTAATGGCTGCCCTGGGTTAGGCCCCGCCCGGCGCCGGTGACGCCGGATTTACAGTCGGCAATAATGCCCGCCGTTTCTACCAACCCCAGTTTTACGGCGGGGGCTAGCGCCAAAGGCACGCCGGTGGTGTAGCAGCCGGGGTTTGCAATCACCGTTTTGCCGCGGATCTGATCTCGGAAGAGTTCGGGAAGGGCATACACCGCTTTGGCATGCAGCTGCTTATCGGTATATTCCCCGCCGTACCACTGCTTGTAATCTTCTTCGTTTTCCAGGCGGAAATCCGCCCCCAAATCAATAAACACCTTGCCCTTGGCGTCGCATTGTGCCGCCAACTCCTGGGATAAACCGTGAGGCAAGGCAGCAAAAATAACGTCGCACGCATCCACAACCTGATCGGCGCTGCCGCAGGTAAGATCGCACAGTCCCCGGTAGGCGGGATACACCTCGCTGAGAGCCTTTCCCTCAAAGCTCACCGAACTCAGGGCGGTTAGCTGCGCCTGAGGATGGCTGAGCAGCAGCCGGCACAGCTCGGCCCCAGCATAGCCGGTGGCCCCGATTACGCCCGCTTTTATCATAAACGATTCTTCCTTTCACCCGTATCATTTGCAACCGGCCCGAGCCGGCAAAGTGCAACAGCTTATTCGCCTGCTGCTTCCAGCAGTTTTCGCACCCGTTTCACTTGGGCCAGCACATTTTCCTTGGCTGGGCCTCCGTAAGATTTGCGTCCACCGGCGCAGGCTTCCAACGAAATAGCCTCGTAAACGCCCTCGTCAAATTCGGGGCTAAGGGCGGTATACTCACTCAGCGGCAGAGTTTCCAGCGTCAGCCCCAGCTCGATACAGCGGGCCACCAGCGCGCCGGTAATACGGTATGCGTCGCGGAAGGGAACGCCCTTTTTGGTGAGATAATCGGCGCAGTCGGTGGCGTTGATAAAGCCGCCGGCCGCCGCCTTGCGCATGTTGCCGGGCAACACCCGCATGGTGCTTATCATGGGAGTAAAGGCAGTAAGGCACAGTTTAACGGTATCCACCGCGTCAAAAACGGCCTCTTTATCCTCCTGCATATCTTTGTTGTAAGCCAGGGGCAATCCCTTCAGCATGGTAAGCAGGGTAATCAGATCGCCGAACACCCGGCCCGATTTGCCGCGCACCAGCTCGGCGATATCGGGGTTCTTTTTTTGCGGCATAATGCTGGAACCGGTGGAAAAAGCGTCGTCCAGCTCTACAAATTTAAATTCCCAGGAGCACCACAGAATGATCTCCTCGCAAAAACGCGATAGATGCACCATTATCAGCGACAGCGCCGCGGCCAGCTCCACACAAAAATCCCGGTCGGCAACGCCGTCTAAGCTATTGGCTGTGGGGGCGGCAAACCCCAACGCGCGAGCGGTGATTTCCCTATCGATGGGATAGGTGGTGCCTGCCAAGGCTCCGCTGCCCAAGGGGCATTGGTCCATGCGGCCCACCGCATCCTGAAGCCGGCCCAAATCCCGCAGCAGCATTTCGGCATAGGCCATTAAATGGTGCCCAAAGGTGATGGGCTGAGCCCGCTGCAAATGGGTGTAGCCGGGCATCACGTCGCCTGCGTGCTCTTGGGCTTTGCCGCACAGCACGCCGATGAGCTCTTTCAGCTGCGCCATCAAGCCCTGCGCCTCGTTTTTAAGATACAGGCGCACATCCAGCGCCACCTGATCGTTACGGCTTCGCGCGGTGTGCAGGCGTTTGCCCGCATCGCCTAGGCGGGCGGTAAGCTCGCCCTCTACAAAGGTATGGATATCCTCCGCGTCCGGGTCGATGGCCAGCGCACCGGATTCCAGATCCTCCAAAATGCCCGCCAACCCGTCCTGAATGGCTTGGGCCTCATCCTTATCGATAATGCCGCATGCCCCCAGCATGGCGGCGTGGGCCATGCTGCCCTCAATATCCTGGCGGTACATGCGGCTGTCGAACGAAATGGAGGAATTAAAATCGTTGGTTTTCTGATCGGGTTCCTTGTGAAAACGCCCGGTCCACAATTTCAAATGAAACGCCCCCTCTAAACCGGCGGTATATCCGCCGCCAACAGAAGCGGGGCAGACGCCCGGCCTGCCCCGAAACCTGCATTGCTTTATACGCGGCTCTTATTCCTTTACCAAGCCCTTGAGGCCCTGCACCTGGATGGGCAAGCCAAACAGGTTGATAAAGCCCTGGCTATCCATCTGGTTGTAAACTTCATCCTCGCTAAAGGTGGCGATCTCCTCGTCATACAACGAATAGGGGGAGGTTACGCCGGCATCGATAATGTTGCCTTTATACAGCTTGAGCTTTACATCGCCGGTAACTGTTTCTTGGGTGGAATCCACAAAGGCCGAAAGGGCCTTGCGCAACGGGGTGTACCACTGGCCAAAATATACCAGCTCGGCAAAACGCAGGGCAACCTGCTGTTTGTAGTGGTAGGTATCTCTATCCAGGCACAGCTCTTCCAGCTTGCTGTGAGCGTGGTATAAGATGGTGCCACCGGGGGTTTCGTATACGCCGCGGGATTTCATGCCCACCAAGCGGTTTTCAATCATATCGGCAATGCCGATGCCGTTGGCGCCGCCCAACTCGTTGAGCTTGGCCACCAGGGCTACGGCGTCCATCTCTTGGCCGTCAATGGCGGTGGGCACGCCCTTTTCAAAATGGATGGTCACATAGGTGGCCTTATCGGGCGCCTGCTCGGGGGAAACGCCCAGCTCCAAAAAGTTGGGATCGTCGTAATGGGGCTCGTTGGCGGGATCCTCCAGATCCAGCCCCTCATGAGAAAGGTGCCACAGGTTTTTATCTTTGGAATAGTTGGTTTCACGGGTGATATTCAGCGGCACGTTGTGGGCCTCAGCGTAGTCGATCTCTTCATCGCGGGACTTCAGGTTCCACACCCGCCAGGGGGCGATGATCTTCATTTTAGGAGCAAAGGCCTTGATGGCCAGCTCAAAACGAACCTGGTCGTTGCCCTTGCCGGTGCAGCCGTGGCAGATAGCGTCGGCGTTTTCAGCCTTAGCGATTTCCACCAAGCGCTTGGCGATAATGGGGCGGGCAAAAGAGGTGCCCAACAGGTATTTATCTTCATACACAGCGCCCGCCTTAACGGTGGGGAAGATATAATCTTCTACAAATTCCTTTTTCAGATCCATGATATACAGCTTAGAGGCGCCGGTCTTTTTGGCCTTTTCCTCCAGCCCCGAAAGCTCTTTGCCCTGGCCCACGTCTGCAGCGGCGGCAATCACTTCGCAATTGTTGTAGTTTTCTTTCAACCACGGAATAATAATAGAGGTATCCAACCCGCCGGAGTAGGCCAGAACAACCTTCTTAATTTCATTCGCCATGAATAATCATAACCTTTCCTGTTAAATTTCTCATATCATGCGGCGCTGAACACGAGAAGTACCGCCGTTTTATGACATTCATTATACTCTCTTTATGCAAAAAATCAAGCATTTTATGTATAAATATTCATTTTGACGCTATCCATAAAAACCCGGCCGCAAGTGGCCGGGGCTTGTGCGTTCTGACCGCATCGGTCACCAATCCGTCCCCAAACAATGGGCAAAACCGGTATCCAGCCAAGGCGTGGTAACGCTGTTGCGGTCGATCCCCAAAGCGGCGATGCCCACCACTTGGCAATCCCAATGGCCTAGTAAACGCAGCAACGCCTGGGCCTGAGAGCCGGTTTCAATCCATTCGTCGGTAAGCAGCACCCGTTTGCCCGGCAAAGGCGCGTCGCTGCGCAGCTGCAGGGTTTTGGGCCCGTCGTAATCGGCAAAGTGTTGCGACACAAGCCTATCGGGCGGGTAAGGCAGCTTACCTTTTTTGCGCACACCAACAAAGCCCACCCCCAATTCACGGGCCAAGGCCGCCCCCAGCACCCAGCCCAGGGCTTCGGGGGCTACAACCACATCCACGCGCCCAGCAAAGGGTTCCGCCAAGGCGCGGGTTATTTCGGCGAAAAGCACCGCGTCCTCAAACACCGGCATCAGGTCGTAAACACGAATGGTCCCGGCGGGCAGCACAGCCTTGGCTCTTTGCTTTAATGCCTCCAGCTTGCTCCCGCAATCTTGCGCATTCGTTATTCTCGTTTCTCCCATAGCCACTCCCCTTTGCTTTCACAGCGTCAAGCATTAAGGCTGCTTTTTAACCGCCGTTGCGCCGGCGCTGAATTTCATCCAGCAAGCAATGGGCCGCCTCCCGTTTGCTCATCTTTTCCAGCTGGCGCGCCCCGTCGCGGGTAATGAGGGTTAGCACATTGGTGTCTCCCGCAAAGCCCGCCCCTTGGGTGCGCAGGCTATTAGCAGCAATCATATCCACATTTTTTTTGTAGAGCTTGGCCCGGGAATTTTCTTCCACATTCTGGGTCTCCATCGAAAAACCGCATAAAAACTGCCCCGGCGTTTTATGCGCTCCCAGCCAGGCCAGGATATCATCGGTGCGCTCCAATTCAATGGCGTTTAAGTCCCCTTGGGGGCCCTTTTTGATTTTTTCCTCATACACCTGCGCCGGGCGGTAATCGGCCACCGCCGCGGCCTTGATGATGATATCCTGTTCCCCCGCCCGGCTGGTAACCGCTTCAAACATCTCGCGGGCGCTGGTTACCTGAACGGTTTGCACAAAGGGCGGCTCCTCCAACGCCGTGGGGCCGGATACCAGCGTAACCTGGGCGCCCCGCAGCGAGGCGGCCCGGGCCACCGCATAGCCCATTTTGCCGCTGGAACGGTTGGACAAAAAACGCACGGGATCCACCGCCTCTCGGGTGGGGCCTGCAGTAACCAGCACCCGCACCCCAGCCAAATCTTTGGGACAGCACAGCTGCTGATACACATGCTCAAGCAACACCTCGGGCTCGGGGAACTTGCCCGCCCCTGTGTCGCCGCAGGCCAAATAGCCAATGGCGGGCTGGATTAAGGTAAAGCCAAAGCGCTCCATCCGGGCCAAATTATCTTGCGTAATGGGGTTTTGCAACATGCCGGTGTTCATGGCGGGGGCCACCAGCTTGGGGCAGGAGCAGGCCAGCACCGTGGTGGTGAGCATATCGTCGGCCATACCGTAGGCCAGCCGGGCAATCAGGTTGGCCGAAGCCGGGGCCAGCAAGCAGAGATCGGCCCGTTTAGCCAGGGACACATGCTCTACATTGTATTGAAAGTTGCGATCAAACGTATCCACCAAGCATTTATTGTCGGTTAAGGTTTCAAAAGTAATGGGGTTGATAAACTGGCAGGCGTTGGCCGTCATCAGCACATGCACATCACAGCCCCGCTTGTGCAGGGCGCTGGCCAGATAGGCGGCCTTATAGGCGGCGATGCTGCCGCTAACCCCCAGCAAAATGGTTTTTCCCTGCAGGCTTTCGTGATCGTTAGCCAAAGCCTGGGGCATTGCGGTTTTTTGTTCTTCCATCAAGCGTCACCCTTTCTGTTGCGTTCCCTGCTGTTTCGTGGTTTTACGGTTTTGCTTTACTTACCGATAAATTCCTTATTGCCCATATACATGCGCAGCGGCTGGGGAATGCGCACCGAGCCATCGGCGCACAAATTGTTCTCTAAAAAGGCGATAAGCATACGGGGCGGCGCTACCACAGTGTTGTTGAGGGTATGGGGGAAGTAAGGCTTGTCTTTGCTGTCTTTCCCCCGCACCCGGATACCCAAGCGGCGGGCCTGGGCATCGCCCAGGTTGGAACAGCTGCCCACCTCAAAATACTTTTTCTGGCGGGGGGACCAAGCCTCTACATCGATGCTCTTAACCTTCAGATCCGCCAAATCTCCCGAGCAGCATTCCAGCGTGCGCACCGGAATATCCAGCGAACGGAAGAAATCCACCGTGTTTTGATACAGCTTTACAAACCAATCGGCGCTCTCCTCCGGGCGGCACACCACTATCATCTCTTGTTTTTCAAATTGGTGGATGCGGTAAACCCCCCGCTCCTCAATGCCATGGGCCCCCACCTCTTTGCGGAAGCACGGGGAATAGCTGGTGAGGGTTTGGGGTAACTCGTCTTCGGTAAGAATGGTGTCGATAAATTTGCCTATCATGGAGTGTTCGCTGGTGCC
Source organism: Candidatus Gallacutalibacter stercoravium (assembly GCA_018716975.1). GTDB lineage: Bacteria > Bacillota > Clostridia > Oscillospirales > Acutalibacteraceae > Gallacutalibacter_A > Gallacutalibacter_A stercoravium. The sequence continues at coordinate 116,686 of DVJE01000002.1, read as the reverse complement.
TATAAGGTAGAGATCCTCTCCCTCGATTTTATACATCATGTTTTCCATTTCGGCAAAGCTCATTACGCCGGTTACCACGTCGGAGCGGATCATAAAGGGCGGCACATAGTAGGTAAAGCCCCGGTCAATCATAAAATCCCGGGCATAAGAGAGGATGGCCGAATGCAGCCGGGCGATATCTCCGCGCAGGTAATAAAAGCCGTTGCCGCTGGTTTTGCGGGCGCTGTCGAGATCGATGCCGTTTAGGCGCTCCATAATATCCACATGATAGGGCACCTCAAAATCCGGCACGGCGGGCTCGCCGAAGCGCTCCACTTCTATGTTCTCGCTGTCATCCTTGCCGATGGGCACGCTGGGATCGATGATGTTGGGGATAACCAACATCCGCTCCCGGATCTGGGCGGTGAGATCCTGTTCCAGCTGCTCCAGCTGCTCTAACTCCTGGGCAATAGCCGCCACCTGCTCTTTGGCCTGCTGGGCCTCTTCCTTTTGGCCCTTGCCCATGAGCGCGCCTATTTGCTTACTGATGGTTTTGCGCTGATTGCGCAGCGCGTCGCCTTTTGCCTTAGCGTCACGGAATTGCTTATCCAGCTGCACCACCTCGTCCACCAGCGGCAGCTTTTCATCCTGAAACTTTTTACGGATGTTCTCCTTAACCAACTCCGGAGAATTGCGCAGCAAATTAATATCCAACATGTATAAACCCTCCTAATATTACTTTTTGTTGTTTTAACCCATTTAGGAATAAAAAAATTCCGCCCCAAAGCCGCCGTAACCGGTACAGCAGTTGATTGGGACGGAAGAACTTCCGCGTTGCCACCCAGATTGCCGGCGCAAAACCGGCCCCTCGATTAGCGCAGTAAAGGGCGCCTCCCTCCGGCTCCTCGCCGGCGGCTCGAAAAGTGGAAAGGCCGGGCTCCCCGCCGGTTCGCACCATCCACCGGCTCTCTTGTGGTTTGCGCCGGCCGCAGCTTTTGTCACAGCCGCAGCTCGCTTTTATATTGTATCCAAAACCGGGGCTAACAGCCATCATGCCCCTTTTTTGTTATTATATACCTTTGCCCTGTTGTTTGCAAGGGTGCGGCGCCTCGCCTTACAGGCGGCGTTTTTGCTTTAAATGCAGCAGCACCCGCGTAATAGCCGCCGTTAGGATGGCCGCCACAATAGCCTCGGGCACACCGTTAATGCCAATAACCGAAAGGATAAAGCCGTAAAGCGCCTCTACCGAAACATTATTGGCGGCAGCATAGCTGTTGGAAAAGCAGAAGAAGATCAGGTTCATCACCAGCAGTGTGTTGGTAAGGGATCCCAAAAGCCCCGCCATCGTTAGCGCCAAATACTGCCCCTTTGCGCTGTTCTTGGTTAGGTATGTCAGCAGCTTATAAACGTAATAGGGTACCACTCCTACCAGAATGCGCGGCACAAAGCAAATCACTAAGCTCCAAAAATTGCCCTGGGTCTCCCCCACCGAATAGAAAGGCGTAAACACAAAAGAGGTCACCGTAGGGCTAATAAAGGAGTTGTTGATAAAGCTGGTAAGGCCGAACAGAAATCCCAGCCCGGCGCCTTTTTTAGGCCCCAGCACAATAGAACCGATAATAACGGGGATGTGCACAATGGTGGCCCTGGTGAAGCCCAGCGGGATGTAGCCTAAAAATGGAGTGAACGCCAGCAGCAGGATAATGGCGCAAAACAAGGCCATTTGCACCATGCCGCGGGTTTTTTCCGCCGAAGCGGCTGCGGTTGCAGGTTTTTGATTCATTTTTCATTACCTCCGGCTGCTGTTCCCAACGGGATACAGCGCTGATGTCGGCGGTGTGAGCCGCCGCACCTTTATTATATGGAAAAATAACCTCCCGTACAAGAGGGGGCCGCAGATTTTTGCGCATAGATTTGCACGTAGGCCGGGTAACGACAAAAACAATAAAAAAACAGCACACTAGCGCACGGTTTCACCTGCGCAAATGTGCTGTAGTATGAAAGATTGTTTGATAGGCCCAACAGCATGCCTGCGATCCATTTTAATCGCCGAACATCTCTTTCAGCTTTTCGAAAAAGCCCTTTCTATGCTGGTAATTTTTCTCGCTTGCTGCGCTGTCGAAGTCCCGCAGGATGTCCTTTTGCTTTTGGCTTAAATTTTTCGGCACCTCTACCGTTACCTTAACGAACTGATCGCCCCGGCCGCGGCCGCCCAAATGCGCAATGCCCTTGCCCCGCAGGCGGAACACATCGCCCGGCTGGGTGCCCTCGTGCACGGTGTAGCTCACCTTGCCGTCTAGCGTGGGCACGGTTACTTCGGCGCCCAACGCCGCCTGGCTAAAGGTCAAAGGCAGCTCGCACCACACATCGTCGCCCTTACGCTCAAAGATAGGATGCGGTCTTACGCTGACATATACGTGCAAATCCCCTGCCGGCCCGCCGTTGGATCCCGCGTTGCCGTGGCCGGAAACGCTGAGCACCTGCTCGTCGTTAATGCCTGCGGGCACCTTCACCTCTACGGTGCGGCTGGCGCGCACCCGGCCGGCGCCGGAACAATGCGGGCAAGGATCTTCCACTATTTTGCCGGCGCCGCCGCACTTATCGCAGGTGCGAGAGGTTTGCATCACGCCAAAGGGAGTGCGCTGGTTGATGTGCACCTGCCCGGTGCCGTTACAGGTGGGGCAGGTTTTGGGCGATGTGCCCTTTTTAGCGCCGCTGCCGCCGCACTCTTTACAAGATTCCACATTTTGATAAGTAACCTCTTTGGTGCAGCCTTTGGCGGCCTCTTCAAACGAGATGGTGAGCACCGCCTCAGTATCGGCGCCCCGGCGGGGAGCGTTGCTCTGCCGCCGCCTGCTGCCGCCGCCAAACCCTCCGAAGAAGCTGTCGAAAATATCGCCTAAATCAATATCTTGACCAAAGGGGCTGCCGCCAGGATAGCCGCCGTAACCGCCGCCTGCGCCAAAGTTGGGATCCACGCCCGCGTGGCCAAATTGATCATAACGGGCGCGTTTTTCCTTGTCGGAAAGCACCTCGTATGCCTCGTTAACCTCTTTAAACTTGGCTTCGGCTTCCTTGTCCCCCGGGTTAAGATCCGGGTGATATTGTTTCGCTTTTTTACGGAAAGCCTTTTTTATTTCATCGTCGGATGCGCCCTTTTGTACGCCCAACACCTCATAATAATCGCGTTTATCCGCCAAATTATCACACCCCTTGTCAGAGAATGGGAACCGCGCACCCTTTCACCAGGCGAGTTCCCGCCGCTGTTCCACCCTGCCCGGCGCACAAGCCCCTAACCCGCATAAGAGGAGGGCGAAACGCCCTCCCCTTGCATGCCGGATGGGTTTACTTGTTGCCGTTGTTGTCGTCATTTACGTCTTTATACTCCGCGTCGTAAACGTTGCCGTCGTTGCCGTTGTTGCCATCCGCGCCGCCCTGCGGGGCTGCGCCGGGTGCGCCGGTTTGCGGGCCCGCCTGCTGATACAGCTTGGTAGAAGCCTCATAAACCGCCTTTTGCAGTTCTTCTGTAGCCGACTTAATGCGATCGGTATCGTTGGAGTTAATGGCCTCTTTCACGGCCGCCGTCTTCTGGCTGATGGTGTTTTTATCTTCTTCGGGGATCTTATCCTTATTCTCGTTCACCAGCTTATCGGCGGCATAGCACAGGTTCTCGGCCTCATTCTTGGCGTCTACTTGCTCGCGGCGCTTCTTATCCTCATCGGCATACCGCTCGGCGTCTTTCACAGCCTTGTCGATATCCTCTTTGCTCATGTTGGAGCTGGAGGTGATGGTGATCTTCTGCTCTTTGCCGGTACCCAAGTCCTTAGCGTATACGTTTACAATGCCGTTGGCATCGATATCAAAAGTAACCTCAATTTGAGGAATACCGCGGGGCGCGGGAGCAATGCCGTCCAAACGAAAGACGCCCAGCTGCTTATTGTCGCGAGAAAACTCGCGCTCACCCTGCAGCACAACCACATCCACCTGGGTTTGATTGTCCGCTGCGGTAGAGAAGATCTGGCTCTTCTTGGTGGGGATGGTGGTGTTGCGCTCAATAACCTTGGTCATTACGCCGCCCATAGTTTCAACACCCAGCGACAAGGGGGTAACATCCAACAGCAGCAAGCCTTCTACCTCGCCGCCCAACACGCCGGCCTGCAAAGCCGCGCCGATAGCCACGCACTCATCGGGGTTGATGCCCTTAAAGGGCTCTTTGCCGATAAAGCTCTTTACCGCTTCCTGCACAGCGGGAATACGGGAGGAACCGCCCACCATGAGCACCTTGTTGATGTCGCCGATTTGCAGCCCAGAGTCAGACAACGCCTGGCGCACCGGGCCCATCGTCTTTTCTACCAGATCAGCGGTCAGCTCGTTAAACTTGGCGCGGGTCAGCGTCATATCCAAATGCTTGGGGCCGGTGGCGTCCGCCGTAATAAAGGGCAGGTTGATGTTGGCGGAGGTGATGCCCGAAAGGTCGATTTTGGCCTTTTCGGCGGCTTCTTTCAAACGCTGCATGGCCATTTTATCATTCGACAGATCAATGCCGGTTTCTGCCTTAAAGGTGCTTACCATCCAGTCGATAATGCGTTGGTCGAAGTCGTCGCCGCCCAAGCGGTTGTTACCGGCTGTTGCCAGCACTTCCTGCACGCCGTCGCCCATTTCGATGATAGATACATCAAAGGTGCCGCCGCCCAGGTCGTATACCATAACCTTTTGATCGGTCTCTTTATCAATGCCATAAGACAAGGCCGCCGCCGTAGGCTCGTTTATAATGCGCTTTACATCCAGCCCGGCGATTTTACCGGCGTCTTTGGTGGCCTGGCGTTGGGCGTCGGTAAAGTAAGCAGGCACCGTAATAACCGCCTGGGTTACCGTATCACCCAAATAGGCCTCTGCGTCGGCCTTCAGCTTGCTCAAGATCATTGCCGAAATCTCTTGCGGGGTGTAGGCCTTGCCGTCAATGTTCACTTTATAGTTGGAACCCATTTCGCGCTTAATAGAAGAAACGGTGCGATCCGGGTTGGTGATGGCTTGGCGCTTTGCCACCTGGCCCACCATACGCTCGCCAGTTTTCGAGAACGCTACAACAGAGGGGGTGGTGCGTCCGCCTTCCGCGTTAGGGATAACGACAGGCTCGCCGCCTTCAATAACCGCTACGCAGGAATTTGTAGTACCTAAATCTATGCCGATTGTCTTAGCCATAACAAAAAACCTCCAATTTTTATTTTAAATATATATCAATGACGCCGCCAGCTGCGTGCAGCCGGCGTTACATCAGGGATGCCGTTTTGCCATACAATGGATCGCCGGGCTAGTTGGCTACCTTTACCATAGCGTGGCGAATTACCTTGTCGCCCATCTTATAGCCGGTTTGAAAAACCTCTACAATAATATTATCGGCCACTGTGTCGTCATCCACATGGGCAACAGCGTTGTGCAGCTCTGGGTTAAACTCTTCGCCGGGAGCTCCCATAGGTTCCACACCCAGCTTATTTAGCGCCTCTTTAAATTGATTCTGCATTAGTTCCAGGCCCTTTTGATACTCCGCAGTGGCGCCGTCTTTGGCCTTAATTGCGTATTCCAAGCTGTCGCCGATGGGCAAAATCGTCAGCACAGCAGCAGCGGTGGCGTCGCCATAAATGGCCCTTTTTTCGCGCTCGGTGCGTTTGCGAAAATTCTCATACTCAGCAGCGGTGCGCAGCAGCAAATCCTTTTGCTTATCAAAATCCTTTTGCAGCGCCTCCAACGCCTGCCGGGTTTCATCCGCCTCTGATGTTTCTTTAGCGGCTTCCTGCTCCGCCGGCTGCGGGGGCTGCTCTACAGGCTCCGTTTGCTCCGTCTGCTCCTCTTGCGCCTGGGCCTGCTTCTGCTTTTCTTCTTTCTTTTCTTTGCCTTTCATCCTGAAACCCCGTCTCCTTTCCGCCTGATTGCGCCTTTAGCGCTATTTCCCTACCGCTGGGAGCTACTCTTCTTCCAAAATCTCACTGAGCAGTTTCCCCATGCTTTGGGCAAAGTATTCCAGGCTGGATATCATCTTTGCGTAGTCCATGCGGGTGGGGCCGATAACCCCAATGGCGCCGGCTGTGCGCCCGCCCAGCCGGTAGCGCGCCACCACCAAGCTGGAATCAATCAATTCCGGCTGGCCGCTTTCGGCGCCGATTAACACCTTGACCGCGCCTTCTTGCCGGTTGAGCAGCTTGGCGATTTCACCCCGCCGGTTGAGAAAATCCAAAATCTGCCGCACGCTGGATAGTTCAAACTCCGGCATAAACAGCAAATTGGTTTGCCCCTCTAAGCGAATATCGGTTTGCAGCATATCCTGGGCCGTTTCTAGCACAGCGGTAAGCACTGCCGGCATCAGCATGGTAAGCTCCCCGAAGGAGGCCGCCATCGACTGCACCAATGCGGGCGTAATCTCTGCAAGCGGCACACCCATGAACTTCTTGTTCAGCGCCACATGAAAAACATTCATCACTTCGGGGGTGATGTCGTAATCGCACCGAAACTGCCGGCTTTTTACATTGCCGGTGGAAGAAGTGAGCACTACAATAGCGCTGCGCCTACCGGTTTGCACAAACTGCAACCGCCGCACTGCGGCGCCCTCGTCGGTGGGCGCGGTGGATACGGCGATAAAGCGTGTCATACCCGCCAGCATCTGCGATGCCTCTTCCAGCAAATCGTCTGCCCCGCCGGTAATGGAAGCCAGCGTTCCGTCAATGTAGCGCTTTTCTTCATCGCTCAGCGGCCGACGGTGCATCAACCGGTTGATATACAACCGGTAGCCCCGGGCCGAAGGGATCCGCCCCGCCGAGGTATGGGGCTGTTCCAATAGGCCCAGCTCCACCAAACCTGCCATCTCGTTTCGGATGGTGGCAGAGGAAACCGGGAAATCCAGTGCGTTGCACACAGCTTTGGATCCCACCGGTTCACCGGTAGCCACATAAGCCTCCACAATGGCGGCCAACACCTTTAGTTTCCGCTCGCCCAATTCCACACAGAATCCCCCGCTTTCACTCAGGCGGCTTCAACGCCGTTTATTTGCCGAACCTTCGGCGAAAGAGGGTTTTTCTTTTAAGAAGATACCGTGTCTAGGCTTCGCCTTTGGCTCGTTAGCACTCTTGATGTTTGAGTGCTAATCTACTTATAAATCTATCATTTGCCATACCAATTGTCAAGGATAGATTTGTAAACGAATTGTGAAATATGAATTCAAAAGCCCACCGGCCGTAAAAAGCCTATATTGCCTGTGCGCTTCTTTCTCAAAATTGCCGTTGTTTCTAATTCAATCAAATTTCATTTTGCCACCCAACGCCAAAAATGCCAAAACTTTGCGGTAAAACTTACTGTTGAAACCCAACAGACCGGAAATACTAACACCAACCCGCAGCAAACGGCTCCGCCGGCAGGCGGCGCGATTGCTCTGGGAGGGCCTTTGGCCGTTTGGTTTGCAGCCGTTGAACCTTTGAGCCGTTGAGCCGTTATTTTTCAGGAGTAAAATTATGGGCTTTGAACAAACCTTAAAATTGGTTATCACCTTAAGGAGGATTTATTGCATGACAAAAGCGACAATGGGCTTGGTAAAAGGCATTGGCACCGGTTTGGCCGCCGGCGCTGTGGTAGGCTTTGTGAGCAGCCAAATGATGAAAAACCCCAAACAAGCAAAAAAGAAGGCGCACAAGGCTATGCACACTATGAGCGACTTGCTTGATAATGTGCAGGACATGTTCCGTTAACCTACTTTTGAAAAACAGTGCCACAATATCATTTAAAAGCAAAAAAGCTTTTTGGGGGGTGGCCCCGCCGCTCCCTTACATAAAGGATGGCGCAACCGTATCTGTAAATACAAAAGTAAAATTAACAAAACGGTAAAATACCATAAGTAGTTGCTTCATTGCTTTTGTTTCTTAAAAATGGTATGATTGCCTGGAAAAACAACCCAGTTGCTGGGGAACGGAGGTTGGCCATGGGAGTTTCCTGCTGTAAAATGGGGCGGTTTGCCAAAGCAGCCCTACTTTTGTTGTGTTGTTTGCTAACAGCCCTGCCACTGTTCGCCTTAGCGGGGTGTAGCGACGACGGTGAAGAAAACGGCCAGGTTATTTTAAGCTATTTAGAGCAAGAGCCTGAAAGCTTGGATCCCCAAGTGGCGCAGGATACCTCTGCCAAGCTGGTGATTACCAACCTGTTTGAAGGGCTCACCCGGTTAGATGCCTCCGGCCAGGCCCAGCCCGGGGCGGCGGAAAGTTGGACCGCCAGCGCAGATAACACAAGTTTTACCTTTCACCTGCGCAGCGACGCCCGCTGGCCGGTTTGGGAGGACGACGAGGGTCAAGAGGTGGATGCGCCGGTAACGGCGGCGGACTTTGTATTCGGCTTGCGCCGGGCCTTAGATCCCGCCACCAACAGCCCCGAGGCGCAAACCCTGTATTGCATTAAAAACGCCCGGCAAGTAAACGAAGGCACCTTGCCGGTGGAAGAACTGGGCGTGCGCGCCGAAGGGGACTACACCCTGGTAATCGAACTGGAATACGCCTATGAACAGTTCCCCACCCTAATGGCGCAAACGGTAGCGATGCCCTGCAACGAGGCGTTTTTCCGTTTTACTGGCGGCCAATATGGGCTAGAAACCAACTGCGTGTTGGGCAACGGCCCCTTTTCCATTGCCGCATACGGCTGGGAACACGAGGAATATATCAACCTGACGGTAAACAGCCGGTATCAGGGGCAGCAGCAGGTGGTGCCCGCCGGGGTGGAATTTACCATTGGCGAAGCGCCCCAAGATACGGCGGGGGCGCTGGCGTCAGGGCAACTGGATGTAGCCTCTCTCCCCGGTGATCAGCTGGCCAAGGCCCAGCAGGAGGGGCTTAATTTAACCTCTTTTGAAGACACAACTTGGGGTCTGTGCTTTAACACCCAAACCTCGCCTTTTAACAACCGCAATGTGCGTTTGGGACTCATCCAATCGCTAGACAGGGATTATGTGCTGCAGGCCCTTCCGGACAACTGCACGCCAGGGGAGGATATTGTGCTGCCCCAGGCCACCCTGTTGGGGCAAAGCTACCGCGACCAAGCGGGCGGCGGTTTTTATTTAAAGCAGGATGATAACGCCAAGGCCCTGCTGCAGCAAGGGCTGACGGAAGCCGGGTTGGATCGGTTAAATCTAACGGTGTTATGCCTGGATTCATCCGGCTTTAAGCAAATGGCCACCCATATGTTGGAGGTTTGGAACCGGGAGCTGGGTTACTATTTTAACCTAGAAGCGGTTTCTCTCTCGGAACTGGAGCAACGGATCCGTTCAGGGGACTATGAGGCCGTTATCGCGCCGCTGCAGGCCCAGCAAGACGGCCCGCTGGAGGTGCTCTCCCTTTTTGAATCAAGCAGCAGCGAAAATCCCGCCTCTTTGCAAGACGCCGCCTATGATGGTTTGCTGGCGGCCGCAAGTTTCAGCGATGGGGCGCAGATGCTCCAGGCGGCGGTATCGGCTGAGCAATACTTAAACACCAACGGCATCTTTTACCCCCTGTGCTATGAAAAACGCTATTTTGCCACTGCGCCCAATGTAACAGGCGTGGTCTTTTACCCCTACGATGGCGGCATAGACTTTCGCACCGCTACCAAAACGGCGGCATAGCCGCAGGCAAGCAGCATCAAAATTTTTAGCTGTTTGCCTGTTTGCATCTTAAAAACTGCCGCAAAAAAGCCTGAAGGCTACCCGGTTATACGGGGCGCCTTCAGGCTTTCTTTAATTGTAATGAATTATGGTATATTTTTCTGCGCCGCTCCGGCACGACAATCGCCTTGCAGCACAGCATACATGCGCACATCGGCAAAGCCGTTGCCCTTGCCGAAATATTGCCGCAGGGTTCCCTCATACCGCAGGCCGGCTTTCTCTAGCACGCGGGCCGAAGCCGGGTTGCTGGTAAGGGCCTGTATACGGTTTGCCCTCCCCTTTGCAAAGCAATCCTCTACCACAGCGCTTACCGCTTCGGTGGAATAGCCCTCGTTGCGCCAGTCCAAATGAATCCAATATCCCAGTTCCACCCGGGAAAAAACAGCCTGCTCATCGATGGTTATCATACCAATGAGCTTATCTTCCGGCTTATGGGCAATGCCCAAAGTGCGAAATTTACCCTGGGCATATTCTCCTATTAACACATCAATATAACGCTGAACGTGCGCCAAACTGTGAAAGCCGTCACTGTGCATCTGATGAACCAACGGGCAGCGCATGGCGTCCAACAAGGCAGGGGCATCGCTTTGCTCCACAGGGCGCAGCGCCAGTCTGGGTGTATGGATAACCACGGTTATCGCTCCTCTCTTTTCTCCGCATGGCCGGCACGGTGCCGGTTAGGCAGACGGCGCGCTTGCACACCGCAAGCTATACCAAAACGGCAAGGCTCCCAAACTTTCAAAAGACTTACCCCTCGTTAAAGCGGGATAAAAACGCCTTGAGCCGTTCGTTATGGGTATCTCCGAACACCTGTTGCGGCGTGCCGCTTTCTACAATGGAGCCGTTATCCATAAAGATAACACGATCGGCCACATCCCGGGCAAACTTCATTTCATGGGTAACCACCACCATGGTCATATGCTCGGCGGCCAGCTCACGGATTACCTTCAGGATTTCACCCGTCAGCTCCGGATCCAGCGCGCTGGTGGGTTCGTCAAAAAACAAGATCTCGGGGTTCATTGCCAGCGCCCTGGCAATGGAAACCCGCTGCTGCTGCCCGCCGGAAAGCTGGTAAGGATAAGCGTTTTCTTTGTCAGCAAGCCCCATCTTTTCTAGCAATGCACGGGCTTGCTCCTCTGCCTCCGTCCGGCTTTTGCCCAACACCCGCACCGGCGCTTCGGCGATATTGCGCAGCACCGAAAAATGGGGAAACAGATTAAAGTTTTGAAATACCAAACCCAGATGCAACCCGATTTTAGCGCACTGAGCCCGGGGCGCATACACGGCTTTTCCATTTCCGTCGGTAGAAACCAAGGTTTCACCGCAAATATCGATGGCGCCGCTGTCTACTGTTTCCAGCTGGGTGATGCACCGCAACAGGGTGCTTTTGCCCGAGCCCGAAGGGCCGATAATCGCCAGCACTTCTCCTTGGTTCACCTGAAGGGATATTCCCTGCAACACAGGGACGCCGTCAAAGCTTTTGCGCAAATCCTGCGCGTTTAGCATTTGTTGCATATGCTTCTTCTCCTTTTAGGCCTAGTAGACCTAGGCGCCTGCCACATTCCAAATCGGAGCTGTGCATCAGCGGTAATAGTTCAGCCTTTTTTCCGCCACGGTAAAGCAACGGGTTACCACGCCGTTCATAACCAAATAGAACACCGCCGCTATAATAAAGGGCGTCATGATACCGGTGGACGCCACCCAGGTGTTGGTGACCTTAAACAGCTCTACCACATTGATCACCTGCGCTAAGGAGGTATCCTTTACCAACGTAATAAACTCATTTCCCATGGGCGGAATCACCCGCTTAACCACCTGGGGCAGCACAATGCGGAAAAAGGTCTGCCGACGGGTAAAGCCCAACACCTGGGCGGCCTCGTATTGACCCTTTGGGATGCTTTCCATACCGCCGCGGTAAATCTCGGCGAAATAGGCAGCATAGTTGAGGGCAAAAGCCAACTGGGCCGCCGCCATTCGCTCCAACTGAATGCCGAATAAAGGCTTTAACGCATAAAAAATAAAAATAAGCTGCAGCAGTAGCGGGGTGCCCCGCATCACCAAAATATAAAAACGCACGGGCCAATTGATTATTTTGTGTTTGGACATACGGCCCATGGCCACCAGCAGACCCAACGGGAGGGAAAAAAGCAACGTAGAGAAAAACAGCAGTAGGGTCTGCAAAGATCCCTCCAGCATTTGGTTTATCAAAACTTGATAATCCATGGAAACCGATCCTTTCAAGTTGTTGTAAACGCCGCGGCGCATGCGCCACACGGTAAACAAAAGGGGCTTTGCCCCAAAGATGCCGGGCCAACCGCAAGCCTTAGCTTAAAGCAACCCGCCAAAGCCGGAAAAGCCGGTCGGCCGCCGGAAAAAAGCGCCGGCAGCCGGCCGGTGGCCGGTAATCCTTATGTAAGCGCAGGCTTATTCGCCAATTACAGTAACATCCTCGGCAAACCATTTTTGAGAAATTTCGGCCAGCTTGCCGTCTTCTGCCATTTCTTTGAGGGTATCTTCAATTTTTGTTTTAAGAGCCTCATCGTTTTTGCGGAAGCCAATGACATATTCCTCAGATGCCATTGAGATAACCTCTCCCTCAGCTTCTCCCAAAATGCGGAAGGCGTCGGGCTGGGTGCTCAGGTAATAACGGGCTACCACTTCGTCAATCGCCACAGCGTCTACGGTGCCGTTCTGAATTTCTAAAATGGCTAAGGCGTAATCCTCTAAAGCCACCACTTCGCCCAAGGAATCCTTAAACTCGGTATCTTTGTTCAAAGCCACTTCGGCGGAGGAACCGGCCTGCACGCCCAAGCTCTTGCCCGCCAAATCTTCTTTGGTTTTATAATCGGAATCCTTATTTACCAAAATCACCTGGTTATTCTTCATATAAGGTTCGCTCAAATTCAGCTGCTCATCCAGCTCGTCGGTTTTGCTCATGCCGTTCCAAAGGCAATCCACATTTCCGTTGTCTAACTCAGCGGTTTTGGTGTTCCAATCCACCGGCTGCAGCACCAGCTCTAAGCCCAGACGGTTGCACACCTCGGTTGCCACGTCGATATCAAACCCTACAATTTCGCCGCTTTCCGGATCCCGAAAACCCATGGGCGGAAATGCGTCGTCTAACCCCAGCACCAGCTTGCCTGCTTCGCTAACCTTGTTCCACGACTCATCGGTTCCGGTGTCGCCCTGGTTCTGATTGCACCCTGCGAGAGACGCGGCGGTCACGGCCGTTATGCAAGCCATCGCCAGTGCGGCCAATTTTTTCAGTTTCATTTTGTTTCCTCCTCTTGTTACCATTTTACAATTGACTGCCTCAATCCCGCGCCCCATCCACCGCCGGATTATTGGGAAAAAGACAATCTTCCGCCACAGCGGCGGGATGTTTAAGCTGCGCCATATCAAATCTGGCGCGGCTATTTTTGCGGGGTTTCACCCCCACATAACCATACAACGCCGTTAATTTTACTTTATTAGCGCACTAAAGTCAAGGGTTAAAGCAAACTTTCTGCCCCTTTCCCTATTTTCCACCGGTTTCACCGGCAAACAGCAGCACACGGCGGCAAAAAGGGGGTGCATCAAAACGGCAAAGAAACCAGTTTCTGAATCTTGACAAAATCAATCAGAATGGTATGCTAAAAGATAGGAATTGTCTTTTTGCCACCGGCCTTACTCCATAAGGCTAGACGGCGTAACAGAGGTGTTGGATGGATGAAAATATCCACAAAGGGCCGGTACGGCCTGCGTGCGGTAATTGATTTGGCGGCCAACTGCCAGGGTGAAAACGCACCGGTACGCGCATCGGTGAAAGAAATTGCCCGACGGCAGGGGCTATCTGAAAACTATTTAGAGCAACTGATCTTTCCATTAAAAAAAGCAGGAATATTGCAAAGCGTGCGGGGCGCCCAAGGCGGCTATTTTTTAGCAAAACCGGCGGATAAAATTACGGCCGGCGAGGTTTTACGCGCCTTGGAGGGCGATTTGGCCCCCGTTGAATGTTTATGTGAAGACGAAGGCGCCCGCTGTGGACGCGCTGAAATTTGTTTGGCCCTGCCGTTATGGAAAAAATTGCAAGCCGCTATAGACAGCGTGCTTAACAATGTTACCATACAGGATTTGCTCAAAGATGTTGCCGGCGATCCCTCGCATGTTCTATAGGGGCCGCCGGCTTATTTTTGAATATGAAAATTCCGGCGGATGTTAAACCGCCGGAACTCTTGATGCACAGGCTTCGTTAAGGCTCTTTGTGCTGTAGATATTTGAATTTCAAGTAATCAATAAACAACCGCAATTCATCCCAGGCTTGCGGCGGCATGCCTGCCGGCAGGCGGACTGTGTTGGACGCGTCAACATAAGGGCTGGGGTTATCCGAGGCACCCGTAAGGTAATCTACGCTAACGCCCAATATTTTCGCCAGTTTAATTTTTGTATCGTCGGGCGGTTCATCTTGATTGCGCTCGTAGTTTGAGATGGAGTTTTTCGATAGATGCAGCTGCGCGCCTAACTGGGCTTGGGTAAGATGTGCTTTTTTGCGTTGTTCCCTCAGCCTATTCCCAATCACCTTACCACATCCCTTCTGATATGCTGTGTGAATCTCATTATAAGAGAAACTTTCTGCGCTGTTGACAAGGGTTAAGTAAAACTGTATCATTATCATAGAAATGCTTCACTTAATAAGATAAAAGAAAGCCACCGCGACGGTGGCTTGTGCGGCTTAGATATGGTTGCACTACACTAGTTTTTGTTGGCGTTACGGTTTTTCGTCTTGCTTTACCGGTAAATATTCGGAAGAGCTTCTTGTTTTTTGTGAATATATGCAACAAAAGCTAATTTCTTTATTTCTATCTCTTGTCACAAAGCATATAAATCGTATATAATGAACTTATGCAAGAACCTCCAACACATAAAGGTGGTTTTTTACGCTGTGTTGTAGCTTTATTTTCGGTTGCTTGTCTCTAAACTTTGGCGGTATTTGTAGCACAAGTAGTCCAAAAAACCTTCTAGCTCCCGCTTCATAGCAAGCGGCATAGATTTAGGCAGAAACAGGCTGCTTTCTTTTAAGCAATAGGGCTTTGGGTACTTGGTTGTGCCAAGCAAATAATCGGTAGAAACATCGAAATAGCGGGCAAATTCGACGATCAAATGGTTGGGCGGCTCGGTTTCGTCTGTTTCATAAGAGGATATTGTGCGTTTAGAGAGGTTAAAAAGCTTGCCGAACTCCTGTTGCGATAACCCCATATCTTTTCTTAATTCCGAAAGTCGTTCACCAATCATGCCGTTTCACCTGATTTTGAATCATCTACTAAATACCCAGGCTAACACTATACAAGAGTCGCCGGAATGAAAGTTATTATGTGCGGCATTTCGTACTTATATGTTTAAAATAGCGCAAAAATCAGTGACTTTTGCCGGCTGGACCATGTGAAAAAAGGAGGATTGCATGGAACCGGAAAAAGAACAGCTTTACTTTCTGCGGTTTCATATCGCCCGAATGCAAAATAAACACAGCCGTCCTTTTTCAAAGGAGTGGCATGAAAGCCTTTACGCCATTCAGCGGTTCATGCGCGCTTATCAGTGGCAAACTTTTAGCGAGTGGATGCGCCGCTCCGACAGGCTGCTCAACCGCCAGAAAAGTCAGCAAAGCTGCAAAACCCAAACACCTGATGTAACCTGTGCAAGCACACAACCCGCTATCATCCCTTTGCAGAAAATTCGTGTCGCGATGCCTCCTTCTGCGCCGGACGGTGAGAAAAAAGCTCAGGCCATCGGCGTTGTACCGGCAGAGCGGTTGCACCTTGTTCCCGCAAAACCCATGCGCCGTATACGGGTGAAAGCTGTTGCCCGTTGACCAACTCGCCTGCGCGGCGGTTGCGGTAGCAAAATTTGTTCTTAATCCTTATACATACAAATTGTGTCGTTTTCAACGATCTTCTTTTCATAATTTGCGGTACAAAGCCGCATTGCTTTGGTTGCATAGCAGCCGGTTAACAGGCATTACCCATTCTCTCTCTCTTCTTGGGTGTTCCTCCTCAAAGGCCGGCTGCGTGTAATAGGTTGCCGCAGGCGAAAGCTGTTCTTTCGCCTGCGGCTTTCCTTTCCGGTGGGCATGTTGTCCGCCGGAAAAATTTTATTAGGGCAAGATGGCAGGATATCATAAACTTGGCTCGAAATTGGCTCGCCCAGTTTTCCACAAAACCCAGCGAGCGCGTTGAAAACTCGCAAGCCCTCTTTATCCGCAATCGTCTTGACATGCGGCTTGGGCGCTGCTATGATATAGGGCAATAAGCAAAACTGATGCGGAAGAGAAGTAATCTGGTATATCGCGCCCAAAGAGAGCCGCCGGGGGTGGGATGGCGGCGGCGCAGGCCCGGTGAATGGCCTTCCAAGGGCGGTCCGAAAGAAGCTGCGTGTTGCGCGTGCTTTTAGTAGGCACCGACGGCAATCCCCTCCGTTACCAGGGGAGGCATATCGCCGGCGCCATACCGCGTTGGCCGCATGCTTTACCATATCCATTGGGTGGCTAAGCGGGATTTGGCTCCCGCCCCGGTAGGGGCGGGAGCTTTTGTTTTACGCTTTCTCTCTTTTTTGCCTAAGCAATGCGGCATACAGCCAACGGCGGGCTGCAGTGGTGCCGGCGGCACCAAAGAAAGGAGAGCGCTTTTTATGACGCCCAGTATGCAAAACGCAAAAAAACAATCCTCACCCCAAAAGCCGGCAGGCAAGCCGCGCTTGCTGACCGGTGATCGCACCACCGGACGGCTCCATTTAGGCCACTATGTGGGTAGCCTACAGGCTCGCGTCCAGCTGCAAAACGACTATAGCGAGATCATCTTGCTGGCCGACGTGCAGGCCCTTACCACCCATTTTCAGCAGCCCGAACTCATACGGCAAAGTATTTACGACGTGGCTCTGGATAACCTGGCGGCGGGGCTGGATCCACAGCGGGTTTTGTTCGCCCAGCAGTCCCGCATCGGTCCCATCGCCGAACTGACGGTGTTTTACTCTATGCTGGTAACGGTGAATACGCTGCGGCACAATCCCACCATCAAAACCGAGGCCGCCCAATACGGTTACCAAGATATGACCTATGGCTTTTTGGGGTATCCGGTTAGCCAGGCGGCGGATATCACCTTTTGTTCCGCCCAGGCGGTGCCCGTTGGGGAGGATCAGCTGCCCCATTTGGAGTTATGCCGCAAGCTGGTGCGCCGGTTTGCCGATCTGTACGGCCCGGTGCTTACCGAACCGCAACCCTTGCTGAGCGCCTGCCCCCGGCTCAAGGGATTGGACGGAGGGGGAAAAATGGGAAAAAGCCTGGGCAACGCGGTTTATCTAAGCGATCCGCCCACCCTGGTGGAAGAAAAAATCCGCCGCGCAGTTACCGATCCCCATCGCATTACGGCCCGGGAGCCCGGTGATCCGGCGGTGTGTGTTGTTAGCCAATACCACCAAATTTTCAATGCCGAAGAATATGAAGAAATATGCAGCGCTTGCCGCAACGGCTGCATCGGCTGCGTAGCCTGCAAGAACCGCTTAACGCGCCGCATCAACGCGCTTTTAGAACCCATGCGGGAAAGGCGCGCCTACTATGAAGCGCACCTAGATGTTGTGCGTGAGCTGATTGATCTGGGCAGCCGCCAGGCCTGCCACATGGGAGAAGAAACCGTGCGCCGCGTGCGCGATGCTATGCAGGTAGCCTTATAGCCAATATTACCGCCAAGCGTTTGCCCTTCCCGGCGGGAAAAGGTTCCTTTCGCGTATGTTTTATGATATAATGTGGGCATAAGTTGGTCGCTTACAAACAGAGCCCTTCTTACGCCTGATTTGTGCCTTATGGGGTGCGCTGTTGTTGGAAGAGCTGCTCATAGAGCCGCTCATTTTATCTTGGTAGTTTGGTTGCCGAATGGGGCTTTTGCATCTAAAAAACGCCGCTTCCTTTTTGGCATAAGACGCCGAACCTACCGCCGCTCCCTAGAGCCGATCAGTCCGGGGGCTTGCTTGGTTGTTGCCTTTTCATAGGCAACAACCATCCTCAAACAGGAATTGATTGCCGTTATGCCTGCGGCCTGCGCTGCGGGCTAGGCGGCAACCCATTAAAAGGAGAACGCCATGCAATACAATGAAATGCACACAGAAAACATCGCTGACCCGGCGGCATTAAAGCAAGCCATATTGGAGCAAAAGGCTGCCCGCGATACACTGATTGTAGCCCATACCTACCAAAGCCCCGAAGTGCTGGAAATCGCCGATATAACGGGCGATTCCTTTGCCCTCAGCAAAGCGGCGCGAGATGTACCGCACAGCCGGGTGCTCATGTGCGGGGTTCGTTTTATGGCTGAAACGGTAAAAATCCTGTCGCCGCAAAAGCAAGTGATTCTTTCTCACTCACAAGCCGGCTGCCCCATGGCGGAGCAGTTGGATCCGGAGGCTGTGCGGCGTTACCGGCAAGAACACCCCAATCACGCGGTATGCGCCTATGTCAACACCACAGCGCAGCTAAAAGCCCTAGCAGACGTATGCGTCACCTCCTCTTCTGCGGTGCGCATTGTGCGGCAAATTCCGCAAACCGATATTTTGTTTATCCCCGATCGCAACCTGGGGGCATATGTGCAACAAATGGTGCCGGAAAAGCGTCTGCATTTTATGACAGGCTTCTGCCCGGTGCATAACGCGGTGACGCCTGCGCAAATAGAGGCCGCCAAGGCGGCGCATCCCGGCGCTAAAGTCGCCATCCACCCGGAATGTCCTCCTCAAACGGTGGCTTTGGCCGATATGGCTGGCTCTACCAAGGAGATCATCGACTACGCCTTAGGCATCGACGAAGACGTTATTTTCGTTACAGAAAAAGGGGTATGCGACGAGCTGTCTTTAAAATATCCCCACCGTGGGTTTTATCAGCTGGAGCCGTCGCTGCTGGTGTGTCACGATATGAAAAAGACTACCCTGCAACAAGTGTATGCGGCTTTAACAGGCCAGGGCGGCGAAGAAATCTTTTTAGATGAGGAATTAATGCAGCAGGCCCGCGGCAGTATTGAGGCTATGCTGCGTTACGGCGGTTAACACACGCATCCGTGATATCCGTGAAGATTTGTTTGGCTAAAATATTAGGGGTAACAGACGCCGGCCGCCCATTAGGCGGGAACCGGGAAGGGGCTGGATAACAATGAAAAAACAATACGATGTTCTAATAGCGGGAGCAGGAGCAGCGGGCCTATATGCGGCGCTGCAATTCGAGGGGTGCAGCGTGCTGCTGCTTTCTAAACGGGAGCTCACTCTATCCAATAGCTCATTGGCGCAGGGAGGGGTGGCCTCGGTGCAAGATCCCGCGCATGACGGCTATGCGCTGCATGTGGAGGATACCCTAATTGCCGGCGGCTACCGCAACGATATAGACGCAGTGGACGTGTTGGTGCGCGAGGGGCCCTCTAATGTGCAACGCATCAACCGGCTGGGCGTGGATTTTGACCGCAACGCCCAAGGCGGGTACGAATTTGGCTTAGAGGGCGGCCACTGCCGCCACCGCATCGTGCATCACAAGGATTCCACCGGGCGCGAGATTGTCAACAAGCTGCTGGCCCGAGTATGCGCGCGGGCCAATATAGATATTGCCGAAAACACCCAACTGTTTGACCTTCGGCCTGCCCCTCGGGGCTTTTTTGCCCAGCTGCTGCTCCCCGGCGGCACGCCTGCGCAGGTAGAGGCCCGGTTTTGCATTCTAGCCACCGGCGGTATCGGCCGGGTTTATCAATATACCACCAATTCAGCCATCGCCACTGGCGACGGCATTGCCCTGGCCCATCGGTTGGGGGCGCCCATCCGCCACCTAAATTGGGTGCAATTTCATCCCACGGCGTTTGCCGCCGAAGCGGATCGGGAGCGCTTTTTGATCTCTGAGGCAGTACGGGGCGAGGGGGCGACACTGCTTAATTGCGACGGCGATCGCTTTATGTTCCGTTATGACGAACGCGGAGAGCTGGCCCCGCGCGATGTGGTTTCTCACGCCATTATGGTGGAATCTCAAAAAACAGGTAACGAGCATTTCTATTTGGACATTACTCAAAAAGAACCGGAATTTGTGAAAAACCGGTTCCCCATGATTTACAGCCGCTGCTTGGAAGAAGGGGTGGATATCACCCGCGACCGTATCCCCGTCTTTCCCTGCCAGCATTACCTGATGGGGGGGATTGGGGTGGATTTGCACGGCCGCACCGGGGTGGATCGCCTATATGCAGCAGGTGAATGCTCCCACACCGGCGTGCACGGCAAAAACCGTCTGGCCAGCAACTCCCTGCTGGAAGCGCTGGTCTTTTCCCGCCGCGCGGCGCAGGATATCATGGCCCGCTTGATGCAGGAAAAGGCGGCGGGCCCTGTGGGCGAAACACCGGCGCCGCCTAGTTTGGATGGCCGGGATTTGCCCCACGGTTTGCGCACAGAGGTACGCAGCATTATGCAGCACCTTTATTTTGTGATCCCGCGGCCGGCGGATTTCCCTGAGGGGTTGGCGCGCGTAGAAGAAATTGTGCGCCAGCTGCGCAGCGGCGGCTACGCTATAACGCCTGATTATATAGAGGCGTGCAGCCTAGCCACGGTGGCGCAGATCATTTTGCGCCAGGCCATTGCGGAAGAAGATGAGAAACAGGCGCGGCGCTAAAGCTCAAAGGCAATAAAGGCCGCTTTGCGAAAGGTTGGGCAACACCATGGAACTAATTGACTGCAAAAACTTGCTACAGGAGGAGCGGTTGCGGCGTATTTTTGCATACAGCCAGTATTCGCCCTCCGACCTGGAAACAGAAGAGAATAAAGAGCAGCTGGCACGCAGGGTTGCACAATTGCAGGCGGATCCCGATGTGTTCGCCTACGCCTGCTTGTGCTCCGGCGAAGCAGCCGGGGTGATCGTGCTGCAAAGAGCGCCGGGGTTCCCTGATTGTTACGATATGGTGGGTATTGCAGTGCAGCCGGCCTTTCGCGGCCACGGGATGGGGGCTCAGTTGGTGGAGCATGCCGCTGTGAGCCTGGGCGCCAAAGAGTTTCGCGCCGAAACCGACGACGGTGCGGTGGGCTTTTACCGCTGCCACGGCTTTGATGTGACCTCGTTGGGAGAAAAATATCCCGGCGTCATTCGTTATTTATGCACGCTCCGACTAGTATAAAATACAAAAACGAAGTGAGCTGCGCTCAGTAATCCCTGTAAAAGCTTCTGAAACTTCTTGCTGTTACCCAAACGCTTATGAAAAGAAAAGATTGATAGAACCCCGTTGGCCGCAATTGTGCAAGGGAAAACGCTATTTCTCCCGGTTCTATTTTGTTTTTAGAAATTTACAGATACCCTGATGAAATTCTTATCAACCCATGCTACAATAAAAAACGCGGCCAGTAGTGGCTAAATTGCGGGCCAAGGGCCGGTGGAAGGAGCAGACAACATGGCAACAGAAATACAGCGCATCGTTCTGCAAGGTATTGAGGCCGGTTTGGCCGTATCGCAAGAGGAGCTGGTGGATTCTATGCAGCTGCCCGAGGGCAGCGATGCCGACGACGTGGCAACGGCAAATGAAATGGCCCGGCAGGCAATGGAAATCGCCAACCCCAAAGCGGTTTACTGCGTAGCGCCTATTGAGGAAAAACGAGAAAAGTCGGTGGTGGTGGCCGGGGTGGAGCTAACCTCCCCCCTGGTTCGCAGCAATTTGGATCACACCGAGCGCATTGTGCCCTTTGTGGTTACCTGCGGCACCGAGCTGGAAGAATGGTCTCAACGCTTTGACGATCTGTTGGAGCAATATTGGGCCGACGGCATCAAGCGGTATTATCTTGGCAAAATGCAGGCATGGTTTTCACAGCATATCCACAAGCGGTATTTTACGGGCGCAGATATGTCGGCTATGAGCCCGGGTTCCCTGCCGGTGTGGCCGCTGCGCCAGCAACGGCCGCTGTTTGAATTAATCGGCGACGTTAAGGGGCTGATTGGTGTTGAATTGACCGATTCCTTTCTGATGTTGCCCTCAAAATCAAGCTCCGGCTTCTTTTTTTCGGCGCAATCCCATTACGAAAATTGCCGTTACTGCCCTATTTTGGACTGCCCCAACCGCCGCGCCAAGTTCCAGGCCGAAAATGCGGCCTTAGGCCAAGCTGAATCTGTCTGAACAGAATATAAAAACAGGGTTGGCAGCCGCTGCCAACATTGAACCGCCGGTTTAAAAAGGGCGAAATAGAAAGGAGCAAGCTATGCTGCTGAATCAATTTTATGTAGACGACCTGATAAAACGCGCCTTGCAAGAGGATATCAACTATTTAGACGTTACCACCGATTATCTGATCCCTTCGGATCAAATGGGCAGCGCCCGTTTTTTGGCCAAGGCCGACGGCGTGTTGTGCGGCTTGGAAGTGGCGTTGCGTGTGTTTGAATTGTTGGATCCGCATTTTACCTATACGGCATACCACAAAGACGGCGACGATTTGAGCAAAGGCACCATCATCGCTGAGCTTTCAGGAAGGGTAGGCTGCCTGCTCAAAGGCGAGCGCACGGCGCTCAATTTGTTGCAGCATCTATCCGGCGTGGCCACCGCTACGCGGGAAGCGGTGCGTTTGGTGGAAGGCACCCGCGCCAGCATTACCGATACCCGCAAAACTCTGCCGGGGTTGCGCCCGCTTCAAAAGTATGCGGTTACCGTGGGGGGCGGGCGTAACCACCGCTTTAACCTTTCGGACGCCGCTATGCTAAAGGATAACCACATCGACGCCGGCGGCGGCATTACCAAAGCGATTTCGGCGCTGCGCAGCAAGCTGGGGCACACGGTAAAAATAGAGGTGGAAACCCGCAATCTGCAAGAGCTGCAAGAAGCCCTAGATGTGGGCGCCGACATTATTATGCTGGATAACATGAGCATCGATATGATGCGCCAGGCCGTAGAAATAACCGCAGGGCGGGCGCTGTTGGAAGCCTCCGGCGGCATTACACAAGAAACGCTGCGGCAGGTGGCCCAAACCGGGGTGGACATTATCTCCATCGGGGCTTTAACGCATTCGGTTAAGGCCTTTGATATCTCTATGAAAATTGACAACCAGTGAGCACAACGTTGCTGATCGGTTTGACCAAAAGGAGGCGAATGTACAATGCGGATACAACAGATAGGGGATGATCTTCGCCGGCTTTTGGCTCAAAACGAGGCCGCTTCTTTTTTGGCGCGTTATTGCGATTATGGCGCTTACGGCCTAACGGCTGTGTTGGCCATTGGGCAGTTTGTGCCCGTGGGCAGCTTTGCGCAGGCCTTTGTTCCCTATTTAACGGTATTGCTGGCTGCTGTTACTTTTGCCTGCAGGCGGTATGTAGCCCTAGCCGTTTTGCTCATTGGCCGCGCCTTCTCTTTTGGCTACCCGCTGCTGATGTTGCCCTTGAGCGGTGGTATGGGCGCTATTGATTCGGCAGACTTTTGGGCCGACATCGTCGGCCTTGTGGTATACGGTTTATTGGCAGGCGGCGCTTTGCTGCTGCTGCGCCGCCAGACGGCCGGTCAAAGCCCCAAGGTATCGCCCCATAGTGCGGCGGAAGAACCCTCTATGCAGGCAAAGAGCCCGGTCCAAAACCGGCAAGAGGGCCCAGAGCTAGATCCCGTTTGGTTAGGGGGCAAACCGCAACGGCAGGTTTGCCCTGGTTGCGGCGCTTCTTGCCCGGTTTCGGCCTGTTATTGCCCCCGTTGCGGCAAAGCTTTATCTCCTGGCGATTCGCCGGCTATCTTAAATGAAACAACGAAGCATAAACCAAGGGAGGATACGCCATGAACCGTTACTGGGTCATGCGGGTGCGCCGCAGGCGCGTTATGATTGTTACAGCCGTCGCGGCCGCCGCCGTTGTGCTGGCGGCTGTTATTTTGCTTGTTTCTGTTTTTAGCAACGGCGGCCAGGGAACCGTAACCCCTTTGCGCTCCCCCACCGATCAAGTGGCGGGTATCCCCTTATATGAAAGTCTGCTGCCTACGGATTCCGGATGCAGGCCGGGTACCCTGCGTCAGATTAAATATGTGGTGATTCACGAAACCGGCAACCCCGCCGCGGGAGCAGACGCCGCCGCCCATAGCGAGTACCTGCAAGGGGGCGGCGACGGCACCACCTCTTGGCACTACACATTGGACGATCATTGCATTTATCAGCACATACCGGATAATGAAGTAGCCTGGCATGCGGGGGATCGCTTGGAACAAGACGGCGGCAACCTAAACGGCATCGGCGTTGAGCTGTGCGTCAATGCAGACGGGAACTTTGAGCAAACCATGCAAAACGGCGCCCAGTTAACGGCCTATCTGCTGCGTCAGTATGGGCTGGGTGTGGAAAATGTGCGCCAACACTATGACTTCAGCGGCAAAAACTGCCCCCAAACGATTCGCGAGGCCGGCCGGTGGCAAGAATTTTTGCAATTGGTGCGAAGCGCCATGGCGGCGTAACGAAAGAAAAATAGCGCCAAACAAAACCTGTCAACAGATATTTATTTCAATTTGTTTATTTGCTAAACTATATTACAATTTGTAATTTTTGCTTGAAAAACCCGGCATAGCTATAATAGCTATGCCGGGTTTTGTTGTATAAATAGGGTTTAACCGTTGCAGCCGAATTAAAGCCCCAACAGCTTAGCGCCGTTCTCCCATAAAATCGCCTGTTCTAAAGAAGCAGGCAGCCCCAAGGCGCGCAGCGCAGCCACCGCCTTACCCTGATCCTCCCAAGGAGAGTCGGTGCCGAACAAAATATGATCCGGCCGGTGGTTTTGCAGGATACGCTTAATCTGCCCTTCGTCAAACTGGCCGATGGTAAAGCTGGTGTCAATATACACATCGCTGCCCACCAGTAGGCGCTCCACGTCGTCTAAATACCGGTAGCCGCCCAGGTGCGCCGCAATAATTGTAGCTCCCTGCAGCCGGGGCAGAATGCGATGCAGGCGTTCGGGGGTACTGCGGTGGATGTCTGGGAAAGAAACATCCATGCCGCAATGGATTAAAATCATAAGGCCCAAAGAAGCCGCCTCCTCCATTACGGCTACCATGGGTTCGTCATCCAGAAAAAAGCCTTGAAAATCCGGGTGCAGCTTAATGCCCTTTATGCCGGCGCTTTGCAAGCGGCGCAGCTCCTGCTTCCAATCCTCATATAGCGGATGGATAGCGCCGAAAGAAAGAATCCCTCCCCCTTGCTCGCGCAGTGAAAGGCCCTCTTGGTTCAAGGCGATGGCAAATTGATTGATAGACTGCACCTGATCCGGCCGGGAGGCGATGGGCAGGTTGAGCGAAAAATCCACACCCCCCTGCATCATAGATCGCTTGAGGGATTCCTTTGTGCCTTGCGTGGCTGCCTTTACCCCACCGGAGTGCTCCAGCGCGGCAATCGCCTTAGGCGCCAACTTATCCGGGAAGATATGGGTGTGAAAATCAATTACCTTTGTATTCATTGATAAAACCTTCTTTCTATGCAATACCGCAATATGAATACTCTTAAGCCATTATTACAGCCACGCGCGCCCAGTTTCAGCTAGGCGAAGCAGCCCGCAATATATGGCGCTGCGCTTGTTCCCTTGCATCTTTTGCTTTTTGGTAAAACCGGTAAATAACGGCTTCCTGCAATCGCCTGATTCCCCAAAGGCAAAAGCAATGCTATAATGGCTGGCAGAAATACTTGCCTTACTCCTGCGTGCTTTGCCGCGCGGCGAATGGGTATTTTTGCACGCCGGGGCTTGGTTCATGACGCAAGAAGGCCCGCGTCCGTATATTATGGAAAGAGGGCCTTACGCCCTTAATAAGAAAGGAGGGCACAGCCTTGCTTATTGAACGAATTGGCGAAACACGGCTGCTGATCCTGCTGGCGCGAGAGGATATGCAGCTTTACAATATCAGCTATGACGATTTGGATTGGCGAGATGACCACTCTCGCGAAGCCATCCGCCGCATATTAGAGCAAGCTAATGATGAAACCGGTTTTTGCACCCGTGACCGCCGGCTGCTGATTGAGGCAATACCGGGAAAAACAGGTTGTATGCTTGTCATCACCCTGCTGCCCCGCCGCCGCAACGGCAAGCGGTTTCGGATCAAACGGGGGCCGGCGATTGCCGCCCACCGGAGAAGCGCCTCCCGCCCGCCTATACTGCTGCGCTTGGAAGAAACCGAAAGCCTGCTGCGCGCCATGCACATTTTGGCCGGCATCCCATTTGTGCAAGGGGAATTATACAGCCTTCATCAGGTGAACAGTGCCAGCAGCTGCTATTATCTTCTGCTGGAGGGGGCTCTCCCCTCGCGGGAAAAGGCGCTTTTGCAGGAATATGGGCGCTTTTGCGGCCGCAGTGCGCTGAAAGCGGCTTATATCCGTGAACGGGGAACCTTACTGGCCCGCGGGCAACGGCTGAACGCCGCTTGCCGCCTCTTTTAGCGTAGCAATGGCTTTGCTGGCATCCGCTGCGCCAAACACGCTGGATCCCGCTACAAACACATTTGCCCCGGCCTGGGCTGCCTGCGCAGCGGTGGTGGCGTTAATACCGCCGTCTACCTGTATCAACAGCTCTTGGTTGCGGCGGCGCGCCTCTTGGCGCAGCAGGCGAACCTTTTCCAGTTGCTGGGGTTGAAATTGCTGGCCGCCAAAACCTGGCTCCACTGTCATCACCAACACCATGGCGAGCTTGTCTAAATAAGGAAAAACCGCTTCAATGGGCGTGTTCGGCTTTACGGACAGGCCCGCCTTTTTATTCTGCCCTTGCAGATACGACAGGGCCTCGTCTAACTGCGGCTCAGCTTCCACGTGCATGGTTATAAAGTCCGCTCCGGCTTTTACAAACCGTTCCAAATAACGGATGGGCCTATCTATCATCAAGTGCACATCAAAGGTCAGCTGCACACATGGGCGTATCGCCGCGATAATATCGGGGCCAAAGGAAATATTCGGCACAAAGCAACCGTCCATCACATCCAGGTGCAGCCAATCCGCACCCGCCTGGGCCATACGCACAGCCTCCTCTCCCATACGGCTAAAATCGCAGGCCAACATAGAAGGCGCAATTTTGATCAACCGAATCTCCCCTTTCTTTGGGCAAAAAGTCAAGTGTGTGCTACCCTTTTAGTATACCAAATCCCCATAAGTTTGACAACATTTTATCAATATGCCGCTCCATCTCCCGGTGCGGGTACAACGGGCACCCCCGCTTTTTTGGCTTGGGCGCGTATAAAGCGGGCGGCGTCGCGGTAGGCGTCCCAGCCGGTTAAGTGCTCTACAAACAGCGGTGTATCCGGCCCCAGGGCGTGTGTTAGGCGCAGCACCAGGCCAAAATCAATAATCCCTGTGCCCGGCGGCGTTTCGCGGATACAACAGGGCAGCCCGTCTAAAATAACATCTTTGGCGTGCACGCTTTTAATATAGGGCCCCAGGCGGGCAAAGCAATCTTGAATGAGCAGGGAGCTGTTGTGGTACTTCTCTAAACTATTGATCAGATTGGTATAATCCAGGTGCACAGCAAAGGCGGGGCGATCCACGTCGCGCAACAGCGCCAAGTAGCCATCCACCGAGTCGGGCAACATCCAAGGCATGGGCTCTAGTGCGTAATAGGTGCGGGTAGGCTTCACCGCATCGATGATCTCCCGCACGGTATCTACAATCAGGGTATAGGTATCGGCAGCATAGTTTAAGGGGTAATAGTCGGCCCATTCGGGTCCGCGGGCCCCGCTGATATTGACGCAACAGTTTGCCCCCAACTCATCGGCCAAGGCCAATTGTTCCTTACAGTGGCGCAGCGCAGCGGCGCGCTTTTTTTCGTCGGTAGAAAGGGGGCTGCTCCACGCCCCCACCTCGCCGATCAGAAGGTTGTTCTCCCGCGCGCAGGCCAAATACTCCTGGCGCACCCGGGCTGGTGCGCCGGCATCCACCGGCGCGCTAACTGCACTGTAGCCTAACGCACGCACCATTGCCAGCCACTCTGCCGGCGTGTTATAGGGTTTTTCAACGCTTCCGCCCAATCTCACTTTGCCATCCTCCTTTTGTATCAAATACACTGGCCCGCACGATTGATGCTCCTTTGCATGCACACAATCCGGCGGGCCACAATTTTGTATTATTTATTTGTATTTATCCTTTTTGTATATTCCGTTAGCGCCTGCTCCACACCGGCCACGGTGTCTTGCAACCCGCCGGGCGCAAAGGGCGACACCAAGCCCGCGCTGTGCACCAGACCCAAAAACGTTTGCGTGCCGCCGCGCTTAACAAAGGCCAAGTAATTTTCCCAAGCATGTTGCCGGTTGCGGCGCGCTTGCGCCCAAAATTGCAGCGCCATGGTTTGAGCAAGGCAATAGTCGATATAGTAAAACGGATATAAATAAATGTGCAGCTGCCGTTGCCACCCCGCGCCGCGGCCATAGAAAGGCAGGCCGTCAAAATCTATATAAGGGCGGTAACGTTGCTCTAGCTCTAGCCAAGCAGCGTTGCGCTCCTCTGGAGTCATTTCGGGGCGTTCATACGCAATATGCTGAAATTCATCCACCATGCAGCCGTAAGGGATGAAATATAGGGCGTCTTGGGCGTGCGACAGCTCATATTTGTCTGTTTGGCGGCCAAAGAACAGCTCATGCCACGGCTCCGTTAAAAATTCCATCGACATAGAATGGGTTTCGCAGCCCTCCATTGTGGGCTGGCGCAGGGCGGCGATATCAATTTCACGCGCAGAAATAAACGAAGCAAAGGCATGGCCCGCCTCATGGGTGAGCACATCCACATCCCCCGAGGTGCCGTTAAAATTAGAAAAAATAAACGGGCAACCATAAGTGGCAAACTCGGTGCAGTAACCGCCGGGGGCCTTTCCATCCCGCGATACCAGATCAAACAGCTGGCGGTTAAACATCATTTCAATAAAGGCCGCTGTTTCGGGGCTTAACTCGTTATACATCCGCCGGGCCGCGGCCAACAGATCCTCCGGGCTGCCTTCTGGGATGGGATTGCCATCGGGGAAGGCAAAGGCGTTATCGCAAAACTTAAAGTTAGAAAAGTCGGTTATGCCGATGCGCCGGGCCTGGTCACGTTTATGCTCCACCGTTAAAGGCACCAGGCGGTTTACCACTTCATTGCGAAAAGCCGCTACTTCATCCGGGCCATAACAGTTGCGCCCCCGGCGCACATAGCCCAACTGCACAAAGTTGGAAAAGCCCAGTTGCCTTGCCTGTTGGGTGCGGTTGGCCACCAGCTGCGTGAAGAGCTTATCAAAATCCGCGCGGTTGTCGTCAAAGAAAGCGCCCTCCGCTTCCAGAGCGGCGCGGCGCACAGCTCTGTCGGGGTCTTGCTTAAAAGGGGTCAGTTGGGCCACATTGCACACCTGGCCGCCAAAAGGAATGCGGGCCGAGGCATACAGCTTTTGATATTGGGCCGCCAGGGCGTTTTCCTCTTGCACCAGAGGCACAATTTGAGGTGAAAAACCCCGCAACGCCAAATCAATATCTGTAAACAACAGCTTGCCCAGCTTTTGCTCCAGCTGCTCCCTGCACGGGGATGCTGCAAAGGCGCGCAAAAAGGCCTGCTGCTTTTCTTCCAGCACCGGGGCCAACTCATCGCAAAACGCCCGCTCTTTTTCATAATACGGATCGCGGGTATCAATGGTATTGCGCACATGGCATAAACTCATCATGGTTTCCGCCCGCTGTATCAAAGCTTCTTGCTCCCGATAAAGTTCCAACTGCTCTGCGGGCGATTGGGTTTGCTCTAATCGCCGGGTTAAATCCTCTAACGCGGCGGCCAAAGCGTCGCCGTCGGGGCGCTCGTAGGGCATTTGCGCAAAGGGGATATCTTCCCTCTTTTGCGCATCACTTTGCTCAAAATTTTTAGCGTTGTAAGAACCATCCCTGTTTTTCATAGCTAGCTCCTCATTTCTAATCGATATTGGGCTATATGGAGTTTTGTCTCAGCAGCCACACGGCATTCGGTTTTGCCGCCATTACAGCAACGATAAGCTCCCATAGCCCTTGACCCGCCTCATCGTTGTTTTTAGCTTACCACGGTCCTGTATCCCCGTAAAGGCCCAAGTTTAAATTCACCCCAAGCATCGTATTTATGCAAAACACCTTTCTTAAAAGGCGCATTCCCCCTTTTTTTTTCGTCAACTGGCCTATAATTACACGGCAATCATCCGGCGTCGCGATGTAAATCTCACCAATGTGTAACTTTTGATTGAAATTTAACGAAGTGTAGGGTATAATGTCTCACATAACAGGTTTTCATCATAATTTTTTCATATTTGTGTGATTGCAAATTTTTTATTGAAATATAGGCATGATAGATGGGGTACCTGTTATACTATGCTAGCCATCGGGCCGGCCGCGTTGCGGCAAAACAGGACGCGGCCGAATTTTTGCGCCTATCTTGGCAAAGTCTGTTATCGCCCGGCGGCTGCAAATCGTGAAAGGATGATCTTTATGAAAAAATTATTGGCCCTTTTGTTGGCCGGCGCCATGGCGTTTTCTATGGCGGCGTGCAGCTCTTCGGGCAGTCCCTCCAGCACCGGGGGCTCAGGCGAGTCCACTGCGGCAGAAGGGGAATCCCAAGCCAGCGGCCAGCTGATTGTTGGTTCCATCACCGACTTGAACGCTGATTTTATGGACGGCTGGACCAACGGCACTCCGAATAAGTCTGTTAAGAACCTGCTGTACGGCTATGCGACAGCTACCTTTACACAAGATGGTTCTTACGCTGTGGATCCCGTGGTGGTGAAAGACGGCAAAGCCGAAATCACCGAAAACGAGGACGGTTCTAAAACCTACACCTATACCCTGAATGAAAACTTGACCTACAACGACGGCTCCCCCATTACCGCCAAAGATTATGTCTTTGCCGTGTTGCTGGGTTCCAGCCCCGCCTTTGGCGAACTGGACGCCAATAATACCGTTGGCGCCGACTTTGTTGGCTTTGATGCGTTTAACAGCGGCGAAAGCAAAGTGTTTACCGGCGTGCGCCTGCTGGGCGATTATCAATTCTCGGTTACCCTGGACGCCGAATCTTTGCCCAACTATTACGAGCTGGCGCTGACCGCAGTGGCCCCCTATCCTATGGATGTGCTGGCGCCGGGCGTTGATATTTTGGATGACGGCGAGGGTGCTTATTTCACCGATAACTTCAGTGTGGATCTCATCCGTGATCCCATCACCAATACCGAAACCGGTTATCGTTACAACCCCAAGAAGACCTCTGGTCCTTACCAATTTGAAAGCTTTGACCCCGGCACCAAGCAAGCGGTGCTTACTGTAAACCCCAACTACTTGGGCGCTTACGACGGGGCTAAGCCTTCGATTCAAACGCTGATTTTGAAATCGGTTACCGATGCCACTCAGATGGACGAGTTGGCGGCAGGTTCTGTAGATTTAATTAGCGGCGTTTCCGGCGGCACCGCCATTAACGCCGGCCTTGACTTAGTAGACGAGGGCAAGGCTTCTTATGCTGATTACATGCGCGCCGGCTATGGTAAGATCACCTTTGCCTGCGACTTTGGCCCCACCCAGTTCCCGGCAGTGCGCCAAGCGATTGCCTATTTGCTGGATCGCAATGAGTTTGCTTCTCAGTACTCCGGCGGTTACGCCAGGGTTGTAAACGGCTACTACGGCCTTTCTCAGTGGGAGTATCGCGAAAACCGCGAGGCTTTGGAAAGCGAATTGAATCCTTACACCTATAACCCCGAAAAGGCAAAAGAGTTGTTGATCGCCGACGGTTGGACCAAAAATGAAAGCGGCGGCGACTTTGTAGAAGGGGTAGATACCCTGCGCTACAAAGAGGTAGACGGCGAATTGATGCCTTTGACCATCAAATGGGCCAACACCCCCAACAACCCGGTTTCCGATCTGCTTAACACCATGCTGCCCTCTGAGATGGAAAAGGTTGGCATGAAGCTGGAACCCACTACCATGGAGTTCGGCAACCTGCAAAACTATATGCTGCGCAACGGCGAAGAGGCCACCTACCATATGTTTAACCTGGCCGCCGGCTTTGCCACAGTCAACGCCATTTGGTATTATTACTCCTCTGATCCGGCCTATATGGGCATTTACAACCAAAACTTTATCGTTGACGAAGAGTTAGAAAAACTGAGCCAGGAGCTGCGCGCCACTGAGCCCGGCGACGAAGAAGCGTGGTCGGCCAAGTGGTTAGAGTTCCAAAAACGTTGGAACGAGCTTCTGCCCGATATCCCGCTGTATTCGGATAACTATCACGACTTTTTCACCACCCGGCTGCAAAATTATACGCCCGACGGCTTATGGTCTTGGGAGTACGCTATTTTGCGCGCCAACCTGGAGGGCTAAGCTTAAGCAAAGCCCAAAGACCGTAGAACGTCCCGGATGCTTACACGGGGCGCCGCAAAATGGTTTGGTTTTGCGGCGCCCCCTTTCCTTATTTATTTTGCCAATGGTTGCGGGGCGCTTTTTTGTAGCAAAACAGTAATGGGCCTGCCCGTTGGCCCTTACATAACGGCCGGAAAACGGCTAAAACTAGAAAGACAGGAAAACTTTTGAATCAGAGGAGGGCAGCTGGACGGTATGATTAAATACATCCTAAAGCGATTGCTGTACGTAGCCTTTGTATTCGTCATTGTATCGGTGGTAATGTTCGGCATTTACAAGATGGTGCCGGGTGATCCCGCCCGCATGATGGTGGACACATCGCTTTCTACCAGCGACCCCCAGCGCTACGATATGCTTTATCAGGCGGCCCGTGAGCGTTTGGGGCTGGACGATCCCGTGATTGTGCAATACTTTAAGTGGTTTGGCAACATGGTAACCGGTAACTTTGGTTACTCTGCCACCTACCGCATGCCGGTAGTGGATATGGTGGGCGCTCCCATGCGCAACACCTTGCTGCTTAATTTGGCCTCGCTTGTGCTTGTTTTTGCCATTACAATACCGTTGGGCATTGTAACGGCGGTAAAAAAGAACAGCATATTCGACAACGTGGTTCAGGTTGGCACCGTAATCGGTTACAGCCTGCCGGGCTTTATTATCGCCCTGGTTTTCATCTTTTTATTTTCTGTGCACTGGCCTATCTTTCCCATCAGCGGGGTAAACACCCCAGGGCTTCAAGGCGACGCCTGGCAAATGTTTGGCGACACTATGTACCACATGGCGCTGCCCTTGCTGGTTATGACGGTGAGCTCCCTTGGCGGCATCACCCGATATGTGCGCGCCGCTATGATTGACGTGCTGCGTATGGATTATATTCGCACTGCCCGCGCAAAGGGCCTGCGCGAAAAAGTAGTTATTTACTCTCACGCCTTCCGCAACGCCTTAATCCCCATTGTTACCATCGTCACCAGCTGGTTTGTGGGGGTATTTGGCGGTTCCGTGGTTATAGAAACCATCTTTATGTGGAACGGTATCGGCAAGGTTCTTTTTGACGCGCTGAACCAACAGGATTTCGCCGTAGTGCTGGCCATGCAAATGTTTTACGTGGTGCTCACGCTAATCGGCAACTTGATTATGGACTTGGGCTACTGCCTGGTGGACCCCAGGGTCAAGCTGGAATAACGCAGCATTGCGCGTAGATGAGAAACAGCATTGCGCGGGTATTTGCCCTGCAAGCAGAAAGGCGTGGTTAGTGGATGAATCAAAAACATAACGCGAACGCCCAGCCAGACGCATCTGGCAACGGTGCGGGCGCTGAAAAACAGCAAAAACGGCAACAGCGCCAAGAGAGGAACCGTCGGCGCAAGCGGATGGGGCCCGGACTTTTTGGCAGGCTGTTTGGTGCCGGCGGCGGGGATCCTTTGCAGGAAGAAGCGGTGCAAAGTCCTTTTCGCACCATTGTGCGCAACTTCGTGGGCAATAAGGTGGCTATGGCCGGCCTTATTGTGTTTGTGGTGTTGTTTTTATGCTGCTTTATTCTGCCTATTTTTTACCCGTTGGATGTAACCTATCAAGACGTAACCCAGCAAAACGTTCCGCCGGGCTTTTCCATTATGGATATGCCCGGGCAGCTGCAGGGCAACGTTGTTGATATGGACGCCGGATCGGTATTCGGCATCGGCGTTGGGCAAGACGGCCAGGTTTACGTATGGGGGCAGCTGGATGAACAGCAACGGGATGTTCCCCAAAACATGGGCCACGTGGTACAGGTTTCTGCCGGGTTAAGCCACTTTTTGGCGCTCAACGATAAAGGTGAAGTGTTCACCTGGGGTTATAACCGGCAACAGCTGGATAAAATCCCCTTTGAGGTGCAGGATCTGACCAACATTAAGCAAATAGAAGCCGGCCATCAGATTTCTATGGTGCTTACCGAAGACGGTGAGCTGTACACTTGGGGTAACGAAAATGTGGTTAGCGTTTCTGTGGGCGAGTATCAAGGGACTTTGGATAAAGTCGTTTCCAATATCTCCACCGCTCTGGGCCTAACCAAAGACGGCCGCGTTGTATCGCTTAGCACCAACGAAACTCCCTTTTCCTCGATACCGGAGGAAATTCAAGGCCAGGTTGTTGACCTGGCTGTTACCGATAAAGCAGCCGCCGCCATTACGAGCGACGGCCAAGTGGTGGTGTGGGGCAGCACTGACGACGGCGTAACGCAAATTCCCCAGCAAGTGCAGGGCAATGCCAAAAGCGTCAGCGCCGGACGGCTTCATTTTACCGTGCTTACCCAAGACGGCCAAGTTTTCTCTTGGGGCGGCAACCAGTTCGGTCAAGCCAACGCTCCCCAACTGAGCGGCGTGCAGGCGGTTCATTCCGGCTATTATCAAAACTATGCCGTCATGCAAGACGGCACTGTGAATAGCTGGGGATTGAAAGGCTATCTCATGGGTACCGATGGCTACGGCCGCGATGTATTTCTGCGCCTGATTTCAGGCGGACGCTTAACCATGACCATCGGCGCCATTTCGGTAATTATCTCTACTATATTGGGCGTTATCATCGGCGGCATTGCCGGTTACTACGGCGGTTGGATTGACAACCTGCTGATGCGCTTTACCGAAATTGTTATGTCTATTCCCTTTTTGCCCCTTGCCATGATACTGTCGGCCATTGTGGGCAACCAGGTATCTGAATTAGGGCGCATTAGCCTAATTATGGTAATATTGGGCGTGCTCAGCTGGCCCGGCCTAGCCCGCCTGGTGCGCGCGCAAATCCTGGCAGAGCGTGAAAAGGAGTTTGTAACGGCGGCCCGGGCTATGGGTATACGGCAAAGCTCCATCATCTTCCGCCACATTTTGCCCAATGTTATTACGGTGGTTATTGTAAACACCACATTGAATTTTGCCACCTGCCTGCTGACGGAATCCTCACTTTCCTTCCTGGGCTTTGGCGTGGTGGAACCCAGCCCCACATGGGGCAATATGCTCACCGGTTCCCAGTCCAGCACGGTTATCGGCGACTTCTGGTGGCGGTGGGTGTTCCCGGCCGTGGCGCTGAGCTTGGCTACCATCAGCATCAATTTGGTGGGCGACGGCCTGCGCGACGCCATCGATCCCAAATCCAACGAAAGGTAGGCGGTAAACTTGGGTGAGAATGCTAAAAACTCCGGCCCTTTGCTGGAGATAGACGATCTGCACACCTGTTTTCGCACCAAACGAGGAACAGTGCGCGCCGTTAACGGCGTGTCTTACCAGGTGCAAGCAGGTAAAACCCTAGGTGTAGTGGGCGAAAGCGGCAGCGGCAAGAGCGTTTCCGCCATGAGCGTGCTGCGCCTGCTGGACGGCAACGGTTATATCGAAAGCGGCCGCATCCTGTTTGAAGGGCAGGATTTAACCCAGCTGCCCATGAAAGAAATGTATCGCATTCGCGGCAACGAAATATCGGTTATCTTTCAGGAGCCTATGACCAGCCTGAATCCGGTATTTACCGCTGGGAGGCAAATAGCCGAGGCCTTTTCCATCCACCGCGGTATGAAGAAAAAAGAAGCTTGGGAGAAAGCTGTAGAAATGCTGAAGGCCGTGCGCATCCCCAACCCCGAAGCGGTGGCCAAGCAATATCCCCACCAGCTTTCCGGCGGTATGCGCCAGCGTGTTATGATCGCCATGGCATTGGCCTGCGGCCCTAAGTTACTAATTGCAGACGAGCCCACTACCGCCTTGGACGTGACTATCCAGGCCCAAATTCTGCAACTGATGAACGATCTGAAAAAGGAGCGGGGCGCTTCTATTCTGTTTATTACCCATGACCTGGGGGTAATAAACCAGATGGCAGACGATGTTGTGGTTATGTATTGCGGCCAGGTGGTAGAGCAAGCCCCTGCCAGCGCTATTTTCGGTTCGGCACGTTATCAGCACCCCTATACCCAAGGTTTGCTGCAATCGGTGCCCCGGTTGGATACGCCGCCCCAAGCTCGCTTGGAGGCGATCCCCGGTTCGGTGCCCCACCCGTTGAATCTGCCCAAGGGATGTAAGTTTGCTCCCCGGTGCAAGTATGCGACCGATCGCTGCACCGCAGAGGAACCGCAACTGCTAGAGATAGAACCGGGGCACCGGGTGCGCTGTCATTATCCCGCAAAGGAGGAACGGCATGGAACACAGCGGTAACAACATTCAAACACCCGCTCAAGAGGCGCCGCGCCGCGTTCTATTGCGGGTACAGGATTTAAAGCAATATTTCCCTTTAAAAAAGCAAGGGCTGTTGCGCAAAGAAGCCCGCTTTGTGCGGGCCAACGACGGCATTTCCCTGGAAATTTACGAGGGCGAAACCTTTGGCCTGGTAGGTGAAAGCGGGTGCGGTAAATCCACCCTGGGGCGTACCCTTTTGCAGCTTTACCACCAAACAGCGGGGCGCACGGTGTATTACGGCCGCTCCCGTTTAGAGATGGCCCCCTCTTATGTGGAAGATCTACTCAAGCATTTAGACGCGCGGCGCACCCATTTGCAGCAGCTGGAACAAGAGAGCCAACGGCTGCAAGAAGAGGCTGCGCAGCTGGAGAGCCGGGGGGCGCAAAACGGGCAAGAGGAAACCCCCGAGGCCCTGGCCGCCCGCCAGAAGGCCAACGAAGCTGATTTGGCTTTTCGCACCGAGCGGGAACGCTTGGCAGCCGTAGCCGGCGGCTTTTTGGCGTTGCCCGATATCGGCCCTGCCAGCCAGGCTTTGCTGCAAGAATTTGAAGCGGCCCGCGCCCTACGCCGGCAAACAGAAAAACGCTCTAAAGAAGGTATGGAAAAAGCGCAAAAAGAGCTGGACGCCTGTAGCAAACGGGTGGAAGAGCTGCGCCGTGCCTCCGCAGGCAACCCGGACTTTGATCGGTTGGAGGCCCTGCGGGACGACGGCGTAGACTTGGCCTGCCTAAGCTACCGCGAAATGCGCGCCCTGCGCCGGGATTTGCAGATGGTGTTTCAGGATCCCTACTCCTCCCTCAACCCCCGCATGACGGTGGGGCAAATCATTGGCGAGGGATTGCGGGCCCATGGAATCTACCGGCGCTCCTCCCCTGAGCTGCAAAAAGCAGTAGAGCAGGTTATGGAAGAATGCGGCCTGGCGTCCTATATGCTGCACCGTTATCCTCACCAATTTTCCGGCGGCCAGCGCCAGCGTGTGGGCATTGCCCGCTCCCTTGCCCTGCGCCCCCGCTTTGTGGTGTGCGATGAGGCCGTGTCGGCGCTGGATGTTTCCATTCAGTCGCAGGTGTTAAACCTGCTGCGGGATCTAAAAGAAAAAGCCGGCCTTACCTATCTGTTTATTTCCCACGATCTGAGCGTGGTCAAATATATCAGCGATCGAATTGGAGTAATGTATTTGGGCGCCATCGTAGAGCTGGCCAGCTCTCAGGATCTATTCCGCGCCCCCTTCCATCCCTATACCGAGGCGTTGCTGTCGGCTATTCCCACCACCGATCCCGACGGCGGGCAAAAGGCCATTGCTCTAACCGGTGAAATCCCCAGCCCGGCCAATCCGCCCAGCGGCTGTAAATTCCACACCCGTTGCCCGCATTGTACCGATGTGTGCCGCCATGTGGCGCCCGAACTGCGGGAACTGGCACCCGGTCACTTTGCTGCTTGCCACCATCCTTTGCATCAGAAAGGCGGCGCTCCCCAAGGAGAGGAGGACCTCCGTGCTGTTTCGCGGTAAGCTGGAACGGTTGCTTCCAAAAGAAAAGCAGGAAGAAAAACGCCGTCAGTTTCAGGATGAGCTGAAGGATCAAAAGCTGGAAAAGGGCGATTTGCCGGCTATGATATTGGCTGCCTTGCTGGTATACTTGCCTGTGGTGCTGCTGGTTGGAGGCGTGCTGGCCGGTATTATGTGGTTGCTGTTTGCCCGCTAAGGCGGCGACTGCTTGATTCATCGGGTATTTGCCATTAAGAAAGAGGAACATCCCTAGGCTGTTTGGGATGTTCCTCTTTTGTGTTTGATGCAAGGCCGGCTGGCTATAGCTATAGCCGGCCTTTTTTATCACTGCACTCTCTTTTTTCATCTAGTTGTTAGCGAAGTGTGCCGGCTCTTCGCAATTGTTTAAACGGCTGCTTCAAGTAGCAATTGCCGATACCGGCGGCGCGGATTAGCGGTTATCCACCCACTGAGGATTTTGATCATGGCCGCTTAACCGCTGCCACGCCACCGCCTCCCAAGGGGTTCCCGGTTTTCCATAATTGCAATAGGGATCGATTGAAATACCGCCGCGCGGCAAAAAACGGCCCCATACCTCAATATATTTGGGCTCCATCAGGGCGATAAGATCCTTCATGATAATATTGACGCAATCCTCATGGAACGCGCCGTGGTTGCGAAAACTAAATAGATACAGTTTCAGAGATTTGCTTTCCACCATCCGCCTATCGGGCACATAAGAAATAACCAGGTTGGCGAAATCCGGCTGCCCGGTAATGGGGCACAGGCTGGTAAATTCTGGGCAGTTGAACTTAACGAAATAATCATTGCCCGGGTGCTTGTTCTCAAAGGTTTCCAGTACCGAGGGTGTATACTCTTGCGGGTACCGGGTGTTTTGCGCGCCCAACTGGGTTAACCCCTCTTCTGTTCGGTTGTGTTGCGTCATATATACGTTTCCCCTTTCTGTCATTTTGCCGGGCAGCCGCCTCACCGGCGGTAGTCAAAAAGGCCGCTAAACGGGCCGCGCAGAACAGCCAAGCGGCTTTTTAGCGCCTTAATAAGCAACACGCCCACAACGGCCGGCACCGCCTGACCAATGCACAAACTAAGCGCCAAGGCCGGATAAGGCACGCCCAACAGAT
Source organism: Candidatus Gallacutalibacter stercoravium (assembly GCA_018716975.1). Classification (GTDB taxonomy): domain Bacteria; phylum Bacillota; class Clostridia; order Oscillospirales; family Acutalibacteraceae; genus Gallacutalibacter_A; species Gallacutalibacter_A stercoravium. The sequence goes on along the minus strand of DVJE01000002.1, from coordinate 77,915 downwards.
AAGACAGCCAGCTGGCTACACCAAGGCCGGGTACCAACAAAATAGGCAACGCCACCAGCCATTCATTCAGCCCCAGCCTGCGCACCAAGTAGGCCAAAGATGCAGTAAGAATCCCCACCAGGCCCCCGCCTATCACATCGATGATCCCCAACCCACCAAACAGCAGATTGCACAGCAGGTTGGATAGGCCCAGCGGCACAATCAAATAGGGGCACAAATAGGCCATGGCATACAGGGCGGTTGCAATGCGTATTTGGTAAGCCCCAAAGGCAAAACTTTGGGTGCAATACATGATAACCGCATAAAGGGCAATGATAAATGCAGAAAAGACCAGCCTTTGCACCGACGTGTGGGCGTCTGCTTGGTTCTTGCGGCCTGCAACATCAGCAACCCCAGATTGGGAGGTTGGCTGCGTCTGCGGCATTTTTTCTTTTTTCGTTGAAATTGGCATTGTTCGCATCCTTTCTCATATCGCGTTATTGTCAGCGCCTATTAAGCCTTTTGACGATTTGCTAGAGGCACAGCAGAAAAAAGCCTTTGCTCCTTGGGGCGCAATCCATCCTGCACATGCCTCTTGCCGGGCGCTCACCCGGCCAGATGCGAACGCTTTCGCCACGCGCCAGTTTTCGCACTATTGTTCCCGCAACGCCCCGCAAAACGAGCATAAAAAAAGGGCGCACAGCGCCCATCTAAACAACAGCGGCCCGCCAAGCAGTTTGCTCCATAGGGAGCACACCTGCACAGCATTTGCACGCAGCAATTCCCGTAGTTTTGTTTATCGACAGGATGGTCACGAACTGTCGGATTCAATTGTAAGCCTGATCCCTTATCTGCCTCATTATACCTTTACGCCTTAAAACCGGTTTTTCACAGCATGATAACAAAACATCCAGCCAAAAGCGGCGTAAGCTTTCATCATCGGCAATTGGCAATCAACTTTTCTAGTATACCGCAATGCGCAATTTTTAGCAAGACCTATTCATGAAAAAGCAGCCAATCGGCGGAAACCCCAAACAAAAGCGCAATGGCAATGAATTTTTTAACCGGCGGTACATGCCGCCCCAGCTCATAATAAGAATAGGAGGATCGATCTACGCCTAAAATCTGCGCTACCTGCCATTGTGTCATACCTTTTTGTTCACGTAGTTGTTTTAAATTTTGTGAAAACCTTGCATAGCATTTTGCTTCAAATTCTGTTTGATTCTTTGCCATAAGCCCTATTCTCCTCTTAAGAAAGATTCACTGTACTCAAAGCAAGTACATCTTCCTCATCATAGCGCAAATTGAACTTATTATCTACTTGATAAGACAATATTTTCAGTCTAAGCGAAAATTTTTATGATGTAGGAGGCCAATATGTCAAAAAATGAAAAGCATTTAGGGTTACGTATCAATCGGGAACTTCACCACAAATTTTTCTATATCGCCGATTACGAGGGCAGATCCGGCAACGGACAATTGCTGTATTTGATTCGCAAATGTGTTGATGAATTTGAGAAAATTCACGGCAAGATAGAAGTTCCGCCAGAAGAATCTGATCCGGCTCACGAAGTGAAAAAGTAGTGACTGCGCCCCGCTAGTGACAACGCTGCGGGGCGCGTGGTATAATGTGTGCACAACCGAGTTGTGCACACCCCAAAAATAGATCTTGTTCGCTTACGCTCACACCCCCTACGGGGGTACGATCTATTTTTCTAAGGAGGCAGCTGGTTTTCTCGGTAGATAACTCTCGCTCACTTATGTTCGCGCCCTCCTGACGGAGGTGCGGGCCGTTTTTCTCAAGAAATAAGTCCGTCCCCCTCCCTTGGTAGGAGGAATGGTCTATCCGCGCATAAAAAGACGGCGCTCGTGTTCGCTTACGCTCACACCCCCTACGGGGTACGATCTATTTTTCTAAGGGGCTGCTGATTTTCGCAGAAAAAAGCTGATTCACTCTTGGGGGAAGCCCTCGCTTTAGCTGTGGGCAAAATGAGCCTCCACTATTTTATAGCTTTCTTTTGCCGGTGGGGTATTGCCCGGCGATGAGATGCTGCTGCTTGCGGGGTAACACAATATCAATAAAGCCTTTTGACAAGGGTTGTTTTGGCCGGGCGCTACAGAGTTTATCATAATTTCTTGTATATTATTTTAGTAAATCAACTATCTGGATAAAAGGAGGGCTGCGGATGAAACGCACCATAGGCATTTTAGCCCATGTAGATGCCGGAAAAACCACATTTTCAGAGCAGGTGCTTTATCACGCCCAAAGCATCCGCACCCGTGGGCGTGTGGATCACCAGAACGCCTTTTTGGATGCGGATCCCATTGAACGCAGGCGCGGGGTGACCATTTTTTCTGACCAAGCGGAATTTACCTGGAAAGACCTTTCTTTTGACTGGATTGATACGCCCGGCCATGCAGATTTTTCAGCCGAGATGGAGCGTGCCGTGCAGGTGATGGATTGTGCCGTGGTGTTGGTAAGCTGTGTTGAAGGCGTGCAGGGGCACACCGAAACCGTGTGGCAACTATTGCGCCGGCACCATATTCCCACTCTTTTCTTTTTGAATAAAACAGATAGGGCCGGAGCCGATCCCGGGGCAGTGTTGGAAGAACTCAAACAACTAACCGATACGCCGGACGCCTTGATAAATCTAGATTTTTTCACGCAAGATTCCAGCCTTGTAACAGACGAAACCCTCGAACCACTCGAGCAGCTGGCCATGTTGGATGAGGAACTTTTAGAGCGCTACTTAAACGGCGCGCCGTTGGAGAAGGGTTTTATTGCGGATCGGCTGCGCGTACTCTTTGCCGGTGGAAGAGTGCTGCCTTACCTGCAGGGGTCGGCGCTGCAAGATCAAGGGGTAACGGCATTTTTGGATCTTCTAGCGCTGCTGGCCGGTCCCCCTTGTAACAAAAGCCTGGCCCCCGCCACCATATGGGGAAAATATCAAGGGCAGGAACGCAACCCCTTTCGGGCCCGGGTTTACCGTATACGCCATGACGATCAAAGGGCCTGCATCACGTTCCTAAAGGTGCTGTCGGGAACCTTGCTGCCCCGGCAGGAACTGGCCTGGGATTTCGGCACGGATGCGGAACAAAAGCAAAAGGTCAACGAGCTGCGCGTTTATAACGGCGAAAAATACCGGCATTTAGATAAGGCGCAACCTGGCGATTTGTGCGCCGTTACCGGCCTGAGCGGTTTGCGCCCTGGGGATGGCGTTGGCCCGGGCATGGAAAGCGCCGTATATGAAACTGCCCCTGCTCTGTGGGCCCGGGTGGAATATGATGCCGGTTGTGTCAACACGCAAGAGGCTTTGGCACGATTGCGTCTATTGGAACAAGAGGATCCCCTTTTGGGCGTCAGGTGGGAGGAATCTTTGGGGCAAATCAGCCTGCGGGTTATGGGCGTTTTTCAGTTGGAGATCCTGCGCGAATTGGTAAAAGCTCGTTTTGATTGGGATATCTCCTTTGGCCCTTGCCAGGTTCTATATCGTGAAACCATTGCCCAACCTGTGGTTGGCTGCGGGCATTTTGAACCGCTGCGTCATTATGCAGAGGTTCACCTGCGGATTTCCCCCGGGCCGCGCGGCAGCGGCATCCGTTTTGAAAGCGCTTGCCCCACTGATGAGCTGGCCGAAAGCTGGCAAAGGCTTATCGCCACCCATGTGCTGGAGCGCGAACACAAAGGCGTGGCTTTAGGGGCGCCCTTGACCGATGTTGTTATCACCTTGTTAGCCGGCAGGGCCCACGAAAAGCACACCCAAGGCGGTGATTTTCGTGAAGCGGTTTACCGAGCTATCCGCCAAGGGCTGATGCAGGCGCAAACGGTGGTATTAGAGCCCTGGTATGCCCTATATGCCCAAACAACGCCGGCTCTAGCCGGGCGCGTTATGGCAGATATTCGCGCTCGCGGCGGCGAATACCAACTGCCTATCTCAACAGGCAGTCATACCGTTGTCAGAGGCCGCGCGCCTGTGGCCGCGCTTTTGGATTACGCCAAAGAGTTCGCTTCCTTTTCTGGCGGAAAGGGCAGTCTTCGTTTGGTTTTTGACGGCTATGAACCCTGCCGCAACCAACAAGCCGTTATAGACGCCCAGGGCTACCAGCCCGAGCGCGATATTCCCAACACGCCGGATTCTGTCTTTTGCGCCAAAGGCGCCGGTTTTGTGGTAAAATGGGAGGAAGCCCCCGGTTATATGCACTGCCATTATAAAAAGCGGTAACCTGGCGCAAAGCGTCTGTATGAAGCGTATTTGCCACAAAAAAGCACAATAATATGCAAATAGCAACAGATAAAAGGAGGCCCTATTTATGTCCGTGTCTGACCAAATGGTAAACCCTACGTTTACGCGGCCACCAGAGCAAACCAAAACAGGCCGCATAGCCTTAATCACCGGCGCCAGCTCGGGTATCGGCCGGGATATGGCCCGTGAGCTATTCCGGCGGGGCTGCTCGCTGATATTGGTAGCCCGCCGGGAAGACAGATTGCTGGGGCTTAAGCAAGAACTGCTGGCCCGCCCTGTGCGCGCCGGGCAAAGCGTGCAGATTATCGCCTCTGATTTGGCTCGGGCTGAAAACTGCTATGCGCTTTTTAGCCAGGTGAAGGGCCAAAATGTAGATATATTAATCAATAACGCCGGGTTCGGCTTGTTTGGCCCCTTTTCTGAAGCGCCGCTTCAGGAAGAGTTGCGTATGATCGATACCAACGTGCGGGCGGTGCACATCCTTACCAAGCTGTTTTTACAGGATTTTTGCAAGCGAAACAGCGGTTACCTGCTCAACGTTGCCTCTGCTGCCGCTTTTTTACCCGGCCCCTTGTTGGCCGGATACTATGCCTCCAAAAGCTATGTGTTGCGCTTGAGTGAAGCCATCTATGAGGAGCTGCGCCGCAGTGGCAGCCGGGTATCGGTAAGCGTGTTGTGCCCTGGGCCGGTGCGCACTGAGTTTGACAGCGTGGCCGGGGTACGTTTTTCGGTAAAGGGGTTATCCAGCGCGCGGGTGGCCCGCTGCGCTATCGACGGCATGTTCGCCCACAAGCTAGTTATTACCCCCGGCGCGCTGATGAAGTGCGTGCGGGTTGCGCAGCGCCTGGCCCCAGAGAAGGTTTTGCTGCGCGCTTGTTGGCATATGCAAAAACGCAAAGGCAATGCCTAATGCTTTTTGATTGAGGAAAACATCTTACCATGATAAAAAGTAAAAGGAGGTACGCTTTATGATATTAGCCATTGATGTAGGAAACAGCAATATTGTATTAGGCTGCATTGACGGTGAAAAGCTGTATTTTACCGCCCGAGTGGCGACCAATCGCTCCAAAACCAGTGACGAATACGCAGTTATCATTAAAAGTATGCTGGAGCTCAACGGTATGCAGCTCAGCAACATTGAAGGTGGGATCATCTCATCGGTGGTTCCCGCAGTTACCGTGGCTTTGAAGGGGGCCCTGCGCTTATTGCTGGGCAAAGAACCCATGGTGGTGGGCGCGGGCATCAAAACCGGGCTTAACATCCTCATTGATAACCCGGGCCAATTGGGCAGCGACCTCGTGGTGGACGCTGTTGCCGCCTTGGCTGAGTATCCCCGCCCCATCTTGATTTTTGATCTAGGCACTGCTACCACCCTATCGGTAGTGGATGACAAAGGCAGCTATTTGGGCGGAATGATCATCCCCGGGGTGACCGTATCGTTAGAGGCCCTATCCAGCGGAACCTCTCAGCTGCCCCATATCAGTTTGGAGGATCCCAAAAGAGTGGTGGGCACCAATACGGTGGACTGTATGAAAAGCGGCATTATTTATGGTAACGCCGCCATGCTGGACGGTATTGTTGACCGTGTAGAGCAAGAGCTTGGCCAAAAGGCCACCACGGTAGCCACCGGCGGCTTGGCGCGGGTTATCGTTCCTTACTGCCAACGGAATATCATCTGTGACGACAATCTCATGCTGAAAGGCCTGCGGATTATTTACCAAAAGAACAAAGACACTTGGCGCGATTCCAAAGGCAGCCGCTGCCGTTAAATGCGGCCAACGGTCTGCAATCGAAACAGCCAGATGACAAAATGCTTTTGGGCAGTAGCAGCGGATCTAAAAGATCTATTTGTTATTATTTATGTGTATATTACGAATCGTATATATACATATTGTTGATAGTTGAATTAAAATACCTATTAGTTATTTTATTGAGCCTTCGTCAAATACGAGATGTTATTCAAACATACGTATCAAAAGGGTCATGCGCCGGTTGGGCAGCTGGGCTGCTGGACAGCCGGACAGATGCCGCCTAATCTGCAATGTATGCGTCTGCGGCTATTCGCCTCCCGAATACTGGAGGATTTACCTTCAAAGCATAGTTAACGATTTGTATAAATCGTTTTCTATTTTATCATTTGGAAAAACAAATTCCCCCTATCCATATAGAAAAACAGTCCTCCTCCGCCTTGTGGTAACAAAAGGCGGTGAAAGACTGCTTTTTTAGATGGGGGTTATGGGTTTCTATTGGGGGGATCAGGCTCAACAATTACAACACTTTGTTGATTTGCTTGCCTTCCATCCATTTTGTAATATTCTCAAACACGATTTTCGCACGGGCCTCCATTGATTCAGCCGAAGCAAAGGCCACGTGAGGGGTCACCAGGGTGTTTTTGCTGTGCAGCAAAGGATGATCGGTAGCAAGCGGCGGCTCAGTTTCAAAAACATCAATGCCTGCGCCTGCGATGCGCCCCTCATTGAGCGCCTCGCTCAGTGCCTGAGAATCCACCACCGGCCCCCTCGCTACATTGATAAGCAGCGCTGTGGGCTTCATCATAGCCAGCTGCTCACGCCCAATAAGGCCGCGGGTGGAGTCATTCAGCGGGCAATGCAGCGACACAATATCCGATTGTTGCAGCAGTTGCTCCAACGTTACATATTCCACCAAGCCTTGCGCCTCTTTTTTGGGGCGGGGCGCATATGCCAGCACCCGGCATCCGAAAGCGGCGCACAGCTGGGCTGTGCGGCGGCCAATAGCGCCGGTGCCTACAATACCCACTGTTTTGCTGCCCAATTCGCTGCCAACCAGGCCGTCTTTTACGCCCCCCTCGCGGCAGCGCTTTTCTACCTGCGGTACATTGCGCAGCAGCGAAAGCATCATGCAAACGCTCAGCTCGGCGACCGCCTGGGTGGAATAACCGGCGGCGTTGCTGACCGCCGCGCCAATCTCTTGCGCTGCCTGCAAATCCACATGATCCACACCGGTAAAGGCGACGTCAATGAACTGCAAATGCTTGCACGCACGGATTACTTGCCCTGAAAGCGGCATATTGGCCAACATCAACACATCGGCATCCTTAGCGCGCTCAATCTGTACCTGGGGATCGGTGCTTTTGGGATACGCCGTAAAAGTATGCCCGGCCTGCACCAACGGTTGGGCAAGATTGTCCAGCATTTCTTGTGAAACACCCAAGGGTTCCAGCAATACAATATTCACAAAAATTCCTCCTTTTTTCCTTCGCCATATGAGCAGCGGTTGATTAGCTGTGGGCAAATTTTGCTACTTCTTTATCTGTAAATATCCAGCGGCACAACAGCTGGGACGTTGTACAGCCGGATAGACAGAATAAAACAAGTGAGGCGGTAAAAAGATGTTATCAGTGCTTTTTGTGGGGCTAGGCGGCTTTGTGGGCGCAGCGGGGCGCTACCTTATGGGACTGCTGCCTCTTGGCAAAGGGACCTTTCCCTTGTGCACCCTACTTATCAATTTTTTAGGCTCGTTTGCCATTGGGGTGCTCAGCGCTCTAGCCGACAACGGTGTTTTTGGCCGCCGGCCGGAGTTGCTGTTGTTTTTAAAAACCGGCGTTTGCGGTGGATTTACAACCTTTTCTACCTTTTCTTTGGAAACCGCCACCCTGCTGGAAGAAGGGCACCGGTTAACAGCAGTGGGGTATGCCGGGGCCTCTTGCCTATTGTGTGTGGCGGGTGTATTTGCCGGGCGGCTGCTAACGCGCGCCTTGGCCCGTTAAACGCCCAAAAACCAGCTTACATTCCCGCTTTTGTCATCAGCCAATTACGCGCAAGCATCGTCTTGCCCTTGGGGCGACTCCAGCTCTTGCAGCATGGCGTTCATAACGCTCACGGTCTTATCGTGCAGCAAATGGGCGCGGCGGCGCGGATTCTCCTCCTGCGTGGGATAAATCGGTTCGCCTGCTGTAATCGTTAAGGTAGGTTTGCGCTTTATGAGCTTCCATAACCCCCGGCGGGGCCGTTTGGAAATAACCACCGGGACGATGGGGGCATCCGCCTTAGCGGCTATGGTAAACGCCCCTTCTCTAAAATCCCGCAGCCCGTTGTAATAGGGGATTAACTCCCCTTCGGGGTAAATGCACAGTAGTCTGCCTTGCTGCACCGCTTGGGTCATCTCTTGCAAAAACCGGCGCATCCTCGAAGGCGCCGTGGGAACCGGAACGCTGCCCATGCAGCGGATGAGCGGCCCCACCACCGGCAAAGGAAACAGCCTCTCTAATGAGGTAAACACCGCCTTACGCGGCGCTATCAGCAAGCCCAAAAAGGTACAGTCAAAGGGGTGCACATGGTTGCACACCACAACCGCGCCCTTGCCCTTGACAGCCTTTATATTTTCTTTACCGCGCACCTGTAAGCCGAATACCAACCGGTCGCCCAATCCCAACAAAGGAACGCCCACCAAATAATAAAACAACGTGGTTAATAGAACAAATATAGGATTACGGGAAATCAATGGCTTTTCTTGTTTCTCCGGCTTATGGCCGGCATCCGCCCGGTTACGCATCCTGCTTGCCTCGCTTGGCTTTATCATCCCGGATAACTTCTTCAAACATCCTCTCGGCCGCTATAATGGATTGATTTACCCGGTATTGGTCCCCCTCTTTGGCATACTCCACTGACATGGCAGCCCTTTCTTCGGGGTGCTCGATCCAATAATCTATTTTGCGCGCCAGATCAGCGGCATTATCTGGTTCAAAAAGGCTTCTGTCATCCAAAGCAAACTGGGGCGTGGCAGACCGGGGCGAGTTGCAGATTACCGGCACCAGCCCGCAGGAGAATGCCTCCATGCAGGAAATAGCCTCTATCTCTATCACAGAAGCGTGCACGTATAGATCACAGCTATGTATCAAGCTGATAAGCGCTTCCTTTTGGTAAAAGCCAAATACCGGCGGATGGGGCAGCTTTTCTCCTTGGCGAATTAATGCCTCTTTACAAGGGCCCTTGCCCGCCAAATACAGCTGAATTTTATCGGCATACCTAGATTGCTGCACGGCTTCTATCAGCACACGCTGGCGCTTTTCTGGGGATAAACGCCCTATCATCAGGATGCGAAATAGCCCGTCCTCCTCCTGGCTCAACTGCTCTTGCTGCTTTTCTGAACGTGTAGGGATAAAATCATCATCCACCCCGTTCGAAATCACATGCAGCTTGGCCTGGTAGCCGTTTTGCTCCAATTGGCTGGCAATAAAGCGCGACGGGCAATGGATGTGATCAAAGTTTTTGTAAAAGGTCTTATTAAAAAACCGGTAAATAAACGGCACCAACCAATTTACTTTGTCGGTATGGGTGATATAGGTAATATTCTCCGGCTGTAAATGGAAGGCCGCCGAACAGGGCACTCCCATCTCGCGCGCAATCTTGGCAGCTTTGCACTCAAAAGGCAAAGGCAGCAGAAAATGCGCCACATCCGCGCCCTGAAAAGCCTTACGAAACACCGCTTCATCGGATTTCGCAAAAGCAAACCCCTGCTTATGGGCAAAACTTGTGGCAACCGGGCAAGTCAGCTCCCGCACCGCATACGGGTTGTGCTCTTTACCAGCCACTGCTACCACCCGCACCTCATGCCCACGCCGGCGCAACATTTGCGCAAACCGGTACGCAGTCATGGTGGTGCCGTTGGTCAAATCGTCATATACGTCGACTACCAACACAATAATCAAACAAATCCCCCCTCAACAATACATTTAATTATACCGCATCCAACCTTGATTTACAATAACGCGCCGGCGCATTGGATCATAGGAATTTTGCCATTCTTACCCCAATTGAGAAGCACCTGTCAAACACGCTTTTCGCTTGCCCCTATTGGCTCCGGCGAGCGAAACACAATAAGCGTAACCCAGAAAAGGTAGCCAAGCAATAAAAAATTTTATGGCGCAAATGGTGCATTTATGCATCTCGTCTACTCTATATATGGGCCAACCCACAGCCACTCAAAAGAAAGGAATGATAACCATGGCGAAACAACCTGAATCAACCAGTTCATCACAAAGCGTACAGCGCTTTTTATTCATTGGCAACAGCCACACCTATTTTAATGATATGCCTCATCTGTTTGCCCGCTTATGTGAAATAAATGCAAAGCAGATCGCTGTTTTTTTAATAGCCCACGGAGGAAAAGGATTGGATTTTCACAAAGATGAACCGGAAGTGCGCTTTAACCTGCTCTACAGTAATTACGATTTTGTGGTATTGCAGCATGTTGCCCACCCATTTGGCCCAGAAGAAACGTTTTATTCCTCTGCACAGGCTATCGACAGCTGGATCCGTTTCGCAGATGCCCAAAACGAAAATAAGAAACCCACGCGAAAGATTGCCTATATGACCTGGACCCAGCAAGGGGATGAAGAGGGCCAGCCCCATATGGCGCAAGCATATCAAAAAATGGCCAGCCTTATTGGAGCCCGGGTTGCGCCAGTGGGCGCTGTTTGGCAGCGGTTACGAAAAGCCTTTCCGGCGCTGCCTCTGTACGGGCCCGATGGCCAACATGCCTCGCCGTTGGGTTCGCTTTTGGCGGCTTGTGTAATTTATGCCGCTGCCTATGGTATGGCACCGCTGTTTGAAAAAGAGGATTTTCCCCATTGCTTTGGCCTAACAGATTTTGCGGAATGCCAGAAACCCAATCATACGCCATTTTTTCCAAACCTATGCCCGCCAGCAAATGTTGCTGAAGAATGGCCGTCTATTTGGCCTGTTTGGCAAAAAGAGATTTCTAAGCAATTGGAAAATTTTAACAATATAGATAACACATTTGTTCTCTAATTTCATTCTTGCTCGCTATCTACCTCTGCGGTTATGGGGCGCATGGCGCGCCTTAGGGCGGTTAATACTAAAACAACCGATTCATTTATATGATTACATTTTTATGAGCGCCATTCGGGCACGGCCACCGGTATAAAACATAATCGTGTTTTTTAGTTGTTGAACGGTAATAGATTAAAGGGGTTATTTACTATGGTTCGTACACCACCAAAAAATATATTAAAGGGGCAACTGCATCGCCTGCCTGCTGCGGCGCTACATGTTTGGCGGCTGCGCGCAGTTATAATTGCATTGATTTGTTTTATATTACTGCTGGCGCTCTATTCTACTTTCTTTTCTTTAGCACTTGACACCTTTTTAAACCGGCTGCTTTCTCAGCTACCCTATCCTTTTTCTGCCTCTTCTCCCATTTCTTTTCCCTCTTCTAATCCTTATGCGCCGCTTATTCTATTTTTTATTATTTTTCTGTGCCTATTGGCGGCGCTATGGTACTGCGGCGCTTATTTCCGCAGTTACCGATGGCAGTTCGCCGAGGGCGCTATTATTGTAAAAAGCGGCGTTTTCTTTCGCCAAAGGCGGGTTTTCCCTCTGGAACGTGTGCAAGCCCTTACTGTTCTGCGTTCCCCTTTGCAAAGACGCTTTCGCACCTGTAGCCTGCATTTGGCCGGGGCGGGTTATCGGTTAACTTTACATGACTTAACCATGCGGCAGGCAGCTGCGCTTCGCCGGCAGTTGCCCGCTTGGCAGACGGGCGATGAAAATAACGAGTAAATCCTAAGCTCAAGACAAACCGAAAAAATGTTAAAAGAACTTGGTGAAGCATAAAAATGCCTTTTGATCGCTTGCGCGCCGCCATCAAACATGTATGCGGGCAAAAAAATAAAAAACCGGATACTCCGCATAAAAATAAAGGGTTACGGTCTTTCTTTGCGCGTTTGACCAGCCGGGTAAAAGAAAACAGGCGAAAGCTGACCAGAGATTTTTATCATAAGTCGCTTCGTCAGGAGCGCCGCTCTGCGGGGTTACATCCCTATGCTGTGTGGGAGCGGCTTTACCGCTTTGCCCCATTGCTTATTATACCTGTTGCCCAACAACTGCTGGCGGCTCGCCCAACCGGCCTTTGGCAACGCATCTGGGATCTGCGCGAAGAAGTGTTGGTTGCGGCGGGATTAATCGCCTGGGCTATCGTCTCGGTTCGCGTGACCCGATGGCACGCAGGCGGCAATATTTTTTATTTGCGCCGGGGCCTTTTGTTTCGTCAAAGAAAAGAAATCCCCTTTGATCGCGTTGACGCCTTACTTGCACAGCGCGCTGTTTTCTCCGGCTTATTTGGCGCGGCGCATGTTTCGTTAGACACGCCTGCCGGTCATCAAAGGCGAACCGATATTTCTTTAACCCTATTTTATTCCAAATTGCGCCATGTGATGGACGGGTTATTTGATAGGAGCAAGCAGCATGTTGTTTATCGCGCCGGTACCCGAAATATTCTCTTAATGGCGGCATCTTGGTCCAATCCTGCCACAGGGTTACTGATCCTTGCGCCCTTTGTGCAGCAAGCCGGCCGCATTCTGGGCGAAGAAATCCCCGCCCGGCTGTACGATACGTTAGGAACAGCCGCCGCCCAAGCCTCGGCTCAAACCGCGGCGTTGGGCATACCGCCTATAGCAGCGGCGGCGGCTTACATCTTGGCTGCAGGATGGGCTGTGGCTTTACTTGTGCAAACATTCCGCTATTCTGATTTTTCATTACGCCGCAGCGGATCCTTAGCTTTGGTGCAAAGAGGCTTAATTTCGCGCAATTTCCGATTAATACGCCTGGATCGGGTGGGTGCTGTATCTTTACGGCAAACCCTATTGATGCGGTTGTTCGGTCTATACAGCGGATATGTGCACTGCGTTGGATCTGGTAAAGAAAAAGGGGATCGCAGCTTGTTAACCGCAGCATGCCGCTTATCGCGCCAGCAGCGCTTAATTGGATGTTTAACCGCCCTGCCTGTAACCCATGCCGACGAGGTGCTGCGCCCGCCCCGCTGGGCAAAATGGAGCTTTCTTTGGCCACCGCTAACCTGCTGCGGTGTTTTGTCTCTGTTGATACTGTTTGGCTCCTTATGGGGTGGTTTTGGCCGTTTAGCCGCCTTGGTTGCGCTGCTCGGCCTGATTCCCTCTTTATGGTGGCTGTCGGTTAGAAGGCTTCAATTTTGGAATACCGGCGTGTCTCTACCCCATGCTTCCTCCCGCCACAAAGCCGCTGTCGTTGTAAGCGGCGGAAAACGGTTGACGATGTGGACCGTCAGCATTCCCATCGCGCGCATACAACAGGTAAGTTTGCGCCAAAACCCTTTACAAAGGAGGCGCGGCACCTGCAACGTTCGGGTATTCTGGTATGCTGAAAGCCGTGAACATTTTACAGTACGGCAAATACCAATTGACAAGGCGCAAAAATTCTTCTCTTTTTTAGAGTATCCGCAAAAGGCACATCTGCCCAACGATATAGACTAAGCATGTAATTGGCGCCAGGTAATATCGCGAGCGCTTTAGATAAATTTTCGCACCCAGACCCGCCTTGCCGCATAACCTGAGAATGAGGACAGGCGCTCCCCATGCCGCCGGCCTCGCCGGTTTTTGCCCTTCACAGTATAATAGCCGCACTGATTCTCTCTATTTTTTGTTTCTCTATTCCATCTTGCTTTCCGCCTGGTTTTAGCCTCCTACTTGTCCAACCTAAAGCCCCAAGGATTTTAACAGGATAGCAAAAGCCTTTTTTACGACGGACTTCAATGGCGGCAGTAAATTGAACTCGGAGCGCCTGCCCTTGCATATTAACCGGCAAGGAGCTTACCGCAATGATGAAGCGTATTCCTTTGGATAAAGAAGCATTACAGGTATGTGAAAACAACTGTACACCCCCTTTTATTTTTCAGCTGCCACCTGCCCAAGGAAGGCCCGTTGTTGAAAAGTTACAAAGTGGGGCCATTTCTACCTATCCTGCTCATGTTCAAACGGTTCGGCTGGACGCCGATAAATGGGGCTGCTTTGACCTGCACATTGTAATCCCTGATTGTATTCAGCGCTGTGCAAGCAACCGTACCGACCAGACCGCCGGTGTTATCTTTTACTTGCATGGTGGCGGCTGGGTGTTCGGTAGCTTGCATACCCACAAAAAGTTGGTGTGTGAATTGGCGGCCCGCACAGGTTGCGTTGTTTTCTTTCCAGAATATAGCCGATCGCCCGAAGCCAAATTTCCTACAGCGGTAGAGCAATGCTATTATGCTTTATGCCGTCTGCCGCAAATTGCCCGCCAGCTAGGTCTACAGGTGTGCTTTCATACCTTGACTGTGGCAGGAGACAGTTCCGGCGGCAACTTAGCAGCCGTTATGTGCTTGCTGGCCAATCAAAGATCCAATTGCCCTATCGCCATACACAAACAGCTTTTGTACTACCCTGTAACCAATGCCTGCTTTTCTACTCCTTCTTACCGGCAATTTGCCTGCGGCTATTATTTGTTTCGCGCTGGAATGATTTGGTTTTGGCGGCAATACCTGCACAATTTTAAAGACGCCTGCTCCCCGCTGGCGGCTCCGCGCCGGTACGCAACAACTTAAAGCACTGCCTCCAGCCATGATTATAAACGGAGAAGCAGACGTATTGCGTGATGAGGGAGAATTGTATGCCTGCAAGTTGCGCTGCGCCGGTGTTCCTGTTACCTCTTTGCGCGTACAGGGCACTATACATGATTTTGTTATGTTAAACGCTTTGGATCAAAGCAACGCATGCCGTGTTGCAATGGATGCTTCGATCGCCTGGTTGAGCCGTCTCAATTGCGAAAACACCGTTTATTCGTCATAAAAGCAAGAGGAATTTTGTGTTTATTTCAACAGGAACCTACAGGGTAGTAACCCTATGAACTTTCTTTCCGCATCAATTGACGACGATAGCTGAAGATGATAGTTATTTTTTAGAAAGATAATAAAGATAGCTAAAACTTGTGATACGCCTCAGCATTAAGCATTTGCATATAAAAAAGGAACATCTGCTTTCATAGCAGATGTTCCTTTTTTGCGTCGTTTTTTGCTTTGACCCAACATCCTTACTTGGCTAAATCTGGTTGATATTCCTCGGCAAAGCCGTCATCAGGGCCGCCGAGCAAACGCGCCAGCTGCGCCAGGTCTTCTTCGCTATAAAACTCTATCTCTAACATGCCCTTGTTCTTGCTTTTGCTCGAAATGCGAACTTTTCGGCCCAGGTGTTCGTGTAAAGCCAATTCTACTTCCTCGTAAAAAACGCTGCGCCTTTTGGCAGGCGCCTTTTTCTCTTTTTGATCTTCTTCTTTCTTCTGCGCCAGCTTTTCCAGCTGACGAACTGTTAGCTCCTCTTTTACCGTTAAGTGGGCCATCTGTATCATTTCTTCTGGGGTGGAAAAGGCAAGTAACGTGCGGGCATGCCCTGCGCTAAGTTTGCCCTCCCCTACCAAATCCTGTATCTCTTGAGGCAGAGAAAGCAACCGCAAAGCGTTGGCAACGGCAGGACGGGATTTTCCCACCGTGCGAGATACCTCTTCTTGCGTAAAATGATATTCATCCATTAAAGCCCGGTAACCTTGCGCTTCTTCCACCGGGGTAAGATCTTCGCGCTGCAAATTTTCAATCAGCGCCATTTCCATGACTTCGCCATCGCTTAAATCGCGAATCACCACCGGCACTTCGTTAACACCCGCCATGCGGCAAGCGCGCCAACGACGCTCCCCGGCTACAATCTGATAACCTCCCCCAGCCAAAGGACGCACCAGCAACGGCTGCAATACGCCATGTTGCGATATGGAATCAGCCAGCTCCGCCATAGATTCCTCATCAAAATCCTGCCGGGGTTGCGCCCTGTTGGGTTCCAGCTCTGAAACCTTTAACGTTACCGTATTATTGCTGTTTTCGCTGGCGTTTTCTATAAAAATAGCATCCAGGCCCTTGCCCAGGCCGCCCTTTTTTGCTGCCATAAGCATTTCCTCCTTATCTTGGGTTCGTCTGTTTACCGGTTTGCTCCAATCACTTCCGCCGCCAAATCGTTATATGCTATGCTGCCTTTGCAAGAGCGATCAAAGTACAAAATCGGTTTTCCAAAGCTGGGCGCCTCTGACAAACGCACACCGCGGGGTATAACTGTTCGAAACACTTTGCGGGGAAAAAATCGTTTTACCTCTTCTACCACCTGCTGGGTTAAATTCAGGCGCCCATCGTACATGGTGAGCAATACGCCTTCTACCTCTAACCTATCGTTGTATTGTCGCTTTACCCGGCGCACCGAATTCATCAGCTGAGACAACCCTTCTAACGCGTAGTATTCACACTGAATAGGCACCAATAAACTGTCGCTGGTGCACAAAGCATTGGTGGTGATCAACCCCAGTGAAGGAGGGCAATCAATTAGAACAAAGTCATATTGGCCCCGCAACGGCATGAGCGCTGCTTTTAATCGGGCCTCTCTGTGTTCAAAATCCACTAATTCTAGCTCTGCGGCCGCCAAATCCATATTGGAAGGCAATAAATCCAAATTTTCAAATTCGGTGTGAATTAAAATATCGGTTGCCGATGCCTGGCCAATCAACATATCGTAAACCGAGCTTTTTACCGCCCGCCTATCCACGCCCAGGCCACTGGTTGCATTCCCCTGGGGATCCACATCCACCAACAGCGCCTTTTTCCCTTTGGCGCCCAGGGCTGCCGAAAGATTAACAGTGGTAGTTGTCTTTCCTACACCGCCCTTTTGATTTGCTATGGCAATAATCTTTCCCATCCGGCAACTCCTTTCTGCACAGCCAATTTGCTTTTTACCGTTTGTTATTATAGCATACGGCCCCAAAAAAGAAAAGGCATCCTTTAATGTTTCACGTGAAACATGAAAGAAGAATAATTTTATTTCTTATATGCAATTATATAAACCATTACAAAGCATTATTTTGACGCCTTCATGTATTAATCTGTTTACTTTTTACACGCAAGATGCTACAATGTTCCTATAAACGAACCAAATTGCTACCAATCGCTCAATATTGCGGCGAAACTGTTGCGTGTTGATTTATTTTTATTATCAAAAAGTATGGGGTGATAAACAGTATGCAAACCGTTCTTCAAAAGGCAAAAACCTTTATTTACCGCAATGCCCGGCCTTTAGATCTGGCTAGATGGCGGTATCATTTTGAAAATGGCAGCAAAGAGGAAGTAGTTCAAACTCTGATGTGCTATCAAAACATTGACGGCGGCTTTGGTCACGCTTTAGAGGCGGACTCTTGGAATCCACTCTCCTCGCCGATTCAAACTTGGGCCGCAACGGAAGTTCTAAAGGAAATCGATTTTGACGACCGCGATCACCCTATTATAGACGGCATTGTACATTACCTAGAAAGCACGCGGCAATTCGATAGCCATGTTTGGTTTAACACCATAGAAAGCAACAACCGCTACCCGCACGCTTCTTGGTGGCACATGAACCGCAAGGAAGACAACGAATACAATTATAATCCCACGGCGTGCCTAGCTGGTTTTCTCTTCTATTTCGCGGTTCAAGGCGGAGGCACCCAGATTTTAGCTTGCCGGATAATAAGTGAAGCTGTCAACGCATTTCTCAATAGCAACGGGCAAGATATGCACACAATACTATGCTATATTCGGTTGGCACAATACTATGAAAGAACCGGTCTTTCGGTAGAAAATGAGTTCCCCGGCTTTATCTCTGCCCTACGTCAAAAAGTGAGCGCCAGCATTACGCAAGATACCGCCCAATGGGAGGCTGGTTATGCCTGCCGGCCCTCTCAATATTTTTGTACAAAAAGCGACCCCCTTTACCAAGATAACCGCATAATGGCCGATTACGAGTGCTCTTTTATCAAAAGCACCCAACAGCAAGACGGATCTTGGGTAGTTCCTTGGTGTTGGGAGAGCTATCCCGAACAATGGGCCGTCAGCAAAAATTGGTGGAAATCGCACATAATTATAAAAAATCTTCTGTATTTAAAAGGGGTAGACCCCGATTGGCGCAAAATATAGCCGCAAAACATTGATCTACCAGTTGTCGTATTACGCAAAATCTATTTTATCGCTCATGTAATTTCAATAAAATTAAAAGCGACCAAGGCTCTGTTGTGAATGAACCACTATTCTCAATAGAGCCTTTTTATTTTACGAATTGGTCTACGGCAATTTAAAGCCAATGCTTTTCTATAATGCCTTCCCTAGCAAAAGGCCCGCTTTGTCCAACATATATTTCTATCATCCATCCACATTGGTCTGCTCTTGATATATGGTGAAAAGAGAAATTTATAATATAACAGCGATATAACCTCGCCCAATTAAAACAAAACAGCGCAAGGAACCGGCATGATAACATCATGTCGGTTCCTTGCGCTCAAAGCCGCTGCTAACCCAGCCTTAGCTGTCAGATGATACAGCCGATACCGTTTGTTTGCAAGCCCTTTTATTTAAAATAACCTGTGCTGTCTACGCTTATTTCACAAGAGAAAAATTGCCGGTACGATAGGCCGGGTAACGCAGCCTCTTGTGGTTTTTTAGGAAACCGCCTTGCCTTAAAAAGCGTTATTCCTACCAACTTTTGCATTTGTTGCAGCTTGCCCCCGGAGTCACCCCCCGGCTGCTTTCGAAAAAGGGTTGTTGGCATTCCCTTTTGCATGGGTAGCTGTGCTGTGCCCTCGCGTCGGACTTTTATCCGGCCGTTTGGTCGGCTCTTTAGTCAGCTGTTTAGTCAGCTGCTTTGCGGGTTTCGCGGTGGACAAAGCGGCCGACTTTGGAATGCGCACCACGCATTCAATATAATCTGGGGTTTCCTGCCGGGAAGCGACAGCCGGTATTCCGGAGGAACGCATGGTTTCCACCGCACGATCTATGGTATTCATAAAAATACGCACATCTTTAATCACGACTGTCCGGCGGTGCTTATCCCCACCCTCTCCACGAGCAGCGCCCTCCGGCACGCTTTGCAGCACCCGTTCTACCAGTTCGTCCGTTTGCTTTACGTTCAAATTGTTTTGTATCACTTGATCCAGGGCCGCCGCACGCACCTTATCATCCTGCAAACGCAACAAAGCCCTGGCATGGCGCTCGCTGAGCCCTGCCTGTATAATTGCGCGCCGTTGTGCTTCGGATAGGCGCAATAGGCGCAGCTTATTGGCTATGGTAGACTGGCGTTTCCCCAAGCGGCGGGCCGCTTCCTCTTGCGTTACCCCCCATTCGTCTATCAACCGGCTGATACCCTCTGCTTCTTCAAAGGGATCCAGATCGACCCTTTGCAAATTCTCCAGCAGAGAGTATACAGCAGCCTGCTGATCGTCGCAGGAAATGACCAAGCACGGCACGTGGCTGAGTCCGGCCAACACCGAAGCCCGCAGCCGGCGTTCCCCGGCCACCAATTCATAATCAGCGCTGCCCGCCCGCCGCACTGTTAACGGCTGCAAAACGCCGTTGGCGCGTATACTTTGGGCCAATTCTTCCAACTCCGCTTGATCAAAGGTACCTCGCGGCTGTGTTTTTCCGGGAAAAATATGTTCAATCGGGATTTGCCTCACCTTCTGATCGCTTTTTGCAAGAAATCGCATTGCACCCGCCTCCTTTTTCGCAGCGCTTCATTTTTTCTTATACTTTCTCTAACCCAGCCACACGAATCATAAGGCCCAGCCTCCCTTATAACGGCAACACGCATAACACAAAACCCCAGATGGACCAAACGTCTTGTCCATTTATAAAATAACACAAAAACCGGCGCGGCTTCTGTCGCAACCGGTGTGATCCTCTTACCATTATTTTGTTGTTTTGCGGCGGTACGGGGCTAATTTTGCTGTATTCCGGCATCCAGTGGCAAACCTTTCAGCAAAAAAGGCAAGGGTGTTCCCCTTGCCTTTACCCAAAATAGAAATACCGTATCATGATATATTTACTGAGATACCTCATGTATTTCAGTTATTTGGCGGCGCTTTATTTCACAACTTTTTCCCTATGCTTTGCCCGGTAGCGCATGAAGGCCGGAATCAGCATATCGATCATTTTATACCTCAAATACGGTACCGGCCGGGTTACCGCGTTAAAAATACGAAAACAGACAAAATAGCTTTTCCAACCTTTTTCTTTCGGCGTACCCCTCCATGGCGTCATCGCCAGATATTTTTCGTATTCTTCTGTAAAAGGATGCGTGGTACCCTCTCGCCAGGGGCGTTCCTCCCCAAGGTAGTGGATAATCGCCGGCCTACTTTTTGCGGCGTTATAGCATTCTTGCGAAACAAAAGGAACCGGATATGAAATTTTTTTCAACGTGCGATAGGGGTAATAAATTTCAATGGTTCCATAGTTATAGCGGGGGGAGAGTTCTTTTATCTTGCCGGCCAATGCGCCGTTTATCGCATCCTGATCCGGTGCTGTTAAATTTCCACCTTTAGAACAATAAAAATCCAACACTGTTTTCTCTGCATTCTTTTCGCGCCACAGGGCAAGATTGAACAAAAGCACGCCGGAATTGACATAAACCGTCTTGCTATCCATTCCCAGCAACGCCCTGCGCGATTTTGTTACAGTAGGCTCCCCCACGGCGCCCAATAAGCAATCGCCCAAATCGGTTTGAAAAAGCTCATGCAGAGAATCGGTTACAATGGTGTCGCAATCCAAATACAAAACGCGTTGCACCTCTTTTGGCAACACGCTGCCCACAAACAAGCGTGCCAGCACGCTTTCGTCAAACCCCCGGGTGTCTACTGAAAAACGAATTCTTTCTAAAACATTCCCTAATTCATAGAAGCATACCTGCCGGCGGTAGCGTTGCAGCATCTGTGTGAGCCGGTTTCTGTTATCCTGATTGATACCCAGTGAAAGGATGTGGAATCGAATGGCTTGCTCCTGTTGATTGTTTTCGCAAAAAGAACAAACCGAAGCTGCCAGATGAGGCACGTAGGCATCGTTGGCCGCATATAAAACATCCATCATACTGCTCGTCTGTTTCATCATATTCTCTCCAAAACAATAGGGATTTAGGAAGGAATTTGCCCCCTATTAGATTTTGAGGCAAAGAAAGGTTTTATATTCTATCATAGAGCTAATATTTTAAAATTAAGGATGTTTTTTGTAAGATTCCGATTAAAAAAGCTCTCCCTTTTTGAAAAGGGAGAGCGAAATAGCAGATGATTCAAACCGTTTATAACGGACGTTTGGCGATTTTAGAGCCGTGGCGGGGGTAGCCCTTGGGTGTTGCAGCTTTTTTGCGAATTAGAACCAAGCTTCTGCCGCTGCCATCAGATAAGGTTAAGGGGACAACCTGCTCCAACTCTCCGCCCAACACTCGAAACGCCTCTTGCGCTTCGTCGCATTCTTGGGCCACATCTGGCCCTTTCATAGCAACCAACAGTCCCCCTACTTGCACATAGGGCAGGCAGTATTCCGCCAGCAGATTTAGCGGGGCCACAGCCCGCGAAACCGCAATATCAAACGATTCCCTCAGTTGGGGCAGAAGACCGCCCTCCTCTGCCCGCAAATGCAACAGCTGCGCGTGCAGTTGCAACCGTTGCAGCAGGGCTTGCAAAAAAGTCAAACGTTTTTGTAAACTATCCAATAAGGTTAAAGAGACATCCGGGCGCGCAATCGCCAACGGCACGCCGGGAAACCCCGCACCGGTGCCCACGTCTATTATCTTTGTTTCTTTGCCCAGAGGGAAGGCTTGCCCACAAGCCTTTAACAAAGTGAGGCTGTCTTCAAAATGGCGGGTCAATACCCCTTCTGGCGTGCGCACAGCGGTAAGGTTTATTTTTTGGTTCCAACTTAACAACATGGCGCAATAAAGTGAAAAGCGCTCCAACGCCTGCGTATCCAGCAAAACACCCAGTTCGCCGGCAACACGGCGCAACTGCTCCATCTGTTCCGCCGTCAGCCCGGGCTGATCCATCACAGGTTCTTCTTGTTCCGGCTTTTGCATCTTTTGCGTCTTTTGAGCCTTTTGAGCCTTTTGCAAACGCTCTTTTTCCCGGCGCTCCTGCGTATCGGGCGCCCTTGCGGGCTTTTTCTTTTTGGCATTTTTTGCCCCTTCTACCTCCGGCACAGCCAACCCTCCCGTCTTTTTGTCTTTTTATCATTTATGCCATATAGCAATATGCCAACTTTTTCTCTCTTTTCGCTTTACCCTTCTTCTTGTGGGGCATCCGCTCCGCTGTGTGCATGCAAATAAATGAGCAGCACCGAGATATCCGCCGGACTTACGCCAGAAATCCTACTGGCCTGCCCAATATTGGCCGGGCGCACCCGATTGAGCTTCTCTTGCGCCTCCAGCCGCAGCCCCGATATCGTGGTATAATCCAAAGCTGGCAGTTTTTTTTGCTCCATACGCCGCATCTGGGCAATTTGACGCTGCTGGCGGGTGATATATCCTTCATATTTAAGTTCAATTTCTACCTGTTCCAGCAATGCGGCGTCTAAATCAGGCCTTTCCGGATCAAAATCAGCTAAATCGGCATAACCCAGCTGCGGCCTGCGCAGTAAATCGTATAAACGCACCCCTGTTTCCACCGGGGATGTTTCACGTGAAACCAACATCCGGTTTAGCGCCTCACTTGGGGCGATAACCACTCGTTTAATGCGCTCCAGCTCCGCTTTTTTCTGTTCTTGCCGGGCGCAGAACCGTTGCCAGCGCTCCTGGCTGATAAGGCCGATTTCCCTGCCCAAAGGGGTTAACCGTTCAGCGGCATTATCTTGGCGCAACACCAAACGGTATTCTGAACGAGAGGTCATCATTCGATAAGGATCGCTGACCCCTTTGGTCACCAAATCGTCTATCAATGTGCCGATGTAGGAGCTCGCCCTATCCAATAACACTGGCGGCTTGCCCTGCACCCGCCGGGCGGCGTTAATGCCTGCCACCAGACCTTGAGCCGCCGCTTCTTCATAGCCTGAGCTGCCATTAAACTGCCCAGCGCCATACAGGCCGGGGAAGTCCATAAATTCCAGTGAAGCATCCATTTGCAGCGGATCCACACAGTCATACTCAATGGCATAGGCCGGGCGCATGATCAACGCATCCTCCAAACCGGGTATGGTGTGATAAAAAGCCAACTGCACATCCTCCGGCAAAGAGGAAGACATTCCCTGCAAATACATTTCTTCTGTATCTCGGCCACAGGGCTCCACAAACAGCTGGTGCCGCTGTTTATCGGGGAACCGCATAATTTTATCTTCAATGCTGGGGCAATAGCGCGGCCCGATTCCTTCGATTTTTCCGCCGTACAAGGGGGAACGATGAATGTTTTCTAAAATAATGCGTTTGGTTTCGTCATTGGTCCAAGAAATATAACAATCCGCCTGTTGCAAGCGGTTGTTCAAAGCAGCGGCGTCGGTATCGGCCGAAAAGGGGATGATGGGCGTATCGCCGGGCTGGGGCTCCAAATTTTCCAGATGGATAGAGGAGCGCAGCACCCGCGCCGGCGTGCCTGTTTTAAAACGCCGCAGCCGTAAACCCAGCTCCTTTAACGACTGACCCAAAAACGCCGCCGGAAAAATGCCGTCCGGCCCGCTTTCATAAGACACATCCCCCACATAAATGCGCCCGCCCAAATAGGTTCCGGTGGCCAATATCACCGTTTTGGCCGAAAATACCCCTTCCATACGGGTAACCAACTGCCATGGGTATTCCCCTTGGGCGCGGCGCAGCTGCACAATTTCAGCCTGCCGCAAATCCAGCCCCGGCTGTAATTCCAGTTTATGCTTCATCACCATGCTGTACTGCCGCCGGTCAATTTGGGCCCGCAGGGAATGCACCGCCGGGCCTTTCCCCCGGTTGAGCATACGCATCTGCAACATACATTCGTCGGCTGTGCGGCCCATCTCTCCGCCCAGCGCATCTATCTCACACACCAAATGGCCCTTGGCCGTTCCGCCAATAGAGGGATTGCAAGGGCAATTGCCCACCGCGTCCATATTAATGGTAAACACAGCGGTACGGCAGCCCAGCCTTGCAGCCGCCAATGCGGCTTCTATCCCCGCGTGACCGGCCCCTATCACCGCAACATCATATTCCCCCGCATAATACTCCATTTTGATATCCTTCCCTATTACTGCCGTTCTCTTTCAGGGCAAAATCCCCTTTTATCTTGCATCATCCAATGCCATCTAAAAGCATACTTCATTAGTGACCAGGCAGCACCTAAAACATCATTTTATTCTTTAAAAAAAATGAACAGATAATCTCATTGTCAAATTTATTTACCCACACAAAAATGTGAAAACACCTGTTGTACCACTGCTTCACTGGCCCGTTGGCCGGTTAATTCCAGCAGCGCCTGCAGCGCCCCATCCAAAGAAACGGTTACGGCGTCTAAGGTCATTCCATCCCACAAGGCACCCAAGGCCTCCCGTAAACACGAAAGCGCCTCCCCGGCCGCGGCACATTGCCGCTCGGTAGCCAGCATTCCTTGTTGGGGATCCAAGCGTTCCACCCCGGCCACCCGGGCAATTTCGTTTTGCAGGCTCTCCAACCCTTCCCCAGATCCGGCCGATAAAAACACTTGGTTGGGTATCCACTGGGCTATTTCCTCCACCTCCAGCCGGGCGGGCAAATCGGTTTTATTGATAATCGCGATTACAGCCGACTCAGTCTGCTGCCGTAAGGAGCGAAGCAATTGCCTGTCATCCTCATTTAACGGCTGAGAAGCGTCAAAAACAGCCAATATCAGCGCCGCTGTTTCCAGTTTGCTTTTGGCCCGGTTCACACCAATGCTTTCCACCGGATCGGTAGTGTCCCGCAATCCGGCCGTATCCGCCAGACGCAAAGGGATATCCCCCACCAGTACGGTATCCTCCACCACATCCCGAGTGGTGCCTGGGATATCGGTAACAATGGATCTCTCGCATCCCGCCAACAAATTCATGAGGGTGGATTTGCCCACATTAGGGCGCCCCACAATCACAGTGGCAATACCATCCTGCAAAGCGCGGCCGGCGCTGTATTGACCTAACAGCTGTTCTAACGCATCGGCTTGTTCGTTTAACCGGGCGGCTAGTTCTTGCGTATCCACTTGGCCAATGTCCTCTTCCGGATAATCCGCCCAAGCAGCCAGATGGGCCGCTGCATCTAAAAGAACTTCTTCTATGGCGTGCATGCGCCGTTGCAGCGCGCCCTCTTTCCCAGCCATAGCGGCTTTCGCCGCCTGACGGCCTTTTGCCCCAATCAGATCCATCACGGCTTCTGCCTGTGTTAAATCCATCTTACCGTTTAAAAAGGCGCGCTGGGTAAATTCCCCCGGTTGGGCAGGCACAGCTCCCTGTTGGTAAAGTAGTTGCAATACACGGCGGGTGATATACACGCCACCGTGGCAAGAAAGCTCCACTACGTCCTCCCCCGTATAGCTGTGGGGAGCGCGAAACACCAAAGCCACTGCTTCGTCTAGCGGCGCTTCGCCGTCCATTACATGCCCGTAGGCCGCTGTATAGCCTTTTTTTTGGCACAGCGGCGCACCGGAGGCAGAAAGGAATATTTTATCGGCCACCGCTATTGCCTCCGGGCCGGAAATGCGTATCACCCCAATGCCGCCTACTCCTTGCGGCGTAGAAATAGCCGCTATGGTTTGCCGCCCGGCTTTCTGTAGATGCACTTCTTCCCATCCCTGTTCTTGTTTTTCCGGCTGTAGGGGTAGCATAGCTCTTCCTCCTTTGCATGGTGCAACAATAAAAAATGGGCGATTATACAACCGCCCATTGAAATGCCCTTATTCTTTTTCCTTTTTGGGATCAATTTTGCCATAAAGCGAAGCAGCAGGGACCTCGGTTTTAGGAGCCGGTTTTGCCTCTTGCTTTTGCTTTGGCACAGATGCAGGGCGGCCAGCGGGCATCACTTTTTCATAGGTGCGCTTGGGCGCCTGCACCAAAGGTCTTTGCCGCGTTGACTCTTGACTGGCCTGAACCGGCTGCTCGCTCGATGCGTCAGATCTTCCCGTCTGACCAGCAGCCCCCTCTCGTTTACCAGAACGTGAGGCGTGCCCTCTGCCCTTATACGGACGGTTTTTAGCAAGTTTCGGATCCGGCCCAATCACCACGTGACGGTTGGGATCCTCCCCCTCCGACCAGGAAACAGCCCCCGCCACCTTTTGCACAGCGGTATGGATAATGCGCCGCTCATAGGGATTCATCGGCTCCAGCGGGCTGGATCTTCCAGTTTTAACTGCCCGTTGGGCCATACGGCGGGCCAAAGCCTCCAAGGTCTGCTCCCGTTTCTCGCGGTAATTGCCCGTATTAATGGTAACCCGGTAATAAGAATTATCTACATGATTGGCCACCAGGCCGGTTAAATATTGCAGCGCATCCATCGTTTCACCCCGGCGGCCGATAACATAGCCAACATCGTCGCCGGTCAGGTTAAACACAACGCCGTCTTCCTTTTCTTCCACAGCGATGGCGATATTTTCTACCCCCATCCCCTTGAGCAACTTACGCAAATAATCCTCTGCCACCTGCGCAGGCGTAATCTTGATAAAAGCGCGCACCCGGGCAGGGCGGCCGCCAAAAAGGCCGAATAGTTTTTTCTCCGGCAGCTGCAGCACTTCAAACTCTGCTTCGTGGCTCTCTACACCCAACGCCTTGCAAGCCGCCTCTTGGGCCTGCAGCACGGTTGTGCCTTCTCCTACCGCTTCCCTATTCACGATCTGACACCCCCAAATTAGTGACTAATCAACCAAAAACCGTAATGGAGCACCTTGGCGAACCTTTTCGCCCCAGTCCGTTTGATATCCGCACGTTAAAAACACAGCGGCCAAACTCAGCCGTTTTTCTTGCTCCCCATATAATCGCTTCCGCCTGAATTCGATTTCTTCTTTTTCTTGCCGCTTTGCTGGCCCCCCTGCTTTTGCTGCTTTTCACCGGATTTTTCTTGCCGGCCGGGCTGCAACTGCAAAGGTACTTCAAAGCGCTTCAGAGACGCTTCTTCTTGGGCACGCAAAGCGATGCGCGCGGTTTCTTCCCGGGCGGTCATCAAATCCGCGTTGTAATACTTCATCATGACAAAGGTCTGCACAAAGCTGAGCACGGTATTTACAATCCAGTAAGCGCCCACGGCCGCCGGTACGCTATAGGCAATATAAGCGCTAAACAGCGGCATCACAATCAACATTACTTTCATGCAGCCCTGGGTTTGCTGCGCATTCCCCTGCATCTTCATGGTAAAGAATTGGGTTACCAAAGAAGAAACTAAGCACAGCACGGGGATAAGCCATAAAAAGGAGTTAAAAGGAGCTGTGCTGGGGGTTCCCAACAAATCCAACCCCAATACATTAAAGCCGTCGTGGAACATCTGAATGTTAGACAGCTCTTCCGGTGTAAACATGGTTAAGCTATCTTTTAAAGAGGGAAAATGCCGAACAATTTCCAGCTCTCCGTAATATCCACTGCCAAATGCCCCGCCCACACCGGGCAATTGGGTCATTAAATTAAGTGCTTCTTGTATTTTTGAGTAAGCGATATGCAACGTATTCTGCAAGGGGTTAACCACCGCACAATATACGCCCATCAGCAAAAACAAAGGAAGGATGGTGGGCAAACAGCCGCCCATAGGGTTGACGCCTTCCTTTTGATAGAGCTTTTGCAGCTCTTCGTTCATTTTTGCCTTATCGTTGCCGTATTTCTGTTGTAACTCTTTTTGCTTACCCGAAAGGCGCGCCGACTGCGCCATTGATTTTTGCTGTTTAATCGATAGTGGAAAAAAGATCGCCTTAATCACAAGGGTGAAAAGAACCAAGGCGATGCCGTAATTCTTGGTAAACTCAAAACAAAACCACAGCAGGTAACCAAAAATACTGCCGATCCAATTCAATATTTGCATAACTGCGGCTTTCCTCTCTCATGAATCTGTCTAACCCTTTGCCGGTTGAGGGGTAGGGTTGGGCTGACGGTTATTGCTCGGACTTATCCTGCCCGTTTTCCGCCATGTGCCCGCCTGTTGGCGGCTTAGAATCTGGCACATCCGCCTGTTTTACTGCCAGGCTGTCGGGCGGCTGTTTGTAAGAGAAATCGGGGCAACAGCCCGGCCCAACATTTGTATGCTTTTGTTTGCCTTTTTTCGGCTTTTTCTCTGGCACCGGATCATAGCCGCCCCGAGAAAAGGGGTTACAGCGCAAAATCCTCCAGATAGCCAACAAAGATCCCTTCAATGGGCCGAAACGTTCAATTGCTTCCAGCCCATATGCGGAACAAGTGGGAATATACCGGCAGCAAGGGGGTTTACGCGGGGAAATCGTCAGCTGATACCAACGGATTAAGGCCAACAATATTTTCTTCATGGCCTTACTGGCCTCTCATTTTGGGCCAACACACCGGCTTTTTTTAAATGCTGCTCCATTACACGATAAACCTCGTCCATTTTCACATAAGGGGTACGGGCCCGCGCCACAAAAACAAAATCATTGCCTGCCCCTTCTGGTAAACGAGGGGCCAACAGGCGAAAAGCCTCGCGGATCACTCTGCGGGATCGGTTGCGCCGTACAGCGCAGCCCACCTTTTTGCTGGTGGTAATCCCCACCCGATGCTTCTTTACCCTGTTTTTCATCACATAGGTAACCAAAACAGGAGATACAAAAGACTTTCCCCTATTATACAAACGGCGAAAATCCCGGTTTTCTTTCATTGAAACAAACGCGTCCATGGTTCCCCACATCTTTTGCCAGCCGTCGCCGGCAAAAGTTTAAAACACCTCACCGGCCTTGTTCCACCCAATGCCTTTCTTTTCAACTAGGCTGCCTCACATCCAAAATCAGTGAGCCAGCCCCGGCACAAAACTACCAAATAAAAAGAAAGACCACACATTGTGGCCCTTCCTGCCGCCTACGGCCTATTGACCGGCCTTAATAGGTCAGACGCTTTCTGCCCTTCGCTCTGCGGCGCGCCAATACCTTGCGGCCGTTTCTGTCGGACATTCTTTTTCTGAAGCCATGCTCCTTTTTCCGATGGAGCTTCTTTGGCTGATAAGTCCTAAGCATGAAAAAACCCTCCTTTCAGGGTATAAGCCTTGCAAGTTAACATTATATATGGAAAATGCGCCTTCTGTCAACCTCTGCGGGACATGATCTTGCGAAAAAAAGCCTAAAAAATGAGACTACGCCTTGTTTTTCTCCTTTAGCACACATCAGCTGCCAGCTCTTGTGTATTTTCTTTTGTCAGATACAAAATACAGCCTTTTGCTTTCGCTTGATTACGATTTCACCGGTGCTAAAATTTATAAATCAAAGCATTTTCTTGCCGGGAACGGCTTTTACGCATTGCCTTTTTGCCAATTTCTGCTATAATCATAAAAAACATCTTTTGTTATCTGTTTTTTTGTTTTATACAACTATAATAAGCAAGAAACAAACTTTATCATTATTCCTAATTCCTATTATTACTGCTTTAAAGGAGGAGGCAAAATGGATCAAACCGCACAAACCCGCGCCCTGATTGAAGCGCGCACCCAGCGTACCCGTTGGTTTTTGCACGATCGGTTCGGTATGTTTCTGCACTGGGGGCTATATGCCATCCCCGCCCGAGGGGAATGGGTGCGCAACCGGGAACGTATTTCCGTAGAGGATTACGAACCCTTTTTTCAGGAATTTAACCCCACGCACTTTGACCCCAATCAATGGGCCCGCGCCGCCAAAGAAGCCGGCATGCGTTACGCTGTGCTCACCGCCAAGCATCACGACGGTTTTTGCCTGTTTGACAGCGCATTAACCGATTATAAATCCACCAATACCCCCTGTAAGCGGGATTTGGTGCGGGAATTTTTAGACGCGTTTCGCGCCCAAGGGCTGAAAGTTGGTCTTTATTACTCCTTGTTGGATTGGCATCATCCCGATTATCCCCACTATGGGGATTTGCACCACCCCATGCGCGATAACCCTGCCTATGGCAACGAGGGGCGTAATTTTGACAATTACCTGCAATATTTGCACGGCCAAGTGCGAGAGCTGCTGACCAACTATGGAAAAATAGACATTATGTGGTTTGATTTTTCTTATGAAAATATGGCCGGCGAAACATGGAAGGCCCAAGAATTGGTGGACATGGCCCGCTCTTTACAGCCACATCTTATCATTGACAACCGCTTAGAAGGCAGCGGCGACCGCAAGGGCAGTATTGAAACCGAAACCCCCTCCCCCTTTGCTGGGGATTTTGCCTGCCCGGAACAGATGATCCCTCCCGAAGGGATGACCGATGGCGCCGGGCATTCTATTCCATGGGAAGCTTGCATTACTTTAAACGACAACTGGGGGTACTGCGCTCACGATCACCACTACAAATCTGCTAAAATGATCATTCGCTCTCTCGTGGAATGCGTCAGCAAGAACGGCAATCTTTTGCTCAATGTGGGGCCCGATGCCAAAGGGGAATTCCCACCCGAAGCAATAGAAATTCTCAAACAAGTGGGTCAATGGATGCGCCGCAACAGCGATAGTATCTATGGCTGCGGGGCATCTGGGTTCCCCAAGCCAGAATGGGGCCGGTATACGCAACAGGGTAATAAGCTATACGCCCATATTTATGAAGAATGCATGGGGCCCATCTGCCTAAAAGGATTGGCGGGCAAAATTGATTCTATGCGTTTGGTGCAAGACGGCTCAGAACTGCAGCCCGGTAACTTTTGGAACATGAACGGCTATGACAATGACGCCTTCTTTACCTTTGGCGGCAGTAGTTACCCATTGCCGGATCAGCAAGACACTGTTGTAGAAATCCGTTTGCGCAACGGTGAAACAAATAAAACAGAATAATCGAAAAAGCAAATCTGCTATTTACTCAGTAGCCAGGTAGCCAGGTAGCTAGGTAGTCAGGTAAGTCAGTAGTCGAAGTAAACGGCCGTAGCGTTAACAAAACGCTACGGCCGTTTTGTTTGTAAAAAAATCTTGAGATTTCCACGATTTCGTAATACGACCAATCATTGTATGATATGCATAAGTTTCTTCCCAAAATTTTATAGATTCGCAATTTTCCACATTTTTTACAAGATTTAGATTCCACCATTCTTTTCCCCTACCATATATAGATAAACCAGTTGATAA
Source organism: Candidatus Gallacutalibacter stercoravium (assembly GCA_018716975.1). Classification (GTDB taxonomy): domain Bacteria; phylum Bacillota; class Clostridia; order Oscillospirales; family Acutalibacteraceae; genus Gallacutalibacter_A; species Gallacutalibacter_A stercoravium. The sequence goes on along the minus strand of DVJE01000002.1, from coordinate 46,858 downwards.
CTTAGAAAAATTTTCCACCAATCCAGTAAAAATGCCGGTTTTGTTTTCAACATTCTATTTGAAAAAACGTTGAATCTATGTTAATATAAAGCAAATATTCATTCTTTATTTTTTCTTCCACAATTTTTCCACCCAATTATTTTCCAACGGTTTCTTCATAAATTGCCGCATTTTTGAAAGCCCCCTAACCAAATGAAAGATGGAGGCTTTTTTGCTTTGCGCCCTCACCTTCCTTACCTTATATGGCAAAACGGGCAAAAAAGTATGGAAAGAAGTTTTCTACCCAACAGCAACCAAAACGTAAACTGAGGGTCCGTTTTTTACGGAACCCTTTTCTTTGCACACCCTTTGCACACCAAATGTATTCCATTTCCGTATGGACAATATGGACAACCCCACGGCAAAGGCCGTGAATATAGAGTTCGGAGGTTATTGTAGTATGGAGTCCTTCAATGAAGCCTGGGGCCTTATCTGCGATTATTGTAAGGCACACATTACCGATGTCGCCTACAAAACATGGATCAGCCGCATTGTGCCCGCCAAGCTAGATTTCGACGCCGGCGAAGCTATTTTGCTGGTGCCAAATCAATTTCACCGTCAAACCTTGAACCGGTGCTATTTAACACTGCTCAATAACGCTTTTAGCGAGGTGTTTAATTCCGGCATAAAAATATGTTTCACCATACCGGAAGAAATGGAAGGCAGCGAAAACAGTGAAGCAGAGGATAAAAGCCGGCAGGATGACATGACCGACTCCGAATATGAATTTACCTTTGATACCTATATCGTGGGTTCTTCCAATAAATTCGCGCACGCTGCCTCTCTAGCCGTAGCCGCCAATCCAGCGGGTTCCTATAACCCGTTGTTTATTTACGGAAACTCCGGCTTAGGAAAAACCCACCTATTATACGCTATTAGCAACGATATCAAGAAAAATCATCCCGATATGACCGCGCTATACATCAAAGGGGATGATTTTACCAATGAACTAATTGACGCTATCCGCCGCGGAACGACCAGCGATTTTCGCCAGAAATATCGTAAAACCGATGTTCTCTTGGTGGATGATATTCAGTTTATCGCCGGCAAAGATTCCACACAGGAAGAATTCTTCCATACCTTTAATACCCTTTACGAGGCTAAAAAGCAGATTGTGTTGACTTCAGACCGGCCGCCGAAAGAAATTCAAACGCTGGAAGATCGGCTGCGCACCCGTTTTGAATGGGGCCTCATAGCTGATATTCAGCCCCCGGATTTCGAAACCCGCATCGCCATCATTAAGCGCAAAGCTGAACTGCTCAACATTCAGCTGCCCGACGACGTAAGCGAATACATCGCCACCAGGCTGAAAACCAATATCCGTCAGCTGGAAGGCGCTGTGAAAAAAATGAAAGCCTATTACCTCTTGGCAGGTGAAAGCCCCAGTATTTCCACCGCCCAAGCGGCTATTTCAGATATTCTCAATAACGACCAGCCGCCGCCACTAACCGTAGAAAAAATTATAGAAGAGGTAGCCCGCACCTTTGGTGTATCCGCTGCCGATATCCGTTCTTCAAAGCGCTCAGCTAATATTTCTAACGCACGCCAAATTGCTATCTTTGTAGTGCGGGAAATTACACAGCTTTCTATGGCCAATATTGGTGAAGAGTTCGGCGGACGGGATCATTCTACCGTGGTGTACGCTGTGCAGCAGGTAGAAAAAAATATGAAAAAGGATTCCAAGATTAAAGCAACCGTTGAGGATATTATCAAAAATATCCGTGACCGGTAAGTGCTAGTAAACTTTTGCTTGATGACTATTTTGCATCAAATCAAAATAATCAGACATCATACAACCAGCTTTTATAAGCACGAGCGTTAGGCAGCTATATTTTCCCCAAAATTGCACAGCTATTTTTTAACATTCCACTTTTTCTGTTGAAAAAATAAAGTTTGCAATAAAGATTTCACAATTAACCGCCACTTTCCAAGTTGTCACATTTAAACTTTTACTCAACAATCCCCCAACGCAATTCCACAAGAAAGTGGAAAAAGACAAAAAATAATGGATAACATCATTTAATAAACAAATTCTCCCCGATCATCAAACAGAAAAAATAACTTGATACGCAAGGAATTTTCTACCTCTCCCGTATTTTTCCACTTTTTAAAACCGCCTATTACTATTACTGTTTATATCCTTCCCTATCCATACCTTATAACAAACCATTCCAGCCACCCTCTATATCATGCAAGAAGCGCCCACCGTCCCTGCATCGTAAAAAACGAATGGTGGAAAACAATTTTCATCTTTATACTCTTCGTATACCACTCTATCCACATTTAAAATTGTAAATTTAAATTTTTACACATAGTAGGTTCGGCATTTTTTCTTAATACTACCTCGAATAGGCAAACGTAAAATAATTGACAAAGTGTTTATAGCAATGTAGAAAAGAGGAACGCTATGAAGTTTCATTGCAACCGGCAAGCTTTAGTGGAAGCCGTATCTAACGTACAACGGGCAGTCTCTACAAAATCTTCGTTAGCTGCCCTAGAAGGTATACTCATAAAAGCAAACGAAGACTCTGTGGAGCTTTGCGGCTATGACTTGGAATTGGGTATTACCACTTCGGTATCAGCTGATATACAAACACCCGGTAACGTTGTGCTGAGCGCTAAGCTATTTGGCGATATTGTGCGGCGTTTGCCAGATGATACGGTTTCTATTTCGGTAGATGAAAAGCTGGTAACCAATATTGTCAGCGGCGTGGCGGAGTTTTCCATTGTGGGGATCCCAGCAGAGGAATACCCCGATCTACCAACGGTTTCGGGAGCTGAAAATGTGCTCATCAGCAGCCCGGTGCTGAAAAGCATGATACGGCAAACATTATTTGCCGTATCGGACAACGATGCAAAGCCCATTCATACAGGCACGTTATTTGAAATTGCCGGTGGTTTTATCCGGTTGGTATCGGTGGATGGTTACCGTCTGGCAATGCGCACCGAACCGCTCAATTTAAACAACCAGCCAACCGATGAAATTCATTTTGTTGTGCCGGGCAAAACCTTGGGCGAAGTTCTGAAACTGTTAAGCGATGACGACGTGCAGGTTACTTTGGCTGTGGGCAGGCGTCATATTATTTTTGAAACCAACAATTACCGGGTCATTTCCCGCTTGTTAGAAGGGGAATTTTTGGATTATAAGGCAGCGATCCCTTCGGCGCATGCCACAGAGGCGCGCATGCAAACCCGCAGCTTTATCGATAGCGTGGAGCGTGTATCTTTGCTGATTACCGACCGGCTGAAAAGCCCGGTGCGGTGTATTTTTGCCGGCGATGAGGTGAAAATTTCTTGTGTAACCTCTATCGGAAAAGCCAACGATGAATTTTCGGCCCGCGTAGAAGGTGACGAGGTAGAAATAGGCTTTAATAACCGCTATTTGTTAGACGCTTTGCGCAATGCGGAAGGCGACGAAGTGCGCTTGCAACTAAACGGACCCTTGAGCCCCATGAAGGTGTTGCCTTTGGAGGGGGATGCCTTTTTGTTTTTGGTATTGCCGGTTCGGTTAAAATCGACAGACTAAGCGGCCACAAAGGATAAGGCTCCTGCAGGATGAGCGGCATTTCGCAACGGCTGAGAGCGCAGGTAGCGCAACGAGGGAGGATTTATGCAAAAAATTGTCATCGATACGGAATTTATCCGGTTGGACGCTCTGCTGAAGCTAGCCGGCGCAGTGGAAACCGGTGGCCAAGCAAAAGTGCTGATTCAGGGCGGAGGGGTTACGGTTAACGGCCAGATATGTACGATGCGGGGAAAAAAGATGCGTCCGGGAGATATTGCAGGCGCCCAGGGCGAGGAATACGAGGTGTGCGCCCAGTGAATGTGCGCAGCCTCCGTTTTTCCCATTATCGTAATTTATGCCAGGGGGAATACCGGCCTTGCCCGGGAGTAAACCTTTTATACGGCAACAATGCGCAAGGAAAAACCAATTTGCTGGAAGCGATTTGGTTGTTTACCGGTGGCAAGTCTTTTCGGGGAGCCCGTGATGGGGAACTAGTGGCCTTTGAGCAGCCCAGCGCCCAACTGGAAATGGATTTTACCGCAGCTGGGCGGGATCAAAGCGCAGAAATCATCATAAAGAACAGCAAGCGTACCGCCGCCTTAAACGGTGTGGATAAGGGGGCGGCTTCCCGTTTGGTAGGAAATTTTTGCGCTGTTGTTTTCTCACCGGAGCATCTTTCGTTGGTAAAGGACGGTCCGATGGGGCGGCGGCAATTTATAGACGCCGCTTTATGCCAGCAAACGCCGGCTTATGCCTCGCTGTTGGGGCGTTACCAGCATACCTTAACCCAACGCAACGCCCTGCTTAAGGATATTCCCCGCCATAGCGAACTGCTGGATACGCTGGATATCTGGGAAGATAAGCTGGCCCGTTACGGGGCGGGCATCGCGTTGCGCCGCATGAAGTATATTGCCGACCTATCCCCTTTTGCAGCCGGCTTTTATCAGGGAATTGCTGAGGGGAAAGAAACATTAGAGGTGCACTATCAATCCTCTTTTTGGGAGCAGGAGCAGCCCACCTCGCAGGAACAGCTGCAAACAGCTTTGCAGCATAGCCTGCTGCAAAATAGACGAGAGGATATTGCCTGCGGTTTTACAACGGTTGGCCCTCATCGAGACGATGTCGCGTTACAGGTGGATGGGCGCAGCGCCCGTATGTATGCCTCGCAGGGGCAACAAAGATCCACGGTGCTTGCATTAAAGTTAGCAGAAGCGTCCATACTCATGGAGACGTTGGGAGAACGCCCGGTGGTGTTGTTAGACGATGTTATGAGTGAACTGGATACCGCGCGTCAGGATTATCTGCTCAACCATATTCAAGGCTGGCAGGTGTTTATTACCTGCTGCGAGCCCACCCCTGTGCTGCGTCTGGCAGAGGGCACCGCCGTGCGTATTCAACAGGGTGAGTTGTTGGCAGATGCGCCGCCAGTGCCGCCGGCTGCTGGTACAACGTGCGAAAATGAATAGGCTACTACCCAGAGCAAGCGGGTATGCCCGTTTATTACCGCTTATCTAAGATGGGGATGTCTTTTGGCAAGCTAGAAGAACATAAAAGAGGATAAATAGGAGGCTGCTATGTATCTGCATTTGGGGCAGGATATTGTGGTGAAAACGGAAGAGGTTTTAGGAATTTTTGATTTAGATACCGCCACCATATCGAAAAATACCCGCAATTACCTAGCTCATGCAGAAAAGCAGGGCTGGGTGGTGAATGTGTCTACCGAATTGCCAAAATCTTTTGTCGTGTGCAGCACGCAAGGGGATGGGCCGGCGCGCGTGACGGTGTATATCAGCCAAATTTCATCTACCACGTTGCTTAAGCGCACCGGCTATATCGACGGCATTTCTAATGTGAATATATAGCTGTAAAATATCGGAGCAAGCGCCGTTTTAAGCTGTTGAGCTAGAGCAAGGCCTTGTACTATATGACGCAGGCCGCTTGTTTATAAGGTGTTCATGAAATGGTAAAAACCACAGGTTACAATAAGAGCCGGTATTTTTGAAAAAGCAAATACCAGCATTGGGCGATGTTATAGAAAGGGGATGACAGATATGGCGCAACCGAGTTCAGATAATCGCGCAGGATATCGTTCCCAACAACATCCGAACTATTCTGCACCATATGCGAGATATAACCAACAAGGTTACCCCAATCGAACCCCGAACAGCAATGCGCAAGAGCGTTTGCAACATCAAAGTAATCCAACAGCCACCCGAACTGCGGCCCGCCGGCCGGTTGTGCCGGATCACAGCAAGGGGCAAAGCACAAAGAAGGGTTTGTTGTCGTTGCCCCGTTGCCCTTATTGCGGGAATCCTGCGTCTTATTTTTCTGCGCTGGCGGATCATAACAAAGGGGAATACCGTTGCCGCAGGTGCGGGGAACGGGCGGATATCCGGTTAAAGCCGGCGCTATTTATTTCGGCGGCGGTGGCAATGGCGCTGAGCGTGCTGTTTGTGTTGTTGTTTTCATTGGATAGAGGCGATCTGACCGTTTGGCGTGTTTTTTTGGTTTTGCTGCCTTTTTTGCTGTTTTACGCATTATTGCCTTTTTTGTTGCGCTTTGTTCGCAGTGCGCCGGCCTATGGGCGAAACAAAGCACAAAAGAGTGCTGGGGGACATAAATCGCCCCCCGTTTCTTTGCAAAAGCAACCGATGGAACAGGCTGGTAACACCATAGCCATCCCCTCGTTGCGAGGGATAGAGCTGAAAAACCGCCAGGCCGGTGCACAGCGGAACTATTACCCCAATACATCCAGGCCTGCCAGGCCCTCGGCGCAACAAAGGTATGCCTCCGGTGTGTCCAGGGTGCCGGGGCAGCAGACAGAAAGAACGGTACAACGGCCCAACGCGTATCAACGCCCTTTCTCCAACGGCGCCGTTCAGAATAGAGCAAGCGTGCAGCCGCCACAACGGCCCACACAACGAAAGCCGGCGGCAAAAGCGCCGCAAGAAAAAGAAAATTCAGAGCAACAGTTAAACCAGATTCTCCATGATTTTATGGATCGATACGGAGACGGCACGGGCGGGCGGTAGAAAAGCCTGCCCTTTTTATTGGGTAAAAATCGGTTCACTGTTTTTTGGGCGTTGTGCCTTTTTGGTTATGCGCGCCTATAAAGAGAATCAAATTGGGAGCAGCGGCAGGCGGTATTGGCTGCGATAGCCGCAACCAATGAAAGGGAACAAAAGCTAATGGGTAAGAAAAGTAAACGGCCCGCCCGTCAAGCACGGCGGCAATTACAACAAGAGATGAAAAAAAACGCGCCACGGCATTTGGCGCGCCCCTTCCATTTGCCAGAGTGCCCCTATTGTGGGGCGCGCTGCTATTATTCCGAAACGATAAAAAGAATATCTTTTGGTATTTGGGATAAGTCGTGGTCCCGCCGGGCTTGCCCCAATTGCAGCCGGCTTTACCGCGTATCTTATTTCCCGTGGGGGATTCTTTTCTTTATACTGTGGCTGGCTGTCATGATGGGCGGTAACCTGTCGGTCATAGCGGCTTTTTCCAGAGGAATTACACCGGTGATGCCGGTTATGCTCGTCATTACCGTATGTGGGTTGCTACTCGGATGGCTTTTGCTCCCCTTTTTTGTGCGGTTTGCCCCTGCGCAGCCTGTTGCGCCTTTGGATGATATGGCCTACAAAAATGATAATCCCTCTGCTGTTCCCCAAATTTTGGGTAAGGGGCAAAAGAAAAATATGCGCTCGATACACGCAAAAGGCAATTCTTCCCGCTCTTCAAACGACGCGCTTCCGCCTCCTGTTTTGCGCTCTCATGGGCAAAAGCAAATACGAAAAAAGCGTCCGGTTCAGGCTAGCAGCTCCTACTTGTCCCAGACTATTTGCGGGGAAAAAGAGGAAAAGGATAAAGAGAAAAAATAGTTTGATACCGTGTTATTTTAGAAGTGATATTCGCGCCAAGGGTACTAATTTTGTGCAGATTATCCTGGAAAGAGTGGAACGCAAAACGATTGTTAAATAATTGTCAGAAGTGGTTTTGAACGGGAAAAGAATTTGCAGAAATGCCGATTTTGTGCTAAAATAACTTTATAGGAAAAATGATGGGATAGGATGCCCTGTAGCCGCCCAATGGGGCAAAAAATAGGCGTCCTTGGGCATTTTTGTCATTGGAGGGTCTCTTTTTGGATAATAACGATATCACACAAACCAATCAGGAATATAACGCCAGCGAAATACAGGTGCTGGAAGGGCTGGAGGCTGTGCGCAAGCGCCCCGGCATGTATATCGGTTCCACAGGGCCCAAGGGCCTGCATCATCTGGTGTATGAAATTCTAGATAATGCCATTGATGAGGCATTGGCCGGTTATTGCAACAAAATTGATGTAAAAATTCTGCCCGGTAATGTTATCAGCGTATATGACAACGGCCGCGGCATCCCTGTGGATATTCAGCCTAAGATGGGCATTCCCGCCGTTACGGTGGTATTTACCGTACTTCACGCCGGCGGCAAGTTCGGCGGCGGCGGATATAAAGTGAGCAGCGGTTTGCACGGCGTGGGCGCTTCGGTGGTAAACGCCCTGTCTACCTGGCTGGAGGTAGAAGTTTGCGACGGCAAGCAGATCTACCGCCAGCGCTTTGAACGGGGGGTGGCCGTAACCGAGTTGGAGGTTATCGGCGACGGCAGCCAGACCGGTACGCGGGTTACCTTTCAGGCGGATCCCGAAATCTTTAAAGAGAGCACGGAATATGATTTTGAAACCTTAGAAACCCATCTAAGGGAGCAGGCGTTTCTTAACGCCGGGGTGCATATTGAGCTGGTAGATGAGCGGGATCCCGACAACCGGGTGCAGGAGAATTTTCTGTACGAAGGCGGCGTTTCTAGTTTTGTAGACTATATACACAAAAAAAGAGCGTTAGAGGTTGTGCACCCCGATATCATCCATTTTTCCGCCGTCACGCCGGACGGCAGCGCATCGGCGGAGATAGCCATGCAGTATAACGACAGCTACAACGAGCTGTTGTTAAGCTTTGCCAATAACGTGCACACCACCGACGGCGGTACCCACGAAGAGGGTTTTAAGCGGGCGCTGACCAATGTGATGAATGATTACGCCCGAAAGTACAACATCTTGAAAGACAGCGACAAAAACCTGTCGGGCGAGGATGTGCGCGAGGGTCTTACCGCGATTATCAGCGTTAAGTTGGAAGAGGCTCAATTTGAAGGCCAAACAAAGGCGCGTTTGGGTAACACCGAGGTGCGTTCTTTGGTATCCAACCTGGTCAGCGATAAGCTTGCGGTGTACTTAGAAGAAAACCCGGCCTCCGCCAAGGCGATTTTTGAAAAGGCCCTGGCTGCCTCCCGTGCGCGGGAAGCGGCCCGCAAGGCACGTGAGCTGGTGCGCCGTAAGTCGGCGTTGGAATCGGCTGCCCTACCGGGCAAGTTGGCCGACTGCCAATCCCGCAATCCCGAAGAAACCGAAATTTACATCGTAGAGGGCGACTCGGCCGGCGGCTCCGCCAAAGGCGGGCGAGATCGCAAATTCCAGGCCATTTTGCCTCTATGGGGAAAAATGCTCAACGTGGAAAAAGCCCGGCTGGATAAGGTATATGGCAACGAAAAACTGATGCCGGTGATTACTGCTTTGGGCTGCGGCATTGGGGAGGAATTTGATTCCTCTAAGCTGCGCTACGGCAAGATCATCATCATGGCGGATGCCGATGTAGACGGTTCTCATATCCGTACCCTGCTGCTGACCTTTTTCTTCCGCTTTATGAAACCGCTGATAGAGCAGGGGCATATTTATATTGCCCAGCCTCCCTTGTACCGTTTGACCAAGCGTAAAGAACACCGGTATGCGTACAGCGATGAGGAACGGGATCAAATTCTGAAAGAAATTGGCAGCTGCGACGATATTCAGCGCTATAAGGGCTTGGGTGAGATGGATAGCGAACAGCTGTGGGAAACCACCATGAACCCCGATACCCGCATTATGCTGAAGGTAGAAATGGAAGACGCCGCCGCGGCCGACGAAATTTTTACCATCTTGATGGGCGACAAGGTGGAACCCCGGCGTTTGTTTATTGAGAAAAACGCCAAGTATGTGCAGAATTTGGACGTTTAAGCTGTTGCTCTTTTTAAACAAGGCTGTGCAAATAGCATTGGCCTTTGTTGGACTATAAAGACGCACGGCGCCAACGCCGATAATATTCGGGAGGAAATAACATGTTGCAAAATAACGGCTTCCCCCCATTTGATCGTGAGGGTGGCGACGCCCCTGTGATGACTGATTTTTCTTTGTCGGATCCGGAACCTCCAGGTGAGGCGGAGCAACTTACCCCCCGGCAAAAAGAACAATCGGTTGCCCAGGCGGTGGATTCAGTGAGCGAGCGCGATCGGCGGGAGGATGAAGAAAAACAAAAAGGGCAGCCCGATTGGGATGGCTCCGAGGCGCAATTTGTGCCAGACGATGGCGCCGCTGAATATGAAGATCAGTATGCCGGTATTGGGTTAAACTATGCTTTGCGCCGGGAAGAAGTGTTAGCCTGCCTCAAGAGAAATGAGTTTTCAAAACATACGGGGCGGCGGCGCATAGTGGAAACAGTAGCTTTAGGAGTAGTGGCTGCGTTGTTTTTATCTTCGTGTTTTGTCAACGGCTGGGGCAGCAGCCAGCAGTCGCTTTTGCTGGGCGTGCTGGCTTTGGCTTTGATAGCCGTTATCTGGATAGCCCCCCGCGTCAGTGTGGCCCGCAGAGCGCGGGAACTGGCCGACGGCAAAAAACTGCATGTGCAGGTATACCCCGATTGTGTGCAGGTTTGCCGTGAGGGTGGCCAGCCTTGGAAAATTGCCCTAGACGGCACCAGCGGTTATGCCGAATATGAGGGGTTAATGGTGCTTTCTGCCCCGGGAAAAGGCTTGTTGGCCATTCCTCAGCGAGCGGTAGAACCGGGCGTGCTGGCCGACGTGCAGGCCATGCTGGTGGCCGGTAGCCGCCCACAAGAAGAGGAAGACTAACAGCAAGGCAAATCGTGTCTGGGGGTATTGCAGGGCGCAGGTTTGTTTTCAGTTGGAGGCAATGGGTGCAACCAAATGGCGGCAGCTCATTACCGTTGTGGGAATTTTAGAAATGCGAATATGTGTCCCCAAAAAATACGTTGCCTGCCAGGCAACTGTGTGATTTGAAATAGATTGTTTTACCGTTAGAAAAGTAAGAGAGGAACTTTTTGATAGCAATAGAAAGCCGGATAAGGAGGCTGTGCTGTGCGAGGATTGACGACCGAAAGCGCCGTAACCGTGCGCTATGCAGAAACCGATCAGATGGGCGTTGCCCATCATTCGGTATATCCGGTTTGGTTTGAGGTGGCGCGCACCGATTGGATCAAAGCATTGGGAACGACCTATTCCCAGTTGGAGCAACAGGGGGTTATGTTGCCTTTAACCCAGCTACAGGTATCTTATTTACGCCCGGCCCACTATGAGGATGAGTTGACGGTAACCGCCTCGTTGGCCCGCCTTACCCCTGCGCGTATGGTATTTGCTTACCGGGTGGAAAAGCGCAGCGCTGAAGGAGAGGTTGCGCTTTTAAGTGAAGGCACAACCTTGCATGCTGTGGTGGATAGCACAACTTTTCGCCCCTGCAACCTAAAAAAACGAATGCCGACCCTTTATGAAAGCCTTCAGTCCAGCTTGACGGACGGTATTGCCGGCCAGGACGAGGGAAAGGGGGCGCGCTGATGCCGGGATTTTACGAAGGGGAGCCTGTGGCGCGCATAAGCGGAGAGCTGCGGGCAGAAGAATATGCCCAAGCATGGGTTATGCTGGAGCAACGCTACGGTACGCTGCGTACAGCTGGCAAAAAAGCCTTGGCATTGGCGGTTATGTTGGTGTTGCTGTTGTGTTTGCTGCCTTGGTACGCGGCCCGGTATGCCAGCTTTTACATCCCGGCGGTGGTAGCGGCGCTTTGCTTGTTTGGCATTTGGTGGCAGTTGCTTTACCGGCCTGCGGCTGCCTATCGCCGGGGATTGCAAAATTATCGCAGCAACCGGCTGATAACGTTGCCGGCTCAGCTGACCCTGTACCGCGATAGTTACTTTATTCAAAATCAATATGAAGAAAAAAACGGCTATTGGACGGATTTTGCCGCTTGCGTGGAAACCGACTCGCTTATCGTTGCCATGGGCGGTTGGGAGCGGCGTATGCTGGTGATAGCCAAACGCAATGTGCCTGCGCAGGAACAGGAGGCATTGTCTTCTTTGCTAGAAAACACCTTTGCCACCCGTTACCACCGCATTTTTCAAAGAAGTAAGGCCAAGGGCAGCGATACCGGCGCAGATGCAAAAACGCAAGAGCGCAAGGTAAAAGCCAAAAAAATTGGGGATGCTGCGCCAAAAGGGGATCCGCTGGCGGATGTGAGCTATCTTATCACAAAGGAGGATTACGTCGCCTATTGCCTGTTGGTGAGCCGCAGCAAGATAACCCGGCAGCACAGATTGTTGCAGCATGCGGCGGGGTTTTTGATGATTTTAGCTGGGGCCGCCCTGTTTGTTTTTTACGGCGGCAACCTGTTTGACAAAATTGTGTGGGTGCTGCTGGCGGCCGCTGGGTTGGCGGTTGCTTTTTATGAGGATGCACTGCTCCCTTTTTTAGTGCGGCGGCAGGCCGAAAGCCAGTATGAGCAGCGCAAAGGCGAGTTAACGGCTCAGTCGGTGCGCTTATATCAAAACGGCGTAGAGGTGCATGCCGATCGTTACCGCGCTTGGCTGCCGTTTACGGCCTTGTATCAAAGCGCTGGGGATGAGAACGGTTTTGTGTTGTTTTTAAGCCCGGAACAAACCAGATACCTTCCCCGCCGGGTGCTCACACAGCGGGAAGCAGACGTGTTAATCCGGCTGCTGGCGAATAAGGCGAAGGCGCGTTATTTGGATTATACCCAACCGCCCCAAAAGGCGGAGGCCAAAGAAGGGCAGTCTTCTACGAAAGAAGAAAACCGGCGTGCAAAACCTGCGCCGGGGCGAAAAAAAGAATCGCCCCAAAAAGCGCCGCCCCCTTCCGAATCGCCTAGCGAGGAGAACGACGATGATCAACCGCCGAAGCAATCGTAATGGGTGCTGCTATATGACGGATCCGGCGGCATAAAATAGCAGCCCAGCGGCCCTAAGATAACAGAGAAACAGCAAAAGCAGGAAAAGAGGGAACCATTTTGAGTAACGAAGAGAGGATACAGCCGCATCAGCGTCTGATTAACGTGGATATTGAGCGAGAGATGCAAAAATCCTTTTTGGATTATTCCATGTCGGTTATTGTGTCGCGCGCCCTACCCGATGTGCGCGACGGCTTAAAGCCCGTGCACCGGCGCATTTTGTATTCGATGTTTGAGGATCACATTGATCCCGACAAGGCGTATAAAAAGTGCGCCACCACGGTTGGTAACGTGCTGGGCCGGTACCATCCCCACGGCGATATGTCGGTTTACGACGCACTGGTGCGCTTGGCCCAAGATTTCTCTATGCGTTATATGCTGGTGGATGGCCACGGCAACTTCGGTTCGGTGGATGGCGATCCCCCGGCTGCTTACCGTTATACAGAGGCCAGAATGAGCAAGATATCGGTGGAGATGCTGGCCGATATCGAAAAAGAAACGGTCAATTTTCAATCGAACTTTGACGACAGCCGCAAGGAGCCGGAGGTGCTGCCCTCACGGTTCCCCAATCTGCTGGTCAACGGTTCCACGGGTATCGCAGTAGGTATGGCCACCAATATCCCGCCCCACAATATGGGCGAGGCCATAGACGCGGTGTGCTGCCTTATCGATAACCCCGACGCCGGGTTAGACGAATTGATGGAGCATATTAAGGGGCCCGACTTCCCCACCGGCGCCATTATCATGGGACGCAGCGGTATCCGGGCGGCCTATGCCACCGGACGCGGGCGCATCATTGTGCGGGCGCGGGCCGAGATTACCGAAGAAAAAAACGGGCGCTTTAAAATTATCGTCACCGAGCTACCCTATCAAGTAAATAAGGCGCGGCTTATCGAGTCCATCGCCGATATGGTAAAAGATAAGCGTATTGAGGGCATTTCAAATATTGACGATCATTCCGACCGCAGCGGTATGCACATCGAAATCGACGTCAAACGGGACGCATCCCCTCAGGTGGTGCTCAACCAGCTTTACAGCTATACCCAAATGCAGGTAACCTTTGGGGCCATCATGCTGGCTATTGTGAACGGTGAACCCAAAACCTTGACCCTGAAAGAAATGCTAGAGGAGTACATCCGCTTTCAGATAGAGGTGGTAACCCGGCGCACGGTTTACGATTTGCGCAAAGCAGAAGAGCGGGCCCATATTTTAGAGGGATTAAAAATCGCCATTGATTTTATCGATGAAGTGATTGCCATCATCCGTTCCTCTAAAGATCCCGCCACAGCCCGGGGCCGGTTAACCGAGCGCTTTGGGCTGGACGACGTGCAGACCCAGGCGATTGTGCAAATGCGTTTGGGCCAGCTCACCGGCTTGGAACGGGCCAAAATTGAAGAGGAATTGGCGGCCTTGGGGCTGAAAATTGCCGACTTTAAAGATATTTTGGAGCATGAAGAGCGCGTAACCGGCATTATCAAAGAAGAGTTGCTGGCAATACGCAAAAAATATGCCGATGAGCGGCGCACCGAGATTATGGCAGTGAGCGGAGAGGTGGATATTGAGGATCTCATCCCGCAGGAGGAATGCGTGCTTACTTTAACCAGCTTTGGTTATGTAAAACGCCAAAAGATGGATACCTACCGCATTCAGCGCCGGGGTGGGCGCGGTATTGCGGGTATGACCCGGCGGGAGGAAGACGTGGCCTCTGAAATGTTTGTTATCAACAGCCACGATTATGTGCTCTTCTTTACCAATTTGGGCCGCGTTTACCGCCTAAAGTGTTACGAAATACCCGAGGGTTCCCGCACCAGTAAGGGGATGAATATTGCTAACCTGTTGCCTATTTCGGGCGAAGAAAAAGTAACCTCTATGATTCGGGTGCCGGAATTTGAAGAAGATCGTTACCTGGTGATGGTTACCCGGCAGGGCGTTATTAAGCGCACCGAGCTTTCTGCCTACAACACCACCCGCAAGGGCGGTGTAATCGCCATTGAATTGGACGAAGGCGACGAGCTGGCCTGGGTGCGCATGACCGGCGGCGACGATGAACTGCTGGTGGCTACCCGCAAGGGCATGGCCATCCGCTTTAGCGAACAGGATGTGCGCGTGGTGGGCCGCACGGCCCGCGGTGTGCGCGCCATCACCCTGGAGCCGGGCGACTGCGTGGTAGGTATGTCTACCCTGCGGGAGGGCGCGCGGGTGCTCACCGTGAGTGAAACCGGCTTTGGCCGCCTTTCTCCCATTACCGATTACCGCCTGCAATCCCGCGGCGGCAAAGGCCTTATCAACTACCATGTGGAGCGCTACGGCGACGTAGCCGCCATTAAAGCGGTGGATTTGGACGACGATGTGATTTTGATAGCGGCTGACGGCGTGATCATCCGCATTCAGGCCAACTCCATTCGGGAGTGCGCCAGGCCCAGCAAAGGCGTGCGCGTTATGCGCATTGATGGCGACAACAAGGTGGTAACCATTGCCCGCGCCCCGCACGATGAAGACAGCGACGAAGAGGACGAAAGCGAAGAAAATAGCGAAAACGTCCTGGAAGAAGCAGACGAAGTGTTGAACGACGCAGAGCAAGACGGCGTTTTAGAGGACGAAGCCGGCGAACAGGATGCGCCAGGCGCAGAAGAATAAAACCAATAAAACAATGCGGGGAGTCTGGCGGCTCCCCGTTTGTGTTGATGTTTCTGTGCTTTTTATTTTGCTCTCCAATTTGTTTTGCATTTGCAAATCATCATGATAAAGAGGCTATTATGACAGAACAGGAATTATGGAAAGAATTTTCAGATAAAGAAAATATAAAAGATCTTGATTATGAAGCCTGGAGCTTTGGCGGGGACCCCGACAGGTTGGCCCGCCTGGTGGCGGATGGTATTAAAACGGCTACCTGCAGCTTGAAACTGTTATATGACAGGAAAGAGGAGCCGTTGCCCCAAGAAAAGCAATACAGCGTCATTCTGGATAAACGGGGAGACGCGGTTTGCATCATCCAAACCACAAGGGTAACCCTTTGCCCCTATTGCAAAGTGACAGAGAGACATGCTTATTTAGAAGGAGAGGAAGACCGCACACTGGAATCTTGGCGCAAAATTCACTATGAGTTTTTCACACAGGAATTGGCTGCGTTTGGAATAAAATTTCAAGAGGATATGGTGTTGGTGTGCGAAGAATTTCGGGTGGTTTATAAAAAGTAATGCTGTAGCAGGCGTTACAGCTTATGCAGATCAACTAGCGCCCGGGGGAACCGGTAAGGTTCCTCCGGGCGCTAGTTGCAAAAAATGCGGCGCATTGAAGCCTGGGTTTACAAGATGAGTTTATTTTTGCCCTATTAGCCACGCCGGCGGAGCAGCCGCGTTATTGTTAATACACAAGCGGCCAAAATACAGGCGCTGCCGCACCAAAACAAAGCCGTAGCCCCGCTGCCGGAAATATCCACTGTTTCCAACGTCTTGGCCGTGTCTATGCTAGCAGTGCCGTTGCTGGCGTTGCCATAGGCTGCCAGCAGCAGTTCCCTTGCCTGCTCATAGGGGTAAACCTGCTTGTGCACCACCGGGGAAAAATCTTGCCTTTCTACAAAGGGGATCAGATACGCCCGGCCCTGTTTTTCTACATAAATAAACGAGGTATAAATATTAAAAGCTTTGAAGGCTTGAATATATTCGGCGTCGGCCAGGTTGTGTTCTTCCAACAGCTGCTGCACCACCTGCGGCCGGGCAATGTATTCATATTGGCAGTTTTCGATCAACTGTTTTTCCATCGTACTGGGGCCGAAGTCGCCGCCGACGTACGAAACGGTTGCCATGCTAAAGTAATCCCCTTCCACGATGGGGATGTGCCAGCTGTACCGATCGAAGGATTCGATGGCGCTGCGCAGGGTGTTATTCTCCAAGGCGGCGATAAAATCGGCCTTGTGCAAAGCGATCTCCTTGACCGCAGCGTCTAGGGGGAACGGATCGCCATTGTTCAAGGCTATATTACCATTCATTTCCCCAAGTATTTGCAGAATTTCCACGTAATTCTCCGACAACTCCAGAGTGTCCCGGCGGTAATCGTCCGGCAGCTCCTGGGCGGATACCGCAGCGCCGGGCAGCAGCAAAGCCGGGGCCAGCGCTGCCAACAGCAACCCCGTAACGCGCGTCGTCAACCGGCGCCTTGCTTTTTGTTTGCCTGTATTTTTTGCCTTGACTGCCCTGACTGCCTTGATTACTTTAGTTGCCTTCATATTGCCGCCTCCTTATCTGGTGTTATACACCATGATTTCCCATGGGCGATTGTCAAACTTACTGTCGCCCATTTTAAATTTGGCATAGGTGACGGAATGTGTTTCAAGACTCTATTGAGCCATACATCTTACTTCGACATTGGTTTGAAAATAGGTCTTTTCTTTTCTCAATAACGATTTTTTCGGCTCTTTTTATTTTGGCTGTTATGCCCTCTTTTTCGTTTCTATTCGGCTTATCAAGTTATCATCATTCTATAATAAGAAGAATAAAAAATCAATAAATTACAAGATGATGAATTGTTTTTATGAATAATATAAAATAATCCCTGCGTTTTTATGGATTACCGGAGGTGAAATAGGCGGCAAGCTAAACAGCTTTGATATTGGATATCCAAGCCCTTTGCTTGACGGAACAAGGTTCATTTACTAGAATAGAGTGTGGCATTTGCATATAGCGGGGGTAACGCAGGCTATGGTCGGTTTTTAATGAGGCCATGCCTTGGATTGGATACGATGGTTCGCGCAATTTGATACAGAACGCCCCCAAAACCAGCCGCATAAATCTTGGCCAGGCATTGAGGAGAATGGAACTTGCTCTGAAATTTATCGCAACAGGGAGATAAGATATGCTGGAATTAAAGAACATCAAAAAGGATTACCCAGCCGGCGGCGAAACGGTAGAGGCGCTCAAGGGTGTCAGCCTGCAGTTTCGCCGGTCGGAATTTGTGTCTATTTTGGGCCCATCCGGCTGCGGAAAAACGACCCTGCTGAACATTATCGGAGGGCTGGATCAATATACGTCGGGCGACCTTATCATCAACGGCAAATCTACCAAAGATTTTAAGGACCGCGATTGGGATAGTTACCGCAACCATTCGGTGGGCTTTGTGTTTCAAAGCTACAATCTCATTCCCCACCAAACGGTTTTGCAAAATGTGGAGCTCGCGCTGACTCTTTCGGGCGTTTCCAAAGCGGAGCGCCGGGCGCGGGCAAAAAAAGCGTTGGAAGAGGTGGGCCTTGCCTCGCAGATAAAGAAAAAGCCCAACGAAATGTCCGGCGGCCAGATGCAGCGGGTGGCTATCGCCCGTGCCATCGTCAACAACCCCGATATCATTTTGGCCGACGAACCCACCGGCGCGTTGGATAGCGAAACCAGCGTGCAGGTGATGGAGCTGTTAAAAGAGATTGCCAAAGACCGGCTGGTGATTATGGTAACCCACAACCAGCAGCTGGCCGAGCAATATTCCACACGGATTGTGCGCATGCTGGACGGCGTTATCACCGGCGATTCCGCGCCGCTTTCGGAGGAAGAGGAACGGCAGGAGCAACAGGAGCTGAAAAAACAGCAAGAGCAGAACAACAAAAAGGCGAAAACACGCAAGCGGCCCTCTATGTCGTTTGCCACTTCCTTCGGCCTTTCCCTCAAAAACCTGTTTACCAAAAAAGGGCGCACAGCTTTAACCTCCTTTGCCGGCAGTATTGGTATTATCGGCATTGCCCTTATTTTTGCGGTGTCTCAGGGCACTACAACCTATATCAATACCATACAGGAAGACACGCTGTCTTCTTATCCGATTACGCTGGAGGCCCAGGCCATGGATCTGACCTCGCTGATGGAAGCCTTTATCGGGGCGGCGCAATCCGATAGCGAGCATGAGAACGACGCTGTCTATCAAAAATCCATGGTGTATAACTTGGTCAATGCCTTAAATTCCGATAGCGCCACAGAAAATGACCTAAAATCCTTTAAAACTTATTTGGAGGATCAGCTGGCTACCCCCCAGGAGGAAGGCGGATTAAAAGAAGCAATCAGCGGCGTTCAGTATACCTACGACACAGATTTGCTGGTTTATACCGAAAATGTAGACGGCACCATTATACGATCCGATTCCCAAGAGCTAATGCAGGATCTGTTGCTGGAGTACTTTGGCATGGATCTTTCTTCTATGATGGGTATGTCGGAAGATTACGGTTTTTCTGACAGCATGCAAACGTTATCTTCCCTCTCCCCTTCCGGTTCCTCTATGGTTCTTTGGCAAGAAATGTTGCCTGGTGAAGAAGGGCAGCTGATAAGCCCTATGCTGGAAAAGCAGTATGACGTAGTGTATGGCTCCTGGCCCAGCGCATACAACGAGATTGTGCTGGTGCTGGATGAAAATAACGAAATAGACGACATGGCCCTTTACGCCTTGGGATTAAAATCCAAAGATGAGATTGACGCCATTATGGAGGCAGCAGTAAATAAAACCGAGGTAGAGGTGCAAGAGCAAAAGTGGACATATGAAGAGATCTGCAATCGAGAATACCGCACTATCCTCAACTCAGACTGCTACACCCTAGATGAAAGCACCGGGCGCTATGTGGATCTGAGGGAAACCAACGCCGGGCTGCGCTATCTTTACGACAACGGAACGGTTTTGAAGGTTTCGGGCATTATTCGCCCCAGCGACGACGCGGTATCCACTATGCTTTCCGGCTCCATCGGGTATACCAGCGCCCTGACCGAGTATATTATCGATCAAGCCAAAGATGCCGACGCGGTAACTGCCCAGCTGGAAAACCCCTCTACCGATATCTTTACCGGTCTCCCCTTTCAGGAAAATACCGGCGATCTCACCGATGAGCAAAAGGCCGCCGACTTCCGTCAGTACATTACCCAGCTGGATGAGGCGGCAAAGGCAGATACTTATGTGAAAATTATGAGTCTGCCTACCCAAGAGCAGGTAGACGCGGCCGTTAACCAGGCGATGGGCGCCATGACCCGAGAGGATATTGAGCAGACCATGGTGCAGGCCCTGACGCAGCAAACCGGCGTGAGCGAGGAAGAAATCAAAAACTATACGGCGGCGATGAGCGACGAAGAGCTCAACGAGATGTATGCGCAGATAATAGAAGAGCAGTTTAAAGCCCAGTATGCCCAACAGGTGCAAAGCCAGATGGCGGCCATGACTACCCAGCAGCAGGCCGCCGCGTTGGATGCAGCCGCCGGCGGCTATACCGCCGGACAGTGTGCTACCTATTACGACGAGGTGCTGGAATTTTCACAGTCCAGCTATGAGGATAATCTGTTGGAGCTGGGATATGTGGATCTGGACGATCCGGCCTCCATCAACATTTATGCTTCCTCCTTTGAAAATAAAGAGGCCATTGAGCAGGCGATCGCCGATTACAACAATACGGTGGATGACCTGCAAAAAATCGAATATACCGACTATATAGGGTTGATGATGTCTTCTATTACCACCATTATCAACGCCATCACCTACGTGCTTATCGCCTTTGTGGCTGTTTCGCTTATTGTTTCCTCTATTATGATAGGCGTTATCACTTTAATTTCGGTGCAGGAACGCACCAAAGAGATCGGCATCCTGCGGGCCATCGGCGCTTCAAAGCGCAATGTTTCCAGCATGTTTAATGCCGAAACGGTGATTATCGGCTTTACTTCCGGCGCGCTGGGCGTGCTGATTACCTACTTGTTGTGTATCCCCATCAATTTGATTCTGCATCATTTTACCGGTATCAGCGCCCTGAACGCCTACTTGCCTGTTCCGGTGGCGATTGTTCTTATCCTCATCAGCATGGCGCTGACCTTAATTTCGGGCATTATCCCCTCCCGCAGCGCGGCAAAGAAGGATCCGGTGGTGGCGTTGCGCACGGAATAAAACTGAAAACGTGCCCATAGCAGCGGCAAAGGGCAAAACGGCGATCTCTTGCCTCAAAAAAGGCGCAGAAATAGAAACGTTGCCCCCTTTGTATGGAAAGAAAAAATAAAACAAGCGCGGCGTTGCTTGCCCATTCAGCCCTCTCAGCTGGCGTTTTTGTTGACCGGCTGAGAGGCTTTTTATATATTAGTTTGACGCCTTGAGACAAAGGCTCGTGATCAATAGGAAACACACACTAAAATAAATTTTGAATGTACCTCTTGACTTTGCCGCAGCGGCAAGCCTTATGCTGTTAATACCGGATGAGAAAGGAGGGGGCTATGGCCTATACAATCGGAGAAGTATCCCGCATGGCGGGGGTAAGCGCGCGCACCCTGCGCCATTACGATGCAATAGGGCTGCTCAAGCCCTCGTATGTTAACCAGGCGGGATATCGGTACTACGAGCAGCGGCAGCTGGAGCTGTTACAGCAGATCCTGTTTTATCGCGAGAGAGGCTTTGATTTAAAGCGCATTCAAAGCATCGTCAATGAGCAGGGGTTCGACGTTATGGCCGCGCTGCAGGATCACTTAGTAAGCTTGGAGGCTCAAAGAAAGCGCCTGAATGACCTGATTCAAACGGTGAAAAGTACCATTTTATCAAAGCAAGGAGGAAATCAGATGAGTGAAGCCGAAAAATTTGCGGCCTTGAAAGCGGCCCGGCTTGCTGAAAATGAAAAGCGCTATGGCGCCGAAACGCGGCAAAAATTTGGCGACGCAGCCGTAGAAGGCTCTTTACAAAAGTTTGAAAATATGCCCCAAGAGCAATATGAGCTGTTTTGCAGCCTAGAAAAACAAATTGCACACAAGCTGCAGCAAGCAGCCGCCGCCGGGATAGAACCCAAAAGCCCAGCGGCGCGTGAGATTGTGCTGCTACACAAGAAGTGGCTGCAAATAGCCTGGGCAAGCTACAGCCCGCAGGCGCACAGGGCCCTTGCCCTTTCTTACGCGGCGGATCCGCGCTTTTTGCAATATTACGACAAAGAAGTAGACGGCTGCGCGTCGCTGTTGGGGCAGGCGGTAGATTATTGGGTAGATAAGCTGTAACGGCACTGAAAAAGAACGTGCAGGGCTTGTTGCAACTTTGACGCGGCGGGACTTGTGTTGATATCACCCGCCGCCGATTGCTTTTATACCGCCTGCTATGGTAAGATGGATGGGTAACGATAGATGATTCGTTCCCCGGCCGGGCCGGGGTGAAAGGAGGAATTTTATGCTGGTGCGCAAGTTAACTCCCCAAGAGCACTACCGGGCCCATCTGGTGCAGGCGGTGGCCTTTGAAGGCAATTGCGATTACCAAAAAGAGAAAGAAGAGGCTGAAAAGCAGGCCGAACAAGGGGCGCCCCAAAGGGCCGACACCTGGATGTGGGGATCTTTTTCGGATGATGAATCGGTGCTATATGGGTGCATGAACATCCGGCAATACAGCTGCCATTTTGACGGCGGAGAAGTTTTCATGGGCGGCGTTGGCGGTGTGGCTTCTTTGCCCCAATACCGCAGAAACGGGGCTATTCGTGCCACCATAACAGCGGCGCTTCAAGATATGTATGAAAAAGGCTTTGCCTTTTCATTTTTGTATCCCTTCAGCACCCAATACTACCGCAAGTTCGGCTATGAGGTGGGAGCGCAGGCTTACCGGTGGACCCTGCCGCTCAGCGATTTGCCCGGGCAAGACGTAGGCGGCACGGTGGAGCAGCTTCTGCCGGGCGACAGCACCCAGCCGCTGTTGGATATTTACCGGGAGTTTTACCGGGATTACAACCTGGCCGCCCACCGTGCTGTTTTTGAAGAGGAACTGGAAAAGGAAAATCTCATCAACCAGCAGCGCTACATCTTTGTGTGGCGGGATGAAACAGGCAAGGCCCGCAGCTTTTTGATCTGCCACAAAAAGCAGGAGGCAGAAGGGGCTGTAATGGACTGCACCAACGACTTCCCCATGCGCAACGGCCTGCTGTTTTTGGATGCCCGGGCGCTGCAGGGGCTGTTCTATTTTATTAAAACCGCCTTCCCCGCTTATTATCAAAAGATCCGCTTTACCGTGCCGGGCGCTATTCCTCTGGCTTCTATGGTGGGAGAAAACAATACCGCTCACTGCCAGCTGTTTTTTAACACGATGATACGGGCGGTCAATGTGCAAAAGGTTTTGTCATCCTGCCGGTGCAAAGGCAGCGGCACGCTGTGCATGCGCATAACGGATGCCACGTTGCCCCAAAACGACGGAGTTTGGCGCGTGCACTTCGCGCCGGGTGAGGCCAACCGGGTGGAAGCAACCCAAGAAGAGCCCGATGTCACCATGACGGTTAACGACTTTTCCGCCCTCATTGCCGGCGCACGGGGTGCGGAGGATATTCCCTGGATGCCCCGGGTGCAGGTGCACCATGCGGGCGCGCCGCTGAAGCAGGTGTTTTACCGCAAGCCCTGCTATATCATGGATCTGTTCTAAGAAGCCGGGAGTGGTAACGGATTTCGCATATCTGCTTTAATCAATAACCACCATAGCGGGCAAGGAAGTTCCGGTTTCCTTACCCGCTTTCCTATTTTTCTAAAAAGTAAAAGCTGGGATTCGGTTATGAAATTACAGATTAGAGAATTAGAAAAAAGAGACGTTAAAAAGGCGATACAGTTTGCCATTCAAGGTATGCATTTTGATTGGTATTTTGACAATTCATTTTTATTAAGGGCATATGGAAGGTACTTCTGGTATTTAGAAATGACGCATGCCACGCAAATGATCGCCGCTTATGCGGATAACAAATTTGCAGGCGTGTTGCTGGCTGCAATAAAGGGGGAGCAAAAGCGCTGCCGCTCCTTTGGCAAAACCATTTATGTGAAGCTCTTTAGGCTTTTGCAAAAATGCTTTGCCAAGGGTAGCGCCGGTGCATATGAAAAAGCCAACGAAGAAATGTTTGCGCAATACTGCAAACACCATGTGCCGGATGGTGAAATTTTATTTCTTGCCGCCGATCCAGATAGTGCGGTGAAGGGGATCGGGAGCTTTTTACTTCAAGAATTCGAGCGCCGGGAAGCGGGCAAAAAGGTATATCTGTATACCGATAACGCCTGTACATACCAGTTTTATGAGCATCGAGGTTTTGAACGCGCCGGGGAAAAAGATATCCTGTTGGATCTGGGAAAAAAGAAAGTGGCGCTACAATGCTTTTTGTATAGCAAAAAGATAGGAAAGTGATTCAAAAACAGGCTCCGTCCACCTTTTTGGCGCCCCTTATGGGGGAACTTGTCTTTTTAGCGCCTGATAAGCTTTTTACAAAATGATACAAATAAAATGCCGCCTTGTTCCCTCTATAAAGGGAACAAGGCGGCGCTGTTTAAGGCGCTGTTTCATTTGAAATATGCCAACTGGCAAAATGGGCTGATTTATCGGTTAACGCTGCCCCTTTTAAAATAATTGCGCATAATCTCCAACGTTCTATCCAGTTCGGCGTTGGTATGGGCAGTGGAAAGGAACATGGCCTCAAATTGGCTGGGCGCACAGTAAACACCGTTGGCTAACATATACTTGCAGTAGCTGGCAAAGGCCCGGGTATCTGCCGTTTTGGCGTCTTCATAATTGACCACCGGCTGCTGTGTAAAGAAGATGCACCCCAGGCTGCCCACGTGGTTCACCGGGTAGGCCAGCCCCCGCTCACGCAGGATCGACTGGATTTCGGTAAAGAATCCGTCGGCTGTGGCGTTAAGCTCGCTATACCACTGCGGATTTTCCCGCAGTAAAGTAAGCTGGGCCAGGCCAGCCGCCATGGCCACCGGGTTGCCGCTGAGGGTGCCCGCCTGGTACACGCCGCCCAATGGGGCGACCACGCTCATGATATCCCTCCGGCCGCCATATGCGCCCACCGGCATACCCGCGCCGATGATTTTGCCAAAGGTGAACAGATCCGGCTGCACCTTATAGTAACCCGCCGCGCCGCTGGGAGAAAGGCGAAAGCCTGTGATAACCTCATCAAAAATGAGCACACTGCCTGCTTCGTCGCAAAGCCGGCGCAACCCCTGCAAAAAGCCGGGCTGCGGCGGCACAACGCCCATGTTGGCCGCCACTGGTTCCACCACAATGCAGGCGATTTGGCCGGGGTTGGCGTCAAACAGGGCCTTTACCCCAACTAGATCGTTGTAAGTGGCCGTTAGGGTATCCGCTGTGCAACCGGCGGGAACCCCGTCGCTGCCCGGCCGCCCGGCGGTCATCACGCCGGAACCCGCTTGCACCAGCAGGCAGTCGCTGTGGCCGTGGTAGCAGCCGTTAAATTTGATAATTTTATCCCGGCCGGTGTAACCTCTGGCCGCCCGAATCGCGCTCATAACCGCCTCGGTGCCGGAGTTGACCATGCGCACCAACTCCACGCCGGGCACCAAAGAACAAACCAGCCGGGCCATTTCCACTTCGGCCCGGGTGGCGGCGCCGTAGCTTAACCCGCGCGCGCAGGCCTGTGCCACGGCCTCGCGGACTTCCGGCCGGTTGTGGCCCAGGATCATGGGCCCCCAAGAACAAACGTAATCAATATAGCGGTTGCCGTCTTCATCGGTCAAATAAGGCCCGTTGGCCTGCCGGATAAACGGAGGATTGCCTCCGATGGAGGAAAAGGCCCGCACCGGGCTGTTAACACCGCCGGGGATATATTGCTGGGCCTCAGCAAACAGTTGCTCTGACACGCTTGTATTGTACATCATGTGCATCAGCCGATTCTCCCTTCTTGCATATAACCCGCAAGCTCTTTGGCAAAATAGCTCAGGTATATATCGCTGCCGGCGCGAAAGGCCGCAGCCGCCATTTCGCACACGATGCCCGACTCGTCGATATCCCCCGCCATGGCAGCTGCCTTGACCATAGAATATTCGCCGCTGACGCTGTAAGCCGCCACTGGCACATTGACCGCCTGCTTTACCCGGGCAATAACGTCGCCGTAAGCCATGGCGGGCTTGACCATGACAATGTCGGCCCCCTCCTCGATATCCAGCAGGGCTTCTTTTACCCCCTCGCGGGCGTTGTGGTAATCCATTTGATATCCCCGGCGATCGCCGAAAGCCGGGGCGGAATCCGCCGCCTGACGGAAGGGTCCGTAAAAGGAGGAAGCGTATTTGACCGCATAGGATAAAATAGGCGTATCCGCATAACCGTGGGCATCCAGCGCTGAACGGATGGCCGCTACACGGCCGTCCATCATATCCGATGGAGCAACCATATCGGCCCCCGCTTGCACTTGGCTGACGGCAATTTGAGCCAAATAGGCCAGGGTAGCGTCGTTATCCACCTGCTGCCCCTTTAAAATGCCGCAGTGGCCGTGAGAGGTATATTCGCACATGCATACGTCGCCGATGAGATACAACTGGGGCAGTCGTTGCTTAAGCGCCCGCATGGCCTGTTGTACCACGCCGTTTTGGGCGTAGGCCTGGCTGCCCAGCTCATCCTTACAGGAGGGGATGCCAAACAGCATCATTTTATCCACCCCGGCTTTGAGCAGCTCCTCTGCCAGGTGCAGCAGGCTATCGGTTGTGTGGCGGTACTGGCCGGGCATAGAGGGGATCTCCTGTTTTTGGGTTAGCCCTTCCGCCACAAAAGCAGGGTAGATAAGGGATGCGGGATCCATCCTGGTTTCCCGCACCATTTTGCGCAGGCTTTCACTATTTCGCAGCCTGCGGGGCCTTTGTATCAAATTCATTGCACTTCTCCTTTGTATACCTTGCATACCAAATCTACAAGGGCGTCTATGGTGGCCTCCTGCGCCACATGGGCGCGCATGCCCAGCGCAGTTGCCTGCCGGGCAGTCTGCTGGCCGATGCACAGGGCGATCACTTGGTCAAACGCCAGCCCCTGCGCCGCTTGGGCAAAACCGCGCACGGCGGAAGCGCTGGCAAACACCGCCAGCGTGCCGGGATGATCTTCAAACAGCTTTGCCCAATCCACAGCGCCTGGGGGTGCGTTTACCGTGTCGTATAAGGGGAGCTCTTGCACCTGACAGCTTACATCGGCAAGAGGCGACAGAGCCTGCAAGCGCTCGCGCAGCAGCCGGGGCAACTGGGGCGATCCCGCGCGGGCGCGGGGCAGCAGTACCCGGTCTCCCGGCCGCAGTTGTGCGGAAAGCTCCTGGGCCAAGTGTTCCCCGTCGTGCGTTTGCGGCGCCAGGTCGGCAAGCAGCCCTTTCTCACGCAGGCGGGCCTCGGTGGCGCGCCCTACGGCGGCTATACGCGCATGCGCCAGGGCGCGGCTGTCTTTTTTATGCTCCAAAAGCGCCCCAAAAAACAGATCCACCCCTTTGGGGCTGGTAAACACAAGCCAATGAAAACACTCCAGCTGATCGATGGCGGCCTTTTGCGCAGGACTTTCTGCCAACGCCTGGGTGCAGATGGCGGGCGCTTGCAGCACCTCGGCACCCAGCTGGCGCAGCCTTTCGCACAGGGTGCCGGCGCTGTCTTCCGGCCGGGTGATCACTGCCCGGCAGCCAAAAAGGGGCAGCTTTTCCCGCCAGGCCAGCGTTTGGCCCAGGGCGCACACCTGGCCCACAACAATTACAGCGGGCGCGCCCATTTGCCGCTCTGCTGCCAGAGGGGGCAAGTTTGCCAAATCACACACCAGCGCCTGCTGATCGGCGGTGGTGCCTTTTTCCAGCACCGCCGCCGGCGTAGCGGGATCCATGCCAGCTTTTATCAAACCGGTGCAAATTTCCGGCAGGGCCGTCATGCTCATAAGGAATACCAGCGTGCCCCCTGTTTGGGCCAGCGCTTGGTAGGGCAGCGCCAACGGCTGCCCCTCTTTTTTGTGTCCGGTGATAATATGCACCGAAGAGCTATAGTCCCGGTGAGTGACCGGTATGCCGCAATAGGCGGGCACCGCCAACGCAGAGGTCACCCCGGGCACCACCTCATAGGGCACGCCGTGCTGCGTAAGCAGCGCCAACTCTTCGCCGCCCCGGCCGAACAGAAAGGGGTCGCCCCCTTTCAGCCGCACCACGCGCTTGCCCTCTTGGGCTTTGTTCAGTAGTAAACGGCTAATCTCCTCTTGGGGCATAGTGTGGCGCCCGGCTCTTTTTCCCACATTGATTTTTTCGGCGCCGCTGGGCAATTGAGATAACAGCTCCGGGCTCACCAATGCGTCGTAAACCACCACCTGGGCCGCGTCCAGCACGGCCTTTCCTTTCACGGTGAGCAGCCCCGCGTCGCCGGGCCCGGCGCCCACCAGCCAAACCTTGCCTGTAATGTGCGCACTAGCTGTCATTTTTGTTCCTCCTTAGCGCGCTGGGCCAGCGATTGGGCCAGTGATTGGGCATGGCTGGCTGGCCCTTCTATCTCCCCTGTCCAATAGCCCGAACCGTCTGGATGGCAAAACAGCCCTTTTAGACGCATATGCCCCGCCTGTATTTCGGCATATGCGGCGATGGGAGAAGAACATCCGCCATCCAGCACGCGCACAAAGGTGCGCTCCGCCAAGGCGCAGGCGGCGGCATCCGCATCAAAAAACCCCTGCAGGCAGCTATAATCCTCCCCCTGCCGGCCCTGCACTGCCAGAATGCCCTGCCCCGCCGCGGGAATCATTTCCTCTGTGGAAAAATAACGGTAAATACGCTGTTCCAGCCCCAAGCGGCGGAGCCCTGCCGCCGCCAAAATGGTGGCAGAATACTGGCCGCTGTCTAGCTTTTGCAGCCGGGTGTGCACATTGCCGCGTATCAAAGCGGTGCGCGCCTTGGGATACAGGCGTTTCAACTGCGCAATGCGTCGGGGGCTGGCGCAGCCCACAATGCCTTCCCCGTTCCAATGGCTTACGCCCTGAGGCAAAACCAAAGCGTCGCGGGGATCCTCCCGGCGGGAGTAGCCAATAATGGGCAAAGCCTGGGGGAGTTCCATGGGCAAATCTTTTAAACTGTGCACCGATAGATCGGTGCGTCCCTCCAGCAGGGCTTTATCCAGCTCTTTCACAAACAGCCCCTTGCCTCCCACGGCTTGCAGGGGCTTATTCAATATTTTGTCGCCGGTGGTTTTCATGGTAACCAGCTCCGCTTGGATGCCGGGGCAGTTGTGCCGCAGATAGTCGGCCACCAGGCGGGCCTGCACCACCGCTAGGGCGCTTTCGCGGGTGCCGATGCGGATTACTCTTGCTATAGGGTTCACAGTAACACCTCCCGTATTTGCCGGGCCGCATCCCGCACGGCGGCATGGTTATGCCCATTGCCGGTAATGCCCACGGTAATTTCATCGGCCAGAGCAACGGCGGGAAAGAAAAAATCACAGTCGCCGCTATTGGAAGCATTGTTGGCCCAGGCGCCCATGGCGCGGGCCTCCTGGGTGATGGCGGCGTTTACGGCGGGCGAATCGGTGGCGGCCACCACCAGAAAGGCGCGCGGCATGAACCCAGGCCGGTAGATCTCTTTACAGACAACAACGCCGCAGCCCTCCAGCGCGGGATCCACCTGGGGAGCGATAACGGTAACCGCCGCGCCGAATTCTTGCAGCACCTGCGCCCGGCGGCTGGCTACCGTACCGCCGCCGTATATCAGCGCCGCTTTGCCCTGCAAGTTAATAAACAAAGGGAATTTTCTATTACTCATGTTCCGTCACCTGTTCCATAGCCTCAACGCAGCTGCGCAAAACCTCTGCCCCGGCTTCATCCCTTACGGAAAAAAGGAGCTTTTTCAGCACCTTGCCTGCAGAGGCTTCCAGCAGCTGTGTCAAAGCGCCGCGTTGTTCTTCGGTAATGCCCAGCCGCTGCGCGTCACCCGCCACACGGGCAGTAGTTTCTTGTGCCAGGTAACGCCCCAGCTTATCCACACGGGGGATGAGATCCCGGCATTCGTACCAAGCCAAAAACTTTTCCTCCTGCTGCTGTAGCAGCATGCGCGCCCTTTGCAGCTCTTTTAGCAGCTCACGGGATTCCGGGGCGGCAAACAGATCAATGCCGTATAAGGTGGCCAAAGGCAGCTGGGCCACACCGGGATCGATGTCCCGCGGCACGGCAAGATCCAAAAATACAGTGGGCTGGCTAAGGCCGCAGGCGGCCACATCGTCCCGCCGTAGGGTGACATTGGGGCTGCGGGTGGCGCTTACTACCAGATCGCATTGGGGCAAAACCGTGTAGCGTTTGCCGTAATCGATGCGGCGGCACCCGGGCAACACCTCCACCACGCCGCTGTGGTACTGCCGCACCGTAACCGTTACGTCGGCGCCTTGCGCCAGCAACGCGGCGGCGGTACGCTTGCCCATTTCACCGTTGCCAATGACTAAGCAGCGCTTGCCGGCAAGGGGCATCCCTTGCTGTTTGAGCCACGCAACCGCTAGTTCGGCGGCGGAGGCGTTGGCGGTGGATAGGTTTAGCTCCGCTTTGATCTTTTTGGCGCCGGTGACGGCGTTGCGAAACAGCACTTCCAGCACGCTGCCGCAGCACTGCGCTTCTCTGGACTGAGCCAGCGCCTCTTTTACCTGGGTAAGAATTTGATCCTCCCCTAGAACGCGCGACCGCAGGCCGCTGGCTAGCTCAAACAGGTAACGCACCGCCTCTTGGCCCTGGCGATGGACAAAATAGGGCGCATAATCTTGATAGGGCAAATCCTTGCAATCACATAATAAAGGGAGCAAATCCACCGGTTTATCCCCCAGGGTGCTGGCCCAAAGCTCCGTGCGGTTGCAAGTGCTCAGCAGCACGCAGCCGGCGATATCCTCCCGGCTGTAAATGCGCAACAATGCTTTTGCCGCCCCAGCAGAGGTAAACGAAAAGCGTTCCCGCACTTCCACCCCGGCCAGGTTGTGATCAATGCCCGTCATCTGTATTCTCATGGTTTCACTCTCTTTTTATCTTCCATATGGCATGCCTGAACATTGGAGCAATAGGAATTGTAAGAATATCGTCCCGGCGTTGGATAGCGGAAAAACAACAACCGCAGGTTAAGCGATGCCGGCGGCAGAAACAGTTTATTTCTTTTACCCCATTTTATCCCGGGCGCGGCGTGGCAGTCAACCAGACGCTTTTTGTTGACTAGCGCAGCGGTTACTGCGCAGGGCGCGCCGAAAAATAAAAAGGTAAGAATTTAGGGTTCCTACCGGCTTTGCGCCTGCAGGGCGTGTTTTACCAACATCCGGCGTACCGCTTCATATTCCCCCAGACCCCGATGGATACATTGCACATCATAGCCCGCCCGGGTGACAATGCTTTTCCAAGAAGCATCCCCTTCCCCTGCCATATCGCGGCAGGCGTGGGCCCCGGCCACCATTAAAAAGGGGGCGAGCAACACCCGGCGGGTGGAGGGCCGCAGC
This sequence comes from Candidatus Gallacutalibacter stercoravium, assembly GCA_018716975.1. Taxonomy (GTDB): domain Bacteria; phylum Bacillota; class Clostridia; order Oscillospirales; family Acutalibacteraceae; genus Gallacutalibacter_A; species Gallacutalibacter_A stercoravium. The sequence continues at coordinate 16,047 of DVJE01000002.1, read as the reverse complement.
TTAAGCCGCCGCAAGGCGTTTTCTAAAGAGGGATCCCCCTGCATAGTGGCAAGAAAAATTTGGCCTTGGCTCAAGGCGCCCAGCAGGCGATCCAGCGCCGTATACGCAGCAACAGCCGAATAGGCCAAATCTGCCGCCTGTTGGGTTTCTGATCCATGCCCCATGAGAAGAACGGCTTCCTCTACGGGCAGATCCTGGTATTCTTGGGTGAGGATTTTGCTTATCTTTTGCAAATCCGCATCACTGGCTAGCAGGGGATCGGCAATGCGCAGACGAGAGAAGCGCCCCCGATATCCCTCCGCCTGCCGGAGGACGGCGGCGTGTTCGACACCGTTTAGCAGGTAAGTGGGCTGTATTAGCACGTCGCTGATACCGCGCGTTAGCATCCGCAGCAGCGCCTCTTCCACCGTATCCACGGCGGTACCGTCCCTTTGCCATATTTTTCGAATAATAAATTTGCTGGTCCAGGCGCGAAACAGTTGCCGGTCAGGCAGGGCCTGCGCCAGATCCCGTTCTATTGGATCGATACTTTTTTCTTTGGCATCATGATAAGAGGTGCCAAAGCTCACCACCAACAAAGCTTTATGGGTTTGCTGCATAGCATCCCGCCTTATCTTGGATTGGTTGTTTTGCTAAAAACCGAAAGGATGGTATTAGAAAGGGCGCGCACCGCTTACCCGCTATCTTTCATATTACTCTAGGTATGCCCGGATGTAAAGCAAAAAGGCGCCGGATGAATGGCTTATGAAATCAGTGGGGCTTATAAACAGGTAGCATGCCCAAAATTGAAAGACCCCGGGCGACGAAAGCTGCCCGGGGTGCCCGTATTCTGCTGTATAACCGCATCAATTACTTCTGCACAGGAATAAAAATATCCACATGGCAGGCGTCCGCCGCTTCATCCCACTGCACATATTGCTCAATGGTGGGCAGATCCAGCTGTTGATATTCGCTTTGAGGCATGAATTCACCGTAAATACGCTTCCAGGTTTGCCCCAAAACACCGCCAGAGATTGTGCCCTTTGCGGTAAACACCAGCCAGGTTGCGGCGGGGCAGTGGTAACGATCAAACCCCGGCACATCCTTGCCGGAATAGGCTAGGCCGCACATGTAATCGTCGTTGCCTTCCTCATCAAAGCCGAAACACAGCCCCAAATCACAAGGGCCGCCGCCGATCTCCTCCAGCCGCTTGGCGGAGCCGTCGGATTTGACAATCCCCCAGGTTCCGCCGCCATAAGGTGTGGTGCGCCTGATTCCCAGCACGTCGAAGGCTTCTTTGTTGATTACCTTGTAATCCATTTCGTTTACCCCCATTATCATAAAAGTAAAGGTCAGGCGGGCATAGAATTTTAGGTTGGCATCGGGCAGCCGGGCTTCTTGGGGCGTAATGCCGTGCACGCGCTTAAATGCGGACGCAAAGGCGTCGGCTGATTGGTAGCCATACTTTACTGCGATATCCAGCACCCGTTGATCGGTATTGTGCAAATCATAGGCAGCGCAGGAAAGCCGCCTGCGCCGGATATATTCCGAAAGTTGAATACCTGTAATAGGCGCGAAGGAACGCTGAAACACCGAATAAGGGCACGCCATAATGCGGCTGATGGCTGCCGGATCGATTTCCTGCGTTAAATGCGCTTCAATATAATCTATGGCCTGGTTCATCCTGTCAACCCATTGCATATACTCGTCCTCCTTTGTGTTGCGTACATTATAGCATGGCGTATTGGCGCGCACACCATTTTTTATGCGCAATGATTCACGGGTGCCGAAAAAATTCTGCTTACCCTTGGGCGAATATTTCCTCTATTTGGTCATAGTAAGATGCCAAGCGTAAAATTACATTGCAAACAGGCAACATACGAGTTTTGTCTTTCAACACAGAAGGTGGTAGCGAAAAGCCGCCCTCCATCTGAACAAGGGTGTGAAACCCATCCAAATGCAGTTTTTCATACAAGGGGATCAGTTTTTTCAAAAAGGTCATATCCGGGTTTAAACGCAGCGCCTGCTGCAAAAAGCCGATGGCACAGGCATGGGTGCCCAGCATACATAGGTAAGTGCCATGCATGTTCCAACAGGTAAAAGAGGGCACAGGATGGGTTCTCCAGATGGGATCGCCATCGCCGTAGCGATCAAAGGCACCGCTTTGTATGCTTTGCGCCCAATGGGTAAAAGCCTGCTTGTTAAAGGAATAGCCCGCCCTTTGGGGTAAGCGCAGCAACTGGGGAATGCGCAGCACCGCCTGACGGTAGGCCTGGGCCAGAGAAGGCCGCGGCTTTTTGTTGCCGATGAAAAGAAGCGCGTCATAGAGGTAGGGCTTAGGAGCACCATCTTCCCCTAGAATACAATAGAAATTAGCTTCATCATACCCGCAGATAACCGCATAGGAATGAAAACTGTCGTTTACCCGGGCAATAACCGGGATGTTTTGATCGATGGAATCCCGGATGCGCCGCTTGAGTTCTTGCTGCTGGGTTTCCGGCATGCTGCCTATATTTTCATAATAGTTGTAAGTATACCCACAGGCATTCAAGGCTTGTGTAATGGCGTCTGGCGGCAGGTTATGAGAGTAGCAAAGCGCCATGGTGTGGGGGTCTTCACTGTAAAGTTGGGTGAAGCTGTCGCCAGTGACACCAGAGAAAAACCAATAGTCGTAGGCATTGTCCTCCCCCAAGCACTCCATCAAAAAGGCCAAGCAGCCGTTAAACCAGTCGTTTTGCCCTTTATCGTTAAAGATAAGCTGATGGATGGGCACATTAGAAATCCACTTTTTCGCCATTTGGAACCCTCCCTGTATAGAAATTTCTACGGTAAAGCGGTGAAATATAGCCGGTTCATCTTGGCGGGCTATACTTCCTCTAGGCGCAAGATCGATTCTATCTGCTTCACTGCTTGCTCCTCTTGCTGCATGGCGGCACATCCGGCCTCGGCCAAAACGGCGCGCTCCTCAACGCTGCGAAATTTTTCAAACCCCGCCTGGTCAAAGGTAAAGCCGCGGCTCCACAAAAAGCCGCCGTAAGAAGCGCACTCCTCCCATGCGGCGGATGCTGTTTCAAGCGCCTGCTTCCACTGGGGGAATAGCCCGGCCAATTGGCGGTAATAGGGCAAGGGCTCACGGCGGGCGTCGATTTGGCACAACGCGTCGCAATAGATAATAAAGCGGTCTTTTAGCTGAGAAGGGGTAAGCGATGAAAAGTCATCCTTGGCCAGGTGGTGCAAAAAAGAGGCCCAGGCGGCCAGCCCCACCTTCCTACCGTGGATTTCCTCATTGCTTTTTGCATGCTCCACCACAAACCGAAACGCCGTCAGCGCCGTGTCGCGGGGGTTTGCCTCCCGGCCCTTGTTTAACAGCAAAAGGTATGAAGCCAGGTTGCTTTCCCATCCCTCTTGCGCGGCCGCGCCACCTTGCTTACGGTAGCCTACCATCCGCTGCCCGTTTTCTTCGTAACCAAAGAACAAATCGCTGTTGCAGTCGTCCTGTTGGATATACCGCACCAAAACAGGATGGCCTTGATCAATGGAGGAAACAAGCGTCTGACGTATTTGAGCAGGATCCAGCGCTTGCTTTTGCGGGATTTGAACGCACGAATCCCACCCCAAAGCGTGCAATACGCGGCGCTGTGATGCAAAAGGGGCCTGGTCGATGCTGCTGGTTTCTTCGTTGCCAAAGGCCCAGGCGCCGTCCGTCCAACAAAAACGGTTGCCCTGGCCACTTAAAGCGACCAGTTTGGCCTTTTCGCACCTCTCGCCCACCCCTTGCAGCAAAGCCGACAATAGGTTGGCGGAAAAGGCCACATTGTTGCCGTCATAAACGATATCCGGCAGGTTAGAAAGAAGCTTTCGTTTCACAGCGATACCTCCTTAGGCCCAATATTGCGGGGCTTTGGGCACATTGTATCACAAAACGATCTCTATAACCAGCTCTCGGGGGCCGGAAGCCGTGTGCTTTTCTTTGCTAGAAACAGCCCGCACCTTTGCAAGAAGGAAAGAAACAAGTGCCTACATATTTTTTGCCCATGCCGCTTGACTTGGAGTAAACTCCATGCGTTATACTGTAAAAAAGCCAAAAGCATAACGCAGGTAAAAGAATTGGATATTGCGTGCGGCGCGGCCGCAAATTGAGAAAGGAGAACGCACGATGATTTATAAAAACTTTCAAGACAAAGAGCTTTCAGCCCTGGGCATGGGGGCTATGCGCCTGCCGGTTATTGACGGCGACGATGCCAGAATTGACGAAAAAGCAACCCAAGCAATGGTGGATTACGCCGTAGAACAAGGGGTTAACTATTTTGACACAGCTTGGGGTTACCACAACGGCCAATCTGAAATTGTTATGGGCAAGGCGCTAAAGAAGTACCCGCGTAGCAGCTTTTATCTGGCCACCAAGTTCCCCGGCTATGATCTGTCTAATATGGATAAGGTGGAGCAGATTTTTGAGCAGCAGCTGAAAAAATGTCAGGTGGAGTATTTTGATTTTTATCTGTTCCACAATGTATGTGAGATGAATATCGACGCTTATCTGAACCCGGAATACGGCATTTATGATTATTTGATCGCGCAAAAGAAGGCTGGGCGTATTCGCCATCTAGGTTTCTCCGCCCACGGCAGCTATGGGGTGATGAAGCGGTTTTTGGATGCCTACGGCAAGGATATGGAGTTTTGCCAGATTCAGCTAAACTATTTGGATTGGGGGTTTCAAGACGCCAAAGCAAAGGTAGAGCTGCTTCAGGAGCACAACATCCCGATTTGGGTGATGGAACCACTGCGCGGCGGACGTTTGGCTTCTTTGGCAGCGCAGGATGAAGCCCAGCTGAAAGAGCTGCGGCCCCAAGAATCCATCCCGGCTTGGGCCTTCCGATTCTTACAATCCATCCCCGGCGTATGCGTTACCCTGTCGGGTATGTCCAATATGGAACAGATGCAAGAAAACATCCGCACCTTTGAAGAAGAAAAGCCGTTAACCTCCCAAGAGATGGAAACGCTGCTTGCTATTGCAGGTAATATGGTGCAGAAGATAGCCTTGCCCTGCACAGCGTGCCGGTATTGCGTTAGCCATTGCCCGCAGGGGCTTGATATTCCCTCTTTGCTGGCGCTGTATAACGAACACTGCTTTACCGACGGCGGCTTTATCGCACCTATGGCGCTGTCTGCCCTGCCAGAGGATAAGCAGCCCGGCGCTTGCATCGGTTGTGGCAGTTGCGAGGCGGTATGCCCGCAACAGATTAAAATACCCGACGCTATGGCGGATTTTGCGAAAAAATTGGGGGCCTAAGCAGGGGAGGACTTATGGAATATCGTAAATTGCCCAAAGGCGGAGAAGAGATCAGCATTATCGGCCTGGGGAGCAGCGGCATAGGGGCGGCTGGGGAAAAAGAAATTGAGGCAACAGTGGCCTTGGCGGTAGAAAACGGCGTTAACTATTTTGATATGGCGGCCGCTGACGCCGCCCCCTTCCCCGCCTATGGCCGCGCCCTTTCCGGCTGCCGGGATAAGGTGTATTTTCAGATCCATTTCGGCGCGGATTATTGCAGCGGAAAATACGGCTGGACGCTGGATTTGGAGGAGATTAAGCGCTCCATCGACTGGCAGCTCAAAGCGTTACGCACCGATTACATCGACTTTGGCTTTATCCACTGCATGGACGAAGAAAGCGACCTAAACAAAGCGATAAGCCACGGTACGCTTTCATATATACAAGACCTAAAGAGGCAAGGGGTGGTGCGCCACATCGGCCTGTCATCCCATACGCCGGCTGTGGTGCAGAAGGTGTTGGACATGGGGATCATCGATATGCTGATGTTCAGCATCAACCCCGCCTACGATTATCAACACGGAGAATATGCCGTAGGCGATACGGATGAGCGCGCGGCGCTGTACCGCAGGTGCCAGGCGGAAGGCGTGGGCATTTCTGTTATGAAGGCCTTTAGCGGCGGTCAGCTGTTGGATGCGAAAACGTCGCCTTTTGGCCAGGCGTTGAGCGAATACCAGTGCATGCAGTATGCGTTGGATAAACCGGGGGTGCTAACGGTGTTGCCCGGCGTGCGCAGCCGGGCGGATCTGCGCCGTGTGCTGGGCTTTTTGCAGGCTGGACCAAAAGAAAAAGACTATTCGGTTTTGGGGAGCTTTGCACCCAGCGACGCAAAGGGAATTTGCGTTTATTGCAATCACTGCCAACCGTGCCCTGCAGGGCTGGATATCGGGCTTATCAACAAATACTATGATCTCTCCCAGGCGGGTGACAGGCTGGCAAAGGATCACTATGTTAATCTAGAGAAAAGGGCCACAGACTGCATTGCCTGCGGGCATTGCGAAGCTCGTTGCCCCTTCCATGTGGAGCAGATCGGGCGTATGCAAAAAATTGGCGCCTACTTTGGAATATGATTTTAAGATATGCGATAAAGAGAGGGCTGGCCAAAGGCCAGCCCTCTTCGCTTTTAGGCGGGGGTATGTACCGCCTCCGAAACCGGAAGCGGTTTGCCTAAAAAATGAAATGTTGGTTTTTCAAACGATTATACGGTGATAACCGAATTGCAGCATCTGAAATCTGTGTCGATATTATGCGCGATGAGGCGCACCTTTAAATTCCTGGCATTGCAGATTGCCTTGGGGTTAGAGGTGGAAACATCCAGGTCCTCCGGCAATACAAACTTAATGCACCGAACCAGCACATCGCGGCAGGTTGGGTAAGAGTGAGCCGGAATGGTAATGGCCTTCATGCCCCGTTGGTGTTCCACGCCTTGCGGATCCACCTCGGTGAGCACAACGCCCAAAGCCACCCGCTTGTGGGGGCAAACGTTTTTAACCGTTACGTTGAACTGAACAATGCGGCCCAACGACTCTAAATACGTGTCTCCCAAATCTACTACAACCGAGTCCTGACAGCCGTCTACCGTTACATCCACCGGCACCGGGCAGGGTTCTGGGTTTACAACGATGCCGCAATCCACCGCGACGCTGGGCGATGGGAAGGTAACGGCATTGCCTTCGGTATCGGTGTATTGGATAGACTGGTTCACCTCTTTGACGCCGGATGTTTGGGAAACGTGCTGGATAAAGAATTCCAAAGAGGCTCCTTCGTTGCTGGATACGCCCAACTGCGGAATTTTCCATTGCAGGGTGTTGGAATTTAGCATCATTGCAGTGCCTGCGCTGGGGGGAACAACGTTGGTAATGATGAAATCGGGATGGATGACCTCATCGATTACAATATTTGTGGCTCCCGGTTTAGAAATATTTTTTGCCAGATCCGCAAAAAGTTGTTCCAGATCCGATTCATCCGGCGTAACGGCTACGTGAGAAGCATCCGGATCGGTGGCCCAATCGTTGAGCACATTGACATCGATGCCGTCGGAACCGATTAGGCCGATGCAATAGATGATGATACCGGAGACCCTGGCAGCGGCGGCGATGGGTGCCGGCGGCGGGCCAGCAGTTGTTTTGCCGTCGGTAAACATGACGATGACCTTAGCGTTGGTGGAGGCCGCGTCAAACAGCTGGATCGCCTGGGTGAAGGCGTCGGCGTGGTTGGTGGAGCCGCCGGCGGAGAGGCTGTCCACCGCGTCTTTAAGGGTAGCAACAGAAGTGATCAGTTGCGTATTGGCTGTGGCGGTGTCGGCAAAGCTGACAATACCGATGTGGCTGCCTGAGCCGATGTTTCCGTCTTTTACTCCGTCGGTAGCCTCGTCTATGATGTCGATAAAGGTTTTGGCGCCGGTTTTCATATTTGCCAGCGGTGTGCCCGCCATGCTGCCGGAGCGATCCAGAACCAGCACGATATCGGTGGGGTTAGACGAAATATCAGGCGAAGCGGCAAGCGCCAGGGTTACTTTCAGCGAGCCGTCGCATCCGATGCTGGAAGCGCTGATTTGTTTGTTGGAGTTGGTGATGCCCATTCGTTCTTCTCCTATCAAAAGTTGGGGGAGGGTTTCTCCCCTTGCATACTATGCTAGAAGAGAAAGAAACGTGTAGCCTATGTGGCGCATTTACAACACCGGTGGCGGGCCGTTTTAGCAGCTTTATAGCGGCGGGTACGCAATAAAATCAAAATAGCGGCACCTGTTTTACAGTAATACAAAGATTTTATAAAAAACAGCAATCAAGTGTTAGAATAGCGGTTATTTTCAGCCCTGCTGGATTAGGCGTTTGTCACGCAATCCTTTTGGGCTTTTTTAAGGATGCATTGCTGCTTCTGTTTCTGTATAAGCGGCGCGGTGTAAAAAATATAAAAAACGGTTTGCCATAGCTTTCACCTATGGCAAACCGCTCTATAGATACCTTCTGTTACAGAACCATCGAGTGATAAACAGCCCCGCCTAACTCTTTCCATAGAGCGTTGCCGTTTTCCAACGTCATATACCCATGGGCGCTTGCCTCCTTAGGAATGGAAACGGAACCGGGGTTTAGGTAGAGGTTATTTTGGCCAAAGTGTTCCCACGCCGGAACATGGGTGTGGCCGTGCAGCAAAATGTCGCCGGGTTGCAGCGGCGGGAGCTCCTTTGTATTGTACCGATGGCCGTGCGTAGCGTAAATTAGGCGCCCGCCGGATTCCAACAGGCAATAGTCCGCTAAGATAGGAAAGGCCAGCACCATTTGGTCCACTTCGGTGTCGCAATTGCCCCGAACACAAAAAATCTGTTGTTTGCGGGCGTTTAACAGTTCTATCACTTCTTTGGGCGCGTAGCCATCAGGCAAATCGTTGCGCGGCCCGTGATACAAAATATCGCCCAGCAAAAGCAGTCTTGCGGCCTGTTCCCGTTCAAAGGCCGCAAGCATTTGCCTGCAATAGGTTGCGGAACCGTGAATGTCAGAAGCTATCATCAGTTTCATTGCGTATCCTCCAGATTCAGATTTTGGCGTATTGTTTTAAGGTTTCTATATACTGGGCAGGCGGCCCGGCGCGTATTGTACCTTAGGCCCCCTATGACGCCCAGCCCGTTTAGCAGCTCTTTAATAGCGGGGTGTGAAACTTAGTTAAGTCGGTTAAGCTAGGTAAAAACCGCTTTACCGCTGTGCTGTGCTCACCTCCGCACCCCTCCTACGGAAGATCAATTGTATCATAGCATAGATTCAATGAAAATGCGAACAATGAAAAAACAACGCAAAGCCTCCTAGCCGATGTTGGTCGCCTTGTGGCAATACCAGTTTACACAGCCAGCATTGTTAACGCCAACATTACCATAAAAACCTGGGACAATTTTCAGATCCGTTTGCGTTATGTTGTCATCGGCCTTATCGTCTCTATTTTGTGCCGGGCCAATGCAGTCTGTTGGCGTTGGAGAATAAAACAGCCGCGGCGGATGCCTGCCGGATGGACCATACCGTCAGTCCAGAAAGCTATCAAGCTTTTAAAGGGCTGGCTGCGGGGCAAAAAGATAAGGTTCAAAATCGTAATGTCTGCAAGTTGTTTCAATAATTTTGCATTATAGTTTGACAAGACTAACTCTTCGTGTTATGCTATTGAATTAGTAGAAGCTAACTGAGGAGCGCAGTTATACCTGCGCTGGGTTAGACATTGTACCGGATGTTACTTGGAACTTTGTATCAGTAAAGGCGGGTTACTAACATGATGATCAACAAACGGCTTATCGGCACGGTGGCCGAGAGTAAAAAGTACATCGCCGGCAATGTGGTTTTGCAGTGGTGTTCCCTGGCGGCAAATATCGCCATGATGTTCAGCATTACCGGTCTATTTGCCAATTTGTATTACGGAAACGCCACTACCGGCACCTTGTGGTTGACAGCGGCTGTGGTGGTGGCAGCGCTGTTTATTCGTTTTTTCTGCACCACTGGTGCCAGCCGGATGAGCTATCTCTCGTCAAAAGCGGTCAAGAAAACCCTGCGGGAGCGCATTTATCAAAAGCTTTTGCGGCTGGGCGCTTCCTACAACGAGCAAGTGAAAACCAGCGAGGTGGTGCAGGTGGCGGTGGAAGGCGTAGACCAGCTGGAAACCTATTTTGGCGCCTACTTGCCCCAGTTTTTTTATGCCATGCTGGCGCCGGTAACTTTGTTTGCGGTGCTTTGCTTTGTCAATGTCCCGGCCGCCATTGTGTTGCTGGTTTGCGTGCCCCTGATTCCCATAGCCATTGCAGCGGTGCAAACCTGGGCCAAAAAGCTGCTTTCAAAATATTGGGGGCAGTACACGGCCTTGGGAGACACCTTTCTTGAAAATTTGCAAGGGCTTACAACCCTTAAAATCTATCAAGCGGACGAATTTAAAAACCAAGAGATGAATGTACAAGCAGAAAAATTTCGCAAAATTACCATGAAGGTGCTCACCATGCAATTAAATTCCATCACCATCATGGATTTGATAGCCTACGGCGGCGCAGCGTTGGGCGTGATTATGGCGGTAACCCAATATGCCGGCAACCATATCTCGCTGGCCGGCTGTTTGCTGATTATCCTGCTGGCAGCGGACTTCTTCCTCCCCATGCGGCAGTTGGGCAGCTTTTTTCATATTGCCATGAACGGTATGGCCGCCAGCGATAAAATTTTTCGCTTGCTGGATTTGGAGGAAGCCGAGCCCCAGCAAACGCCTGTTCCGCAGAACGGTTCTCTTGCATGCTCTAACCTGCGGTTTTCCTATGAACCTGGCCGGGAAATTCTACGCGGGGTGGATTTACAGTTCCCCCAGGGCAGCTTTACCGCGTTGGTGGGCGAGAGCGGCTGCGGTAAGTCAACAGTCGCCTCCATCCTCATGGGCAGAAACAAAGGCTATGCTGGCTCTGTTACCATCGGCGGCGTGCAGCTAAACCAAGTGAGAGAAGACTCCCTTTTACAAAATATTACCTATGTCAGCCACCAGAGTTACCTATTTAAAGGCACGGTGCGGGATAACCTGCTTATGGGCAAACCGGGTGCCTCAGACGAAGAGCTGTGGGCGGTGCTGGAACAGGTTAACCTGGCCGGGTTTGTGAAAGCGGAACAGGGGCTGGATACCCCGCTTACGGAAAAGGCGGGGAACCTGTCGGGCGGGCAGTGTCAACGCCTTGCCCTGGCAAGGGCGCTGCTGCACGATAGCCCGGTATATATTTTCGACGAAGCCACCTCTAACATTGATGTGGAGAGTGAAAACGACATTATGGCCCAGATCCACAAGCTGGCAAGCAGCAAGACGGTTCTTCTTATCTCTCACCGGCTGGCAAACGTTGTAAAGGCAGATACTATCTATGTGTTGGAAAACGGCGCGGTTGCAGAAAGCGGAAGTCATGAAGAATTGCTGAGAAGCCACGGTCTGTATGAAAAGCTTTGGAATGCCCAGCAGGCTTTGGAAAATTACAGAAAGGAAGGTGACGCACAATGAAGAGACGAAGCGGATTTAAGGTGATGGCCCGGCTTATCGGCCTGGTGAAGCCCTTAACCGGTTTTATGCTTCTTGCTATTCTGATGGGGCTTATCGGCCATCTTTGCGCTGCCTTCATTACCATTTTTGGCGGCTATGCGGTGCTCACCGCACTGGGGTTTGATATACCTTTCTCCATGACGGCGCTGTTTGTTTGTGTAATTATCTTTGCAGTTGTTCGTGGTTTGCTCCGTTATGCGGAGCAGGCCTGCAACCACTTTATCGCCTTTAAGTTGCTGGCGCTTTTACGAGATAAGGTATTTCAGGCGCTGCGGCGTCTTTGCCCCGCTAAACTGGAAGGACGGGACAAGGGAGATTTGATCTCTGTGATCACCTCGGATATTGAGCTGCTGGAAGTGTTCTATGCTCATACCATCTCCCCGGTGGCCATTGCTTTTCTTTTTACAATTGTGATGTGCCTATTTCTCGGATCCTATCACTGGGCGCTGGGACTTATCGCGTTGGCGGCATATTTCGTGGTGGGTGCCGTCGTTCCCGTTGTTACTTCCAGGCTGAGCGGCGACGACGGTATGCGCTTTCGCACCAAATCCGGCGCGCTTTCCGGTTTTGTGCTGGATAGCCTGCGGGGGCTTTCTGAAACCCTGCAATACGGCCAGGGCAAGAAACGGCTGGCGCAGATGAACGAGAAAACCGATGAACTGGCAAAAGACGAGGAAAAAATGAAGCGCACCTCCGGCCGCAACGCAGCGGTAACCAATACGGTGGTGTTGGCCTTTGACCTTGTTATGCTGTTTGCCTCTGCTCTGCTGTACCAAAGCGGCGCGGTGGGTTTTGACGGGGTGTTGATCCCGACCGTCGCCCTATTTTCCTCTTTCGGCCCGGTGATCGCCCTGGCAAACCTGGGCAGCACGCTGCAAAATACCTTTGCGGCAGGCAACCGCGTGTTGGATATTTTGGAGGAAACCCCTGCGGTGGAGGAAGTGACCGGCCGGCCGGAAATCGCCTTTACGGGTGCGCAGGTGGAACAGATTACCTTCTCATATGGGCAAGAAACTATCCTTTCGGATGTTTCAATGAAAATTCCCCAGCATTCGGTTATTGGCCTTATAGGCCGCAGCGGCAGCGGAAAGTCTACCCTGCTGAAGCTTTTGATGCGGTTTTGGGATGTGCAAAAGGGCAGTGTGAAGCTGTCTGGTACTAAGGTGGCGGATATCAATACGAAAAATTTGCGGGACATGGAAAGCTTTGTTACCCAAGAGACCCACCTGTTTCACGATAGCATTAAAAATAACCTGCGCATTGCCAAGCTGGACGCAACGGACGAAGAGATAGAATCCGCCTGCAAAAAAGCATCGGTGCACGACTTTATCATGACCCTGCCCCAGGGTTACGACACATCGGTGGGAGAGCTGGGCGACACCCTCTCCGGTGGGGAACGGCAACGGCTGGGGCTGGCGAGGGCCTTTTTACACGACGCGCCCTTTTTGCTGCTGGATGAGCCCACCAGCAATTTAGATAGTTTAAACGAAGCGGTGATTTTGAAATCCTTGCATGAAGAGCGGGAAGGCAAGACGGTGGTGTTGGTGTCTCACCGGCAGTCCACCATGCGTATCGCCGATACGGTCTATTCCGTTGAACACGGGCGCATGAGTTAAGGAGGTACACAGATGAAAATAAAACGGGTGATTTTTCTAATTTTTGGTTTTCTCTGCCTGGGTGTGGGGTGTATTGGGGTGGTAATCCCAATTCTGCCCACGGTGCCCTTTTTTCTGGTAACGGTGTTTTGCTTTGCCAATTCCTCTCAAAAACTGCACGACTGGTTTGTAGGAACCAAGCTTTACAAAAAACATTTGGAATCCTTTGTGCAGAAAAAGGGAATGACGGTACAAACCAAACTGGGCATCATCATCCCGGTGACAGTGGTTATGGGCGTCGGCTTTTTTATGATGATGCGTGCCGGCGTTTTAGTGCCCAGCATTATCCTTGCTATTGTGTGGGTTTGCCATATTCTTTACTTTGCGTTCGGGGTGAAAACGATAAAAGATGGGGCGCTAACCAAGGCGAAAGCCGGCTCTCAAGGCAACGCATAAGCGGCGTGGGCTGCATGGGGTGCACAACGACATATTGCATAAGAGAAGGCAGGCAATTATGCCTGCCTTCTCTTATGCAATATGCCCCCGGCGACGGGCATCAAAAATAAAGCGCTGCTATATACAAAAAAGGCTGCCTATTGGCAGCCTTTTTACAGCCATATGAGCTTTAATTACTTGTTCAACCCTTCGGACACCGCAACAGCGCAAGCCACGGTGGCGCCAACCATGGGGTTGTTGCCCATGCCGATAAGGCCCATCATTTCCACGTGGGCAGGCACAGAAGAAGAGCCGGCGAACTGAGCGTCGCCATGCATACGGCCCATAGAGTCGGTCAAGCCGTAAGAAGCAGGGCCGGCCGCCATGTTGTCGGGATGCAGGGTACGGCCGGTGCCGCCGCCCGAAGCAACCGAGAAATATTTCTTGCCGTTTTCAATGGCCCATTTCTTATAGGTGCCGGCCACCAGATGCTGGAAGCGGGTGGGGTTGGTGGAGTTACCGGTAATCGATACATCCACGCCCTCTTTCTTCATGATGGCTACGCCTTCCAGAACATCGTTAGCGCCGTAGCATTTTACAGCGGCGCGCTCGCCGTCGGAGAAGGGTTTTTCTTCCACAACGTTGAGCTCATCGTTGAAGAAATCGTAGTCGGTCTTTACATAAGTAAAGCCGTTGATACGAGAAATGATATAAGCGGCGTCTTTGCCCAAGCCGTTGAGGATGATGCGCAGGGGCTCCTTGCGGGCGCGGTTGGCGGTGCGGGCAATACCGATAGCGCCTTCTGCCGCAGCAAAGGATTCGTGGCCTGCCAGGAACGCAAAGCACTTGGTTTCGTCGCGCAGAAGCATGGCGCCCAAGTTGCCGTGGCCCAAGCCCACGCTGCGGTGCTCAGCAACAGAACCAGGCACGCAGAAAGCCTCTAGGCCGATACCGATAGCCTCGGCGGCGTCGGCAGCGGTTTTTACCTCTTTCTTAATGGCGATGGCGCAGCCCAGGGTATAAGCCCAGCAGGCATTTTCAAAGGCGATGGGCTGCACGCTCTTCACGATAGCAGCGGCGTCTACGCCTTTGCTCAGGCAGAGATCGCGAGCGTCTTCGAGGCTGGCAAGGCCATACTCGGCAAGACACTTCTCTATTTTGGCCATTCTTCTTTCTTTGCCTTCAAACATAACATCATTAGCCATAGTAAGTGTTGTCCTCCTTTATTGTATGGTCTTGGGCTTATTCTTCACGCGGGTCAATATACTTGGCCGCGCCGTCGTAACGGCCGTATTGGCCGATGTTCTTTTCATAAGCCTCTTTGGGATCCACACCGTGGCGGATATCCTCCATCATTTTGCCCAGCTTAACAAACTTGTAGCCGATAACTTCATTGTTCTCATCCAACGCGGTGGAGAGCACATAGCCTTCGGCCATTTCCATGTAACGCACGCCCTTGGCCTTGGTGCTGAACATGGTGCCCACCTGAGAACGCAGGCCCTTGCCAAGGTCTTCCAACGAAGCGCCGATGGGCAAGCCGTCTTCCGAGAAAGCGGTTTGGCTGCGCCCATAAGCCAGTTGCTTGAAGATTTCACGCATAGCTACGTTGATGGCGTCGCACACCAGGTCGGTATTCAAACATTCCAGCAAAGTTTTGCCGGGCAGGATCTCTGCCGCCATAGCAGCGGAGTGGGTCATGCCGGAGCAGCCCAGCGTTTCA
Source organism: Candidatus Gallacutalibacter stercoravium (assembly GCA_018716975.1). Taxonomy (GTDB): domain Bacteria; phylum Bacillota; class Clostridia; order Oscillospirales; family Acutalibacteraceae; genus Gallacutalibacter_A; species Gallacutalibacter_A stercoravium. Next base: position 959 of record DVJE01000002.1, on the reverse strand, counting down.
ACCAGGGCTTCTTGCACAATACCTTCCTTCACGTTGAGGGTCAGCTTGCAAGCACCTTGCTGAGGTGCACACCAGCCCACACCGTGGGATAGGCCGGAAATGTCCTTGATATCATAGGCTTTTACCCATTTGCCCTCTTCCGGAATGGGGGCCGGGCCATGGTGAGGCCCCTTGGCTACAGTACACATTTTTTCCACTTCATGGGAATAATTCATATCGGTACTCCTTTCGGTTTGAGATTCCGCATGACGGATAATAATCCAGACGCAGGCGCAGCCTGCATACAGTTTTATTATAAGCAATCTTGTCCATTTTAGCAAGGGTTGGCCTGGGATTCTTCTGAAAATCATTTTCTCTCAGGGTTCCTGCTTTAGAATAAAACCTGCGCATGGTCCCCTTTTTGCGGTAACATAAAAAAGTCCAGTGTCGCTCTCTTTACATGGGCCAAGTTTTTTGCCGCTTGCTCTTGACTTTTTTAAGAATTCTATTTACAATAAATCAGATTCTTATTTTAATCGTAAAGGGTGGGCAAAACAGCGCTGCGCTGATGTGCCCTCCAAAATATTAATGGAAGCGTATCGAAGTGGTCATAACGAGCCGCACTCGAAATGCGGTAGTCCTTACGGGCTCGTGGGTTCGAATCCCACCGCTTCCGCCAAAGAAGCACTGCAATTTTGATACAATGTGTATCAGGGTTGCGGTGCTTTTTCTTGCTCTTTTCAGAATAATCTGATAGTATAAAGTAAATCTGGTATTCAGGAGACGGATATGAAAAATCAACGCATTTTATTGCCTTATTTATACGCCCTTATCACCATTGTCTGTACCTTCCTGGTAGGTCAGCTTATCCTGTGGTTTGTACCGGACAACACGAATATCTGGGCTTCCGTGCTGTTCATTTTCATGAATCTGCTGCCGATGCTGGTTGCCTTTGGTTTCGTGCAGATGTCCGGTGAAAT
>DVJE01000047.1 GCA_018716975.1 Candidatus Gallacutalibacter stercoravium | reverse complement strand
AAAGGCTTTGCTGTCTTTTTCTGCCCGGGCGGTTACTTGGGTTTCGGTAAAACGGCAAGAGCCGGTTTCTTTGAGATACACCTTTTTATAAAGCCCCAAATGTACCAACCGGGTACAAAAGTCCCATTTGTAATCATAGCGGGATTTCATCAGTTTGGTTTGGCTGGTGTAACCGATTTGCGCCATTTCTTCCGGGGCGTTCTCCAACATAACGCATAAGCGGTTTTCCTGCCCATATTGCAGCTTGTTGGTTACATCGTATTCCACCGGGATGTTCATTCCCTCATGGATGCCCAGCAACTCATCGTTGAGATATACGCGGGCGCGATAATCCACCCCTTCCAGCACAAGATGGATGCGCCCTTTGGGCTGTTCGTGCGGAGGTTGCAACTTGGTTTGATAGACCCACCAGCGGTTGGCCACCCACTCGCATTTTAGGCTATTCATTTCATAAAACGGATCCTCTATCAGCCCGGCGTTTAGCAGATCCCGGTACACGCTGCCCGGAACCTTGGCCGGAATGGTAGGGGTGATGCTTCGCAGCGTTACCCCGGTTTCTACATTGGCTCCCATAAGGGGCACATAGGGGTAAGATGACGATAGCTCCCAGTCGCTTAGCTGTTGATAATAACGCTCCATATCGTTTCCTCCCGCCCTTGTTGGCTTTACCTTTTTGCTTGGTTGTTGGTCGTGCAGCACCAGTATACCAGGAAGAGAGAAAAATGAAAAGGAGTTTGTAAAAACATTTTATAAAATTGTGCGCATAAAAAATAGAGGCATGAATGCGGTTTTTAACCTAAAAATTTACCTGCCGGCAACGCAGAAGCTTGCGGCAATAAATATCTATCTAAAAATTATTCCTGCCACGTAAGCTCGCCGGTTTCAACGGCGCGTTCGTAACGGGAAATTTTATAATTGAGCCGCTCTAAGGTTTCATCAATTTGCTTGCGCCGCTGTAGCAGCTTTTGCCGCTGCTGCACCAAAAGCTGAAGCCGGTCGGGAATGGTATCGTCGCCTTGCAGCGACAGCTGCACGTATTCGATCATGGCTTCTACCGGCAACCCGGCGTTGCGCATGCATTTTGCCAGATCTACCCATTGTAGATCGCTTGGTTGATAATCCCGCACGCCGCTCGCTGTGCGGGTAACGGTTGGGATCATCCCCACGCGCTCATAATAGCGCAAAGTATCTTGAGAAATGCCGAATTTTTCGCTTACTTCTTTAATCGTCATATTTTCGCCCCATTCCAATCGGTCTTCTTGTGCCGAAGCCAGCGCTGTTTTCAACAAAACCAAAGATTGCTCATATGCTCATAAAAGAAAAGCCGCCGCGAACCTTCTAAGTTCACGGCGATGTGGGTTATAGCCATAGAATATCCACTTCAGCGCAGGCAAAAAGTTAAAAAAAGAACCTGCGGCGTGCATTTGCTCACCGCAGGTGTGGCGCGCTTGGAGGGACTCGAACCCCCGACCTACTGGTTCGTAGCCAGTCACTCTATCCAGCTGAGCTACAAGCGCATTGTTAACCTATAAACAACAGCCTTTTTGACTGCCCAACTATATTAGCATAAATAAAAACAAAAAGCAAGAGGATTTTTAAAATTCACGGCAATTTTCGTTGCAAAAGGGAACAAGTTGCTGAGAGAAGCTTTCGTAACAAACAATAAGGCCGCCGGCCAAACCGATTGATAAAAATCAATGAAAACTATTCACAAAAAACTGATTTTAAATTTTGAACAGATATGCTATAGATAAGTTGATAAAATATAGACTATATTTTAGAACACCCATCGCTCTAATAGCGCGGCGCATGAATAGTCTGTTTTTTTATTTTGAGGTGCCAAAGAAGGTGATAAAAGCGCGCGATGAAATAAATTGTCACTTATCACAAAAAACGCTGTAAAATATAGTGATAAATACAGTGGATTTTTGTCTGCAAAAAATATATAATATGGCTAAATCAGTGTTCTAGTATCACTGCGCTTCTATTTGGCTTGGGTACCATATAAAAAAGGAGGGTGCGTATGAAACAAATGCTAAAAATGGAACTGGGCCGTGCGTTTAAGGGGAAGATGCTGTATGTGGCAATTGCCATGGGCAGTATTGTTACCCTGTTGCAGTATTTTTTGATCCAGATTTGGCCCATGATTGAAAACCCGGCGAATGTAATAACACCGGAACAGTTGGCCCAATGGAACCTATACCCCACAACCGTCTTTTACATGTGGATCGGCGGGGTAAGAGGCGAAGTTTATGCCACTTTGTATTATTTGCTGTTCCCCATTTTAGCTACCCTGCCTTTTGCAGATTCGCTATATGTGGATCGCCGCAGCGGTTATATCAAAAGCATCCTGCTGCGTACCAAGAAAAAGAATTATTATGTGGCGAAATATATTTCGGTGTTCCTATCGGCCGGCGTGGCTGTGGTGGTGCCGCTACTGCTTAATTTGGCGCTTACGGCGGTTACCTATCCTTCTTTAACGCCGCAAGTTGAGACAAGTAACAACCTGGTTTTTGCCACCAGCATGTGGGCGGAGTTATATTATACCGCGCCTTATGGCTACATATTTGCCTACTTGGCTATGAACTTCGTTTTTGCAGGGCTTCTGGCTTGCTTGGCGCCTGCTGTTTCGTTTTTTGTAGAAAACCGTTTTGTTGTGCTGCTGACGCCGTTTTTAATTTATCTATTTACCTCTGCGTTGTGCGGCCTGTCTACCTCAGGGGTTACGCTTACCTTTAGCCCCAATACGTTTTTGAATATGGCCAGCGGCTTTATCGGCACGCAGTTCTGGGCGGTACTGATGGAGGCAGGTGTGTTGCTGGCGCTTACGGCGGGCCTGACCATTGGGGAGGGGATCCACAGTGAAACCTACTGATGGAACCCCTGCTGCGGCAAAACCGGCGGCAAAGAGGCGCCGCGGATGGATAGTGCGCGATTTTTTGAGCAGCCTGGGCCGTTGCCCCGGGCAGCTAGCCACGTGCCTGGTACTGTATCCGCTGTTGGCTGCGGGGATTACCCTTTGGGTGCGCCATCTGGGGGTTGTTTTTCACTTGCAGATGTGCCGGGGCGATCCTTATTGCTGGTATACGTTTCTCTTTTTGCCCGCCCTGGGGATTGTGCCGGCGGCATTGTATCTGCTGATGCACCTGCTCAAATATGATTTTACAGCCCCCTTTTTGATCCATTGGTCCAGCAAGCAAGATCTCTTCTTGCGCCAGGCGGTAAAAACCGTTTTGCTGGCCGTACTGGTGGCGTTATACTATTCCCTTTGCCAGTGGGCGGTGTCTTGGGTGGCCCCTGTTGGGATGAATTGGGATCAGCCCGGCAGTATTTACGTCTATCAGGTTGGTACGTTAGGGGCGGCGGTGCCCCAATGGCGCCTAATGCTGGTGCTCTTCGGTTCGATTTTTTTCAGTGTGTTGGCTATGGGGCTGTGCTATTTGGCGCTGCGATGGATAACCGGCAGGGATTTGACCGGTGTGCTTTTCGCCATTGTGATAGCCGCCTTTGAGATGGTAGGCACGCCGCTGCTTTATAACTTCCTGTTTGTGGGTTATGCGGCATGGAGGCCCGGTATTCCCGCGCCTGAACGGGGGTTTTTGGTTGGCCTCTTATGGGCTGCGGTGGCGATGCTGGTAGGCTATTTGGCCTCTGGAAGAAAGGACTTTTTAGGTGAACAGCAGCAACAAAAATAAAAGAAAGAAGAGCCCGGTTGCCAAGGGCGGCGGCCTATTGGGCCAGGTGCGGCACGATTGGCGCGGCGGTGTTCTGCATGAGTGGAAAAGAATATTGCCCACGGTGCTGGCGGCGTTGCTGCCCTGCGCGGCGTTGTTTGTGCAGGCCAAGGTGGAAGTGGATCAAGGGGTGATTGGCAGCACGCCCGTGTTGGGGGATTATTTGATATACCTCTTTCGGGGAATGAGGGTATATGTTTATAACCCGGATGAACCCTTTAAACTGCCGGTGATTTGGATATGCCTGAACCTCTATCTGGCCTTTATTGTGGGCAACTACCCCTTTAACGATTTGGCAACCTACGGGCAGCAGTCGTTGATCCGTTCGGGCCGGCGGGGCCAATGGTGGGCGGGCAAATGCCTGTGGGCCGTAATGTGCACCGGTGTGTTTTATTTGTTGGTTTACCTCACTGTTTTTGTCTTTGCCCTATGCACCGGCGGGATCGATGGGCTAAAGCTGTTGCCGGGGCAAGAAATTGGGGCCTATTACTGCGAGGTGGATTTTACCCAAACGGATCCCGTTTCGGCGCTGGTTTTTGTGGTGGTGATGCCCATTGTGGCGTCGCTGGCGCTTACCCAGCTACAGCTGGCGCTAAGCTTTTTTACCCGGCCGATATACAGCTATATGATAATTGTGGCGCTGCTGTTGGTTTCGGCCTATATTACCTCCCCTTGGCTTATTGGCAATTACACGATGCTGCTGCGCAGCCCCTTGGTGCTGCCGGAGGGAGGAATCCCTTTGTGGCTGGGGCCGGTGGTGTTCCCCTTGCTGGCAATTCTATCTGCTGTGGCGGGGTGGAGGCGCTTTGAGCGGTATGATATTTTAGAAACCTCTTGAAGGTTTTAAACATCGGAATAGCGGAACAGAAGAACAGAGGAGCAGCGGAGCAGCGGGGCGCGCTTGCTCATACGCTGCGAACAGCTGAAAATAAAAAAGCGAAAATATGCCTTATGCAAAAATTGCAGAGCGCGTTTTGGGTAGGCGCCTGCAAATCAATATGATAAGGAAGAGAGGGCCTTGGTATGTATGTTGCAATTGAAGATTTGACCAAAACCATCCACGGCCGCACCGTGCTGGAGCATGTGAACCTGCGCATGGAGCAGGGCACAGTTTACGGCCTGCGGGGCCCCAACGGTTGCGGCAAAACCATGTTGATGCGATCCATCTGCGGGCTGATCCGGCCCACCTCCGGCTCGGTGGAGATCAACGGCGAGCGGTTGGGGCGCGAAATTTCTTTTCCGCGCAGCGTGGGGGCACTGATTGAAAACCCCGCGTTCATCAACAATTACACAGGGCTGCGCAATTTGCAGCTGTTGGCCTCCATTCAAAATAAGGTGGATGAAGAAGAAATCCGTCAGGCCATCACCCGGGTGGGCCTGGATCCCGACGACAAGCGCAAGTATAAAAAATATTCCTTGGGCATGAAGCAGCGCCTGGGCATCGCCGCCGCCATTATGGAGCACCCGGATTTGCTGGTGCTGGACGAACCCATTAACGCCCTGGATGAAGACGGCGTGCGCCTGGTGCGGGATATTTTGCACCAAGAAAAGGGGCGGGGCGCGCTGATTTTAGTTGCCTGCCACGATAAGGAGGAACTGGAATTTTTGGCAGACGAGATCTATGTGATGGGGGAAGGAAAAATTTTGCGCGGCTTTCGGGTAGGGGAAGATCCCAATGAGGATGAAGAGCCGGAAGGGCGGGATAAACAGGATAAACAGGCGCCTGCGCCGCAGCGCGAAAAGGAGGGCGACTGAGAATGGCGAATACGGTCAATAAGGCAAAAAAGAAAACGGCGCGCCGCTGGGGGCGCTTGGTTGCTTTGCTGGTGGTGCTGTGTGTGGCTGCCGGGGCGTTTGTATACGGTTTTGTGCGCGTCAACAACAAGTTCCCCGCGCCAACGGTTCAGCAGGCCGGGGTGGGCGATACCATGGAGTATAACGGCTTTGATGTTACCTTGGTAGAAAGCCGCATGGGCACCTATTCTGAAATTGTAGAAAAGGATCCCGATTCCATACAAATGATTGGCCGCGAAGAAGACGGCAGCCCCATTGATCCCGAAAAAGTGCTCACCTTTTTTGTTACGCTACGGGTGAAAAACAAGACCCAAGAGCAAGCTGTGGCTTCACTAGAAACGGTTACGGTGCACTCTCTTACCTGGAATAACGGCATAAATTTAAATGCCACCATGGTGTGGAACGGCGAGGACGCCAACGTTTTCCCCATGCTGCAACCGGAGGAAGAGGCCACGGTAACCTATGTGTATCAGGCGCCTTACTCTATGTTCCCGGCCAATGGATGGGAGAAGGCAAAGGCCGATCAGTACTATCTATCGCTTCAGGTGTACCCGGAATACAAGGAGTTTGTGCTGGATACTTAAAACCGAAGTTTGCGCCGGGCAAAAATAATTCACAAAGATCTGAGTGAAAATTTGGTTATAAATTATCTAGACATTCGTGAAAGGACTTTGTATAATATGGGCAAATAAGTGGTGCAAGATCACTGGTTTGCTACTATCCCTGCCCTTTTTTCAAAAAGTGGGGGCAGCGCAACCGGTGCAACCAAGGCGGCCGGCAACCATATAACATGCGGTAGGATTGCGGTGCGTTTTTGGAATACTGCAGGTTCCAAACAATGCGCCGCACGGGATAAAGAGGTGTTAAAAAGAGGAGGTGAGTCCCATGGGCCGGGTTAGCCCGTGAGGGGATTCGGCGGCGCTCCTTTGAGCAAATGCAAAGAGCGTCGGGCATTTGGGCATTTAGCGGATCATTTGCACAAGCTTCAAAATGAAAAAGAAAGGGCTTTTACATAACGTAAAGGCAACCCAATGAAAAAGAAAAACGGCGCCGGCGCTGTTATTTGGCTGTAAAGGAAAATCAAAATGATGAAGAAATTAAAACAAAATGAAGGAGGCTCTGAAATGTACCAATCCAAGAAAAAGAAGATCGTTTCTAAGATTGTGACCCTGGGCATGGTGGTCATGCTGTTTGCTTCCATGGGGATGATGGGGGCGAGTGCTGATACTTCTGTCTATAGTTTTAACTTTAACGGAGGTGGAATGCGGACAACAAATGCTATGTTAAAGCACACGTCCTCGTCCATGCAAATGTACTGCCAAGATCAGTCAACTTATCATACATACGTAGCTTGGGCACAAGGGGGAAATAGTGCAAACGGCTCGTTTGTTAATTGCGACAAAAATGGTCAGTTCCGTTATACGTTCTCTAAAGGTACGAATGGTACGATTTTAAATCTAGTAAAAGAAAATGGCTATTTGTATGCACGTATTGCAGCACAGCCAGACGGTAGTCAAGCATATTATGCCAGAGGAACTTGGAAACAAGATATTTAAATGTGTTGAAGTAGCGGGAATATTACTGATACTCCCGCTACTTACTCATTAATATAACCTGAGAGGTGAATAAAAATAAAAAAAAAACAATTGTTCTGTATATTACTAATAATTATTTTGACATTATTTATAGTACTTATTTGGCAGCTGTCTACAGAGCCAGAATCGTTTGAAGAGAATTATTCAACAAGTTCGAACGAAGTTAGCTCTAATGAAATTATACCTGGATGGGCGGAATTACCATCAGTTCCGGAAAAAATAGACACATTTTGTATAAATCCGGATAAGACTTATCAATTGGGGGATTCTTTTGAAGCTACTGATGCAACCGGAACTTATAGGATTAGTATTATAGCTGCAAAGATGAGCAAAGAATTACAGGGGTATCCTAAAGAAGCTTTTGTATATTACACAGAAGGTTATAAGGATCCTGAGAATAATGAGGTGATTGATGAGAATGGTAATTTTGTTAGCCAACATAGTTATCTGTTTGTGAAAATGAGAATTGAGAATATAACAGATCATACTTCAAAACCGTGTATGACAAATATTAGGCTCCAGCCAATTGATGCAAATGGAAGAGCTGGCCTTAGTGCCTTAGATCCATCAGTTCGGTTTATTGATAAAAATAGCAGTAAAATTAACGATAGAGATGAGTTCTATTTTTTAGAAATAGAACCGCATGAAAAAATGGAAGTAGTATTAGGATATTGTATTCACGAGAAAGAATTAATAGCTGGGGAAAAGCTATTCCTCCACTTTAATCTTGCAGGAATGGGAATGGCTGAGGGAGAAAGTGACATTTATTACTATCCAGTCGTAGACCTAAAGCTGCCGTAACCGGCGGCTTTAGCCATATAAGGAGAAAGCTAGAGAAAAACACTCACAAAAACTTGACAAATAAAAATACTTGATGTCGCTTTATGGCAAAAGGCGAACAAGAATGAAATGAGAAAATGACAACTACCGAACAGATATCGTACCCGGTGGCTTTTGCTGTA
>DVJE01000046.1 GCA_018716975.1 Candidatus Gallacutalibacter stercoravium | reverse complement strand
CTTATTCCTAAAGAATCATAAATTGCTTTCATGTTCCGTATATTACCCAAGAGGCAAACCAATTTTGGGGGTATTGGCGGCGCCCTTTCGGCCGCCGAGCGCCGCAGGAATTGCTATTTGAAACACAGGTTTGGTGCACTGGGGTTCCTTGACGGGAATGTTTTGGCCCCAAATAGCGCAGGGTATGTATCAACGGTTATACGAAAATAGCTTTATTTCTTTTTATGCAAAAGAGCGCTAGAAAGTAATAAAAGAAAGCGGTGCAGGCAGACTAAAAACAATTGATGATTACTTGTAATAAACAATGTAAAGTGCTACAATAAACTTTGCAATCTAGTTTTAAAAACTAAGTTATAAAGTGTTTGAAATCTGTTGTTTGTTAGGCAACAGGCGGTGTGAAAAAGGACGGTGCTGCGCAATGGCTTTTAACAAGATAAAAAATATCGCTGTGTGGGGGGATTCTCTCCTAAAGGGGATTGTTTATGACGAAACGGACGGCAAGTACCGTCCGTTAAAAAAATGCTCTGTCAATCTATTCAGCAAATTGTTTTCCATCCCGGTAAAAAATAATTCTCGATTTGGCTGTACAGCGCCGAAAGCTCTAGAGAGCCTACAGCGCAGCCTTGAGCAGGGGTTGGAAGTGGATGCTGTATTGCTGGAGTTTGGCGGCAATGATTGCGACTATAATTGGGTAGAGGTATCGCAAGCACCTGAAGCAGAGCACAGCCCACACACGCCGCTGCAAGACTTCATTGCAACCATGGAAAAAATGGCAGACTTGCTACAAAAAAAGGGCATTCGGCCTTTTTTCATGAACCTTCCTCCTATTGATGCACAGCGTTATTTCACCTGGATTTCGCATTTGCCGGGTGTGGATGGGGAACGGGTGCTGCGCTGGTTGGGGCAAAAAGATATGATTTACCGGCAACAAGAGCGCTACTCTCGCGCCATAGACCGTATGGCATATTCCATTGGGGTACCGTTGATTGACGTAAGGGATCGGTTTTTGCGGGAGCATCATTATCAAGACTATCTTTGCATTGACGGTATCCATTTAAACGAACGTGGGCAAGCCGTGCTTGGCGAAGTGTTTTCTTCTTACGCGGTGCAATTTTCTTGATGATATTGTCCTCGTTATGGGAATGAGAGAGGCGTTTCTGTTCCCCAAACGGGTCGGCACAATTGCCGCGGCGAATGAACAGAACAATTTAGTGTGTAAAGCTGATGAGCTTGTCGCAATATAAAAAGAAAGGCCCCAAAGGCAAACAGAGAGGGAATACCACTGTTTTAGCCTTTGGGGCCTTTATATTTATTCTGAAAAGGCAAACTGCTTTACAGCAATAAGCTTAAGGATTAATGCGCCAACTGCCTGCTGGATAAATGTATCGTTACCTTATCCTCGTTTTGTTGGTGCATATATACGCTCTCTACCAAACCGACAGCTAAATATAAGCACGCCACCGAGGAGCCGCCCGCACTAAAGAATGGTAAAGTGACGCCGACAACCGGGAGTAGACCCAAGCACATACCGATGTTGATGATAGACTGCGAACCAATCAAGGCGAAAAAGCCAAAGCAAATATAGCAACCTAGGGGATCTTTAGCAATGGAGGCGTTTTGCAAAGAGCGCAACAGCAGGAATAACAAAATTCCCAACAAAATAACGCAACCGATAAATCCTAATTCTTCTCCCGCCACTGTGAAGATAAAATCGTTTTCTTGATAGGGAACAATGCCCTTTGAAACCCGCGGCCCTTGAAACAACCCGCGGCCTTCAAGTTCGCCAGAGGCGATGGAAATTTTACCTTGGTATTGCTGCCATCCAACGTCTTTTGCGGTTCCATCCAGGTCAAACAAAGATAAAATCCTGCTCTTTTGATCCTCGTTCATCACAAACTGCCATAAGATGGGTACTGCACAAAGCACAGCCGCTATGGCAATGAGAAAATAACGCAGCTGAACTCCCGCCGCGAAGGCCATAATTAAGAACATAAATAAGAAGATGATGGCCGGGCCGTCGTCCCCTTGAAAATGCACCAATACCATAGGGATGGCGGCATGGGCCACCAGGGTGCACACCCAGGGGAAGGAGTGTAGCTTTCCTTGTTCTTTCAGCACCGCCAAATGTTTGGCAAAGGTTATAATAAAACCTATTTTTAATAATTCAGAAGGCTGAAAGGTGGTAACTCCTAAATCCAACCAGGCGCGATCGTCGGCCCCTTCCACACCGATGCCTAAACCGGTAAATGTAAGGAGCATTGCGCCTACACAAATCGCGGCTACAACCGGCCAAAGCTTGGCGATAAAATTATAATCTATAATAGATAGAAGAACTGCGGCAAAATACCCTAGCGAAACAGCCAGAACCTGCACTGGAAAAAAAGATTTATCTTCTGTGCCTGCGGCGCGATCCAGGCTTTTAATCAGCAAAAGCCCATATCCGGTGGCCATTAGGCTTAAAATCCAAAATATCCAATCGGTGCGTTTGCAATAGTCTATAAAATGATGAAAAACCTTCGTCATAGTCACCTGCTTATCTCTTGCGCTTTGCTCATGAGCAAAACTGATGTAAACCAACAATTCTTACCGGCGCTAACACAAAGGGCGCAACCCTGGCCCAATTTGCACAAACCGGCGCAGCTATTATGATAATACGGCAAGGGTAGAACTCTGCTATCCTTACACAATATAGATGATTATATTATGATTCGGGCTTAACTGCAAGCAAATACTTTTAACATCCTGTAAATTGTGCTATAATCGGGTTACTAAAAAATTAAGGGGTCTTGCCGAATGATGACGGATATTGAGATAGCGCAGCAAACAAAGCTGAAGCCAATTGCGCAAGTAGCGCAGGATTTGGGCGTGCTGCCTGAGGAGTTGGAACCTTACGGCCGCTTTAAGGCCAAGTTAAACGAGAGCCTGTATGCCCGCGTTGCCGATAAGCCCGACGGTAAGCTGGTGCTGGTTACCGCCATTAACCCCACCCCTGCGGGCGAAGGGAAGACAACAACAACCGTAGGCTTGGGGCAAGCCATGGCTAAAATAGGTAAACGGGCGGTAATTGCGTTGCGCGAACCCTCGTTGGGCCCGGTGTTTGGCGTAAAAGGCGGTGCGGCCGGGGGCGGCTATGCGCAGGTTTTGCCTATGGAGGATATTAACCTGCATTTTACCGGCGATATGCATGCTATCACCAGCGCGAATAACTTATTATGCGCTATGCTGGATAATCATATGCAGCAGGGGAATGCCCTGCGCATCGATCCCCGCAGCGTGCTTATCAAGCGCTGTATGGATATGAACGACAGGGCCTTGCGCAACGTGGTTGTAGGGCTGGGCGGCAAACTCAACGGCGTGCCCAGGGAAGACGGCTTTATTATCACGGTAGCCAGCGAGGTTATGGCCATTTTGTGCTTGGCGCAGGATTTGGCGGATCTCAAAAAGCGCCTGGGGGATATTTTGGTGGCCTATAATCAAGAAGGCGAGCCGGTTTATGCGCGAGATTTGCAGGCAGACGGCGCTATGGCCGCTTTATTAAAGGATGCCATTCAACCCAACCTGGTGCAAACATTAGAGGGCACCCCGGCTATTATGCATGGCGGGCCGTTTGCCAATATTGCCCACGGCTGCAACTCGTTGCGCGCTACCCGGTTGGCTTTAAAGTTGGCGGATTATTGCATCACCGAGGCGGGCTTTGGTTCAGATTTGGGCGCTGAAAAGTTTTTTGATATCAAATGCCGTCTGGGCGGATTAAAGCCGGCGGCTGTGGTGGTGGTGGCCACGGCACGCGCTTTAAAGTATAACGGCGGGGTGCCCAAAGATCAGGTTTCTATGCCCAACCTAGAAGCTTTGCGCGCGGGTGCGGTAAACCTTGGCGCGCACATTGAAAACATGCGTAAATTCGGCATTCCGGTGGTGGTTGCCATCAACCGCTTTACAACGGATAGTGAACAAGAACTAGAGTATATTCGTGAGTATTGCCAAGAATTAGGAGCAGATTTTGCCCTGTCTGAGGTCTTTGCCAAAGGTGGGAAAGGCGGCGTGGAGCTAGCTCAAAAAGTGTGTGAGGCGGTGGAAAAACCCTCTCATTTTGCTCCTATTTACGACACCTCCCTTCCGATTAAGGAAAAAATTCAAACCGTTGCCAGCGAAATTTACGGCGCCCGGGGCGTTAGCTATACGCCTGCGGCAGAAAAAGCGCTGGCGGCTATTGAAAAGCTGGGCGGCGGAAGTTTGCCCATTTGTGTGGCGAAAACACAATATTCATTATCGGATAACCCCGCCTTGCTGGGGCGGCCTAAAGACTTTACCATTACGGTGCGCGATCTGAAGCTTTCTAACGGCGCGGGCTTCGTGGTGGTTTATACCGGCGATATTATGACAATGCCGGGTTTGCCAAAGGCGCCGGCGGCCCAACGTATTGATGTAGCAGAAGATGGAAAAATAACCGGCTTGTTTTAATGGCGGCTGGTAGCGTATAGAAAAGGAGCCGCTTTCATGCAAGAAAAAAACAAGTTGGGCGATAGGGGTAAAATGCAGTGGCGCAGTTGCAGCACGGCTGAAACGGAAGAGCTGGGCAGGCGGCTGGGCCGCTTGCTGCGCGGCGGCGAGGTGATCGCCATGTTCGGCGGCCTGGGGATGGGTAAAACGGCCTTTGTGCGTGGCCTGGCCCGCGGTTTACAGGTGCCGGAAGGCGAAGTTTCTAGCCCGACCTTTGCTTTGGTGCACAGCTATGAAGGCCGGTTGACGTTGCACCATTTCGATATGTACCGGGTGGATGGTTGGGACGATCTGTACTCCACCGGCTTTTTTGATTACCTGGATTCCAACGCTGTGCTGGCGGTGGAATGGAGTGAAAACATTGAGGCGGCGCTGCCGGAGAACGCCCTTTATCTGGAATTTGCCCGAGGGGATAGCGATGGGGAGCGGCTGCTTACCCTATCTGGCCCGGCGCAGGTGCTTGCCGATTTGCAGGCCCGGTTAGAAAAATGAGCTGTTTATAAGCCGTGCGGCAAATATACTATTTGGGAGATATATGAGATATTGAGAAAGGAACACCATGAAGCTGTTGTGTTTTGAATCTACGGCAAAGGCCGCGTCGGTGGCGTTGTTGGAAGATAGCCGGCTGCTGGGGGAACTGTATGTCAATAATGGCCTCACCCACAGCCAAACGTTGCTGCCCATGGCACAAGCGGTGCTGGAAAATACCAAGATTACTGGTCAAGAACTGGATTGCATAGCGGTGGCCGCAGGTCCTGGTTCTTTTACCGGGGTGCGCATCGGCATAGCCGCAGTTAAGGGGCTGGCAATGGCGCTGGATAAGCCTTGCGCGCCGGTATCTACCTTGGCGGCTATGGCGGCGCTTATGCCCTATCGGGCCGGTACGGTTTGTGCGGTGATGGACGCCAGGTGCGCCCAGGTGTATAACGCGTTGTTTGCGTTGCAGGATGGGAAGATACAAAGGCTAACGCCGGATCGGGCCGTGCCGGTGGCGCAGCTGCGCGATGAGCTTGCCGCCTATCCGGGGCCTATCTTTTTGGTTGGCGACGGCGCTGAATTGTGTTATAATGAGCTGAAACTTGATGTGCCAGGGCTCATTCTTACGCCGGAACATTTAAGAATGCAGCGCGCCTACGGCGTAGGCATAGCTGCCCAACAAGGCGATGTTGAGAGGGTAACGGCTCAGGAGCTGTTGCCGGTATATTTGCGTATGCCACAGGCTCAGCGGGAATTGAAGCGACGGCAGGCTGGAGGATTAGAATGAAAATAGCATTGGGAGCGGATCATGGCGGCTGGAATATTAAAGAAGCGGTGCGCCGGCATTTAGAAGATAAGGGGATCCCTTATATAGATTTTGGTACGTATAACGAAGAATCGGTGGATTACGCCCCTTTTGCCGAGCAGGCTGCAAAAGCGGTGCAAAGCGGGGAATGCCAATACGGCATTTTGTGCTGCGGCACAGGCATCGGCATTTCGATTGCGGCCAATAAGGTGCACGGGATTCGCGCTGCCGTTTGCTGCGATGCTTTTTGCACAGAGATGACCCGCCGGCACAACGATGCCAATATTCTGGCAATGGGCGGGCGTGTAATTTCGCCGCAAAAGGCGGTAGAATTAACCGATATCTTTTTGTCTACCCCCTTTGAAGGCGGCAGGCACGCGCGCCGGGTGGCGCAGGTAATGGCTCTTGAGAGGGAAGAAGAACAGCAGAATGAATCGCGGCCGGCGGCCGGCTGCGGTAAGGAGGAAGATAAAGTGGACAATCAGGTTTTTGTAATGGATCATCCGTTGATCCAGCATAAGCTGACCCTGTTGCGCGATAAGAATACCGGCTCGAAGGAGTTTCGCGAGCTGGTAGGGGAAATTGCCATGCTGATGTGCTATGAGGCGACGCGCGATCTGCCGTTAAAAGAGGTAGAGATTGAAACGCCGGTGGCTTTGGCAAAGACAAAGGTCATAGCCGGGCGCAAAATGGCTTTTGTGCCCATCTTGCGGGCGGGCATGGGCATGGTAAACGGTGTAACGCAGCTGGTGCCCGCGGCAAAGATCGGCCATATTGGGCTGTATCGGGATCCGGAAACGTTACAGCCGGTGGAATATTACAGCAAGCTGCCCTCTGATATTGTGGAGCGCGATGTTGTGGTGTTGGATCCCATGCTGGCCACGGGGGGTTCGGCAATTGACGCTATTTCGATTATCAAGCGCAGCAATCCCAAAAGCATTAAATTTATGTGCATTATTGCCGCTCCCGAAGGGATGAAAGCCCTGACCCAGGCGCATCCTGATGTGCCGGTTTATTGCGCCGCTATGGACGAGTGTTTAAATGATCACGGCTATATTGTACCGGGATTGGGAGATGCCGGCGATCGAATTTTTGGCACCAAATAATTAAATGCTAATATAGAAGAGGAGATTTCGCTATGCTCAAAAACATACCCAATATTCTTTCCCCCGAGTTATTGAAGGTGCTAATGGAGATGGGGCACGGTGATGAAATCGTGTTGGGCGACGGTAATTTTCCGGCCGCTTCTTGTGCCTCGCGCTTAGTGCGCTGCGACGGCCACGGCGTGCCCGAGTTGCTGGACGCTATTTTAACCTTGATGCCGCTGGATGACTTTGTGACAGAGCCGGTGGCTTTGATGGCTGTGGTGGATCCCAATGAAGCAGATCCGGAAATATGGAAAACCTATCGCGAAATTTTGCAGCGTCATGAGCCGGAGAACCATAATATTGAAATGGTGGAGCGGTTCGCTTTCTACGAGCGCGCCAAAAAGGCTTACGCCATTGTGGCTACCGGTGAAACGGCGGTATATGCCAATGTTATTTTGAAAAAGGGCGTTGTTAAATAAATGCGGCTGTTAAGCTGGTTCGTGTGCCGAGTGAAAGGCGCCGGCCGGCTTTTCGCTTTTATGAAGCGGGCTGTGTGCTGGTAACAGGTACGGCGGCTTTCGCCGCTATAAAGAGCGGAGGATAGTATGATTCGTTTAGCCATGATAGGAGGCGGCTGGAGGGCGGCTTTTTATGTCCGGGTAGCCAGGGCTTTGCCGGATAGATTTCAAATTGCCGGTGTGTATTTGCGAAATGCGCAAAAGAGGAACGCCTTTGCGCAGCAGTTCAACGTGCCTGTATGCGCTTCGCTGGATGAGTTGCTCACACGAAAGTGCGACTATATTGTGGTAGCCACCGATTGGCAGTCGGCGTATGCGTATAACTTGCAGTTGTTTTCTTTGGGGATACCGGTGCTCAGTGAAACGCCGCCGGCTCCCACGGAAGAAGCCTTAGATTGCTTGTGGAAAGAATATCAAAGCCGTGGCGCGCGCATCCAGGTAGCCGAACAGTATTATGCCCAGCCCTATATCAGCGGGGTTCTATCTGTGGCGCGCTCTGGGCTCATTGGAAAACCGGTGGACATTACCCTGTCGATGGTACATGGGTATCACGCCGTCAATGTCATCCGCCGTTTGTTGGACGTTGGCTTTGAAACCTGCCGCATATCCGGAAAACGGTATTTCCAGCCGGTTAAGCAAACAACCGGGCGAAAGGGTTTCATTGAAAATGGCAAAGTAGAAGCAGCCGCCCGTGACGTAGTGCAGTTGGAGTTTGAAAATGGTTGCCTTGCGCTGTATGACTTTTGCGGTGAGCAGTACTTTTCGCAACTTCGTTCCCGTTATTTGCGTTTGTGCGGTGACGCCGGAGAGATCTTTAACCAGCAAGTGCGTTATGTGAACCAAGATGGAGATTTTGCCCAATCAGAATTTCATAGGGTGGAGTTGGGCAGAGAGGGCAACTTAGAAGGATATTCCTTGCGCGGTATACAGTTGGATGGGCGTTATGTGTACCGCAACCCCTTTGCCGAACCCGTTCTTGCCGATCAAATCCGTTTGAGCGATGAAGAACTGGCGGTAGCGCAGGTAATGGAGGCTATGGGGGAATATGTGCGCACCGGTAAAGAGTTTTATCCCTTTGCGCAAGCCTGCCAGGATAGCTACCTATCTTTATTGATGACCCAGGCGGCGGCAGAAGGGAGCGTTGTTTGCAGCAAGAGAAAGGCTTGGGTTCCGTTAGGATTATGATGGTTTATTCTTTTTAAATCAATAGAAGAAGGGATGAGAAAAATGCAAACAGTCACCTTGGGAAGAACCGGCATTACCGTTAACAAAAATGGTTTTGGGGCGCTGCCGGTGCAAAGGGTTTCTAAGCAAGAGGCGGGCCGGTTGTTGACAAAAGCGTTGGATAACGGCATCAATTTTTTTGACACGGCGCGCTCTTACTCAGACAGTGAGGAGAAAATCGGCCTGTCTATCAGCAGCCGGCGCAGCGAGTTCTATCTGGCTACCAAAACGCCATCCACCACGGCTGAAGGCTTTTGGCGCGATTTGGAAACCAGCCTGCGCTTGCTCAAAACCGATTATGTGGATATCCTGCAATTTCATAATCCGGCCTTTTGTCCGAAACCGGGGGATGGTACCGGGTTGTATGAGGCTATGTTGCAAGCAAAGGAGCAAGGAAAAATCCGCTTCATCGGTATTACCAACCACCGCTTGGCTGTGGCCAAAGAAGCGGTGGAATCCGGTTTGTATGACACGCTGCAATTCCCCTTTAGCTATCTGGCCGACGGCAAAGAGCTAGAGCTGGTGCAGCTATGTAAAAAGAATAATGTGGGTTTTATCGCCATGAAGGCGCTTTCGGGCGGGCTTATTACAGATTCCGCCGCAGCCTACGCTTATTTGGCGCAATACGATAATGTGTTGCCTATTTGGGGTGTGCAGCGCGAGAAAGAACTGGATGAGTTTTTATCTTATATCGATTGTCCTCCCGCTATGGATGATCGCATCCGGGCGGTGATTGCCAAAGATAAGAAAGAGCTGGCTGGGGAGTTTTGCCGTGGCTGCGGATATTGCCTGCCCTGCCCTGCGCAGATCGATATCCCAACAGCGGCGCGTATGTCGCTGTTGCTCCGCCGTTCTCCTTCTGCTCCTTGGCTTAGTGAAGAATCCCAAGAGAAGATGAGCCGCATTGATAATTGCATCCATTGTAATCATTGCGCCCAGCATTGCCCCTATGGATTGGATACGCCCTCGCTGCTGCGCCGTAACTATGAGGACTATAAAACCTTTTTGAAATAATGTGCGTTTATCCGCTAACCTTACGCCGTTCATGCCCTTTGTAAGGAGGCACGGCCTTTTTTTTCACAGAAAAAAGCTGTCATGGTATACAGTGGGCTTTGTGCGAATAGAACTAATAAAAAATACGGCTTTCCCGGCTGCATAGGGGCATTAAGCGTATTTTGCAGACTATTTTTTAGATTTTTGCGCATGCTAGAACGGCCTTGACAAAAGCAAAGCTGTGGTTTATACTATCTGCAATCTGAATAGCGCAAAGGCTGTGAAGAGGAGAGTAGCCCTGTGTAAAGTTTACAGAGAACTTCCTGTTTGCTGAGAAGGAAGGATGGAGCGCAGTGTGAAGCAAGCCTCGGAGCTACGCACGGATGCCAAGTGTTTTGGTTGATGCTGCGGCGGGGGTTCCCGTTATAGAACCGGCGTATGTTAGTACGCGATGAGCCCTGGCCAAAGGCTGGGGGAAGCAGGGTGGCACCGCGATTGATTCGCCCCTATGGGTATTTATTACCCGTAGGGGCGTTTTTGTGTTTTGGGGCTGTATTATCTGGCAACTTTGCCGTTATCGGGGAAGAGAATAGATAGGAGATGATACTGTTGGAAGGTAACAAAGCGCAGGCGTTTTTTCCCGGGAAATATAAAGGTCCAGCAAGCAGGTTGTTCAGGCCGGTATTTCCCAAGCGGGCAGTGATAACGGCCGGCATGCCCTATGGCAATAAAAATTTGCATTTTGGCCATGTGGGCGGTATGTTTGTGCATGCCGATGTGTTCGCCCGGTTTTTGCGGGATCGCATTGGAGAAGATAACGTGCTGTTTGTTTCGGGTACCGATTGTTACGGGTCGCCTATTATGGAGAGCTTTCGCAAATTGCAAGAAAGCGGCATCAGCGCGGCGCAAAATCTACAGGATTATGTGGCGAACCATCATCAAATGCAAAAGCAGGTGTTGCAGCAATATGGGATTAGCCTAGATTATTTCGGCGCCTCGGCGTTGGGGCGCGGCGGTGATATCCATCGAGAACTTTCGGCCAAAATATTCCTTGCGTTATATCGCAAGGGATGGTTGCGTTTACTGGAAACGCCGCAATTCTTTGATCCGAAATATAAGGTGTTGCTCAATGGCCGCCAAGTGGTGGGCAAATGCCCCATCGCGGGCTGTCCGTCTGACAAAGCGTATGCAGATGAATGCGCCCTGGGTCATCAGTATATGCCTTCGGAGCTTCTGGAGCCTAAAAGCGTGCTTTCGGGAGAAAAGCCGCAGGTTATTTCTGTTCAAAATTGGTATTTTGATTTGGAACGCTTTGCCAACCCGATGAAGCGTTATGTGGAATTTCTGCGCACAGAAACAACCACCCGGCCCTATGTTTGCAGTGCGATTGAAGAGTTTTTAAAGCCGCCGGCGCTTTATGTGCAAAAAAAGCATCTTTCTGCCTTATCGGAATGGGAAGATCAATTGCCGCCCCATACTGTTGTGCAAGAGGATGGAAAGCCGTCGGTCACCTTTGTTTTTGAAAACCTGCAAAGCCGAGATACGGCACGGGCCATCCTGGATGAAAAGGGGATTCGTTACCGCACGGGAAAAACGCTGGTGCCCTTCCGCCTGTCGGGCAATGTGGAGTGGGGCGTTCCGGTGCCGGTAGTAGAGGGGGTGGAACATCTTACCTTTTGGGTGTGGCCGGAGTCTTTATGGGCGCCCATATCCTTTACCATGGCCTGTTTGGAGCAGCGGGGCTGTGCGCCGGAAGAATGGCGGCGCTGGTGGGGGAATAGCGATTGTACTGTGTATCAATTCATCGGAGAAGACAATATCTATTTTTACGGTATTGCAGAAATGGGGATGTTTGCAGCGCTCTTATCAGAGGATCCGGAGGATATGCATGCGCTTGCGTTACCCCGCATTGTCGCCAACCGGCACGCCTTGTTTTTAGATAAAAAGGCGAGCAGCAGTTCGGATGTAAAACCGCCTATGGCCGACGAACTATTGGACTTTTACACGCCCGAACAGCTGCGAATGCATTTTTTAAGTTTAGGCCTTTCTACCAAAAGCGGCAGTTTTCGCCCGCAGGCTTGGTTGCCCAAAGAGCAACAGCAGGGTGGAGATCCCGTGCTGAAAGAGGGGAATCTGCTAACCAATGTGATGAACCGGGTGTTGCGTTCCTTTTTATATACGCTGCAAAATGAATTCGGCGCTTTCTTGCCCACCGCCACAGCAGGAGAACAGATAAAATGTGAGGCCCAACAGGCTTTGCTGGACTATGAACGCTTTATGTATTGTCAGGAATTCCACCGCGTTAGCGAGGTGTTGGATGTTTATATCCGCGGGTTGAACCGGCAATGGGTTGGACGTATGCGCCGGGCGGAAGAACAAAACAGTCCGGCAGAAAAACAAAGCTTGCTGGTAGACACCTTTTACGGCATCAAAGCGGCTTTACTCATGCTGCATCCGGTGGCGCCCGACGGCTGTGAAAAGGCGCGGGAATACCTTCGCCTGCCCAAAGAAATTTGGAGCTGGGAGTATGCTTTTACCGGCCCAGAAGCTTTTGTGCGGCAGGGGGAACAAGCGATGTATTTGCCGCCGAAGACGGACTTTTTTGCAAAACATCCTTCTCAGTTGCGCTGACCGGTTTATGAAGCTGGGTGTCGAAGAGGCGCTCTTTTCCGTTGTTTTTTGTGGTAATAACGGTGGGAGTGTGTTATAATAAATTGAGTCGCACAAAAAGGTAAAGAGGCGGCCACTGGGCCGCCTCTTTCTGTAATATTATCCGGCTAATTCGGCAGATACCGGTGCAGGGCGAACAGGGGGATAGGATGTACGGCGCAATTTTAGGGGATATAGCGGGTTCCCGCTTTGAATTTAGCAAGCCGAAAGGGTTTAATCCCTGGAAGGTGGATTTGTTTTCCAACAGTTGCTTTTTTACCGACGATACGGTAATGAGCATTGCTACAAAATATGCGGTTTTAAGCAACATTCCTTATGCGCGCGCATACCGTATGTTTGGCCGGCGGTATCCCAAGGCCGGCTACGGCACAATGTTTAAGCAATGGCTAGACGGTTATTCCGAACGGGGCTACAACAGTTTTGGCAACGGGGCGGCCATGCGCGTTTGTTATATTGGCGAGCATTTTGACACGATGGAGCAGGTAAAAGAGGAAGCGCGAAAAAGCGCTTGCTGTACGCACAACCATCCAGAAGGGGTCAAGGGTGCGCAGGCCACGGCGCTGAGCGTTTATTTATGCCGAAATGGATGTAGCAAAAAAGAGCTAAAACGCTATATTGAAAAAAATTTCGGCTATAACCTGCGCAAAAGATTGGCTTGGATGCGCCCGTTTAGCCGGTTTGATATCACCTGCCAAGGCACCTTGCCGTTGGCGCTTATTTGTTTTTTTGAAAGTGATTCCTGGGAGGAATGTATTCGCAACGTGTTTAGCATACGTTGCGATACCGATACAGTGGGGTGCATTGCCGGCGGTATTGCCGAAGCCTATTATCACACCACGGGTATGAACAACGAAAAAATTCTGCGGCATTTTTTGGTGAAACCTAAGCCGGAAGGCGGTATGGATACTTTTTTGTTGGATTGGGCCTGTGCCCAGCGGGGGGATATCCCCGAGAAATAAGTTTGATTGGGGTTCTTTCATTTAAAAAGGAGGGAAGACTTATTATCGTTATCACCTATCAATCTTCTATTGTTTTGCGCATCCTGCAGTCTGGCAAAATTTATCACGCCAAGCGCAGCCTCCGTTTTAATGAGCCTTACAGCGCTTTGGTGGATATTTTGCAGCTTAACTGCGAATGCCCGATTTTCGGCTGTCTAAAATATCATAGGCAGTGCACCAATGGGCGCGTGTCCAGCAGCGTCAAATTAACGCTGGATGTGCCGAAAGAGAAAGTAAAACTTACCGAATATTCCGTGTGGGCGGATTTTATGTATTATATCATCAACCAACGCCCCACCCATTACTCTAGGGTAACCGGTGGCAGCAGCGAGATGACGCAGAAAAAACTCAATAAAATTATCCATTCTTTGAAAAAGCAGCGCAATCCGTGGTTCTATCGGGTGCCGCAGGTGGTGCTGGAAGAAATTCGCCCGGAATGGATTATCAAATATCAAAAAGGAAAGCTGCTTTAAAGCGGTATTGTAATAATAGCCGGGAGGCGATGCTGTGCAACCCGAGGTTAAGCTTTCCGTCAGGCAGCTGGTGGAATTTGTTATGCGCGGCGGCAGTATTGATAACCGCTTCGGCGGGGTGGATCGCGCATTAGAAGGATCCCGTATCCATCGTAAGCTGCAAAAGGAAGCGGGAGAAAGCTATCGCCCAGAAGTGTTTTTAAGCCATACTTGTGTTTTACAGGATATCACATTTACCGTGGAAGGGCGCGCTGATGGGATTTATTCGCAAGAAGACGGCGAAGTAATTGACGAGATTAAAACAACGGCCGCGCCCTATGATCAATTAACAGAGGACTTTAACCGCTTGCATTGGGCGCAGGCTATGTGTTATGGATACATTTATTGCCTGCAAAACGGGTTGGCGGGGATAACCGTGCGGTTGACCTATTATCAAGTGGAAGAAGATAGGGTCAAGCGCTTTTTTCGCCACTTTGATTTTTCGGCCTTGCAGGATCACTTTAAAGGATTGCTGCAAGGCTATTTAAAATGGGCGCAGTTCGTTTGTGTTTGGAAAGAACAGCGCAACCAGGCTGTTCGGGCCATGCCTTTTCCATTCGGCAATTACCGCCCCGGCCAACGGGAACTGGCGGTGGCAGTATACCGCACCATTTGCCGGGGCGCCAAGCTGTATTGTCAGGCGCCTACGGGGATTGGCAAAACAATGTCTACCCTTTTCCCTTCGGTAAAAGCTGTGGGAGAAGAAAAAGCAGAAAAGCTGTTTTACCTTACGGCCAAAACCATTACCCGCCAGGCGGCGCAAGAGGCTTTTCGCCAAATGCGTGCGCGTGGTTTGCGCTTTAAATCGGTTACGCTAACGGCAAAAGACAAAGTGTGCTTTTTGCCCCAGCGTGAATGTAACCCCGAAGCTTGCCCTTATGCCAACGGCTATTATGACCGGGTAAACGATGTTGTTTACAAAATGCTGCAACAGGAGGATTGCTTCGATCGAGCATGCATTGAGCGCTATGCCGAGGAGCACCAATTGTGCCCTTTTGAATTGTCGTTGGATTTAACTTTATGGTGCGATGGCATTATTTGTGACTATAACTACCTATTCGATCCCAATGTGTATTTGCGCCGCTTTTTTGCCGATCGTCGGGGCGAATATGTTTTTTTGGTGGATGAGGCCCACAACTTGGTAGACAGAGCCCGCGAAATGTATTCCTCCCAGCTCAGCAAGGCGGATTTTTTAGCGGCAAAAAAAGAAGTGGGCAAATCCGGCGGTTTATTGTATCGCGCCCTGGGGCAGATGAACCGCCAGCTGCTTGCACTGCGCAAAGAGGTGCAACAGCAGGCAGAGGACGGATGGCTGGTGAGAAAGGACGCTCTTGATCAGTTTAACGCTGAAGTGGGGCGTTTTGCTGCCTCTTGCGAGGAATGGTTGGGGGAGCACAGAGGGGCTTCGGTGCCCGACACTGTGTTGGAGCTTTATTTTTCCGCTTTGGGTTATCTAAAAATCGCCGAGTTATACGACGAACGCTATGTTACCTGCCTGCGGGCACAGGGTAGCGAGCTTTCGGTGCGCCAATACTGCCTGGATCCCTCTTTTTTGTTACAAGAGGCGATGAAGCGCGGTAAGGCGACTATCCTTTTTTCTGCTACGTTGGCGCCGCTGGATTACTTTACTGATATCTTAGGCGGAGACGAAAATTCTAAGAAATATGCGTTGGGCTCGCCCTTTTCACAAGATAATCTGCTGCTTTTGGTGGCGGATCGCATCAGCACCCGTTATAAGCAGCGAGAAGAAAGCAAGCTGCCCATCTCTCAAATGATTTATGAGGTGGTGGCAGGTAGAAAAGGCAATTACATGGTTTATTTTCCGTCCTATCAATACATGCGAGAAACTTACGAGGTGTTTTGCGAGCAATACCCTCAGGTGCAAACCGTACAGCAAACCGCCCATATGAGCGAGGAAGAACGAGAGGAATTTTTGGCGCGGTTCGACGCGGATAACGCCGAAAGCTTGGTTGGCTTTTGTGTTATGGGCGGAATTTTTTCGGAAGGAATCGATTTAAAGGGGGATCGATTGATTGGCACCGTGGTGGTGGGGGTGGGTTTACCGCAAATCAGCCGGGAGCTAGATGTCATCCGTACTTACTTCGATCAAAACAATGGCATGGGGTTTGAGTATGCCTATCAGTTCCCCGGCATGAATAAGGTGCTGCAAGCAGCGGGGCGTGTGATTCGAGGGGAATCAGATAGGGGAGTGGTGCTGTTGATTGACGATCGCTTTACCGCACCGCGCTACCGCGCACTGTTTCCGGCCCATTGGAGCCATTACCGTAGGGTATCCTCCAGCAACGAGTTAAAGCGTTTGGTGTGTGCATTTTGGCGCGATGCTGCGCAGGAGTAAGCCTTTACCGGTTTGCCAGTGCCGGGGAATCGCCTCTTGATTCCCCGGTATGTTTCTTTTATAATAAAATTTGTAAATTCGACCTTTTAGACGGATTTTGCCGGTATCACGCAATTAAAACGAAACAAGTTGGCTTAGCTGGCAGGTGGGAAAGGATGGAGAAGAAATGCTCAAACGGGGGCTCAGACGGATGCGCCGCGTGCTTTTTTGTGTGCTATCGCTGATTTGCGCTGCGGCGGTTGGCGTAACGGCGCTGCCCATGACGGCTGTTGCCGCGTCATCTGCCATAGTGGCTGCGGATACCGACTTGCGTGCCGGCCCCGGTAACGACACGGTGCTGTTGGGGGAGCTCCCTCAGGGAACCCAAGTTACTGTGCTGGAGAATGGGGCGTCCGGTTGGAGCCGGGTGCAACTGCCCAGCGGTAAAACAGGGTATTGCCGCGCCGATTGTCTGGTGACCTCGGCGCTGTCGCAATATGCTACGGCTGTAGCCAACACTTATGTCAACGTGCGGCAGGGGCCAGGCACAGAGTATGCCATTACCAGCGCACTAGAAACAGGCGCTCAGGTGGATGTGGTAGACAATACCAACGCGCTATGGGCTCGGGTGCGGTTAAGCGACGGCACCTATGGGTATTGCAACAAGTCGGCGTTGACGATCACGCCGGAGGATCCGCCTGCTTCATCGGGAACCGAAACCTTAATTACCACCACCCAAGCTGCAATACGGGTGGGCGCAGGCAGCTATTATGCGGCTGTAGCGTTTGTGGGTGTTGGCAGAGAACTAACGGTGCTATACGACGGGGATGAAGCATGGGTTCAGGTTAGGCTGGATGATGGAACAACGGGATATATCAGCAAGGCCTTTGTTACCACCAAAGACGACACGATAGACACCAGCGATGCCGATATTATCCTTCCGTTGGGTAAAACGATCTACATAGAAGGGGAGAAAAACTGGTCTTCCAGCAATCCGGCTATCGCGTCGGTCACCGGGCAGCTTCCCACCTCCAGCAGCCAACAGGACTTGGTGGATGCCCCCGGCGGCTTCATTACAGGCGTAGCCACCGGTAAAGTAATGGTTACTTCCAGCGCAGGAACCCGCATAGTGGCCGTGGTGGAGGGCGAGGCAATCCGTTCGGCCTATACTACACCCAATTGCGCATACCAGGGCGGCGAGGTGAGCTTAATTGCCATCACCGATCAAACCCGAACAGCGGTAAAATTTGAGGTAACGGTGGGCGGCGAGGTAAAAACTGTAAATGCTTCTTCACCTGTAGCCGACGGCAACACATATGTGTGGACAGGAAAAATAACGCTAAATTCAGCAGGAACCTTTGATGTAAAGGCGTACTCACAAAAAAGCGGCGTCTGGTCCACCTGCCCCAATGGCAGCACCAGTATTTATGTGGCCGCTTCGTCCGATTTAACCACAACAGTGGCTGCCCAGCGCAGAATTAGCGACAAAGGCCTGGAATTTATCGGCACATGCGAAGGCAAGCGAAATTACACCTATGCCGATATTTTTGCCGGCAACGTTCCTACCGTTGGTTACGGCAAGCTGATAACCAACGGCGAACAATATTACAACAACATGACCGATCGGGAGTGTATGGCGCAGTTTGTGCAAACGGTGAACAACGGCTCTTATACCCAAACGGTCAATCAGTTTTTGGTGGGGAATCATATTAAATTTAATCAGCAGCAGTTCGACGCGCTGGTAAGCTTTTCTTACAATGTGGGAACCGGTTGGACTAACAGTTCCGGCGTGCGCACGAAGCTGCTGGGTGCTTATGCGCCGTCGTCTTCAGGAACGCTTACCGCGATAGTAACCGCCGATGCGCTGAATGTGCGCGACACCTATTCCACCGCCGGCAACATTATCGGCCTTGTGTATGAAGGCACGCAGGTGGTTATACTGGATGGCGGCCAGAAATACGGATCGGGTTGGTATCATGTGCAGTATGGAGGCATTACCGGTTATTGCAGCGCAGAATATTTGTCCTTGCAAGCGGGGAGCAGCGGACAAAGAGACTTGGCCTATATTTCCCGCAATGAGCTATATAACGAGATGACGCAGTGGCATAAAGCGGGCGGCAGTTGCCTTCTGGCCCTTTATGTGCGCCGGTTGGACGAGCTAGAAATCTTTTTTGATAACGAATATAACCGGGAATGGCAGCTTTCCAGCCACAATCACCCCTCTTATCCTTTGCCGGATTGCCTGCAAAGCCAGGTATGATTTGCATTGGTAAAAGCATACGTAAGCGGCCCGCAAGCCTCTTGTTTTAGAGGTGCGGGCCATTTGTTATCCCATAGCTTTTTTCGTGCTTTTCATTTCCCGAGGAATAGAGTAGAAAGCAGCAGAAAGGAAAACGAACGATGTGCGGCAGATATCAATTGCTACAAACGCAGCACATAGCGCAATGCCTGCAAAAGGTAGGTTTTAACCATTGGGGAGATGTGCTTCCCAACGACGTTGCTCCCATTCTTTATGCAAATCGAGATGAAATAGTAACGGCCCAAGCTAGATGGGGCTATCCTAGCCCCAATGGGAAGGGCTTGCTCATTAATGCGCGCGCAGAAACATTAGAAGAGAAAGCGATGTTTCGCAATAGTTTATATATGCGCCGCTGCGCACTGCCGGCAACCAGTTTTTACGAGTGGAATGTGCAAAAAGAGAAATACCGCTTTCTTCTGCCAATGCAGGGCCTATTTTACCTGGCCGGGCTGTTCGATGACTTTGAAGGGGAAAGGCGTTTTGTGGTAATCACCACAAAGGCCAATGACACGGTAGCAGGCGTCCACCACCGTATGCCGGTTATTTTAACCGACGATTCATTGCATGGGTGGCTGTTTCAGTTGGAGTATGCCATCGATATCTTGTCGGGGCAACAACCGGCACTCTATAGCTGCCGCGAGGGTGGCCAGCCGCCTGATGATGCAAGACTTGATCTTTATAGTAAATTAGAGTAGAATTTTGTAAAAACCCGCTGGATAAGAAATTACCCCCTTACATTAATTTTAGTTTGATTTTTGCTTTACGTAATAGGAAGGATGACCGCATATGTCAAAACGCATCGTGAGCCTGCTGCTTGCGGTAGGTTTGCTTTTAACAGGTTTAAGCGGCTGTTCAGGTGGCGGCCAGAGCCAAGTGGAATCCAGCGGGGTAGAGAGTGTTTCCTCCCATTTGCAGTCGGAGGCTTCTTCTCATGAGGAGGAGGAATCTTCAACGCCATCAGAAGCCGGCACAAGCTCTGCTGCAGGCGGTGAAAGCCAGGTTTCTGAAACGCCCACGCAGGATACTTCGTCTGCGCAAAGCGAGACTACGGCGCAGTCTTCCAGTTCGCCTCAGGTGGTTTCGCAACCTGTGCAAGAGATCGTTACCGTGACAATCCCCGAGGGGTATACCTTTATGCAGATAGCCCAAACGTTGGAAGAGGCCGGTGTATGCACGGCGGAGGAGTTTTATCAGGCGGCCCAATCGTATACCGTGCAATCCTTTACCGTACCGGAGGATTCCAACCGTTGCTTTAAGATGGAGGGATATTTATTCCCCGACACCTATGAGTTTTATACCAACGATGATCCGGTGGATGTGTTGCGCAAAATGCTCAACAATTACGCTGCAAAATCCGGCATGCCCAGCGATGAAACGCTCATTATTGCATCTATTGTGGAGCGGGAAGCGCGTAGCAGCGAAGAGATGGCCAAGGTGGCTTCGGTTTTTTACAACCGGTTGGAACAGGGATGGAAGCTAGAAGCCGATCCCACCCGGGAATATGTAAACGATTATATTACGGGTAACCCGCTGGTAGCGGATCAGAGCCCATATGCAGCGCTTTACAATACCTATAAATGTGCAGGTTTACCTGCGGGGCCCATTTGTTGCCCTGGGGCGGCGGCCATTGCAGCGGCTATGAACCCAGCGGATACAGATTATTTGTATTTCTTTTTTGGCAACGACAACCAAAACCATTATTCCACCACATTAGAAGAACACACCGCAGCCATGGAGCAATATGGAGTGCAGTACCAATAAAACGTTCTGCAAGCGTGAAAAAAGGGACGAAAGCCATCGAGTAAGTGCTTTCGTCCCTTTTTGTTGTTGGTAAGCGGGTGTACAGAGGGCCAATATGATTGTTGCGCAGCTTTCTCATACTCGGTTCCCGCTGCGGCGCGCCTTAAGACGGCGTATCAAGGGTGTAAAGTTGCGCTTAATAGGTTAGCCCTTTTTCTTTGGCCTCTTTGGCAAAACGGAAGAAGGTGTGCGGATCCACTAGCTCAAAGTTCGCTTCTGGCCGGGCACGCCGCAACGCTTGCACCA
Organism: Candidatus Gallacutalibacter stercoravium; assembly: GCA_018716975.1. Taxonomy (GTDB): domain Bacteria; phylum Bacillota; class Clostridia; order Oscillospirales; family Acutalibacteraceae; genus Gallacutalibacter_A; species Gallacutalibacter_A stercoravium. The sequence goes on along the minus strand of DVJE01000046.1, from coordinate 29,033 downwards.
ATTCATCGTGGAAGGTGGGGGAGATGAGTATGGTGCGGAACAGGTGGAATTTTTTGTTCTTTGGGCATTCGTCGATATGTTTCAGAGCAATCTGCGCCAATTCGTCGGCGGATTTTTGCTCGTGGCCCTGGGCCATATCCCAAGTATGGGGCATGAACACGGCGCCATCTACGATTTTTGTGGGGTCGCCGTAGCCGTTGTGCCCCGCACCTTCGGTGGCAAAACGAGCAATATCCCGCATTTGCTGCTTATCGGTCAGATAATAGCCGTTGATGATAAATCCGATGATATGCATATCGAATTTGTCAAAGTAGTATTGGTTGTGCTTAACGTAGGTTTCTGCGCCAGAAGGCAGATCAGAGTGCACGCGTGGGGGATATAGCAGCCGGGGATTGTTGTAGCCCGCTCCAGAGTCGCCCGCTTCAAAGAAATCGTTGTCGGTATAGTTTTCGTAAATAAAATCAAACGCTTGGGGGATGCGATCCGACAGATTGGGGTTGAAGCACCACATCAACGGATTTTTACCCAAGTTTTCATCTTGATACCATTTGGGAATCATCCGGCAGGTCCATGCGGCGGCGTCATAATCGCCTACATAAAACAAGATATAAGTTTTGTTGGGATCGTAAACCTGGCCTGGTTTGGGCTTGCGGTTGGTATATTTCTTTTTCAGCGGATAATGGCTGAACACCGAAGCATTGGCCAAACCGCACATGCCGTAAGCGTCGGCATCCTTAACGCAGTTATAGGCGGAAATTACCTCGGTAAACTGCCATTCGGCGGGCACGCCGTCATGCTTGCCTTTATTTAAATGAGTGGTGTATTTTTGCTGCCAGGGGTTAAAGCCGCACACCGTTATCATTTCTTTGCCAAAGGTTCGGTCATACTGGCGCTTTAAAATCTCCTTCATGGTATTCAGATCCGTGCCCAGCGGTTGATCAGGGTCATCGCAGGGCAGCTCGTCGCCATAAGAGGAGAGATCGAACACAAAGGCGCGTTTGGCAATGGCATAGTCGTGGTTGGGCACAAAGGCATTGCCCAAATCGGGGTAGTAGGGCTTGCTATCATCCCAACTGCAGGCGTCTAATGTGTAAAACAGCAGCTTGGGATTGGTGCGATCCAAATACTGATCCAAAGCCCACAGATAGGCGTCGCACTTAGCCGAACCAGATGAAGGCCTGCCAATATCGGGAATTTCGCCTTTGCCCGTAAATTTATTAACCAGGTTTAAGCGCACCGGTGCGCCGGTTTTACGGCGTATCAACTGCAAAATGCTTTCTTCCCGCTCGTCGAAGCGCACGGGGAGCACACCGTCTACGCCGGAAGCCGTTGTGGCCACGTTCATGGTGGCGGGCACTTGGTAATCCCAAAGAGCCAAACCGCAGTCGTGAATAAAGCCGCCATATACTTCAAAGAAGCGATCCACGTCCTCGATGGGTTGCAATTGCACGCCGTGCAGAAACTTGCCCTCCCGCATCATATATTCCAACCAGAAAGCGTCGCTTTCTTGCCACATTAAGTATAACTCCGGTTCCTCCCGGTTTACCTGCCCCTGTACGGCTACAATAAGCTTGAGCAGATCATAGCGCAGCACCGTGTCCTCTTTACATACCGATAAAACTTTTTCCACGTCCAATTGATAAAGCGTATTTTTCATATCGATTGATTCTCCATCCTTTCATTGCCCGGGCGCGGCCGGGGTTATTAGCAAGCGTTTTGATATGCAACTGCAGGTTTAGTATTGAACTTCCACCGGCATGCGGGTTTTGCTGGATTCCATAATGGCCAAGATAGCCAAGGTGGTATTGGCGGCGTCGTATACCGACACCGGAAAGTCGCTGCCGTCTAACAAACAATCGATAAAGCCGCGTATGCTTTCAAAGGCAAAGCCCTTGGGTTTGCCGAAAACCGAGTTTTGCACAATCACATCGGGCACGACCACTTTGTCATCGGTGTATAGCTGCACCATGTTGTGGTTGCTGGCATCAATGCTCACCATGCCCTTGGTGCCCAACAAATTGCATTTAATATCGTTTACACAAGGGTTGGCGTTGGGGGTGATCCAGCCGTTTTCCATTTGCGCAACAGCACCGTTTTTAAACTCGAGCGTGGTTAGGTATTCGTCTACGGTATCCACGCCCTGCTCCTTCAACAACCCGGCACGGCTTACGCTATATACCCGCTTTACGTCATCGCCAAACAACCAGCGCAGTGTATCGAGGCTGTGGCTGCCCAAAAACCATAAAATAGAGGATTTGGCAGCCCACGGCAGCATATCGGTGGCCACCCATTTTACATCGTTTAAACGGAAATATCCGCTGTACACTTCGCCTAAATCGCCGCGCTCCACCGCTTGGCGTGCCGCCTGAAAGGGAGGGCTCCACCGGTTGTGCAAATCCACCATAGCGCGCACCTGGTTGCGTTCCACCGCGTCAAGAATGCGAAAAACGTCTTCTCGTGTGGTGGCCAGGGGCTTTTCGATTAACAGATGCTTTTTGGCCTCAGCCGCCGCTACGGCAATATCTGCGTGTGCAAAGTCGGGCGTTACGATAGCAACCGCGTCGCAGCCGCTTTTTGCAAGCATTTCGTGGTAATCGCCGTAAACTTGCTCAATGCCCAGCTGGCTGCCCAAAGCCTGCGCTTTTTCATAGTTGCTATCGCATACAGCCACTACGTCGGCAAAGGGATGCGCCTGATAAATGCGGGCGTGGTTAGCGCCCCAAATCCCGGCGCCGACAATCGCCATTTTCAATTTGGTATGGATGGTTTGCAAATCAATCCCTCCTAACAGGTAATTTAACCGAAAACATCAACGCCATCATACCGCTTTTTTGTATCTTTGTATTGTTCAAAAAGTAGAAGCCTTTTGTCAAATCGGCCACTTTTGATTTCGCTGCGGGCTTACAATAAGCTGCGGTTGAGCACAGATTTGGCATAGCTGGTGGGGGACATACCGGTGTTTGCCTTAAATACCCGAGAGAAGTAATGAACGGAGCTAAAGCCCAGTTTTTCTGAAATTTCGGTCACTGTATAGCAGTTGCGGCTTATCAACCGCTTGGCCTCATCGGTTTTAAGCCGCCGGTAATAGGCCATAACGCTCAGGCCGGTTTGTTGTTTAAACCGCTTTTCTAAATAGCTTTTTGAAAAGGAGGTTGCACGGCAGATGTCTCGAAGTGATAAATTACCATACACATGCTGGGCCAATAAAAGGTGCAGCGCGGCAACCAACTCTTTATCCGCCTGTGGCTCCAGCTGAGGCTGCGCCACAGGCGGTTGCAGCCCGGCTGGCGGAAGCAGACTGCCCAGCAAAACGAGAAGGAGGTTTTCCAGCAGGTTGACATAGAGCTGTTCAGCGCCGTAAGGCGCATGAGGATTTCTTGCCAACTGTTTTTGATCCAACAAGTCGTAAGGGCCGCAAAAGGCATGAGCCCCGGCTTCAAATAAAGCGGCCAGCAGCCGCCGCTCCGTTTGACCGACGGGAAAAATCCGGCCTTGCAGTAGATTGACATCGGGACCGTGACAAGAAAAGCTAAAGATAAGCACACTGGCGAAGCAGCCGCGGGCAAAAACGTTATGCAGCTCGTTGGGCGCATGAAACACCATCTCTCCTTTGTGGAGCATAAGTGTTTTTTCACCGGCCAAGATTTCTACCTCACCGTCATCCACATAAACAGCTTCCCAAAAATTGTGGCGTTCGGCAACGCCTGCAAAGTTATTTACATATTTAAAGTAGTGCAGGCTAAAGAGCGCGTCAATTTGTACGGCGCGGCGAGGAAGCAGCGGTTGATAATCCGATAGAGGCATTCTAATTTTCTCTCTTTTCATTGTAAGTTGCAACCCAAAGCCGCGCTATAGACAAGCTAAGGGCGCTATGCTATATTAAAAACAAATCTGTGTGAAACGGGGGAGGGGCTACAAAGTGAACCAAAATACAACGGGGCAAATGCCTTACCGTTTGGTAAAACAAGTGCGCGGCAATGAGGTTCTTCGCAAAAGCTTTATGGAGCTGGCCATGAAAACCTTCAGCCTAAACTTTAGGCGTTGGTGTGAGGATGGGTATTGGACGGAGCGTTACATCCCTTATGTGCTGGCTGATGGGGATCGGGTGATTGCCAACGTTTCCGTCAACCGGATGGATATGCTGTGGCGGGGGCAAGCGAAACAATATATTCAAATTGGCACGGTTATGACCGACGAGGCATACCGCGGCAAAGGGCTTTCCAAATTTTTGATAGAAACGGTTTTACACGATTGGAAAGACCGCTGCGACGCGATTTATCTTTTTGCCAACCGAACTGTTTTAGATTTTTACCCCAAATTCGGCTTTGTAAAAGCGGTAGAGCATCAACAAAGTTTTTCGCTGGCGCCGCAGCCCGGTGATTTTCAAAAGCTGGATATGCAAAACGAGCGCCACAGGCAGTTGTTGCTGGATTGTTATCATCTTGCCAACCCCTATTCACAGTTTCAGATGGTGAGCAACGACGGGCTGTTGATGTTTTACTGCACCGGCTTTATGAAGGACTGTGTTTTTTATTCTCAGCAACACAATGCTGTTGTGGTAGCACAGCAGGAGGGGGATGCATTGTATTGCCACGATGTATTCGGCACGCCCCGTATTTCGTTGCAAAACCTGCTGGCTCAGGCGGCAGGGGAGCAAACCCGGCGGGTGATTTTGGGCTTTAGCGCAACGGAGGACTTGGGACGGTTAGAGGCCGTCTGCGAGGAAGATGACAAGCTATTTGTTTATGGGGCAAAAGAAAATCTTTTTTGCCAAGAAAAGATAATGTTCCCGTTCCTATCGCATGCTTAATGCTTCGCCGTTTACAAGCCGGCAAAGAAAACAACAAACATAAAATGCCAGCTGCAATCTGCGCAGCTGGCATTTTTAACGTTAGGTCATGTTAGAAAAGCGCTCAACCGCTTTGGTGAAATTTGCAATGGTTAAGTCGGCGTCTCCGTGCTCAATTCCGTCGCGCACACAGTGCTGAATGTGCCCCTCTAGCACTACCTGCCCAACCTTATGCAACGCCGACTTAGCGGCGTTTATTTGTGCCAAAATATCTTCACAGGGAATATCCTGATCGACCATGCGATCGATGGCCTGCACTTGGCCGATAATTTTTTTTAACCGGCGGTGCAAATTATCCGCGTCCATACATTGTTTCATCTGCTATACCTCCAATTGCCTAAAAGGGATCGCCATACCTGCAAAGAGCGTGGCTGCCGAACCTTTACCTTGCGCCTGATAAATGCGCTACCTCACGCATTAAAACACAATCGCGCCATACTTTTGCGCGATAGCATTTAGCTCCCCAAAGGGAATTTCACACCGGCTGTTTACCAGCAGGCGGCCTTGAAAGCGGCGCAGCGCGCATTCCAAAGCCTGCGCGTTATCGGCGCTCACCATTAAAGGCAGCCGCGCCATACCGGCGTTTTCCGCTAAGATGGCCGCGTCGTCTTCATTTTGTACCGTTACCACCGCAACATTAATGGGCTCGTCTTCCACATCAATTAAGTCGTCTGCCAAATCGTAGCTGCACGCAATGGGCTCGCTAAGATTGATATCGTCGCCCAAAAAGAAACAATCCCCTTCCGTGGCGGCGGCGCGGCAATCCGGCTGGGCGCTGGGCGCTGGCGGGGTAAACTCGTCCACCACCTTTTTAAGCGCGGCAATGTGCTCTGCACCAGTGCCGCAGCAGCCGCCCACGATCCGTGCCCCGCTTTGCAGTAAAAGACGCATATCTTCTGCAAAAAGCTCAGGAGAGAGCTCGTAACGCGTGGGATCTTCGGCAGAAGGTTTGCCGGCGTTGGGCTTTGCGATGAGCGGCACGCAGGCGTGCGGAGCCACTTCGGGCAAGAGCTTTTTCATCACCTCGGGGCCTGTGGAGCAATTTAGCCCCACAGCGCACGCGCCCATTGCTTGCAAAGTGATTAAAGCCGATAAAAATTTTGTGCCCATAAAAGTGCGCCCGTTGGGTTCTACCGTAAGAGAGGCAAACACCGGTAGCCCTACTTCCCGTGCGGCCAACACACCGGCGCGTAGATCGGAAAGGGTCATCTGGGTTTCCAGGGCGATAAAGTCCACGCCGGCTTTTTTGAGTGCACGGGCTTGCTCCAAATAAGTTTCGTATACCTGTTCAAAGGTGCTGTCGCCGTACGGCTCCACGAGCAACCCGGTGGGGGACATGTCTCCACCTACCAGAGCTCCGGTAGAGGCGGCAACATTTTTGCTCAAGGCCACTAGGCGCAGATTGATTTCTTCCACTTGTTCCTGCAAGCCGTAATCCTTTAATTTGGCGCGATTGGCTCCAAAGGTGGGGGCCAGCACCGCATCGGATCCAGCCGCAAGAAAGCTGCGCTGTAAATCAGATAACACAGCCGGGTGTTCTAGGATCCACTGTTCCACACAAACACCGCTGGGCATACCGGCGGCAATCAGATTGGTGCCGGTGCCGCCGTCAAGAATAAAGGGCAATTTGTTGGGAAATCCCATTGCGTTTTACCTCCTTTTTTGCTGCTTTACCACCGTTGCGGCATGTAATGCCGGCGGTAAGGCTTTTTATAGTTGCGCCGATTTTACTGCTCATTAGGGGCGGGAGCATACGATGCTTCGGCCTGCGCGTTTTTTACCTCTATAAAAATTTCGTTAAAGCTGGTTAGATCCGAATTAATATCTAAAGAATAACTCACTTCCAGCGCGCCGCCTTCATCGGTGAGCCCGTTTTTGATTTGGTTTGCGAAAACACCGATCATCATGGAGCCATATCCGGTATCGTAATAGCACATGTGGCGTTGGCCCTTTTCCAGCACTAAGCGGGAGTTTTGGCCGCCGTTGCGTATCAGGGTTACTTTGTTATCCGATTCCACTTTTAGAATAGAAGTGGTTTTTTCCGCGCTGTCTTGATCATACTCTCGATACATAATATAGCGGTTGCCGCCCTTGTGCACATAAGAGCCCAGGGTGGTAAGCTGAATTTCGCCTTGATCGCCATCCATATATTGCTTACCCAAAATAGAAATAAGATAATTTTCTTGCATGAATCTGTTCATCCTTTGCTTTTATATAAGGGCGCCAAAGGCCCTTGCAGGTGGAAAATAGGCTATGCGCCGTAAGACTCAATTGCTATGCGTTGCACACTGCCTTCTACTTTCATGCCCAAAAAAATCTGAGCAAGTTGACTAAAGCCCTCGGTGCTATCGCTAACATAAAATGCGGTGCTTCCGCCGTTTGTTTGCAATAGACCGTTTTCTTTCAGCCATTGCGCGGCATAAAGCGCTGTTTCACGCCCAGAATTAATGAGGGCAACTTTTGGGCCCATCACTTGGGCGATGATATCGTGCAAAAGAGGGTAGTGGGTGCACCCCAATATTAAAGTGTCCACCCCGGTTTCTCGAATAGAGGTTAGGTACCGTTGAGCGGTTAAGCAGGGGATGGGATCATCCGGAGAAGAAAAACCGTTTTCTACCAACGGCACAAACAAGGGACAGTCGCGGGAATATACCTCTAACCCATCCGTCATGTGAGAAAGCTCCCGTTGGTAAGAGCCGCTGCGAATGGTGGTGGTGGTGCCGATTACCCCAATTTTACGATTTTTAGTGGCGCGCACAGCTGCGGCGCAGGTGGGCTTGACCACCCCGATACAGGGCACCGGGGCCCCGTTTGTTAAAGAGGTTAGGTCCGTCACTGTGGAACTGACGGTACCGCATGCAGCGATGATTAGCTTAACGTTTTGCGAAAGCAGAAAAGAGGCCGCTTGTTTGGCATAGCGGGTGATGGTTTCTCGGCTGCGGTTGCCATAGGGCACCCTGCCGGTGTCGCCAAAATAAATAATATCCTCTTGGGGCAAAAGCGCGCGCAGTTCCTTTACGGCGGTAAGGCCGCCTAGTCCGGAATCAAAAACGCCGATAGGTCTATTATTCATGGCGGTTCCTCCTATCCAGGGCCAACGCGATAAGGCGCTCCATCAATGCTTCGCCGCCTATCCCGCATGCTTCCATCAGTTTGGGATACATACTGATAGCCGTAAAGCCCGGCAGCGTATTTAACTCGTTTAGCAATACTGCGCCGTCGCTTTTGCGCACAAAAAAGTCTACCCGGGCTAGGCCGGTGCATCCCATGGCGTGATAAGCTTTTTGGGCATATTCCCGCAACAAGCTGGATGTGGCGTCGTCTATGTGGGCGGGGATAAATAGTTTGGAAGCACCGCTTAAATACTTGGCGTCGTAGTCGTAAAACTCGTTAGAGGGGGCAATTTCGCCGGGGAGAGAAGCCAAGGTATCTTCGTTACCCAAAACGGCGCACTCCACCTCTTGGCCGTCAATCCCCTCTTCCACAAGGATTTTGCCGTCTTCCTTTGCTGCTGTGCGTATGCCGCGCCGCAGCTGTTCGCGGTTGTCCGCACGGCTGACGCCGACAGAAGATCCGGCGTTGGCAGGCTTGACAAAGTAGGGGTGTGCGGGCAGTGCGGCCTCTATGCGATCTAGGCAGTCTTCTGGATGGCGGGTAAACTCCCAATCGTATATCCAGGTAAAACGCGCTTGCGGGATGCCGGCGTGCTGCAACATAACATTGGTCATCACTTTATCCATACACGCCGCAGAGGAAGCGGTGTCGCACCCCACAAAAGGGAGATCCGCCAACTGAAACAAACCCTGAATTGTGCCGTCTTCTCCATTTTTGCCGTGCAAAACCGGAAAGGCGAGATCAATAGGTAAAAAATCCCAGTGCCCGTTTTCGCAGGGCAGCAGGAGGCCGCGGTGGGAACGGTCGGGCGAAAGGATGGCGGTTTGATTTTGTTCATGATTTTGCCAACTGCCGTTAGGCAGGGCGTCTACAGGGCCGCGGTAAAGCAGCCAACGGCCGTCTTTGGTAATCCCAACGGGCAATACGTCATACTTTTCCATGTGGGAAAGCGTGCGCAGAATATAAGCGGCGGACATGCAAGACACTTCATGTTCAGAAGATACACCGCCGAAAAACACCGCAATACGAATTTTTTGCAAGCAAAACACTCCAAACCTTTATCGAATTGTGGCGTTTGCTGTAGTTGGGCAAACGCCTTTTCTCTTAACTAAATTATAGATAGTTCTGATTATTAATATTACCACACAGAATACCCGGACGCAATCTGCATTACGAAAAACACAAGAAAAGGATGACAAACAGCCCCCGATAGGATATAATAATTTTATGGGCATAAAAGCTTTACGGCGCGTTGCAGCCGGTATAACCGCTTTATAAAAACCTGTTGTTAAACGGCTGTGCTACTTGCAAAGCTTGTTTTTCAGAAGGATTTACAAAGTGTGGCGCGTAAAGAGAAGCGGCCTCTTTCGCGTTGGGAATTCTATAGACAGGAGTGATCTTTTTTGGTAGATAAGGCGTTTGAATTGATCGATCAGCAGCTGGATAAGGCTCTGACGGAACAAGGGTTTGTGCGCCAAAATGTTAGCAACAAAGAGGATAAGGACAAGGTAGCGCTTTATTTAAATGAGTCGGTAGCTTACAGTATGTTGTATGAAACCAATAAAAAGAGGTTTGAACTGCGCACCTGCGGCATGACCGACGACGGCCCCAACAACGAGTGGAAGAATATTGCTACCTGGCTGTTTGATCCCGATAACGATACGCTAAAAGAGGCCGAAAGTATTGCGGCCGATTTTGTGGAAACCGTTTGCGGTACGCAGCGCCGGGCTATCGCCCAGGCGGCCGCCAAAAAGCGGAAAAAGGATGAGGACGGCAATGTGGATCCCTTGTTTCTGATGAACCGGCTGGTAAACGTCTTTCCTGAATTGCGTGAAGAGATCCGGGATGAACGTGAGCACTATGAGCGGTTCCGGGGTGTAACCTTTGCGCGCGAGAAAGTGGTGCCGAAACTGCAATTGTTGCTGCGTAGCGGCAATGAAAAGCAGCTGGATAAGCTTATGGAAATTCTCAGCGATGTTTATAATATGGGAGATTTGGATGCCCGTGGCTTAATAACGGTGGTTATTCTGAATTCCATTGAGGGCGACGATATTGCCAAGGTGGAGCAAAAGCTCACCCCAGAGCTACAAAAAGCCTGGAAGGCTGCGCGTCATTATAAAGGAAAGAAAATTAAGCCCGAAAAGAAGAAAAAAGAAAAGAAGTTTGTAAGCGATACCTTAAATTCAAAGGGTTTTGGCAGATAAAAAGAAAAAGTTGTGAAATAGGCCTTGACCCAAGGCTATGTGTTGTGTTATAGTTATATTACCTCAAATGGGGCTTATTTTTTTGTGCCCTTTTTGAGGGAGGCTTATAATATTCCGCGATATCGGGAGGTGCCGTCATGAGAGTCAAGATCGTATTAGCCTGCACAGAGTGCAAACAGCGCAATTACAACACCATGAAGAACAAGAAGAATGATCCGGACAGGCTGGAGATGAACAAGTATTGCAGATTCTGCAAGAAACACACTCTGCACCGGGAAACCAAGTAATTTAAACGGAGGGGCGCACAATGGCTGAAAAAAAGCCAAAGGTTTGGCATAGGGCTGGCAAGTTCTTCCGTGATTGCAAAAGTGAGATCAAAAAAATCGTTTGGCCTACTCCGCGTAGCGTCTTTAAAAACATGGGGGTTGTTTTGGCGGTTATCGTCATCATCGGCCTGTTTGTTTTTGGGCTGGACACGGGCTTGCATGCCTTATTAGGTTTGATTATGAATGTTGCCGGTCAGTAAAGCGGAGGAATAAGAATGCCAGAAGAAGCGAAATGGTATGTGGTTCATACTTATTCCGGGTATGAAAACAAGGTAGCTTCCAATCTTGAAAAAACAGTAGAAAACCGCCAACTTCAGGATCTAATTCAGGAAATTCGTGTTCCCACCGAGCTTGTTACCGAAATTAAGGATAACAAAAAGCGCGAGGTGGAGCGTAAAATTTTTCCTGGTTATGTGATTGTGAAGATGGTATTGACCGATGAATCTTGGTATGTGGTGCGCAACATTCGCGGCTGCACGGGTTTTGTCGGTCCGTCTTCTAAACCGATACCGCTCACCGATGAAGAAGTAGCCCGCCTAGGCGTAGAAACCAAGTCGGTAGAAGTGGCGTATGGAGTAGGGGATTCCGTTCAGATATGTGACGGACCGTTGGAAGGCTTTGTTGGCACTGTGGAGGAAGTTGACACAGAGCGCAACATGGTGCGGGTTACAGTTTCTATGTTTGGACGGGAAACGCCGGTTGAGCTTGAGCTGGATCAAGTGGAACCGGCCGAATAAGGTTTGGTAATTGGCGGCTGCGGCCGCTGTTACATGGGGCGTAGCCCCTGTGGGAGGTTAGGCGGTTTTTGCCGCTGTTCCGTAATTCACCACGAATTTTGGAGGTGCAAGTAAAATGGCTCAAAAGGTAACGGGCTTTATCAAGCTGCAAATCCCGGCTGGTAAGGCAACTCCGGCGCCGCCGGTAGGTCCGGCTCTCGGCCAGCACGGCGTCAACATTATGGCATTTACGAAAGAATTCAATGAACGCACAAAGAACGATGTGGGCATGGTTATTCCTGTTATTATTACGGTATACGCCGATCGTTCCTTTACGTTTGTCACCAAAACCCCTCCGGCTGCGGTGCTGATTAAAAAGGCTTGCGGCATTGAAAGCGGTTCGGGCGTGCCCAACAAGACCAAGGTTGCCAAGATTACGCGCGACCAGGTTAAAAAGATCGCTGAGCAAAAAATGCCTGATCTGAATGCCGCCAGCGTGGAAAGCGCTATGAGCATGATAGCGGGAACCGCCCGTAGCATGGGAATCGAAGTTGTTGATTGAGATTACCCGGGTGGGAGGAACCGATCCGATTTACCACTCAATAGGGAGGAATACCAATGAAACACGGTAAAAAGTATGTCGACAGCGTAAAGCAGATCGACAAAGCAAAATTGTATGATACCGATGAAGCTCTTGCGCTGTGCACCAAGATGGCGAGCGCCAAGTTTGATGAGACGGTTGAAGTTCATGTTAAGCTGGGCGTTGATGGCCGTCATGCTGATCAGCAAGTAAGAGGCGCCATCGTGTTGCCTCACGGCACTGGTAAGAGCGTTCGCGTATTGGCTATTTGCAAGGGCGCCAATGTGGATCTGGCCAAAGAGGCCGGCGCTGATTTTGTTGGCGCAGAAGACATGACCCAAAAGATTCAGCAAGAAGGCTGGATGGATTTTGACGTGCTGATCACAACGCCCGATATGATGGGTCTTGTGGGCCGTTTGGGTAAAATCCTTGGTCCCCGTGGCTTGATGCCTAACCCCAAGGCTGGAACTGTTACCCCCGACATTGCTAAGGCGGTGCAAGAGGCCAAGGCTGGTAAAATCGAGTATCGTCTGGATAAGACCAACATCATCCATTGCCCCATCGGCAAGGTTTCTTTTGGCCCTGAAAAGCTGCAAGAGAACTTTGATACCTTGATGAACGCTGTGGTTCGCGCTAAGCCGGCTGCTGCTAAGGGTCAATATATCCGCACTTGCGTGGTGGCTTCCACTATGGGCCCCGGTGTGCGCATTAATCCTGCAAAACTTGGCTAATGTAGCTTGACAAGCTTTGGTTTTTCTTTTATAATAACTATTGGTCTTTTCCAAAGACAGCAGGTGCTATCTGCATAATGGGTGTTACCCGCCTGCCGAGGGAATGCGCTATAGATAGAGCTTTGTTTATCTATGCCCTTCTCGCGGTATGTGGGAAGGGCTTTTTGTATGTAGGCACAGCTGCTACTTGTGTGATGGAGGTGAATACATTTGCCAAGTGCTAAGATTTTAGAGCAAAAGAAGCAAATCGTTGCAGATTTGGCTGCAAGGCTAAAGGAATCTTGCTCCGGTGTTGTCGTTGAATACAAGGGCATTAATGTGGCCGATGATACTAAGCTGCGTAAGGAGCTGCGAGAGGCCGGCGTGGAATATACAGTTGTAAAGAACACACTGTTGTCCCGTGCTGCTAAAGAGGCCGGTATCGAAGGTTTGGATCCGGTGCTGGAAGGTACAACGGCTTTGGCCACCAGCAAAGAGGATTATGCTGCTGCTGCAAGGATTTTGAGCAAGTATGCAGAAACCAGCAAAACCTTTAAGACCAAAGCGGGCTTTGTAGAAGGCAAGGCTTTGGATGTGAACGGTGTAAAAGAGCTGGCGGAGCTGCCCTCGAAAGAGGTGTTGGTTGCTCGTGCTCTGGGCGGCTTGAATGCGCCGATTTCTGGTTTTGTCACCGTTCTGAATGGAACGCTCAAGGGTTTGGTTGTGGCTTTGAATGCCATCGCCGAAAAGCAAAGCGCTTAATCGCGTTTCGTATGTTTTTTATGCCAGTTGCTACTGGTTGACTATCAAATTATTAATTTGGAGGTTTCAACATGTCTGATAAAGTTGTTAAGCTGATTGAAGATGTTAAGGCTCTTACCGTTTTGGAACTCAGCGAGCTGGTTAAGGCTCTGGAAGAGGAGTTCGGCGTTTCTGCTGCTGCTCCTGTAGCTGTTGCCGCTGCTCCTGCTGCTGGCGCTGCTGCTCCTGCTGCTGAAGAGAAGACCGAGTTTGATGTTATCCTGAAGGCTGCTGGCGCCAACAAGATCGCTGTTATCAAGGTTGTGCGCGAAGTAACCGGCCTGGGCCTGAAGGAAGCTAAGGCTCTGGTAGACGAGGCTCCGAAGCCTGTTAAGGAAGGCATCTCCAAGGAAGATGCTGAAGCTTTGAAGACCAAGCTGGCCGATGCTGGTGCGGAAGTTGAAGTGAAATAAGTTTTTCCGTTAAAAGCGCCCGGGTGCCTGTTGACACTCGGGCGCTTTTGTAATGCTATTTATTTTTAGAGAATTTACGCATACATTTTCACAAAAGTTTCCCTTACGGGATGGTGAGCCGCAGCGAAACGAAAAGGCCAATTGTAGTATGCTGTATGTGGTTTCCAACTTGTGCATATAAAGGGGCTGTTGCATGATACGAGCAGCAACAGCCCCACAATTATATAAAAGCAACCTGCTATTGGTTCATTCCCTTTTGTGTGTGCGCCTTTAGGGCTTCAAAGGTTTCGCTGCTGATAACATGCTCAATACGGCAGGCGTCCTCTGCAGCGATTTGGGGATCGACACCAATGGTGGTGAGCCAGTCTGAAATAAGTGTGTGGCGCTCATATATTTTTTCTGCGATTTCTTTTCCCTTTTCCAGTAGCGTAATATATCCATCTTTATCAACAGAGATATATCCGTTGGTGCGCAGGTTTTTCATTGCAACGCTAACACTTGGTTTGGAAAAGGAGAGCTCGCTGGCGATGTCGATCGAACGAACTTGCCCCAGCCGTTTTTTTAGTATCAAAATGGTTTCCAAATAGTTCTCGGCGGATTCATGAATCTGCAAAGCTTGACACCCCTCTTACCAATCCCATAATTGTGATATTTTTATTAGTTTATCATAATACCAGCCTTGTTATCAAGTGGGTAAGTTATAATTTTGACAGTAGCGCTGCCTCAAAGCAGCGAACCCCTGTTCGTAATCTTTGTGGCGTTGACATCTAACTAACTCTATGGTAGATTTAGTATGTATGGCATGTAGAAACAGATTTTTTTGTTACAGAATATGATGAGAGGGATGTATCATGCGTTTGTATCATAAATATAGGCACGGTTTTGTGGCGCTATTATTGGCAGCGCTCTTGTTGGCCGGCTGTGCTTCTGGCGGTGCCTCTGAATCTTCGGTAAGTGGGCAGGGTTCTTCAGAGGTGCCGGCTGTATCGCAGCAAGACAACATTTCGTCGCAGTCTCAAGAGGCGTCTGCCGGTGATTCTTCAGAAGCTGAAAACCCATCGGGCGGCGAACATGTTACGCCGGCGAACGCGGTCAGCGAGTCAAGCCCGGTGGAACCAAGTTTTTTTGATGATGCGGTGTTTATTGGAGATTCTGTTTCTCTGAAATTGCAGTTGTATATCCAGGCGCAAAAACAGCAAAACAATTATCCGCTGGGCCAGGCGCAATTTTTAACAGCCGGCAGCTTGGGCAGCGGCAACGCTTTGTGGGAAGTAAGCGATAAGTCTGTTCATCCCACTTACCAGGGCACCAAGATGCTGCTGGAAGATGCGGTGGCGGCCTCCGGCGCGCAAAAAGTGTATATTATGCTGGGAATGAACGACGTAGGGCTTTATGGAATCGATCAGTCGGTTGACAATATGCAAACCTTGCTAAAAAATATTCAGGCAAAAAGTCCAAACGCTGTGTTTTATGTGCAGTCAGCCACGCCTATGGTAGACGGACGGCAGCAGGAAGATTTAAACAACGCAAATCTGACTGCGTATAATGAAAAACTGGCCGCTATGTGCGCTACAAATGGGTACAATTATATAGATGTGGCTTCGGTATTAACCGATGAAACGGGAGGACTGATTCGCGAATATTGTAGCGACCCCGATGATATGGGAATTCATTTTACCGATACGGGCTGCCAAGTATGGATTGATTATTTGGCAAAGCATACAGGTGCATAATATTTTAGAAGAAACAAGCAAAAAGGATGGATGATGATGAAAAAGATAGTAAGCGTGGTGTGCTTGTTGCTGGCCGTGTTTGTGGCTGGATGTTCCCAACAGACGGCAACCAATGAAAATGTTGATTTATCCGCTGTTTTAACCGATATGCAGGAACAGGTTACGTTAGAGAATACCATCGCGGTGGATGATAGCGTTTTGACCAACTATGGTATCTCTATGGATGACGTGGTACAATATGCCGGCGTTATGGATGCAACGGGCATTAAATGCGAAGAGATTATTCTAATAGAGGCCAAAGACGCCGATGCGGCCTCGCGCGTAAAAGAAAAATTGGACGCTCGTTATGATGCGAAGCTTGCCCAAAATATCGACTATCTGCCCGAGCAATATGCAATTATTGAAAAATGCGAAGTTACGCAAAACGGTAATTTTGTTAGCATGATTGTAGGGGCAGAGGGCGAAAAATTGACGGAGATTTATCAAAGCTATGTGCACTAAACGATGAACCACAAAGGCTTGCCGCTAGAATGAAACAAGCGGCAAGCCTTTTGCGTATGAAAGAATAAGTTGCGAGCGGCTGCAAAAGCTATGCCAGGGCGCTGTGAGGAACATAAATGGCCTAATTCATTTTGGTTGTTTGTGTCGTTTTCTTGACAATTCATTATCAATAGATTTATAGTAGACCCATTAACCGGGTTGAAACAAGATAGCGAAAGGGAGGTGGGACTATCAACAATATATTGCTTGCCTTTATTTTAACATTGGTTGCCGGTTTAAGCACCGGTATTGGTAGCTGCATTGCTTTTTTAGCAAAGCGCACCAATACAAAATTTTTGTCGGTAAGCTTGGGCTTTTCCGCCGGTGTTATGATTTATGTTTCGATGATAGAAATATTCTTTGAAGCGCAAAATACTCTGGTTGCGCAGCTAGGGCAACGGATGGGTAGTTGGGCCACTGTTCTGGCCTTTTTTGGCGGCATGCTGGTTATTGCGGTGATCGATAAATTAATTCCTTCGGAAGAAAATCCGCATGAGGTAAAATCGGTAGAAGCGGAGCAACAGGCGCTGCCGCCGCATACGAAACTGATGCGCACAGGACTTTTTACCGCCTTAGCAATTGCGATTCATAATTTTCCAGAGGGATTGGCAACATTTGTTTCTGCCCTACAAGAGCCAAGCGTTGCCCTGCCAATTGTAGCCGCCATCGCTATTCATAATATACCAGAGGGCATAGCGGTTTCTGTTCCGATTTATCAGGCGACCGGTTCTAAACGAAAAGCCTTTCGCTATTCCTTTTTATCTGGATTAGCGGAACCTCTGGGTGCGATGGTGGGCTGGCTACTTCTAATGCCCATTATGAACGACGTGATTTTCGGCCTTATTTTTGCAGCTGTGGCAGGTATCATGGTTTTTATTTCGTTTGACGAACTTTTGCCTGCGGCCAGGGAATACGGCGAGCATCACTTATCCTTATATGGTCTTATATCCGGCATGGTGGTTATGGCGGTCAGCCTCCTGCTTTTTTTATAAACAGGAGATGGATTCTAGTTCTTCTTAAATGAAGAAAGCATTTATTTCCCGGCGTGCCGGAATTCTGCCTGCGGCATGTGAAAAAGGGCGCTGCTGAGGAATTGACCGGCACCCGAATATATATTATACTGTTATAGTGTGGCAGTAAGCCTAAATGGCAAGAAAGGCGGCGGTTACATTATGAAAAAAGGGTTCCTCATAGCGCTCTGCTGCCTGTTGGTTGCACAATTGACGGGCTGTTCCATTTTTGGGGGCGATACCCAAAATTTGATGCGTCCGCCCAAGGCTACGGGAGCCAAGGCCGGTGTGCAACAAGATATTGAAAAAACGGTTGGTTCCAGCGTTACATATAAATATCCGCAAAACGGAGAATACCGTTCGGCAGTGATTATGCACGATATTACCGGCGATGGAGAAGACGAGGCTATCGCCTTTTACGCAACGCCCTCCACGGTGCAAAATACCACAACGGGAATTACCATGTTGGTGATGGATCAGAACGGTGCAACCGGCGAATGGGAGGTTATTGGGCGTTTTCAGAATCCGGAAAAAAGCACCGGTTTAGCAGTTGATCGCGTTTGTTTCGGCGATATGGATGGTGACGGCAAACAAGAGATTGTTGTAGGTTGGAATGCCTCTTATGATAACTCTGCGAATGTTTTTTCCATTTATTCTTTTGCAGAAGGCGCCGAAACGCTGGGGGAAGAACAGGTGCAGGATACTTATGCGGAACTGGTAATGGCTGATATCACGGCCGATGGAAAAAGCGATTTGTTGGCTATTTCGGTAAGCTCTACCATAACGGTAACGCCGGAAACAGAGGAGGATGTGCCGGTAACGCAAACGGTTCCAGCATCAGCCCGTCTTTGGCAAATGGAGGAAGAAACGCGCGAGTTGGTTTCTACGGGTACGGTGGATTTGAATCCTGATACCACGCGGTATTTATCCGTGATTTTTGGCGGGATAGATCGGGAGCAAGTGGGCGTTGTGTTGGATTCCACCCAGCAGAGCAATACGCTTTTTACCCAGTTGGTGTACTGGGATAAGAATCAAGAATGCCTGGTGGCGTACGATAACATATCGCAGCGCTCCATGTCTACGGTGTCGATGGATATGGATGGCGATGGTCTCATTGAGATCCCTGTGGTTTCCCCCATGCAGGGGTACCGAGGCCAGCGGGAGGCATCAGGCGCCTGCATGATTACCCAATGGTGTAATTTTGACATTGAGCTACAAGAGCTAGAGCCCAAACGCTCTATGATTATTAACGCTGCCGATGGCTATTGGTTTGATATTAGCAACAGCTGGATTAACGATGTAACAGCAAGAATGGAAAGCGATAAACGTTCGCTTACTTTTTACGTATATGAAGAAGACCTGTTTGGGGTAGGCAGCCAAGGCGACGAGTTGCTGACCATCCAACTCTTTTCTAAAAGGGAATGGGGCGAAAACGGCGTAGAAGGCTTTGAATTATTGCAAGAAAAAGGCGATACGGTATATGCCGCTAAGGTTGGGCGCGCGGATTTAAAATGGTCCATAACTATGAATGAAGTTCGCAAAAATTTTCAGCTGGTTTCTTAACCGGATAGAAAAGGGAAAGAGAGGCGGTAACATGAAAAAAATTCTAGTGGCGGAAGATGAAGAGACAATCCGCGAATTTGTAAAGATCAACTTGCAGCGCGGCGGATATGAAGTGGTAGAGGCAGGCGACGGCGAAGAGGCGGTGCGCAAATTTTTAGAAGCGCCCGATAGCTTTGACGTAGCTGTTTTGGATATTATGATGCCGGGGATGGACGGTTTAGCGGTTTGTAAAGAGCTGCGCAAGCGCAGCAGTAGCCTTGGCATTATTATGCTAACGGCCCGTACACAAGAAATGGATAAAGTAAGCGGCCTCATGCTGGGTGCAGACGATTATGTGACCAAGCCCTTTAGCCCGTCGGAGCTGGTGGCCCGCGTAGATGCGCTGTATCGAAGGGTTGCGCTGGCGCAGGTGCGGGAGGATAACCATTTTCATGAGGAAATTCGCTCTGGGGAGTTTGTGCTCAATTTGCGCAACCGTACTTTGGAAAAGAATGGTATTATGATTGTTTTGACCCAAGTGGAGTTCCAGATAATGGAATATTTTTTCAGCAATCCTGGGGCTGCTTTGGATCGAACCGATATCTTAAACCATGTATGGGGCGAGGCCTATATTGGTGAAGAAAAAATAGTAGATGTGAATGTGCGGCGCTTGCGTATGAAGATAGAGGATGAGCCTTCCGATCCCAAGCATATTGTAACTGTTTGGGGTTTGGGCTATAAGTGGGAGGCTTAAGTTCTGCTTTGTTTTGCATTGGATACCTCGGTGTTCAAAGGGGGGAGACGCGGTGAAGGGAATTACAAAAAGGTGGCTGCTCAACAGCTTGGGCCTTATTTTGCTTATTTTAATTGCGCTGGTTATTTGTTTTGCTTACGCGGTGCGCAATTATTACTACAATGGCATTCAGCAAGCGATCAACGGGCAGGCTTCTGGTCTTACCGGCACGTTTTCCGGCCTAACCTTGACCCCGTCGGCGTTTGTTACACAGGCGCGTGAATATGTAGAGAATTTTCAAGATAAAGAACGCATGGAATTAATGGTGTTTAATTCCAATGATCAGGTGGTAACCACTTCTACCGGCTTTGAACCAGATGAGCAAGAGATAAGGCCGGATTATGAAGAAGCACGGCAGTCGGAATCGGCTTACGGCACTTGGACGGGGCGCCTTTCTTCGGGCGAACGGGTAATGGCGGTAACCCAAGCAATTTATTCCGGCGATACTTATTTGGGTGCGTTTCGGTTTGTGGTTTCGCTCGAAGTGGCCGACAGGCGAATCTTTTTAAGCGTGGCGGGGCTGCTGTTGGTAGGCACAATGGTTATATTTTTTGTGGTGCTGTCCAGCTCCTATTTTATTCGATCGATTGTCAATCCCATTCAAGAGGTCAGCGCTACGGCCAAACGGATTGCCCAAGGCGATTTTAACGCCCGAATCAATAAGCATTATGATGATGAAATCGGTGAGTTGTGCGATATCATCAATGATATGGCCAACGAGCTGGGCGTAGCCGAAAAAATGAAAAATGACTTTATTTCGTCGGTTTCCCATGAGTTGCGCACGCCTTTAACCGCCATTAAGGGTTGGGCAGAAACCATGCAAATCAGCAAAGATGTGGATCCTAAAATGTTGGAAAAGGGCATGGGGGTTATCATCAATGAATCCGAGCGCTTATCGGGGATTGTAGAAGAGTTGTTAGATTTTTCTCGTATGCAAACCGGCCGCATGGTGCTTATGGTGGACAAAATTGATCTGCTGGCTGAGTTAGACGAGGCTGTTTATATGTTCCGTGAGCGCGCTTTGTCAGAAAGAAAGCATCTTTTGTTTGACGAGCCTGAGATGGTTCCACCGGTGTTGGGGGATAAAAACCGTTTGCGCCAGGTTTTTGTTAATATTATAGACAATGCTTTAAAATATACGCTGGAAGACGGCGTGGTCAGCATCCATGTGAAAGAAGACGGCGATATGCTGCGCGTGAGCATCAGCGACAACGGCTGCGGTATACCGGCTGTTCATTTACCGCGTATAAAAGAAAAGTTTTATAAAGCGAATCAGACCCAAAGAGGATCCGGCATTGGATTGGCGGTTGCCGATGAAATTATGCAGTTGCATTCCGGCTCACTGCAAATTGAAAGTGAAGAAGGTGTAGGAACCACCGTTATTATCTCTATCCCCATTATGAAAACGCCCCAAGATGACGCGGGCGCAACGCAAAAAATAGAGTAACATTACAATTTCCGCATGGGAAAGGAGCGGCAGTGTGCGAGAGAAAACAAAACGGATTACTTCTATAGGCGGCCAAGCCCTTATTGAGGGCATTATGATGCGCGGCCCCCATCATACGTCGGTGGCGGTGCGGCTGCCCGACGGGGATATTTCCTGTGAATATCTAAAAACGAATTATCTGCGAGATCGATACCGCGTCCTGCGTTGGCCGTTTTTGCGCGGGATAGCCGGTATGATAGACTCCTTGCGCATCGGCTTTCAGGCGTTGAATTATTCCGTGGAAAAAGCAGGGTTGGAAGAAGAGGAAGGAGAACCCGGTAGATTTGAGCAGTGGATCGATCGGGTATTTGGCGAAAAGATTAATAACATCATTATGGGAATTGCAGGCGTATTGGGCGTGGCGCTGGCCATTTTGTTGTTTTTTGTGTTGCCCACTTGGATTTTCAATCTGTTGTTGCTCCCCCTGCCGGCATTGGGTGGCAATCTCTTATACCGCTCCATCATCGAGGGCGTTATGCGCATAGGGATTTTTTTGGTTTACTTAATTTTATGTTCCCGCATGAAAGAGATCCATCGCGTGTTTGAATACCACGGCGCTGAACATAAAACGATCTTCTGTTATGAAAATGAGGAACCGTTAACTGTGGAAAATGTCAAGCGGCATATCCGGTTTCACCCTCGTTGCGGCACCAGTTTTATGATCATTATGCTGATGCTGGGCATTATTATCGGATTTTTTATTCCTTTTTCCAACCCTTTTCTGCGCTCTGCGGTAAAAATCCTGTGCTTGCCGGTAACGGTTGGATTGGGCTTTGAGCTTATCCGCATCTGTGGTAAATATGACAACCTGGCAACGAGGATTATCGCAGCGCCGGGCTTATGGATGCAGCGCATTACCACAAAAGAACCCTCTGATGATATGATAGAGGTGGCCATAAAGGCTATTGAGGCTGTGATACCGGAAAATGGGGAAGATGTGGTGCGCCGATGACTTTACGCAAGCTATACCGCCAGGTAGCTGCCCAATTGCGGCAGGCCGGCGTGGAGGAGGCAAACCACGATGCCGCCAGCCTGGTTTGCTTTTGCTTTCAGATAACGCGGGAAGCGCTATTGGCGCATGGAGACGCCGAGGCGGATGCTGCAAGAATAGAACAAGTGTGGGCTTACGCCCGACGCCGGGCCGGAGGCGAGCCGCTGCAATATATACTGGGGCAGTGGGAATTTATGGGGATGTCTTTCTCAATTGGAGAGGGCGTTTTGATCCCGCGGGACGATACCGAAGTGCTGGTGCGCCGGTGCGAG
Source organism: Candidatus Gallacutalibacter stercoravium (assembly GCA_018716975.1). GTDB lineage: Bacteria > Bacillota > Clostridia > Oscillospirales > Acutalibacteraceae > Gallacutalibacter_A > Gallacutalibacter_A stercoravium. The sequence continues at coordinate 6,953 of DVJE01000046.1, read as the reverse complement.
AGTTTTTTTCGTTCAAACGGCTTGGAGCAGGTTAAAATAGCGGATTTATGTGCCGGCAGCGGGACGGTGAGCATTGGGATACAATCTTTACTGCCAAAAGCCCAAATTACGGCGGTGGAGTTGTCGGATACTGCCTACCGGTATTTACAAAAGAATGTGCGCCGGAATGGTATGCAGGGCATTCAAACGGTGCAGGGAGATATTTTCGATTGCTGGCACAGCTTTCCTGCGGCCTGTTTGGATGCTGTGGTTTCCAATCCGCCCTATATTGCTACAAAAGAGTTGGACGGCCTACAAAGGGAGATTAGCTGGGAACCTACTATGGCGTTGGATGGCGGAGCCGATGGCCTGCGCTTTTATCGTGCCATTGCGCAGCATTGGGCTAACCGGGTGAAACCGGGTGGCCTGATTGCGGTAGAGATCGGCGAAGAACAGGCCGCGCAGGTGGCGGAGCTGTTTTCACATGTAGGCGTGCAGAATATCGGCGTTGATCGAGATATACAGGGGCTAGACCGCGTGGTTTGGGGTACTGCTGGCAAATAAAAAAGAACAATTGTTTGAAAATTTGCTCTGTTCTGTTGCTTTTCCCAAGGAGAACGATTATAATAATGATTGCTTACTATACCTCGTTTTTGCGCAATGTTATAAAACAAAGGCGTAAAAGCCAAACGGAATTGGAGGAAAAGACGGATGGCGGTAGATAAAACAAAAGCGCTGGAAACAGCTTTAAGTCAAATAGAAAAGCAATTTGGTAAAGGCGCCGTAATGCGTTTGGGCCAAAATGAGGGAATGCAGGTGGATGCAATCCCCACCGGTTCTCTGTCGTTGGATTTGGCGTTGGGAATTGGCGGTTTGCCGCGCGGGCGTATTGTAGAGATATACGGCCCGGAGTCTTCGGGTAAAACCACGTTGGCGCTGCATTGCATCGCCCAGGGGCAAAAAAATGGTGGCTATGCTGCTTTTATTGATGTAGAACACGCGTTGGATCCGGTTTACGCCAGCGCTTTGGGCGTAGATGTGGATTCCTTGCTGGTGTCACAGCCGGATACCGGCGAGCAGGCGCTGGAGATTACAGAAGCCTTGGTGCGCTCAGGTGCTATTGACGTGGTGGTGGTGGACTCCGTTGCCGCTCTGGTGCCTCGCGCAGAAATTGAGGGTGAAATGGGCGACAGCCACGTGGGCCTGCAGGCCCGTTTGATGTCGCAAGCCCTGCGCAAGCTGGCGGGCGCTATTTCAAAATCCAACTGTGTGGCCATCTTTATCAACCAGCTGCGTGAAAAAGTGGGGGTTATGTACGGCAATCCCGAGGTTACCCCCGGCGGCCGCGCCTTAAAATTCTATTCGTCGGTGCGCATTGATATCCGTAAGATTGAAACCTTAAAAAGCGGCGGCGAAATGATAGGCTCCCGCACCAGGGCAAAGGTGGTTAAAAACAAAGTGGCGCCCCCCTTCCGCGAGGCGGAATTTGATGTGATGTACGGCAAGGGGATTTCGCGCGACGGCGAGCTACTGGATATTGCAGTGAAACTGGATGTGGTGCAAAAAAGCGGCGCGTGGTTTTCTTATCAGGGTTCTCGGCTGGGGCAAGGGCGCGATAATGCTAAGGAGTTTTTCCAAACCCATCCCGATATCGCCCAGCAGGTGGAAAAAGAGGTTATGGAAAATATCAGTAAGCTAAGCCCGGGCGCTAAGGCGGCTGCTTCCACAGGGGAGCCCTCTGCGGCCGCTAAGCCGGTGGAGGTGCCGCCGACAACAGCACCTGTAAAAACACCTACGCCGTCTACTGCAAAAGCTAATATTGATATTACGGTGGATGATGACTAATGCAGATAACCGCGATAGAGCCCCGGCGAAAGTCGCTGAGGGCTCTTTATTTGGATGGGGAATACGCCGCTAGCATTGATGCCCGCGTTTTGGCAGAGTCCCCTTATCGGGTAGGGGATGAGGTTAGCCCCGAGCAAATAGAGGAGCTAGCCAACCGTTCAGAGGCGCGCCGCGCCCAAGAAAAGGCCCTATATTTGCTGGAATGCCGGGATCATTCCCGAAAAGAGCTGGAAAATAAGTTACGGCGTAGCGTAAAAGCCGATACGGCCCGCCAAGTAACCCAACGAATGGAGGAGGCTGGGCTAATCAATGATAGGGATTTTGCCGGCCGGTATGCCAGGGAACTGATGCAGCGAAAGGGGTATGCTGTTGCGCGCGTAGAGCAGGCTCTTCGTCAAAAGGGGATTGACAGGGAGCTAATTCGTGAGATAATAGAAGAAATGCAACCGGATCCGCAGGAGCAGCTGGCGGATCTGATAGAAAAAAAGTTTGCCGCGCAGCTGGCAGATGAAAAAGGGCGTAAGCGGGCGGTGGCCGCCCTGCTGCGGCTGGGCTACCGCTGGGAGGATGTGCGTAGTGCATTGCAGCCTTACCTTGATGCGGATGAAGGCTGGCAGGAATAGCGCTTTGCAGATATAAAACCGTTTAAGGTGCTGTAGCCGAAGTGTGGCGCATAGACTGTATAAAGAGAGGAATTAACCGGTATATGGAACAACAGAAGCGGACTGTTGGCATGGTGAGCCTAGGGTGTGAAAAAAACCGAGTGGATGGTGAAATGATGCTTTACCGGCTGCAACAAGCCGGTTACCGCCTTGTTGCAGATGCGGCTATGGCGGATGTAGCAATTGTAAATACCTGCGGCTTTATTGACGACGCAAAACAAGAAAGCATAGAAGAGATATTGGAGCTTGGCAAGCTCAAAGCCGAAGGAAAAATTAAGGCTTTGGTGGTTACCGGTTGTATGGCCCAACGGTATCAGGAAGAAGTGGCAAAAGAGTTGCCAGAGGCGGATGCTGTGTTAGGCATTGGCGCCAACGGCGATATTGTGTCTTTATTGGATCGGGTGCTGTCAGGCGAGCGGGTGCAGGCTTATCCCGATAAGTTATGTTTGCCGCTTAGCGGCGGCCGTGTGCAAACCACACCGGAATATTTCGCTTATTTGAAAATTGCCGAGGGGTGCGACAATTGCTGCAGCTATTGTGCCATTCCTTTGATCCGGGGCCGCTATCGTAGCCGCCCGATGGAGGATGTGCTCCAAGAAGCCCGGGAGCTGGCACAACGCGGCGTGAAGGAATTGCTGGTGATTGCGCAAGATACTACCCGTTATGGGCTGGATTTGAGCGGTAAGTTACTGCTGCCCCAACTGCTGCGGGAGCTATGTAAGATCGATGGAATCCGGTGGATCCGCTTGCTATATTGCTACCCAGAGCATTTAACCGACGAACTGCTGGAAGTGATGGCGCAGGAAGAAAAGATATGTAAATATATCGATTTGCCATTGCAGCACTGCAATGAGCAGGTGTTGCGGGCGATGAACCGCAAAGGCAGCAGGCAGGAGCTGGCGGCTTTGCTAGAGAAAGTGCGCCAAAAGGTGCCCGGTGTTGTGGTGCGCACCACATTTATCGTTGGCTTCCCTGGCGAAACAGAAGAACAGTTTGAGGAATTGGCCGAATTTGTGCAACAGATGCGTTTTGAGCGCATGGGTTGTTTTGCCTATTCCTGTGAAGAAGGCACGCCGGCTGCCCGTATGGCCGGGCAGATTGACGAGGATATCAAGCGGCATAGGCAAGAACTGCTGATGGAACAGCAGCAAGAAATATTAGAGGAGTATTGCGCGGCGCAAGAGGGCAAAGTTTTAACGGTGCTATGCGAAGGCTACGATAGATATGCCGAATGTTGTTTTGGGCGCAGCGCAGCGGACGCCCCTGATGTTGACGCAAAAGTATTCTTCACCGCAGAGGGCGGCAGGCCTAAGGCGGGCAGCTTTGTGCCGGTACGGATCACTGAGCATATGGGCTGCGATTTAATAGGCGAGCTGGCGCGGGAATAAAAGCCCCGTTTGCCGGAAAATCCGGTTTAGCAAAGCCGGCTGGAAATACCAGCGACAGGGGGAGAAAAAATGAACCTGCCCAATAAACTGACAATCTTGCGCCTTTGTTTGGTGCCTGTTTTTTTAATCGTTCTGCTAAGTGGCTTCCCTCATCACTATTTGGTGTCGGGCCTGATATTTGGCATTGCGGCTTATACCGATCATTTAGACGGTAAACTAGCGCGCAGCCGTGGCTTAATCACAAATTTCGGCAAATTTATGGATCCTGTGGCGGATAAGGTCATGGTGGTTTCTGCCTTGGTCGGTTTTGTTAGCCTTGGGCTTTGCAATATTTGGTTGGTGCTGATTATCATTGCGCGGGAGTTTTTAATCACATCTTTGCGTTTGGTGGCGGCGGATAACGGCGTGGTGTTGGCGGCCAATCAGTGGGGTAAAGCAAAAACGGTATCACAGATTGTGGCTATTGTGGCTATTTTTGTTTTGCAGTATATTTTAGAGCTGATGCAGCTGCAAATTTTGCCGCCGCTTACCTTTGGCGGTGATATTTCCAGTTTATTCTTGCTCATTGGGAATTTGTTGCTGGGAATCGCCACCTTTTTCACAGTGCTGTCAGGCGTTATTTATTTGGTGCAAAACAAAGAGTTGTTCAGCCAGACAAAATAGAAAGTTGGTTGGTCTGCTTTACTTTTGACCAGATATCGTTTATACTGTAAAGGATTTCTAAATGCCATAAACGGAAGAAGTAGCTCGAAAAAGCCGGTGCCAGAGAGAAAACGCCATAGGCTGAAAGCGTTTTTAACGGGCGGCGGGTGAAATGCATCCGTTTAGCCGGGGATCCGGCGGGCAGGCGGGGGGAACCGGTGAATACCGCAGTATCTCTGCACGGCGGGCGCCGTTAACGGCCGTTTGAGTAAGAAATACGGAGTGGAACCGCGGCGAGATAAGCGCCGCCTCCGTCCTTTTGGGGCGGGGGCGGCGTTTTTGCATATGCTGGCATAGGGGAAACCGCGCGCGATTGTAAACCATTTAGGCGTACTCGCGTGGTTCAAGCGAAAAAGGTAGGTGACACGATTGTGTTTGATCGTTTAAAAGAGGAGCTGGATTCCATTATGGATCGAGATCCAGCGGCCCGCTCCCGGTTTGAAGTTTATTTTTTATACGCTGGTTTTAAGGCAGTGCGTTCTTACCGCAGGGCCAACTGGTTTTACCGCCATAACCATAAATTCATTGCTAGAATGATTTCACAACGGGCGCGCCATAAAACCGGTATTGAAATTCATCCAGGGGCAAAAATAGGCAAGGGCTTATTTATTGACCACGGTATGGGCGTGGTGATTGGAGAAACCACAGAAATTGGAGATTATTGCACCTTGTATCAAAACGTTACCTTGGGCGGCACCGGCAAAGATCACGGCAAACGTCATCCCACCCTAGGGAATCATGTGCTGGTGGGCGCAGGCGCCAAGGTATTGGGGCCTTTTACAGTGGGGGATCATGCCCGGATTGCCGCGGGCGCCGTTGTACTCAGCGAGGTGCCTGCTAATGCTACGGCGGTAGGCGTGCCTGCCCATGTGGTGCGCATCAACGGTGTGCGGCCTGAAAACCTAGATCAGGTGCATGTGGCCGACCCGGTGGTACAGGATCTTTGCCGTTTGCAGCGGCAAGTTGCCCATATTGAAACCGAGATCGGGCACATGAACACGGCCCAGAAAGAGGAGCAAGAGCTGTTTTAATTGTAGTTTTCACAGATAAAAATGAGTTATATCCTATTTTATGAAAAACAGAAAGGAGACGGGCGGTGTTTTTATGATACCGCCGCGCAAAAAGGTTATGAAAATTTATAACACGATGACCCGCCAAAAAGAAGAATTTGCACCCGGCACGCCGGGCGAAGCGAAAATTTATGCCTGCGGCCCTACGGTGTATAATTACATCCATATCGGCAACGCGCGCCCAATCTGCGTTTTTGATACGCTGCGCCGTTATTTAGAATACCGTGGTTACAACGTGACTTATGTACAGAATTTTACCGATATTGACGATAAGATTATTCGCAAGGCGCAGGAAGAAAACAGCGACTATTTAACCATATCCAAGCGCTACATCGCCGAATACCGCAAAGACGCCGAGGGCCTCAATGTGCGCCCGGCCACTGTGCACCCGCTGGCTACTGAGAATATCGATACCATTATCGATATCGTTTCCCGGCTGGTTGATAAAGGCTATGCTTATGCGGCGCCCAACGGGGATGTTTATTTTCGCACATTGAAGTTTGATGGGTATGGCAAATTGTCGCACCAGCCGCTGGATGATTTGCAGGCGGGCGCGCGCATTGGCGTAGGGGAAGAAAAGGAAGATCCCATGGATTTTGCCTTGTGGAAGGCAGCAAAGCCCGGCGAGCCCATGTGGGACTCCCCTTGGGGTAAGGGTAGGCCCGGGTGGCATATTGAGTGCTCCGCTATGGCGCGGCGGTATTTGGGTGAAACCATCGATATTCATTGCGGCGGCCAGGATTTGATTTTCCCTCATCATGAAAATGAAATTGCACAAAGCGAATGCTGCAACGGCGTACCTTTTGCCCGTTACTGGATGCATAACGGCTATATCAATGTGGATAACCATAAGATGTCGAAATCGCTGAATAATTTCTTTACGGTGCGCGATGTGGCGGAGCAATACGGCTATGAACCCATCCGTTACCTGATGGTAGCCGCTCATTACCGCAGCCCCATTAATTACAGCGTGGAACTGATTGAGCAAAGCAAGGCGGCGCTGGAACGGCTTTATAATTGCCGTGAAAATTTAGCATTTGTGGCGAGCCATGCCGCAGCGGGCGAACAGCCGGGGGATGCGCAGGCCCGGCAGCGCTTAAATACCTATCGCGATCACTTTATTGAAGCCATGGACGACGATTTAAACACGGCCGACGGTATTTCGGCCATTTTTGACCTGGCGCGGGATATCAACACCAATCTCGGCCCGGCGTCGGCGCCTTCGAAAGAGTTGGCCGACTATGCCTTGGGTTTGTTTGATGAATTAACCGGAGTAATGGGATTGTTATATTGCAAAAAAGAATCTA
>DVJE01000045.1 GCA_018716975.1 Candidatus Gallacutalibacter stercoravium | reverse complement strand
TTGTATTGTGCTTTAAGGGCAAAGGAACTTTGGCAAGACAAGAGGTTGAGTTGGCTTTGGATCGCGCCACATATGAACAGCTGGAGGAATTGGTGCCCGGCGAGATGATTGAAAAGGATTACCGCGTATACGGTTTACCAAACGGGCTGCGTTTGGAGTGCAGTTTGGTGGATCCCGGTAAAGAAACCTCTTTTTTCTACGCCGAAGTGGAATTTGAAACAGTTGAACAAGCCCACGCTTTTGTTCCGCCGGCCTTTTTGGGCAGAGATGTGACGGAAGAAGATTATGGGATGGCCCGCTATTGGGAAAAAACAAGACTGCATCTTCTGTAAGAAAAAACACAAAAGCAGCGCCGGTTTAACACAGGGAAAGAAAAAATTGAAACAGTCGCAGCTGCTCCGGCTCATATGGAAATAAATATTCCGGGTGCCATTGCACGCCCAGTATTGGTTCGCAGGGAGCCTCGATGGCCTCGATAAGCCCGTCGTCCGACCAACCGGCGGCCTGCAGCCCTGGCGCTACGGTTTTTATACCTTGGTGATGAAAGCTGTTAACCATAAAACGGTAACCCCGCATACCCGCGCCAATACGGCTTGTTAATGCGAGCGAAACACGGTGCAGGGGTTCGCTGCGGATATCGTCTTCTTGATAATGGCAATGTGCCCCGGAAAACTGTGAAGGAATATCTTGGTACAAGGTTCCGCCTAAAGCAATATTGATTATTTGCATTCCGCGGCAGATCCCTAGCACCGGCAGCCCAGCCTGCTGCGCTAGTTGAAATAGCAGGACTTCTCCTTTGTCCCGCAGATGATTTGGGCGGGTAACGCTGGGGTGCGGCGCTTCATGAAATAGCCTGGCGTCAGGATCGCCTCCTCCAGGAAGCAAAAGACCGGTTATCTCTTGCAGTTGTTGCAGGTAGTCCTGCTGGGTAAACCAGGAGCCTACAGGAATAAGGCGAACGGATCCGCCGCAGCGGGCAATGGCCTGTAAATAGTGGGCCCGCAACTCATAGGTAGGATAAGGTTGCCGCTCGTGGCAGAAGATGGGAATGCCGACGACTGGTTTCATATGGTATCGTTCCTCCTTTAAAATAGCACTTATCCCGCTGTATTGCTAAAAGTTTATAGATGGGTTGGCGGTTTAACGGGCTACGGTTTGCTATACTCTTATGCTCGGCGGCCGCCGCTTCATGCAGATACGAGGCGGATGGCCGCCTGTTTATGGAAGGATAACTGGCGGCAGCGGTGGTGTAAAAATGGAAAACGTCAAGATTCCAATAGGGGATAGGTGGGATAATTGTAAATAATTTATGAAACTGGCAAATACTACTTGATTTTTGCAAATGATGCCGCTAAAATAGGTTTAGCACTCAAAAGAAGAGAGTGCTAAACCTAATAAATCAAGTGCAATAGAGTTTTTAAGGAGGCACATGTCATGAACATCAAACCGTTGGCAGACAGAGTGGTTATCAAGATGGAGGAGGCAGAAGAAACCACAAAGAGTGGTATTCTTTTGGCTGGCAGCGCAAAAGAAAAACCCCAGGTAGCTTCCGTTGTAGCGGTAGGCCCCGGCGGACTGGTGGATGGCAAAGAAGTTCAGATGTATGTAAAAGTTGGCGATAAAGTTATCACCAGCAAGTATTCCGGCACCGAAGTCAAGATGGACGGCGAGGAATACACCATTGTTCGTCAGGCGGATATTTTGGCAATTGTTGAGTAATTGTATTTCTTTAGCATTTAAAGTTTGATTGAAATATGGAGGATGAGTCACATGGCCAAGCAGATTATTTATGGTGAAGACGCCAGAAAGGCGCTTATGAGCGGTATTAACCAACTGGCAGATACCGTTAAGATTACCTTAGGGCCCAAAGGCCGCAATGTTGTTCTGGATAAAAAGTTCGGTTCTCCCCTTATCACCAACGACGGTGTAACCATCGCCAAGGAAGTTGAGCTGGATGATCCCTTTGAGAATATGGGTGCGCAGTTGGTAAAAGAGGTTGCCACCAAGACCAACGATGTAGCTGGCGACGGTACCACAACCGCTACTTTGCTGGCGCAGGCTTTGATTCGTGAAGGTATGAAGAATGTAACCGCAGGCGCGAACCCGATGATCCTGCGCAAGGGCATTCAGAACGCTGTTGATTGCGCTGTTAAGGCTGTTATCAACAATTCCCAAAAGGTTTCTAGCTCTGACGATATTGCCCGTGTTGCTACGATTTCTGCCGGCGATGAGTTCATCGGCAAGCTGATTGCCGAAGCGATGGATAAGGTAAGCGCCGACGGCGTTATCACCGTTGAGGAATCCAAGACTGCGGAAACCTATTCCGAAGTTGTGGAAGGTATGATGTTTGACCGCGGCTATATTTCTCCTTACATGGCTACCGACACCGAGAAAATGGTTGCTGTGTTGGATGATGCCTATATCCTGATTACCGATAAGAAGATCTCCAACATTCAAGAGATCCTGCCTTTGCTGGAGCAAATTGTTCAGTCCGGCAAGAAGCTGGTTATCATTGCCGAGGATGTAGAGGGCGAAGCCCTGACCACCCTGATTCTGAACAAGCTGCGCGGCACCTTTAACTGCGTTGCAGTAAAGGCTCCCGGCTTTGGTGACAGAAGAAAAGAAATGCTGCGCGATATCGCTATCTTGACCGGTGGCCAGGTTATTTCTGAAGAGTTGGGCCTGGAGCTGAAAGATACCACCATTGCTCAGCTGGGTCGTGCCCGTCAGGTGAAGGTAGAAAAAGAGAACACCATTATCATCGATGGCGCTGGCGACAGCACTGAGATCAAGAACAGAGAAGCTCAGTTGCGTCAGCAGATTAAAGATACCACTTCTGACTTTGACCGCGAGAAGCTGCAAGAGCGTTTGGCCAAACTGGCTGGCGGTGTTGCTGTTATCAAGGTTGGTGCTGCCACTGAAGTGGAAATGAAAGAAAAGAAGCTGCGCATCGAAGACGCTTTGGCTGCTACGAAGGCCGCTGTAGAAGAGGGCTTTGTGGCCGGCGGTGGCGTTGCCTTGATTAACGCTATCCCTGCTGTAGAAGAGGCTGTTAAGGCTGCTGAAGGCGACGAGAAGACCGGTATGGCTATCGTGCTGAAAGCCCTGGAGGAGCCCGTGCGTCAAATCGCTGCGAATGCAGGCCTTGAAGGTTCTGTTATTGTTGAGAACATTAAGAAGTCCGGCAAGGTTGGTTATGGCTACAATGCCTTGACCGAAGAATATACCGACATGATCGCTGCTGGCATTGCGGATCCCGCCAAGGTGACTCGTTCCGCTTTGCAGAACGCTTCTTCTGTAGCCAGCATGGTGCTCACCACAGAGTCTTTGGTAGCGGATAAGAAAGAACCCGCTCCTGCGGCTCCGGCAGCTCCTGCTGATCCCAGCATGGGCGGCATGTATTAATCTCTTTTGGTTTGATGTTCACAAAAGGTCGGCTTCCGGTTTGGCCGGGGGCCGGCCTTTTTATGTTGTTTCAATAACAGCAGGAACAGCAGGCGATAGAACTGTGCGTTGATTGTGTTGTATTTCCTCACGAAATATGGAAGGATAACGCTTTACCTGTCTTACAAATGCCTTATAATGGATGTATCCAATCAGTTGTTTTTCCTGCAATTACAGCAATATTGTTTGACCACACAAAGCAGCACGGTTTCACAAAATGATAAACCGGCACAAAGTAGTTGCATCAAAAAATTTTTAACGGAGGTGGCGTCATGAGTTTTTGCATTGATACGTGGGTGAAGGACTATCAACAAGCAGTGCAAAGCCGCTTTGATGGCCGCATTTGGTTCATTGGCCTTCAAGGCAGCTATGGACGGGGCGAAGCCACAGAGCAGAGCGATATTGATGTGGTTTTAATTTTAGACCAGGTGTCTGCCGACGATTTGCAGGAATATAGCGCTTTGCTTTGCACTTTGCCCAATCGGGAAAAAGTGTGCGGATTTATTTCTGGAAAAGAGGAGTTGATAGACTGGGAACCCTCGGATTTATTCCAGTTCTGTTATGACACCACTCCGGTGGTGGGGTCGCTTACGATGCTAATGCAACGCATTCGTCGTGAGGATATCCGCCGGGCGGTACACATTGGGGCCTGCAATGTGTACCATATGTGCGCCCACAATCTGGTGCATGAAAAAAGTGCAGACATTTTGCGAGAGCTTTATAAATCGGCTGTGTTTACCCTGCAGGCCATTGCGTTTCTGCAATCGGGGGTTTACGAAAAACAAAAAGCAGCGCTTCAATCCCGACTAAGGCCCGAAGATAGGTGCATTTTGGAAGCTAGTATGGAATTAAAAGAACGAAAGACAATTTCTAACGAAGATTTGTCGAACTATTCTGCGCGTTTGTTGGAGTGGGCGTCAAAATGGATCCGGCAGGGGAAAGAGGATATCTAAATGACGGTAAGGGGAGTTTGGCTACTGGTTCCCTTTTTGTTCATACGATTTGGGTTGTTAGCGGTGATAAACCGGGAGGCTGTAAAGCGTGCGGCATATTTTGCACCTATGAAGCCTAACGAAAGATGGATCTATTGGCTTTATCAGCTTTCTACCGCTGCGCTGCTTGTATCTTTATGCTTTCTAAAAATTCTGGTTAGCTTTTCATGGCTGTTTTATATTTCTGTGGTCTTATATTTTATAGGGCTTGCTCTTTGTGCGGCCGCTGTGGTAAACTTTGCTGCACCTTCTCAAGAGGGGCTTCATACCAATGGGGTCTACCGGTATTCTCGTAATCCGATGTATGTATCTTATTTCTTAATTTTTACGGCTTGCGCATTGCTGACACAATCTTTGGCATTAGGCGGAATGGTTATTGTATTTATCTTTGCCTCTCATGGAATTATCTTGGCCGAGGAGCGTTGGTGTATGGAAGAGTTTGCGGGGGCTTATCTGCGGTATATGCAACGGGTAAGGCGGTATATTTAGCTACTGCGCGCAATTATCACAAAGTGTAAAAAGCCGTTTCATCCAGCCGCCTATATCCTTATTGTAATAGATATAAAAGGAGAGGAGTATCACAATCAATGGCCGTTTCAAAAATAAAAGCTACTTTTACGAGCAATATTCAAAAGGTATGGCAAACTGTTACGGATGTGGCGGACTATCCGAAATGGCGCAGTGATATGCGTGCAACATCGATCTTAAATGAAAAACAATTTGTTGAGTATACAAAAAACGGTTATGCCACCACCTTTTCGATTACTCGAACAGATCCATGCAAACGTTGGGAGTTTGATATGGAAAACAGCAACATGAAAGGGCATTGGATTGGTGTTTTTACACAGAAAGGCGAACAAACGGAAGTTTGCTTTACAGAAGATGTTGCGGCGAAAAAATTTTGGATGAAACCATTTGTAAAACGATATTTGACAAAACAGCAGGAGCAATTTGTTGCAGATTTAAAGATTGCGTTGCAAAATAAAGCATGACAGGCCCGATTTTATTCACATATACAAGCTTATAGCAAAAGGCCCTTTCCTCGCCGAGGAAAGGGCCTTTTATCATACCAATTTTAATTGTTATATGGAAGATTGCGAGTTGGTAATGCGGTAGCAAAGGGTCATTAAACTATCGCTTAAATGAACGTTTTCTACCACCACGTCGGGAAATTTGCTTGCCAAATCAAAATGGCTGAAATTCCAGTAATTTTTTATGCCTAGGGAATAGATCCGATCCGCCAGCTCTGCAACGGAGTCTTGCGGAACACAAAGCACGGCCATGTCAATTTTACAGTCTTTGCAAAAATGCTCCAACTCGGTGATACTTTGAATCGTAATCCCGCGGATATTTTCGCCAATTAAAGCAGGATTCTTATCGAAAATAGCGCATAGGGTAAAGCCGCGCGCCTCAAAAGACATATGGGTGGCCACAGCGCGCCCCAGGTTGCCTGCGCCAATAAGAATGGAACGGTAGGAGCTGGAAAGCCCCAGAATATTGCCAATTTCCAACTGTAGCTGCTCTACAATATAACCGTAGCCCTGCTGCCCGAAACCACCAAAGCAGTTTAGATCCTGGCGGATTTGTGAGGCGGTTAGCCCCATCTTTTGCGAAAGCTCCCGGGAGGAAATACGCACAACGCCGCTGTCCTTTAGCTCAGATAAAAAACGGTAATACCTTGGTAGCCGCCGGATCACAGACATCGAGATATTTTCGCGTTTTGGCATGGGGATACACCTCCTTTATTCCGCCAAGAGGCCGCCGTTACGCCCTGCTTGGCGAGAGAGCTTTTTATTTTGCCTTTGCTTTATCACAGCAAGGCCACCAAACGAGAGTTGATCTCATTTAAAAAGGTTTCTGTGTCTACCGAGCGTTTGTTAGGCAGGGTAGATAGTCTTTCCAGATCCCCGGTCATTACGCCTTCTTCTATCGTTTGAATTGCAGCTTGCTCCAGTTTATCAGCAAAAACAGACAACTCTGTGATGCCGTCCAGTTCGCCGCGCTTGCGCAGGGCGCCTGTCCAGGCGAACAAAGTAGCAATGGAATTGGTGGATGTTTTTTCGCCGTTTAAGTACTTGTAATAATGGCGGGTTACCGTGCCGTGCGCCGCTTCGTATTCATAAGTTCCGTCGGGAGACACCAGCACAGAAGTCATCATGCCTAGGCTGCCGAAAGCAGTTGCCACCATGTCGGACATAACGTCGCCATCATAGTTTTTGCACGCCCAAATATAACCGCCCTCAGAACGAATAACACGGGCCACCACGTCGTCAATCAGGGTATAAAAATACTCAATGCCCGCTTGCGCAAATTTTTCTTGATATTCGGCGTCAAAAATTTCTTGGAAAATATCTTTAAACCGGTGATCGTATTGTTTAGAAATCGTATCCTTTGTGGCGAACCAAATATCCTGCTTGGTATCCAAAGCATAGTTAAAGCAGGAACGGGCAAAGCTAGAAATACTGTTATCCAGGTTGTGCAGCCCTTGCAGCACACCGGGAGTGGTAAACTCATGTACGAGTTTACGGGTTTCATTGCCTTGCTCGTCGGTGACAACCAATTCAGCTTTACAGCCCGCAGGCACCTGCATTTCGGTGTTCTTATATACATCGCCGTAAGCGTGACGCGCAATAGTAATAGGCTTTTTCCAGGTGGGGATGTAGGGCTCAATGCCTTTCACCAAGATAGGGGCGCGAAACACAGTGCCGTCCAATATTGCGCGAATCGTGCCATTGGGAGACTTCCACATCTCTTTCAGATTGTATTCTTTCACACGGGCCGCATTGGGTGTAATGGTGGCGCACTTTACTGCTACACCCAGCCGCTTGGTGGCATTGGCGGCGTCAATTGTTACTTGATCGTTGGTTTCATCCCGATGCTTGAGCCCCAAATCATAATATTCGGTTTTCAAATCTACATAAGGGGTGATCAGGATATCTTTGATCATCTTCCAGATAATGCGGGTCATTTCATCGCCGTCCATCTCCACCAAAGGAGTGGACATTTTTATTTTCTCCATGTGTTTCACACCTTTCTGATATTGCCCCATGATTTTGCGCGTTACGCAATCTTAGCCGTTTTCTCTGGTGTAGTTAAGCAGGCCGCCGGCCAGCACCATATCGCGTTGCCGTTTGGAAAGGGGAGCTTTTACCGTATAAGTTACCCCTTTGGTTACATTTTCCACCTGGATGGGGGCGTCGTCTTGCTCTAAAGCTTGGCGCACATTGCAAATGCGCAATTCATCCATTTGGTCGATACTGTCGTAATCGGCCTCATTGGTGAACACCAAAGGCAAAATACCGGCGTTCGCCAGGTTGGCGCAATGAATGCGGGCAAAGGATTTAACCAAAACGGCCTTTACCCCCAAATACAGGGGAACCAGCGCGGCGTGCTCACGAGAGGAACCCTGGCCGTAATTGGCGCCGCCTACCACAATAGCGCGGCCTTCTGCGCGGCAACGATCAGGGAACTCTTTGTCGCAAACGCCAAAGCAGAAATTAGAAAGATAAGGGATGTTGGAACGATAGGGCAGTATTTTCGCCCCAGCAGGCATAATATGATCCGTGGTGATATTATCGCCCACCTTGAGCAATGCTTTGGCTTCGATGGTTTCTTCCAACGCCTCGGTAACGGGGAAGGGCTTAATGTTGGGCCCGCGCAGAATCTCTACCTTGTCGGCTTCTTCAACCGGTGCCGGAGGGATTACCATGTTGTCGTTAATGAGAAAATGCTCCGGCAAAGAGATGGGCTGCGGATCCCCTAAACCGCGGGGATCGGCCAACACGCCGGCAATGGCAGAAGCAGCGGCGGTTTCGGGGCTGACCAAGTAAATTTGGCCGTCTGCCGTGCCGGAACGGCCTTCAAAGTTGCGGTTAAAGGTGCGCAAAGAAACACCCTTTGAGTTGGGCGACTGCCCCATGCCGATGCAAGGGCCGCAGGCGCATTCCAAAATTCTGGCGCCGGCAGCAATCAAATCGGCCAAAGCGCCGTTTTGAGCCAGCATATTGTAAACCTGTTTGGATCCGGGCGCAATAGACAAGCTTACTTCGGGGTGCACTGTTTTACCCTTGAGAATGGAGGCTACCCGCATCAAATCCAAATAGGAGGAGTTGGTGCAGGAACCAATGCACACCTGATCAATTTTGATGGGGCCGATTTCATCAACCGTTTTTACAGCGTCAGGGCTGTGGGGGCAGGCTGCCATGGGCGCCAGGGCAGACAAATCAATGTCAATAACCTCATCATAAACAGCGTCTTCGTCGGCGCTTAGGGGCACCCATACCTCCTCGCGGCCTTGTGCCTTTAGGAAGGAGCGGGTTACTTCATCAGAGGGGAAGATGGACGTAGTGGCGCCCAATTCCGCGCCCATATTGGTGATGGTAGCGCGCTCGGGCACGGTCAAAGAGGCAACCCCTTCGCCGCCGTATTCAATAATTTTGCCAACGCCGCCCTTTACCGTCATCCGGCGCAGCACCTCTAAAATAACGTCTTTTGCCGAAACCCAGGGGCTAAGCTTACCGGTGAGGTTGATGCGGGTCATTTTCGGCATCGTGATATAATAAGCGCCG
>DVJE01000044.1 GCA_018716975.1 Candidatus Gallacutalibacter stercoravium | reverse complement strand
GCGTTCGTCCTGAGCCAGGATCAAACTCTCTAAAATATTGTATCAAAACACCTTCCGGTGTTCTAACCATACCTTAAAGCGTCTTAGCTCTTTGTACGCTTAGCTTCGACAGTTTAGTCTGTCACTCTCGTCCTCGGCTTCCATTCTCATTTCCGCCTCGAACCATTCTTTAGAATTTCGGGTCTCGCTTTCGCTCTTCCTTACTCTCTTGTGTTGTTTAATTTTCAAGGTCCTGTGCGCTTCGTTATTATCAACAAGATAACCTCGATATTTGTCGAAATCTTTTATTCAACCTTACCGATTTTTTCCTGTCTCTCTCGAGCGCTTAATTATAATATCAAACCTAGAAGAGAAAGTCAACCCTTTTTCGAAAAAAATTTCATTTTTTCTTTAAAAGGGTGTTCTTTTCCCTCTGCCTCCCATTATTATCACAAGATATTGTGTTTATTATTATATTCACCACTATTATTACCCTTTTTCTTATTATATGCGCAAATGCATTTGTAGAGTTATTTCCATTCCAGAAAGAAAGGTAACAGAGCTGTTATCATTCTGATACCCTTTTTCAACGACTTTTGTCGAAAAATGTGATAGAGTAAAAGGGAAGCATGCTTCACATCGGCAATCGCTTACTTCCGCCGGTTGTTGGGTGAATGCGTCTTAACGATAAATATAGAGCAAAGCAAGGAGGATTGTTATGCCTACTTCATCTAATCGGCGCTTGAAACGCAAGCGGCATGCTCCTGCTGTTAATCGGATGTTGCTGTTCCTATTAATAGGCGGGCTTGCTGCGTTAACTGTGGCAGTCTCGCTCCCATCGAATCAAATTCCCACAGCAGAGGCGGAACCGCAAAGCACAGCCGCTTCTCTTTCTTCCCGCGATCCTGCATCTCACGATGCTCCTTCTAATAATATAGAAACATCGTCGATGCCTGCTTCTGCATCTTCTCAAGAACAAAACTCTTCCTCACAACTTTCATCTAGCGAAAAAGCCGAGGATATCCAAGCCGAAAGCGCCGGTGTTTCCAGCGAGGCAACCAGCGCTCCTTCTGCACCCCCTCCCGGCGATCCTTACCCGAATCTTTACTGCACACCTCCGGCTGAATCTGTGGTAGCAAACAAAACAATCTATCTCACCTTTGACGACGGCCCATCTCAGCGTACCGCCGAGGTGCTGGATATATTGGCGCAAAAAAACGTGAAAGCTACTTTCTTTGTGGTGGGGCAGGATAATGATGCCTCTCGGGAATTGATGCGCCGTATTGTGCGTGAAGGGCACACGCTGGGTATTCATACCTACACACACGACTTTAATCAAATTTATGCTTCTAAAGAGGCCTACTTAGCAGACTTTAACCGTATTTACACCTTGGTGCAAGATGCCACCGGGATTTCTCCCACCATTTTCCGCTTCCCGGGCGGTTCGGTCAACGGATATAACGGCGCCGTGCGAAAGGATATTGCACAAGAAATGTTGCGCCGGGGATTCCGGTTTTACGATTGGAACCTTTCCACCGGCGATGCCGATCGCAACGGCGTTCCGGCACAGGAGTGCGTCAACAACGTGCTAAACTATTCCGCCGGCTTCAATCAAGGGATTGTTCTATTGCACGACAGCCAGCCAAAAACCACCACGGTGGAAGCGCTGCCCGCCATTATAGACGGTTTGCGCGCACAAGGCTTTTGCTTCGCGCCTCTTACCAATGAAGTGCAGCCCATTACCTTTCCATATGATACTTAATTAGGCAAGGCCGCTCACAGCAGAGCATAAAAACCGCCGGAGCGAAGGGATTGCCCTTTTGATCCGGCGGTTTTTTAGCCAATGACTCGTGCCACCATAATAACAAGTCGCACCTTTGCTGTGCCGTACACTGCATAATTCTCCCTGATGCCGGATAGAATATCGCAAAAGGGCAACGTTAACAACCGGGAGGACATCCACATGTCGGTATCAAAATTCGCGCTACTCAAAAAGCTGGCTTGCCTAGCCGGTATTGTGCTGCTTAACCTCATGGTTATCTTTTTAGCCCGGCAGGGACAATCGGAAGCCACCCAAACCAGTGGACAGGCGCAAGGGGAGCAAAGCACCATACAAACTCTATCAAAATACGGCTCCCGCGGGGAAGAAGTACGCCAAATCCAAACCAATCTAAAAAAATGGGGCTACTATTCCGGTGAAGTGGACGGCATATTCGGTACGCAAACCAAAGAGGCCGTCATTTTATTCCAGCAAAAAAACGGCCTTACCGCCGATGGCATCGTAGGCCCCAAAACATTAGAAAAACTGGGCATTACTTCTTCCAGTGTGTCAGGAAACGGACAATACAGCGATAGCGATATCGCCCTGCTGGCGCGGGTTATCTCCGCCGAAGCCCGAGGGGAGCCCTATACCGGCCAGGTTGCAGTGGGAGCTGTAATTCTAAACCGCATCGAACACCCCTCCTTTCCCAACTCGTTGGCGGGTGTTGTTTATCAACCCGGCGCCTTTTCCTGCCTGAACGACGGGCAGTTTAACGAACCTGTGGCGGATTCTGCCCGCCGTGCGGCACAGGACGCGATGAACGGATGGGATCCCTCCGGCGGCGCTATTTATTATTACAACCCCGCCAAATCCACCAACCAATGGATCTTTTCGCGGCCGGTCATTACTGTTATCGGCAAGCATCGATTTTGTTCTTAAAGCTGCGCCGTTACCGGGTTTTATGCAGGCAGACCCGCCGTATCTTCATACGGCGGGTCTTATTTTGTTAACTGCTAACCACCACTTTATCTGCGCGCATTACCCATGCCGTTGCTGTTTGTACCATTACTGCTGGGAAGCACGTTGAAATTGCGCTGCCTGGGACGATCTCCCGGAAAGTAAAAATAGACAAACTTAATTGAAAATATATCGCACACAATAAAGTTTCTTTCCTGATCGTCGTACAGCGTGATATAACTGGTTCCTACAAAATACAAAATTCCCTGCTTGCGCATAATCATCGCAGTGCCTATTAAAAATTCCACCACTACATATTCGCCGATATTTTCTGCTAAGATACGTTGCAATGAGCCCTTCATCTCTTCAGAGTCAAAGGAGCTTTGGGGGGGCGTGGTAAAATCCAGCACTCTTCTGGAACCGCCCGGCAGTTCCTGCACGTAGTCGTTATCGCGGCTGTTGCGCAAACTTTCGCTAAAACGATTTTGGCCGCTTTGGCTATTGCCTCTATTGTCGTCCATTTGCCGTTATCACACTCCCTTTTTTGATAGGCTGGCCGGCCTCTCAGGTGTCGGCATACGCCTCGGTCGGGTTGTAAAAGCAGTGATCTCCAATGCGTATTACAAAATGCCCTACATTAGATGGGAAATACTGCCTGCAAGACGGGCTAAAGGGATTAAAAAACCATAGGGCAAAACCCAAATTCGTCAGCCGGTTTCCGGCAATGGCCCAATCTGCGATATCATATTGCATCTGTTCCGGCCTCATATTATAGATGTTTTGGCTATTGTATTGGCCGCCTACCGACTCTCGGGCACACACAAATTGCCCCGGCTGAAAAACCACCGCCCGCACAGTGCTTTCCAACCTGCCGTATTCCCCATAGGTGATTTGCACCCGGTTCATCACCACACAGGCTACAGCCCGCATACCGTCGTCTCCTTCACCACCGGCTTCGCATTGGATAAGCCTCGCCAGCAGTTCACGGTCGGAAAAAGCCACGGTTCTTTTCACCTCCCACTCGCTTAACGCATGGATCATCAGCATTATATGGGACTAATTCGTAAAATATGCTGCCATCAAACCCGTAAAAAATAAGCTCAAATGCAACCGGGCATATTTTCCATCCCCAATCTCCGGCCAAACGGCAAAAGAGAAAACGCAACGGGCAACACCGCTGCGCTTTTCATACCCTTTTAACTCCAAACAAGAAACCACAAGAACGCTACCTGCACCTCTGGCGGTTCACCGGCTACAAAGTTTGCACCGTTTGCCAGCAGATTGTTGAAAAAGGCGAGGTAATTCCTGCAACCGGCCATGCCTATCAAAACGCTACTGTGCTGTCTGCGATATTATCCTATCAGCCGCTTATGGAAACTTTGCGGGAAATATATTATTGACATATGTCATTTATTGCGCTATAGTATATTTGACATATGCCAGAAACGAAAGGAGGCAACATGATGCCGCGGCCGGTAAAACAACGCTTTGTTTGCTGCCTGCCCAAAAGCGGATCTTTTTCGCCCGATACAGGGGCAGAAGGCGATGTTATATTGGCCGTGGAGGAATATGAGGCCATCCGCTTAATTGATCTAGAAGGGCGCACCCAAGAAGAATGCGCTCAACAAATGCATGTAGCGCGCACCACTGTGCAGAGCATCTACAATGAAGCGCGGCGAAAAATAGCAGAGGCGTTGGTCAACAGCAAACGCCTTGTCATTACCGGGGGCGGCTACCGGTTGTGCGATCGCTATAGGCAACAGTGCGGCCGGGGGTGCCGGGGCCGGTGCCATCAGCACGGCTGCCCCGGATGCCACGACACAATGAGCGGGCAAGGGGAAAACAAGGCCAACTTGCCTGCGCAACCGCCGCGTACCGCTAAAGCAAAGCATACAGAAAAAGGTGCATAAGCAAAAAAGAAGGGGCATCACTATGAAAATTGCAGCAACTTTTGAAAACGGGCAAATTTTCGCCCATTTTGGGCACACCCAACAATTTAAAATCTACGAGGTGCAAGACGGCAAAATTCTTTCCAGCGCTGTGGTAGATACCAACGGCAGCGGCCATGGTGCATTGGCGGGCTTTTTAAAGCAGGCGGGCGTTAACGCGCTTATTTGCGGCGGCATCGGCCAAGGGGCAAAAAACGCGCTTACGCAGGCCGGCATTATTTTATACGCCGGTGTAGCAGGAAGTGCCGACGAGGCAGTACAAAAACTGTTGGCTGGCAACTTGTCATATAACAGTGATATCACTTGCGCTCATCATGGCAACCACGGTTGTGGCGGCCATCATGACGAAGGTTCCTGCTCGCACCACGGCCACAACTGTGCCCACCACGAGGAATAAGGTAAGTTTACCATTATTCACATATAAAACTAGAAACAGCAAATCCCTTCAGGCCAATCTCCCAAATGAAAATTGGCTTGAAGGGATTTTTTGTTTGTGCCTATGCGCGTCAAATTCTCTTGCCGCACAACCAATCCGCCGGGACTACAACACCGCCGCTTTATGCAACCAACCGGCCGCACAGCACTACCGTACCGCCGCAGGCCGTGCCAGGCCGTGCTCACTCCGTTCCCCGCCACAGGCAAGCGGCCAAATCCACTCGTCCGTCCGGCAAAAAGGGTACGCCCTCCTGTTCCAATAAGGCCCGCTGTATGCCGGGGCCGAAAACATCCGGCGGGCTCAGGCGGCCGGATGCATACACCACGCGGTGGCACGGCAGCCCCGCCGGCGCCCGGTACATAGCAGCCCCCGCTATCCGAGACGCACGGGGGCTGCCCGCCAACAAAGCCAGTTGGCCGTAGGTAGCCACTTTTCCAGCCGGAATCTGGGCGGTTAAAGTATATATCTTTTCCCGAAAATTCTGTTCCATTTCGCTCTCACTTATATACACACCAATTTTTAACGCTCCACTTGTTGTGTTTCAGCCGGCGGCGCGTCTAAGGCGGAAGGCGCGCCGCCGATTGACTGCGCTTCTTCTGTAAGACGCAAGCGCCGCATGCGACGGTAATAGGCTGTCATCAACAGCACCGTTGCGCCCAGCCATGCCGCCACTTCGGCAAAATAAACGCCGTCTACACCGATTATGAGAGGTAAGAGCAACACAGCAGCGGTGCGCATTCCCATCTCTACAATCCCTGAAATCATAGGGGTAACTGTATCGCCCATCCCTTGCAGGGCAGAGCGATATACATACAGCAAATATAACACGAACAATAAAGCGCTCATCACCGCTAAGTAACGAAAAGCAATATCGTTAACCTGATCCACCACATCCGGCTCGCCTGAAATAAACAGCCGAAGCAGCGGTTTGCCAAACACAAACATCGCAGCAGAAATAATGAGCGCCGTTATCACCGCCATCCTACAGGCGCTGCGCATGCCCGAGCGAATCCGATCCAACCGGCGCGCCCCCAAATTTTGCCCCGCATAGGTTGCCATAGAAAAGCCAAAGGAGGTAGCGGCTACCTCTAATAAACCATACAGCTTGTTAGCAGCCGTAAAGCCCGCCACATATAAGAAGCCAAAACCGTTTATGACATACTGTACCGTCATACCGCCCAACGAAATTACCGTGTTTTGAAACACCACGGGCACCCCCAGCATGATCAGCCGCTTGGCCACCGTGCCATCCCATTTCCAATCTTCAGCCCGCAAGGCCAAGATAGGCATACGACGTATCACCCAAAAACAGAACAAGCAAGAAAAAGCCTGGGCAATTACCGTTGCGGCAGCAGCGCCAGCCACACCCCAATGAAACACCGCCACAAAAAGCAGATCCAACCCCACATTGATGAGGGCCGCAATAATCATCGCCACTAAGGGTGTGCGGCTGTTGCCCAACGCACGCAAGATAGAGGCCAATATATTGTAGCCGGTTACAGCAATCATGCCTGCGAAAATAATGGTCAAATAGCGAATGGAATTGCCCACAATATTTTCTGGCGTGTTCAGCAAAGCCAACACAGGGCGCATCGCAAGCAACCCCCCAACTGTGGCCACCACAGCAATAGCGCCCGACCACAAAATAGACATCGCCACCGCTTTGCGCAGCCCCTTTTGATCATCCGCGCCAAAACGTTGGGCAATTAAAATAGAAAATCCTTGGGTTGCGCCTGTAATGAGGCCAAGAATCATCCATTGCAGCCATTCCGCCGCGCCCAGTGAAGCCAGGGCTTCAACTCCCACCACTTGGCCTACCACCATGGTATCTACCATGGTATACATCTGTTGAAAAATATTACCCAGCATTAAAGGCACTGCAAACGAAAAAATAAGCTTTCCCGGTTTGCCACGGGTCATATCCTTTGCATTTTCTGCCATAGTTTCACTCCTTGTTTGTTCTATATCATCCGTATTTTCTGATATCTCCGCGCGGCTATAACCCGAAACGCTTTTTTCTATTGGCATGCCCCGCCGCTATACGCCGCTCCATCTTTGTAGGTAGCAAAACCTCTTTTTGTCCTGTGGGGCCGGCCACCATTTTTCCACCGTAACATCGCAAAATTTGCAACCGTAAATGGTATAAAAATGGCACAAGAAAAAGAAGCCCCGCAAACGAGGCTTCTTCCCCGTCATCTTACATGCCCGAAACGTCAACCCTTATTACCGTTTGCAAACATCTCTTCATATTGCGCGATAGCGCGCTTAATAATTTCTACTGCAGCCGCCATGCTCTGCACTTCGTCCACCGCTGTTTCCTTTTTCTCCAACGCCTTATATACCGAGAAAAAGTGGGTCATCTCGTCAAAAATATGCCGGGGCAGCTGCGAAATGTCGGTATAGCTGTTGTAAGTTGGGTCACTAAAGGGGATGGCAATAATCTTTTCGTCATTGCGCCCATTGTCAATCATGGTAATCACGCCTATGGGATAACAGCGCACCAATGTCATAGGATAAATGGTTTCTGAACAAAGCACCAGCACATCCAGCGGATCCAAATCGTCGGCATAGGTGCGGGGAATAAATCCGTAATTCGCCGGGTAATGGGTGGAGGTGTATAAAATTCGATCCAGCTTCAGCAACCCTGTTTGTTTATCCAGTTCATATTTGGTTTTGCTTCCCTTAGGGATCTCAATTACCACCTCAAAGCACTCTGGATGGATGCGAGAAGCGTCAATGTCATGCCAGATATTCATGCACTTTCATCCTTTCCCTGTAATTTTATGAACAATTTAACCCTTACCTGTGTTGCCGGGCGCCCAGAATCTGTGCTTCTTTCTCGCTGTTCTCCCCCTGTGCCAACTCTTCTGCACCAGGGGCATCGTCGCAAACCATCAAGCAAGCCCGGGCGCCTTCTTCCCATTCCATGGGTGTAGCGGCGGCTTTGCTCCAAACATCCCGATGCGCATTATATACCTTACCACTGGCGTCCTTTTGCAGCTCGCTACACTTCTTTACCGGGCAACCGGCGCAGGGACGTTCCTTGCCCATCAAGCTTTGGTAACACACCAAACGCTTCCCTTCACTGTGCTCTTCTGTAACTGGCAAAGAAAACGCCGCCTCACGGGCGCTACGGTTACAATACAACAAACGATAGGTGTTCGGCTCAACCACGTATACTCTTGCCCTTTGGGTGTCTACCACCGAGGTAGCAATATGATAAGACCGTTCCTTTTCGTTTTGTTCCTGCAGTTTAACCAAAAAGACGCTCAAGATCTTTGCCACAAAAGCCAGAGTCGTAATCTCATCCTTCGTCCAAAGGCGTTGTTCACCGAACTCATCAAATCCCACAAAGCCGCGAAATACCCCACCCTTGCGGATAGCGCACTGTAGCACCGAATGAACGCCCAGGCTTTGCAGAGTCTTGGCTAGGTTCTCCGAAAGGTTCCCCACATCCTCACAATAAAACACACCGTCTTTGTCAAAGTAACTGGCATAATCCCCCAACTGCGTATAAGGAATATGACTTAACTGTTCCTTTTGCGGCTCTATCCCTTCGTCACACCATTCAAAGGTATTACAGCAATAGCGATTGTCCCAGCTGTTTTCAAAAACATACGCCCTGCCAACCCGATAGTGTTTGCCCACCATCTCCAATATCAGCTGCACCGCAGCCTTTACATCCTGTGCTTCGTAAAGGATTTCAAAAATATAGCCGGTCAGGTTGCTGCGCATCATTTTAGGCGTTCTACTCCTATCCTCCGCCTGCGTGCGCTCCAGGGTTTTTAGATAATAATCTTCTTTTACCTGCTCACTGAAAAACAGGCACCGGTTTTTCCCTTGGCTTTTGGCAGCATACAGGGCATTGTCCGCCGCCTGGAACAGATCATTAAAGCTAGTGCCGTCGTCAGGCGATACAGCGCCGCCTACACTACCCGTTACCTCATAACAGCTGAGCCCACCGCCATAAGTACGGCAAAACGCATTTAGCAGCTGCTGGGATTTTTCTTCGGCTTTTTCGCGGGAACCCACATTGCGCAAAAACACCACAAATTCATCTCCGCCTACCCGGCCGGCTACGTCTGTGGAGCGGAAAAGGTTACGAATGCGTTGCGCCAGATCCTCCAGTACGGAGTCCCCGAACAGATGGCCCAGATTATCGTTGATGGACTTGAAATCATCAATATCCACAATAAACAAAGCGTGCACCCCCTGGGGCTCGCGCTCTAAAATACCGCTGATGATGCTTTCGGTAGTCACTTTATTGTAAAGACCCGTCAGCAAATCCCTTTGGGCACGAGCGCGCAATGTTTCGGTTTCTTTTTTCTGGCTATCGATATCTGAAACATTACCGATAATCTTACTTGCCGTCCCGTCGCAATCGCGCACCACAGAGGCCCTCACTGTGCACCACAAGTACGCAGGGGAATCCCCCTCCATTTTGCAAAGGCGAACCTCTTCGCTGAGGTCATCACCTGTTTTTATCAAACGCTGCACGGCGTTTTGCAGCTTTTCCACGTCATCTGGGTATACCGCCTTTATCCAATCGTCGGTACCGCCGCTGGTAACGGGGGGGTAGCCAAATTTTTCCTGCCAATTTGCTGAGCAATAGATCTGCTTATCCACCAGGCCATATTCGAAAACCACATTATCCGACAACTGAATAACCATGCGGTAACGCTCTTCGTCGGCCGTCAGGCGGCGGTTATCCGCCATAACCTGATCCATCAATTGGTTAAAAGCATTGCCCACAATGCTCAACTTGCTATTACCGTTGGTGGAAAATCGGTGGGAAAAATCCCCTTGCTGCATACGCCGGATGGATTCTAATAAACTTTCCATGGGGCGAGTAAACCTGCGTGAAAAATACCAGCAAACCGCCAACGCCAAAACCGCAAGCAATATCGCAAGCCCTGCAAACAAAGCCCACTGCTCTGCCGAAAACACAGCAGCTACGTTGTGCGCCTTGGCCGATACCTCCACCGACAACGCACCAGCAGGCGTGTGGATCGCCACGCAGGCGAAAAGGGTCATTACGGCAACAGCAGCCAATTTTCTGCATTTATTCATGGCGGCTCCTTTCAGCCCGGTAACCGGGCCTATCTGTAACCAGCAATTGCTGCGCAGTTTAGCAGGAATCGGTGTGAGCGGACGTGCGCAACACCCGTTTTTTGGCCATTTTCACCTAATGTGAACGGTTTTATTCTAACATAGCCCCCATAGGTTTTCAATGCAAAATTCCTGCTGTCTTGCCCACCCTAAGGGCATTTGGAGCTAAAAAAGAATCTCTGCCGTTAAGCGGTTAGATACCAAAAAACCCTCTTTCGTAAAGCAAAAACCTTGCTGTGAGCACCTTGTCAGGCCATGGGGTTCATAACGGCGGGCGGCTTTTTGCCACTTTTCGGGTATCGGCGTGCCAAACCGGCGCCGGTATTCCTCCTCAATCAGTCCGCTAGCCAAGCGCAGGCGCAACATGGCGTATTCTTGGGGGGAGCCGGGGGAAATTTCCCCGTCCTCTTCTTCCTCTATCAACTCCGCCGGCCAGGCGGATCCCAAAAAAGCGGCCAAATCCGGCGGGCAATAAAACCGAATCGCCCTTCCCGCCGGTAATTTTGCACCTATAGCCAACGGCATGCCCGCCTTTTGTGCACAGCACACCAAACTCTGGCCAAAAAAGGAGTGGGCGCCCGGCCCAAGCCCCAGGTAGTCCCCCATATTCCAATAGTTTAAATTGTGCCTGCTTTCTCTATGGGGTTTGCTGAAGTTTGAAATTTCGTACTGACCGTAGCCCGCTTGCTCCAGCAGGCGGCAAGCCAGCAAATACCGCCGGGCTTGTCCGTCGTCGTCGGGCAGCCCTAAGCCATTTTGGCAAGCGGCAAAGGGGGTGCCTTCCTCTATCTTGAGCAGGTAGGCCGATATATGTTGCACGTCCAACCGCGCGCAAAAATCCACCGAGCGGGCCAAGCTTTCATCCGTCTGCCCCGGTATGGCCAACATTAAATCCAATGAGATATTGTCAAACCCCGCCGCTTGGGCCCGGCGCACCGTCTGCTCCGCCTGCAACACAGTATGCCGCCGCCCCAGCAGGCGCAGCTCCGTCGGGTCGGCGGATTGCAACCCGATAGATAGGCGGTTAACCCCACCCCAGCGCAGCTTGTCAAAATCTATCGCACCGGCGCTGGCCGGGTTGAGCTCAGCAGTGATCTCCGCTCCCGCCAGATCAAAATTTTCTTTAGCGGCTTGCACCAGCCTAGACAAGCCCGCGGCGCCCAGCAAACCGGGTGTGCCGCCGCCGAAATATAGTGTGCTCGCCTTGGGATTCCCTAGGACTTTTCCCCACTGCGCTAAATGAACACAGATTTGATTGATGTAATCGAGCCTAACATCCTGTGTATCCGGCCCGGCCAACATCGGTTCTTTTAATTCCCCCGCTAAAGGCAGGGAATAAAAATCGCAGTAGGGGCATTTCCCATCGCAAAAAGGCACATGGATATAGATCCCCAGCATGGCGCAACCTCTCTTTCTAACCTGCAATTTTATCCGGCGTTTGTTTTTGCTCTTGTTCCGTAGAACCGCCGGTCTACTGGCTGTTTATTGCTTGCCTTTCTCTCACACAACATATGCCGGACACAACACAAGCCATCCAAAACATTTGGATGGCTTGCAAAAAGCTTTTCTAATATAGGCGCCCAATCTACCTTTACATGCTCCGTTTCAACGAAGGTGCAGCAGCTGGGGCCATAAAAGGTATCTATTTACCTAATCAAACTAACATTACGCTTGGTATTGGTAAACGGGCCTACCCGTATATCCGGCTTTGGCACTGTTGGCCAACAACGTATTTTCACCCACGCCCACCACTAGGCAAAGGGCGCTGCCCGAAACAACGATATCGCCGCGAAAGGCTAAATTTTCACAATCCAGCGGATCGCTGCCGCTGTTATAGGGCAATGTTTTCCCCTCTTTCGGGGCGGGAGCACCCTTACCGCGCAAAGCGGACTCATCCACCGCGAAATCTTCGCACTCTAGTATGCGAACATCCGCAGGCACCCGATCGCCTTTGGCCAAATACAGCACGTCGCCGTAAACCAGCTCCTGGGCCGGCACCGACACACGGCCCAAGCCTTCTCTCTGCACGATAGCGCTACCTGAAACGCCGGTATTCCTGCCATATAGATCGCGCATCAACCCTACCATAGGCTCCGTCCAGCCAAAAACAGAGCTTCGCAGCTGGCGAAAAATAGTATCGGGGGTTTTTTGAGCCGCCAGCAAAAGCCGGCTGCGCAGCGCAGCTGTGCGCTCATCGTTGCCCATGGTTTTGTGCGCCGTTAAAGCACCTCTGTGGTTTTTCTTTACAAATACCGATCTCAATTTTCTCATTGTCATATTGTCTTACCTCCGTTCTCAACAAGCGACTCATCAACTCGCGGAAGGCAGACATAAAACGGAAAACGAAGCGGCATATCCTGGGACCCGCAAATTACACGGGCCGATCGATGGGGAAGGACAACAATATGCGCAGCCCTACCCCGCGGCTTCGCCCGCCAGGTTTTATGCCGTTGCTACTCCCTGCGTCCATCCCATCTCACCTCACAAAAATGAAAAGTAATATCGCGCCGATAAGGAGCCAGCCCATATGCATGGGCAAAACCGGTGGGAAATAACCGGCGCAAAAACCCCGCCGAAGCATCCTTCGGCGGGGTAAAACACGCTTGGCAACCTGTTCATGCGTACAAGCTTTAGCATCACAGGGCGATGAAATTGCGTTAGGCTGCGCCTTTACGACGCGGCCTGCTAACCTGCTCAAGGGTGTCTCCACCTTTGCGCGGCAGCAATCCGTATCCCTGTGGTAACCTCACCTACCGAATGATTCTCCTTACTTATTATATTACGCGCCGGCAGCCGGTTTGTCAACCTTATCGGATGGCGGCTGCCCACAAAAAAACAGGGAGAAAAACTCCCTGTTTTTGGCAAATTTATTTTTCACCTTCACAGCGCCAACGCTTACATGCGCTGAATCTCTTCACCTGAAAGTAAACGTACTCCTGCGGCGTGTAAAACCTGCGCTGCGCCTTCGTTATCCTTAACCCGCAAAATTACGCAGGCATGCCCTTGATCCCGGCTAATGAAGGCATACATATATTCCACCCCAAGGTGTTTTTCTGCCAATATAGAAAGTACCCGGGCGAACTCTCCTGGCTTATCCTCTAAGCTAACCACAATCACACTGGTCAGCGAAGCGGTAAAGCCCGCCTGCTGCAGCGCCTGGTGGGCCGTGTCCGGCTTATCCACAATCAAACGCAAAATGCCGAACTCGCGGGTATCGGCCACGGAAACCGCACGGATATCCACGCCCGCCTTGGCCAAAACCCCGGTGATCTCGGCCAAGCGGCCCTCCTTGTTCTCTACAAAAACTGAAAGCTGCTGTACCTGCATAACACGGCCACCTTTCATCGTTTTTTCTATCATATACCGCTATGCCGCGCTTGCGCGCCGGCGAAGCATTACGCCCCGTAATGATAACCCAAATCAAACGCTTTGATATTCATATCGATAAATTTGGGCGGCACTGTTTCGCGGATGGTGTCGATCCACTCTTCATAGCTGAGCTCCAAACGGCGGGCCATCAAGCCGATAAGCACCACGTTTACCGCCTTGGAAGAACCAGCCTGCTCAGCCAGGGCCAGCGCATCGGCGGCTACCACGTGAACCCCTTTGCCCTCCATTTGTTCTAACAAGCCGTCAGGATAAGCAGCGTTGCCTGTGATAACCGGCATGGGATCGATTTGCTGGGTATTAACAATCATCGTTCCTTGGGGTTTGAGCCACGGTAGGAACCGAGCCGCCTCCAGCTGTTCAAAGGCCAGCACCGTATCGGCCCCGCCCTGCTCAATAATGGGGGAATACACTTTATCCCCATAGCGAACATAGGTTACCACCGAGCCGCCGCGCTGGCTCATGCCATGCACCTCGGATACCTTTACATCATAGCCTGCGCGCACCATCGCGCCGCCCAACAGGCGGCTGGCCAACAGGGTACCTTGGCCGCCCACGCCCACGATCAACACGCTTTTAACGTTGTTCTGCGCGCCATCTGTTTTTATACTCATGGTATCTGCACTCCTTTATTTTCCTAATAGTTATAGCATCAACCGATGGCGTTTTTGGGGCACAGACCCTCGCATACGCCGCAGCCTACGCACTGGGTGCGATCGATTGCCGCCTTGCCGTCTTTCATAGAAATAGCCGGGCAGCCGATGCCCATGCAAGCCTTGCAGCCGATGCAGCGCTGGGCGTCTACTGCCAAGGCGGGCTTATGCTTCACTGATTTCAGCAGCGCGCAGGGCCTGCGTGAGATAACCACCGACGGGCCGTCTGCCTGCAGCTCTTCGTGAATCACCTGGCGGGTTTGCTTAATATCGTAGGGATCGCACACGCGCACACGCTGTATACCCACCGCCTTGCACAGCGCTTCTAGATCCACCGCCGTGGCGGGGTCGCCCTTGATGTTGTAGCCCGTGGTGGGGTTTTGCTGGTGGCCGGTCATGCCTGTAATGGAGTTATCCAGCACCACCACCACCGAATTGGAGGCATTGTAGGCGATATCAATCAGCCCTGTAATGCCCGAATGGATAAAGGTGGAATCGCCGATGACAGCCACCGACTTTTTCTCGCTCTTTTCGCCCAGCACCTTGTTGTAGCCATGCAGGGCAGATACCGACGCCCCCATACATACGCAGGTATCCATCATGCCTAGGGGCGCGCTGGCGCCCAGGGTGTAGCAGCCGATATCGCCTGAAACATACACCCCTTCCCGCTTTAAGGCGTAAAACAGACCGCGGTGGGGGCATCCGCAACACATAACCGGCGGGCGCACCGGAACATCGGTATCCAATGATTGCACCGGCAGGCTTTCACCTGTGAGCTTTTGGCGCACCAGGCTTTGGTCAAACTCGCCGCAGCGGGGGAATATCTCTTTGCCAATCACTTTAACGCCGATTTTGGCGCAGTGGCTTTCAATAATATCATCCAGCTCTTCCACCACATAAAGGGTTTCCACCATAGAAGCAAACTTCTTAATCAAATCCACCGGCAGCGGATGCACCATGCCCAGCTTCAAATAAGAAACGCTGTCGCCCATGGCCTCGTGGGTGTATTGATAGCAAGATCCCGCGCAGATAACGCCGACCTTGGCGCCGTTATCCTCTATGCGGTTCATGTCGGCCTGCTCAGCCCACTGGGTCAACTTGCAGGTGCGTTCCTCTACCAACGGATGCTTTATTTTGGCAAAGGCGGGCAGCATCACATTCTTAGCCGGGTTCTTTTCATAGGGCTTGCAGGGGCGCTCTGCCCGCTCACACAGCTCTACCAAGCTGCGGGAATGAGAAATACGCGTGGTTAAGCGCAGCAGCACCGGCGTATCAAACTGTTCCGACAATTCATAGGCCATCTTGGTAAAATCCCGGCACTCGGCGCTGTCGGCAGGCTCCAGCATGGGCAGCTTGGCCGCAATGGCATAGTTGCGGCTATCTTGCTCGTTTTGCGAGGAGTGCATACCCGGATCGTCGGCTACGCCGATAACCATACCGCCGTTAACGCCGATATACGACATAGTGAACACCGGGTCGGCTGCCACGTTTAAGCCCACGTGCTTCATGGCGCTAAAGGAGCGTGCGCCGGCGAAGCTGGCGCCGGCGGCGGACTCCACACCCACCTTTTCGTTGGGAGCCCATTCGCAGGTGATTTCATCGTATTTCACCGCCGCTTCGGTGATCTCGGTGCTGGGCGTGCCCGGGTAGCTGGACACAAAAGACACGCCCGCCTCATACAGGCCCCGGGCAACAGCCTCGTTGCCTAACAACAGTTGCTTCATATGTATCTATCCATCCTTTCGCCTCTGGTCAAAAAACGCTTATTCCGGCGCTTAGTTCTGTTCCGGCTCATTGCGCAAATCCAAAATGCGCTTGGCCTTGCCTTGAAAACGCTCCAGCGTTTTGGGTTCCACCAGGGTTACCTTGGTCTCTAAGCCCAGCACGCTTTTGAGCCTATCGTGAATATTGCGCTGCAACGCCTCCAACTCGCCGAAATGTTCCAGCAGCTCGGCGCTAAGCAGCTCCACCTTGACCTCTAGAGTATCCATAAAATTCTTTTTGCGCACCACCAGCTGGTAGTGGGGACCTACGTGCTCCATACCCACCAGAACGCTTTCTATCTGGGTGGGGAACACGTTTACCCCCTTGATGATGAGCATGTCGTCGGTGCGGCCCATCACCTTTTGCATACGGGCATGGGTGCGCCCGCATGCACAGGGCTCATAGGTCAAGCGGGTGATGTCTTTGGTGCGGTAGCGCAGCACCGGCATGCCCTCCCGCGTAAGCGTGGTCACCACCAGCTCGCCAGCCTCGCCGGGCGCCTTGTGCTCGCCTGTGTCGGAGTCGATGATCTCCGGCAAGAAGTGATCTTCGGCAAAATGCAGCCCACAGCGCAGCTCGCATTCGCCCGCCACTCCGGGGCCGCCTAGCTCGGTCATGCCGTAATTATCGGAAACAAAAATCTGCATATTGTGCTCAATCTGATCCCGCATCTCGGGGGTGCAGCTTTCTGAGCCCAGCAGCCCGATGCGCAGCTTGTAATCGCTGCGGGGGTACCCTGCCTCTTTCATGCATTCGCTTAGATACAGCGCATAACTGGGGGTTGCCACCAAACCGGTCACCCCAAAATCCCGGAACATCATCAGCTGCTTTTGGGTGTTGCCGCTGGAAGCGGGAATGACCGTGGCGCCCAGCTTTTCTAGACCGTAATGCAGCCCCAGTGCTCCGGTAAACAGCCCGTAGCCAAAAGAAATTTGAATAATATCGTCGGCTGTGGCGCCGCCGCCAACGGCCACGCGGGCCACCTGATCCGACCAGTTATCCAAATCTCTTTGGGTATATACCCCCACCGTGGGCTTGCCCGTGGTGCCCGACGAGGCGTGAATGCGCACAATCTTGCTCATAGGTTGGGCCAACATCTGAAAGGGGTAATTGTCGCGGATATCATCCTTGGTGGTATAAGGCAGATACTGCACATCCGACAGGGTTTTTATCTTGTCGCCCGACGTAACGCCCGCCCGGTTGAGCCGCTCATGGTAAAACGGAACATTGTTGTAGCAGTAATCTACAATCCTTTTCAGCCGTTGCAGCTGCAGCGCCTCCAGCTCGGCGCGTGGCATAGTTTCCAAATCCTTTTGAAAAAACATATCGGCACTTCCTCTTATTTGTTAGCCGGCCGCCGGCCGCCCGGCAGCGCAGCGCCTTTCATACCAAACCTGCGCTTTTACATGATAAAACAGCGCATTGCCAATATTATAGCATGCTATAGCGGCAAATTCAAAAATTTTGTGCATTTTCTGTCGGGCTTTTGTTTATAACCGCATTTTGTGCCGCCGCCGGTATTCCCCCGGCGCCATGCCCTCCCTGCGGCGAAAGGCTGTGTAAAAATAAGTTTCGCTAACAAAGCCGCATTCAACGGCAATTTCTTTCATGGGCCGTTCTGTGGTCAGCAGCAGACGGCGGGCATGACTTAAGCGGATATCCAGCAGCCGCGCAATGGGGCTTTGCCCCGTTTCCCGTTTAAACAAGCGGCACAGATATTCTGGATTAAGCCCCACTGCGTCCGCCAACGCCGCCAGACGCACCGGCCCGGCATATTTCTCCTGCAAAATCCGCTCGGCACGCCGCACTGCTTCCCGGCCGCCTGCACCCTCCGTGCCGGCTGACGCATCCCGCAAAGCAGCCAGCAACTCAAACACCACCCGGGCTGCGTAAAAACCAAAGGCCGGATCCCGCTCCACATACCGCACGAAGCAATCCTTGAGCAACCCCCGCGCCCGTTGCGGATCCGGCAGCGGGATAACCGCAGGCAGCTCCCACAAAAAAGCCGCGCCTGCTCCACTTGCTCCGCTTACTCCGCCTGCGCTTTGCCGATCCCTGCGCGCGATGTGTTCCACCTGCCAGGCGGGCGCATCCCGATAAATGGGCTGGCTATACGGTTGGCAAAGCGCGTTGTCCCATTGGGCGTCGAAAATAACGCTGGCACACCCATAGGCCGAAACCCCCGCCACCCGCATGCCCGGCCGGCGGAAAAACAAATCGCCGCTGCGGGCTGGCAAAAATACCCCGTCGGTATATACGCCACCGCCGTCGGTATCCTCCATCAATTCCAGTTCATACCAGCCCACGGTGCGCAGCTCCCCGCAGGAGCCCTGCGGCGGGCATTCCTCCAGCCGGGTCTGCCCGCAGGCGATAACATAGGGCGACAAACCCGCCCCCTTTTGCGTTTGCATCACAGCATCCATCGCACAATCCTCTATTTTGTCAAAATAATGAAGGAATCGGTCAACATCTGTCATTGCGTTTCTCATGAGCAGCGCGGTATAATGCGGGTAACAACCGCAGCTGTCACAAATTTATAACCAACCGGCACAAAGCCATATAAACAAAGCTTACCAGACTCTTTTCGCAATGTCAAAAAGTCAAAATCAAAAAGGAGGAAGCTTATGTCCACCACGCAAACCCCGCAAATGACCGGCCGCCAGCGGCTCACCGCTGCACTGCACCGCCAGCCCACCGATCGCCTACCCTGGGCGCCCCTTATCGACGGGTACTTTATCAGTTCCCTGCCCGAACAGGGCATTCACCTGGATATCCTTGCCGCCATGCGCCGCATCGGCTGCGACATTATGGAGCGCCATGTGTGCAACCCCCGCGATGTGATGGAGGGTGTTTCCACCCGAGAGGAGCAAAGCGGCGATACCTCCCGCACCTGGTTCGACACCCCTGTAGGTTCCCTTTATGTGGAACGCCGCGCTTCGGGGCGCACCAGCTATATTACAAAGAATATGGTTCAGTCTTTGGACGATATCCGCGTTTACACATATATCGCCCGCAACACCTTTTACCAGCCCCGGGTGGAGGAGTTTTTGGCCCGAGAAGCCGAAATCGGCGATGACGGCATCGCCACCCCCAGCGGAAACATGAGCCCGGTGCAGGAACTGCTGCAACATGTGGCCGGGGTGGAAAACACCGTATATCTGATGGCCGACTATCCCGACGAGATGGAGGAATTGTTTGACGCCATGCATCAGCGCAACCTGCGCCAATACGAAGCGCTGGCCCAGTATCCCTGCGATGTGGTGATCGATTATGAAGACACCTCCACCACGGTGATGAGCAAGAATATGTTTGTCAACTACTCCCTACCGGCCATCAACGACTACGCCGACGCCATGCACCGCGCCGGTAAGCTGTTCATCACCCACATGTGCGGCAAGCTAACCGGCTTTATCGACGAGGTGGGCAGCGGCAGGCAGGACGGTGTGGACTCTTTGTGCCCGCCCGAAACCGGCGATCTGTGTGCATGGGACGCCCGCGCCCGCTGGGGCAGCAAGCTCATCATCGGCGGTATCGACCCGCCTTCTTTGGCGGCCATGACCCAGCAGCAAACGGTAGACACTGTGCTGCACCTGCTGCAACAGCTAAAGGATAAGCGCGGCTTTATCCTCAGCACCGGCGACGCGGTGCCCTACGGCACCCCCATTGGCAATATGGAGGCCGTTTCCCGCCTGTTGGCCGAGCTGGGTCCGCGGGCCTTAGAACCGGATTTTTCCTTATCATAAACAGACGGTTCGGGATAGGCTAGGTACAAAATGTTTATCGGTCTATCAAACCTTTCACCGCAACAAACAGCAAGGGGAGCGCTGCAGCGCTCCCCTTGCTGTTTTATCCGCCGTGCAAATATGCAACTGTTTTTACATTGGTGG
Organism: Candidatus Gallacutalibacter stercoravium; assembly: GCA_018716975.1. Taxonomy (GTDB): domain Bacteria; phylum Bacillota; class Clostridia; order Oscillospirales; family Acutalibacteraceae; genus Gallacutalibacter_A; species Gallacutalibacter_A stercoravium. The sequence goes on along the minus strand of DVJE01000044.1, from coordinate 105,395 downwards.
TTTGTGCCGGCGCAAAATTCTAAAACCGCAGGCAGCAAACCGAAGCGGCGGGCAGGGTTACAACCGCCTCGCTGCCGTTTAGCGCCACTTTGCTGCTCACCGGGCGAACCGCCTGGGGATCCTCAAAGGTGTTGTAAGCATCCGGCTTGGCGCTCAGGCACACCAGCTCGCCGTCGCCCGCAAAGCCGCCGCCCTGCAACGCCAGGCGCACCTCTGCCTCTTGGTCGTAGCTGGTATTCACCAGGGTCACCAAGGTCTTGCCGTCCTTCACCGAGGCCGAAGCGCTCACCTGGGCGATGTTCCCAGCCTGCTCTGCCTCCACCACGGTACGCAGCCCACCGGCGCCCTGGTGCTCCTTCATCATGTCGAATACATAATAGTTGGGGGTGGCAACCAGCTGATCGCCGCCGGCCAGGAACAGCGAATGCAGGTTGTTCACCAACTGAGCCACGTTGGCCATCATGACCTTATCGCAGTGGTTGTTAAAGATGTTCAGCGTCATACCGGCCACTACGGCGTCGCGCATGGTGCTCTGCTGCTCAAACAGGTTATAGCCCTTAGAGGGGCCGGAGCCGCCCTGGTGCCAGCAGCCCCATTCGTCCACCACCATGCCGATACGGCGCTGCGGATCATAAGAATCCATCACCCCGCGCTGTTGCACAATAATATCTTCCATATAGGCCGCCTTTGTCAACAGCTCGTACCACTGTTCCTTGGTAAATTGGGTGGCGGTGCCCGCCGTGCCGCAATAATAGTGCACTGCATAACCGTCTATTTTGCAGTTGTTGGGATGGCCGTCCAACCCGTCAAACAATTTTTGGAAAAAGCGGCGGGTCCAATCCAAGCTGTTGCCGTTGGGGCCGCAGGCCACAAAGGCACGGCTTCTGGCCACACTGTCGCACACCATAGCGTATTTGCGGTATACTGCCGCATAATCCTCCGGCGTCATGTTGCCGCCGCCGCCCCAGTTCTCGTTGCCCAAGCCCCAATAAGGGATGTCGAAGGGCGCAGGGGAACCGTTTTGCCCGCGCAGCTGGGCCAGCGTGGTGGATCCCTCTGGGAAGAGGCAGTATTCCATCCAATTGCGGATTTCCATCGGCGTTGTGGTGGTGGCGTTGGCTGCAAAACAGGGCTTAGCCCCCACTAGGGAGCAAAACTCCACAAACTCGTGAGTGCCCACCTGGTTGCTTTCCAGCCGCCCGTCGTCGTTATACCACCAGTTTACCGTGGTGGGGCGCTTCTCTCTGGGGCCGATGCCGTCGCGCCAATCGTAGGTCTCGGCAAAGCAGCCGCCGGGCCAACGCAGCACCGGGGGCTTAATTTTGGCAAACAGCTCCACCAACTCTTTGCGAAAGCCGTGGATGTTGGGCACCTTGGAATCCTCCCCCACCCAGATGCCATCGTAAAATACGCCGCCGATATGCTCGGAGAAATGGCCGTAAATGTTGGGGTTGATGGTGCCGATGTGTTCGGGATACAAAATATGTACGGTGTTCATGCCCGTTTCCTTTCTCCGCCGCCAAGCATTGGGGCGCTGCTGCCTTTGTTTGCTCTTTTTCTGCGGCAGCGCAGTGGTAGCCCGGCGGCGTCTCTGCGGCGGGAGGGCGCGCCGGCCGGTAAGGCTTATTTTTAACTTTCGCCAGCCGGATATCTTTTCAAAAAGAGGAAAAGATACCTCAGCATTAACGTTAATGTAACCTCAGTATAGCCGCTGCCGAATTGCAAGTCAAGCCCATCCCTGTAAAAAAGCAGAGGTTTTTGCTTTTGGGTGCAATCACCGCTGCCTGACAAAAAAGCCGCCAACAGGCGCGCGGCAAACAGCGCTATTTCCCCGCCGGGGGTTGCGCGGTGGTGCCTCGTTCTATCAGCCGCACGGCCAGGCGCTCGCCGCTGCCCGGCGCGCGGCCTTGCAGCAAATCTAACAGCCGCCCCGCCGCCATCTGGGCCAAGGTATATTTGGAGGAACTCACCGTGGTGAGGGGCACTGGGAATAGAAAGCGCGACTGGATATTGTCAAAGCCCAGCACCGAAACCTGCTGCGGCACCTGCACGCCCCTTTGCCCCAGCAGATAGATCACCTCCCAGGCCAACATATCGCTAAAGGCGATCACCGCCGTATAATCGGCAATCCCGCCGTCAAGCCCCAGAGCTTTGGCAAGCTCCTGCCCGTCCCCCAGGGTGACGGGCACCGTTTTTACGGCAAACTGCGCGCCCAACACGGCGCTTTCTGCAAGCGCCCGGCGGCAACCGGCCTCCCGTTCCCGCGCGCTGGAAATGCCCTGAGGCCCGTTGACAAACAGGATACGCCTGTGCCCCAGCGCCAACAGGTGCCGCATGGCAAGGTAGCCTCCCTGTTCGTCGTCGCAGGCCACATAATCGCAGGGCGCGTCTTCAAAGTAGCGGCCCGCCAGCACAAAGGGCACCCGCTTTTGCTGCAAAAAGCGCACATTATCTTCCCCGCTCGGGGCCGGGCAAAGGATCACCCCGTCCACATTCTTTTGCAACGCCGCTACAATGGCCTCCCGCTCCTGACGGGCATCCTCCCCTGTGTTGAGCACAAAAGCCACATAGCCCTGCTGCTGCAAGGCGGCCTCCAGCTCCTTTACCATAATAGAAAAGTGCGGGTTGGAGATATCCCCCACCAGGATAGCCACGGTTTTGCTTACCCCCGAGCGCAGAAAGCTGGCCGAAGCATTGCCGATATACCCCATTTGTTGGGCCGTTTGGCAGATGCGCTTACGGGTGGCGGGCGAAATATCCCCCTTGCCCTTGAGCGCGTGAGAAACCGTGTTCACCGAAAAACCGGTGCGCTGGGCGATATCCCGCAGGGTAACCGCCTTGCCCCGCCGGGCGCCGCCTGCCGGGGTGGCACCTGTGGGGCCAGTTGGGCCAGTGGGACCAGTTGGGCCGGAATTTGTATTTTGTCTGGCCATTGCGCCGCCTCCTTCTTTGCTAAATCTAACAGCTGTTTCTTTGTTTACCCGCATTTTATCATAAATAAAGAACGTCCTCAACCGGCGGCGCGTTGCACGCCAGGCGCCTTGGTGTTATGATAACGTTATTAGTACGGTATCTGTTTTGGTATTGGCAACTGGTAAACAGTTGCCAAGCAGAAAACGAAAATATGATGAAAAAAGGAACTTTCTTGGGAAAGGAAGTGCATCGTATGAAACAGTCCGCCGATCCTGGGCAGCAAACCCTGTTCGGCTCCGGCTCAGGGGATCTTTCACGCCCCCTGGCCAGCCGCCTGCGCCCGCAGAACTTAGAGGAATTTGTGGGCCAGCAGCACCTGCTGGGCGAGGGCAAAATCCTGCGCCAGCTGATTGATCAGGATCAGATCTCCTCTATGATCTTCTGGGGCCCGCCCGGCGTGGGCAAAACCACCTTGGCCAGCATCATCGCCGGGCGCACCAAGGCCCAGTTTATCAATTTCAGCGCCGTCACCAGCGGCATCAAAGAGATCAAAGAGGTCATGCAGCAGGCCGAGCAAAGCCGGCTGTTCGGTGAAAAGACCATTGTGTTTGTAGATGAAATCCATCGCTTCAACAAAGCCCAGCAGGACGCTTTTTTGCCCTTTGTGGAAAAGGGCAGCATCATCCTCATCGGCGCCACTACTGAGAATCCCTCCTTTGAGGTCAACGCGGCGCTGCTTTCCCGCTGCAAGGTATTTGTGCTGCAAGCCCTCTCCACCGCCGATTTAGAGCAGCTGCTGCGCCGGGCTTTAACCGATCCCCGGGGCTTTGGCGGCCAGGCGGTGCGCATAGAACAAAAGCTGGTTACCGCCATTGCCGCCTTTGCCAACGGCGACGCCCGTACCGCCCTGAACACCTTGGAAATGGCGGTGCTCAACGGTGAAAAAAGCCGGGAAGGGGTTACGGTAACCCAAGCCGTGCTGGAGCAGTGCACCTCTCGCAAATCCCTGCTGTATGACAAAAACGGCGAGGAACACTACAATTTAATTTCCGCCTTGCACAAATCCATGCGCAACAGCGACGTGCAGGCCGCCCTTTACTGGCTGGCCCGCATGCTGGAGGCCGGAGAGGATCCCCTGTATGTGGCCCGCCGGCTTATCCGCTTTGCCAGCGAGGATATCGCCATGGCCGACAGCCGGGCCCTCGAAATTGCTGTGGCGGCCTACCAAGCCAGCCATTTTATCGGCATGCCCGAATGCAACGTCAACTTGGCCCACGCAGTCACCTATCTTTCGCTGGCCCCCAAATCCAACGCGGTTTACACCGCCTATCTGGCCGCAGCCCAGGACGCCCAAAAGATGCTCAGCGAGCCCGTGCCGTTGCATATCCGCAACGCCCCCACCCAGCTGATGGCCGACCTGCACTACGGCGAAGGCTACCAGTATGCCCACGACACCCCCGACAAAATTGCCGAAATGCAGTGCCTACCCGACAACCTAGTGGGTAAAAAATATTACCGCCCCACCGAAGAGGGATCGGAAGCGCGGGTGGCCCAGCGCCTGCGCCAGATTGAGCAGTGGCACGCCCGCCACGCTGGGCATGACGGACAGCATACCGGGGAGGATAAAAAATAGCGCGGGTGTTGCTTGCCTGGGCGTTCTCCGAATACATGAAAAACGGCCGTAGACAGATGCAAACGGTCGTTTTTTGCGTTTATACTGTATTGATAAGGGTGGATATGCAGCATACCCGGGAAAATACAGACTCAAACCCATATATAGAACAGGCCAAAAGTACCTACAAAGCCTCAGTCCCCGGCTATATACGGATATTGTGCCGGAGTATGCCCGGGTTTTTGTTTTCCACATCAAAGAGGGGATCTGTTGAAAACATCGGCAAGTAGTGGGTATATCAAAATTCATCCGGCGAAACTGATTCAAAAAAGCGGGCTAAGCAAGAGGAAGCTTTGCCAAAGGATCGAAATGCAGTGCACCCAGTGCCATAACGACCGCAAGGGCATCATAACTCGTTTGGACGTGGACGTTTTGGCGCGGATACGCACCGCGTTCCATTGTAAAATAGAGGAGCTGCTGGAGTTTGTTCCCTTTGACGAACCGGCAGATGAATCCTTTTCCCCTTATTTACCTTGCCAAAAAAAGAGAACCTCGCGCCCCGCACCGCGCGAAAACGGTGCAAAAGACCAAAAGCAGGCGGAATTGGCGGCGCAAAGGGGGGAATACCGCCGAAAAAACAAAACCCCTATTTATTCCCGCGCTCCACTATGTTAAAATAACCACATAGAGTACAAAAGTGCAATTGTACGCGCCGTCTATCCCAACCCACCTGGTGGTTGCATCGCAGAAAGGATGGTCATCAATATGTCAGACGTTATCAGAATTTTTGTGGAGAAAAAGCCCGGCTTTGATATTGAAGCGGCCCACATGTTAGAGGATTTGCAGGACAACCTGGGCCTACGCGCCTTAACCGGCCTGCGCCTGCTCAACCGCTACGACGTTTCCGGCCTGACGGCGGATCAATTTTCCCGCGCGCGGGATACGATCCTGTCGGAGCCTAATGTAGACACCGTTTATGACGAAAGCTTCACCCCCGGCGACGGCTGGCGGCTGTTCGCTATGGAGTACCTGCCCGGCCAGTACGACCAGCGGGCCGACAGCGCCGCCCAGTGCGTGCAGCTGCTCACCCAGGGGGAATATCCCCAGGTGCGCACTGCCCGGGTGGTGGCTTTGCAGGGAGCGCTCAGCGACGAGGATTTTGAGCGCGTGCAACATTACCTGGTGAACCCTGTGGAATCCCGCATCGCTTCGCTAGACAAGCCCGAAAGCCTTGAGATGAAAGCCGACCGCCCCAACGATGTGGCCCGGGTAACCGGCTTTACCGCCTGGGACGACCAGCAGATGGCCGACTATTACGCCGGCATGGGCTTTGCCATGACGCTGGAGGATCTGCTCTTCTGCCGCGATTACTTCCGCGATCAGGAGCACCGGGATCCCACCGTAACCGAGCTGCGGGTGATTGACACCTATTGGTCGGATCACTGCCGCCACACCACCTTTTTAACCCGCCTAACCGATATCGAAATTGAGCGCGGCGCGGTGAGCGCCGCCATCGAAGAGGCCCTAAATGCCTATTACGACGCCCGCAACACCCTGTATGGTCCCGACACCGACCGCCCGGTTTCGCTGATGGATATGGCGGTCATTGGTATGAAACTGCTGCGCCGCGAGGGCAAGATCCCCGATTTGGACGTCAGCGACGAAATCAACGCCTGCTCCATCGAGGTGCCCGTTACCATCAACGGCAAAACCGAACCTTGGCTGGTGCAGTTTAAAAACGAAACCCACAACCACCCCACTGAAATAGAGCCCTTCGGCGGGGCGGCCACCTGCCTGGGCGGCGCTATCCGCGATCCTCTGTCGGGGCGCGCCTATGTATACCAAGCCATGCGGGTCACCGGTTCGGGGGATCCCCGGGCCACATTGGAGCAAACCATGCACGGCAAGCTGCCCAGCCGCAAAATCACCACCGGCGCGGCCCAGGGTTACAGCTCCTACGGCAACCAGATAGGCCTTGCCACCGGCCAGGTTACCGAGCTGTATGATCCCGGCTATGTGGCCAAGCGGCTGGAAATCGGCGCGGTTATCGGCGCTTCGCCCAAAAAGAATGTGGTGCGCGGCGTGCCTGCGCCGGGCGACGCCATTGTGCTGCTGGGCGGGCGCACCGGGCGCGACGGCTGCGGCGGCGCCACCGGTTCCTCTAAGGCCCACACCGAGCAATCCATTGAAACCTGCGGGGCTGAGGTGCAAAAGGGCAATCCCCCCACCGAACGCAAAATTCAGCGCCTGTTCCGCCAAGAGGACGTAGCCCGCATGATCAAGCGCTGCAACGACTTTGGCGCGGGCGGCGTGTGCGTGGCCATCGGCGAGCTGGCCGACGGCTTAACGGTGGATTTAGATAAAGTTACCAAAAAGTACGAAGGCCTAGACGGCACCGAGCTGGCCATCTCCGAATCCCAGGAGCGCATGGCTGTGGTGTTGGATCCCAAGGACGTGCCCGCCTTTATTGCCGCGGCCGGCGAAGAGAACCTGGAAGCCACCCAGGTGGCCCAAGTAACCGAAGAGCCCCGGCTGCTGATGTCCTGGCGGGGCGACACCATCGTCAGCCTGAGCCGCGCCTTCTTAAACACCAATGGCGTCACCCAGCGGGCCAAGGCACGCATCGCCTGCCCGGATCCGCAACAAAATTACCGCGCCGCGGTGCCCGCCTGCCTGCAAGGCAAGGCGTTGCCCCAGGCCTTTGCCGAAAACCTGGCCCGCTTGGAGGTTTGCTCGCAAAAAGGCCTATCTGAGCGTTTTGACTCCTCTATCGGCGCCGCCACGGTGCTGATGCCCTTTGCCGGCGCCTACCAGCTGACCCCCGAAGAGGGCATGGTGGCCCGCCTGCCGGTGTTGGAGGGCGAAACCGACGACGCCACCGCCATGAGCTTTGGCTATCTGCCGGGCCTGGCCCGCTGGAGCCCCTTCCATGGGGCGGCCTGGGCTGTGGTAGAATCCCTCTCTCGCCTGCTGGCCATGGGCGTGGATCCCCTCAAGGCGCGGCTGACCTTCCAAGAATATTTTGAGCGCCTGCACGAAGATCCCACCCGCTGGGGTAAGCCCGCCGCCGCGCTGCTGGGTGCGCTTACCGCCCAGCTGAAGCTGGGGATTCCCTCCATCGGCGGTAAAGACAGCATGTCCGGCTCCTTTGAGGATTTGGATGTGCCCCCCACTCTGGTGAGCTTCGCCGTGGGCATGACGAAAGTAAATCAAACCCTTTCGGCCGCCCTGCGCAGCCCGGGCAGCGCCCTGGTATTGCTCAAGCTGCCTGAGGACGCTAACCTGATGCCCGACTTCGCCGCTTTGCGCTCCCTTTATATCCGGGTGCTCAGCCTGATGGATCAGGGCCGTATCCGCGCCGCCTCTGTGGTGCGGGAGGGCGGCGCCGCCGCGGCTGTAGCCCGCATGGCCTTCGGCAACCACATCGGCGTGGAACTGGCCGGCAATCTGACCGAACAAGACTTGTTCGCCCCCTGCTGCGGTTCGCTGGTGCTGGAGGTTGACGCAGGCGATCAAGACGCTTTGCTGTCGCTGCCGGGCGCGCTGCTGCTGGGCAACACCATAGAACAACCTGTTATCCGCCTGCAAAATCAAGATCTGGCCCTCGATAACCTGATCGACGCCTGGATGGACACGCTGGAAAAGGTGTTCCCCAACAAGGCGCAGGGGCCCGACGAGATGCGCGACGTGCCTTTGTATCAGGAGCGCAACAACTTCCGCCCCGCCCAGATTGTGCGCACCGCCAAGCCCCGCGTGTTGATTCCCGCCTTCCCCGGCACCAACTGCGAGGTGGATTCCGCCCGGGCCTTTGCCCGCGCCGGGGCCATTCCACAAGTGCTGGTGGTGAAAAACCTGACCCCTGCCGACATTGAAGAAACCATCGACCGCTTGGTGAAGCTGATTGATAACAGCCAGATCATCATGCTGCCCGGCGGCTTTTCCGGCGGCGACGAGCCCGACGGATCGGGTAAGTTCATCGCCACCACCTTCCGCAACCCGCGGGTGGCCGAGGCCGTGGCCCGGTTGCTGGAACAGCGTGACGGCTTGATGTTGGGCATCTGCAACGGCTTCCAGGCGCTGATTAAGTTGGGCCTGGTGCCCTACGGCAAAATTGTAGACATCGGCCCGTCGGATCCCACCCTAACCTTTAACTCCCTGGGCCGCCATGTGTCCCGCATGGCCTATACCCGAGTAACTTCGGTAAAATCCCCCTGGTTTGCCGGGGTGCAGGCGGGCGATGTGTTCGCCGTGCCCGTTTCCCACGGTGAGGGCCGCTTTGTGGCCGACGACGCCACCCTGCGCCGCTTGATGGCCAACGGCCAAATCGCCACCCAATACGTGGATTTGCAGGGTAATCCCAGCGCCGACATCCAGTGGAACCCCAACGGTTCGGTGTGCGCCATTGAGGGCATCACCAGCCCCGACGGCCGCGTGCTGGGTAAGATGGGCCATTCCGAACGCCAAGGCGACGGGCTGTACCGCAATGTGCCCGGCGAAAAGGATCAGCGCATCTTCGCCTCGGGCGTGCAGTACTTTGCATAAAGTGCGCCGCGCATACTCCGCAACCAGGCGGCATCACGGCCACTGTCTTAGAAAAATACAAAGCGATACCGCATTTAACCGCACGCCGCTGGAGCAACTTGCCCGGCGGCGTGCGGCATAGGAGGTGTTTTTATGTGCAGCAAAGGCCCAAAATTGGGTATTTTATGCGCAGGAGACGACGAACTGATCCCCTTTTTGTCCCTGCTGGATCCCTACCGCATCACAGAAAAGGCCATGCTTAAATTTTATGAAGGGAACTTTAACGGGGTGCAGGCCGTGGCGCTGTACAGCGGCGTGTGCAAGGTAAACGCCGCCGTGGCCACCCAAATTCTGATAGACAGCTTTCATTGCACTGCGGTAATAAACTCCGGCACCGCAGGCGGCATGGATCCGGCGCTGGAGCTGTTCGACACAGTGGTGGCCGCCGAGAGCGCCTATTGGGACGTGGCGGAGGATATCCTCACCGAATTTCACCCCTGGCTGCCCGCCCCTGTTTTTCCCGCCGATACCGGGCTGCTGGCCCTGGCCCGGAAGGTTGCCCAAGAGATGCCCCAGGGCGCTCCAAGGGACAGCGGACGGGTGGTATTTGGAACCGTGGCCACCGGCGAAGCTTTTATCGACGACAGCAACCGCCCGCAAGTGCAGGCCCGTTTGCACCCTTTGAGCGTGGATATGGAAACCGCAGCGGCGGCCCATGTGTGCTATGTGAACCGCATCCCCTTTTTGTCGGTGCGCACCATTACCGACACCCCCAGCCACAGCGGCCAGGCGGCCTTTGAAGAAAACTGCGCCAAGGCTTCTCAAATAGCGGCAAAATTTGTGTTCCGCCTGGCAGGCAAGCTTGCCGGTAAGCTGCCGGTCCAATCCCGCCGCTAAAACATTTTTTATAGCCCGGATAGCTCGGCCGCATTCCCTGCTTCTACAACACCGCCCCTTTGCCGCCGCTACATATATGCATTTATTTTATAAAATTGCACTGAAATCTATCGGCACGTTGTATAATGGCGGCACCAATCCGGCAAAAATTCACAAGCAAAGGGGTATTGCATCATGAAACGCACAGTAGCTCGGATTCTGGCCGCTGGGGCTTTGCTGGCAGCCCTGGCGTTTTCGGTGTGTCTTTCCGGCTGTCAAAGCGAGCCGGGCCTAGAGGGCACCTGGAAGTATTCCGAAGACCTCAGCATCTCCTTTCAGCCCGACAATGTGTATGTGCACCAGTTTAAAGGCAATGTAGTTCAGGGCACCTACTCGCTGCCGGAGGATGGCAAGTTCCATTGCGATTTGCCCTCGGTGAACCAGGAGATCAACGCCAACTATGTGCTGGAGGATAACAAGCTCACCGTCACCTTTTACAACGAAAACGGGGAGCGCACCCAGGTGTTCTACCGGGTGGAAGAAGCTGCGGCGGCTTCCAGCCAGGCCGCATAGTTGCGGGTTGCAGCCTTGTTTCACGAAAAGCACACGAAAAGCATTTGGCCCTATGCCGCAACGGCATAGGGTCTTTTTAAGGGTAGAAAAATAGAATTAGCCAAAACGCAACGCCCCCGTGCCGTAGCAAACAGCATGGGGGCGTTGCGCATGAAAAAGAAAAAAATCAAAATGAGAGAAACTAAAACAACTTGCTTATTGCCGCCGGCCAATTCCAGCCAAAAACGGCGCTTGTTTTTATTCCTCCGGTTCCCGGTTTTCTAAATCCTTTAAAATGTAGCCGATGTCGGCGTCGGTGGCGCTTTGGGGGTAATCGCGCAGGCATTGTTCAAAACAGGCAAGGTAGCGCTGCCTGCCGCCCTCAATTGCCTCAATCAACGGCAGGGCCCGCCGGCGGATCTCTTGCTCCTCTTTTGTAGATATTCGGTAATCTTGGTGCTCTTGGTTGCCGGGCGCCAAGCAAACATCGTCGATTATTTCGCTTATCAAGATGCGAAACAACTTATCCGCACTGCCGATGAACACCGGCTGCGAATCATCCTCGGGGTTCACCAGCAAATACAAATAGCCGATCTTGTCGGAATACACAATATCAAAATAGCTGTGCTGGTTGATGTAACTGCCAAAGGCTTTTCTCACCGCATCGATCTCACTTTTTTCTGTTGACGAATATATCATGTTATTTTCCCCTTTTCCTCAAGGCATCAACAGTTGTTTAAGACGTAATTATTATACGATATAAACAACTAAAAATCAAGTCTTCTGCGAAGTATAATATACGTCATAACAAACTAGTCGGGGGACAAATATGAAAGATGTGCTAAAAGAAATAACCCGGTTGCGTGAAGAACGCGATTGGTCAGAATATGAATTGGCCAAGAACTCCGGGCTCTCGCAATCAACGATATCTACGTGGTACAGCAAAAATCAAATGCCAACTATTCCCACCTTGGACAAGGTGTGCAAAGGGCTTGGTATAACTCTGTCGCAATTTTTCGCAGAGGGCGATGATGCTATTTCTCTGACATCGGAGCAAAAGGAGATGCTGGATAACTGGTCGGCTCTCACTCCACAGCAACAAAAGGTAATTATGGAACTATTACGGAGTATGTAGCGATAGTTGTTTATGACGAATTTATTTTACGTTTTATCTAACTAAAAAATTGATTTATGACATACTATAATATTCGTAGAAAAACACTAGAAAGTGAGGCGATATGGTGAAAGACGTTTTAAATGAAATCACCCGCCTCCGTTTAGCTCGAAATTGGTCGGAATATGAGTTAGCGGCACGCAGTGGCCTAGCGCAGTCAACTATTTCAACATGGTACCGCAAGAAACAAATGCCAACCATTCTGTCGTTAGATAAAGTATGCCAGGGATGCGGTATAACTCTAGCACAATTTTTTGCCGAGGGAGATAGTTGTATTCCTCTAACCGAAGAACAGCTTCGCCTATTAGACTTGTGGGCATCACTGACGCCCAAGCAGCAATCCCTTTTTCTGCAATTGTTTGAAACTTATAAATAACTACAAAGCCGCCCCGCGCCAAAAGGCGCGGGGCGGCTTGTGCTTTAAGCGTGGCCTTTGATTTTTTCTTTTATTTCTTGCACCAACTTATGCAAAGTTGTGCATGGGCACATCTGAGAAGGGGTGCTGTTACCGCTTTGCCACTGCTGCTTCAGCTTTTGTTCGGCTAAACGTATGGCCTGCTGCTCATCTCCAAAATGGTTAAGCTTGCCGTATATATCCGGATCAGATTTTTTATACTTTTGTCCGGTTGCTTTGAAAAAGGCTTCAGAAAAGCCATTGCAGCATTGAACGGAGTTTTGATATGTAGGCATTGCACCGAAGTAGGCATTAAACCACACTTCGATGCAGGGATTCGACCATCCCACGTTTATTCCCATCTGGTTGGCTGCATGGATGATTTCGTCGAATCCCTCCACCTGATCCCGATCAAACACAATCCAGGGTTCACTGTATTGGGATAATAACGACGCCTGTGCATACGCCTGATCAACCAACTCGACCGTTTTTGCTTTACTAACCTTTATAACCAGTTTTCCTTGAAGTTCTTTTGGAATAGAGTCACGCAACCCCACCATATAATTGTGTTCTGTTGCCTCTGTATCGGTAACAATATAATAATAACCCAATTCAGGTATACGCCGTTTTGAAAGCTGCTCTCGGGTTTTTCGTTTTCCGTTTCTATCCGGCATCACAAGTCCCCCTTGAACATATCAAAGTATTTCATGGTAGGAATTGCGCCATATTTTCCAAGCAGATAGTTTTTTTCATAATTTTCGTCTTTGCGGATTTTCGTACCGTCTTCATCCACAAAGTCGGCAAGGGAATACAGCGTGGAAATGCCGCCCTGAGATTTTTCGGTAAACCACACTTCATCCCGGCGGAGAATATTGCTGTTAAGCTGCCAAGCATCATGTGTAGTAAAAATAAGCTGTGCATGGTTTGGGTTGGTTTCAGGATTGAGAAATGTGAGCACAAGCGTGCGAACCAAAAGCGGATGCAACCTGGCGTTAAGCTCATCCACAAACAGCACGCTCCCATTTTCAAATACCGCTTGGAGTAGTGGGAACAGCGCAAACATCTTCAAAGTTCCGGCAGATTCTTGTTTTAAAGGAATTGTTGTGGTTTCATTGGAGTTAATCATTTTATGAATGGCATCAATGCGCACCTTAGAAGTTTTTGCTTCTTCATCCTCTTCCAAAGTTTCAACTTCAAATCCGATAATCGCAGGATCAAAAGACGAAAAATAGTCGATAACCTTTTGCTGTACAGCCTTGCTTTCTACAAAGCTATCCGGCAACAGTCGCGAGAAAAAATAATTTTCTTCCGGCTGCCCAAAGTCCGCGATCTCATTGTTCAGGAACCAATCCCGCACTAGTTTTAATTTGGCAATGCGAAGCTTCGCGCCAAGGGAAACGATCAGCGTTTCATCCGCCAGGGCCGTTAAGATGTTCTCTCGGCTTTTGACGGCCACCCCAACCAGGTCGATATCCTTGCCTTTTCTATAAAATATACGCCGGTAATCCCGCGCGGATTTTGCTTTATAATTTAGCCATTCCTCATTGATACCATCCTGATCCACCGTAAAGCCATAATTATACGTTTTGGCTCCAGCGTCTTCCGATGTGATGAAATACACTTCAAAAGAGGATTCCGCTTCTCTACTTTCTGCATCCAGCAGGAAGGGAGTCGGGCGCAAAAATTCAGATTTTCTTTTTCTACCGGAATCATCTCCATACCCAAAAGAGCGAATCACATAGGTAGACATATAACGAAACGCCGCTTGTACATTGGACTTTCCGCTTGCATTAGCACCAAATACTGCCGCCACAGGCAATACTTTCTCATTACCAACAGAAATAACATGATGATTTAGTTCTGTGCTTTTGGTTGCTGTCATATCCAGCGTGGCATCATCACGAAATGAGCGAAAGTTCTTAAAATTAAATTGTAAAAGCATAAAATCACACCCTAGAAAAAGGTATCATAATTTATTATAGGCATAATTTTTTAAAATATCAACATTTAAATGAGAATAAATCTCATTTAAACACATTTATTTTTTGCAGATCACAACAAAATATTCAAAACTTAATATATTTCGCACTTGCAGGAGAAAGAGAATCGCCGCAGAATTGCAACTCCACAACGACCAAAGCTTTCCGTACACCTCGCAAGCATGCTTTAACTTGACTCAAGCGTACGGCATTACGCCGTCCATGTCAAGACGCGGGAACCCCCGCGGCAACGCGATGACTGAAAATTTCTTTTCCATTCTCAAAACAGAATGCATCTACCGGCACAAACCGGCCTCCTTCTCCGAAGCGAAAGAGATGATTGACCGATACATCCACTTTTACAACTATGAGCGCATCCAGTACAAAACAGGAGTGGCACTGCTGACGATGCGCCACTCCTACTAAATCTCAATGTTCTTCCCTCAGGGATTTTTGTGCTGTTCGCACAATCTGGGGCAACGCCTTTTGGCGCGGGGCGGCGTTTAGGTTAAAGCTTAGTTTATATATCTTACACCCCGGGCAACCGCTGCGCCGGCGGCGAAACGGGAGCCACTTCCCCCAACAGCATACAGCCAGCGGGGGACAAAACCAGTTCCTGCCGCCGCCCGCCGGGTGTGTTCGGATCGGGAATCACCAAGCGCTTTGCGCCGCCGGCGGCGCAAAGCACCTGCCATGCGCCGGGCTCACACCCGCCCAAGGCATCCTTCAAGGGCAGGCGCTGTTCCCGCACCCCGGCGTTGCACACACACAACAAAGACGGGTAATCTTCGCGCCAACGCTCTGTTTGCGGGCGCTCCGCGCCGCCCAACCCGCCCTGAGAGGCGGGCACATCCTCCCGCATATAGGCCAAAATCCCATTTTTGCAAAAGGTAAAGCGCACCGCCCCTTCTTTTAGCACCGGCCAGGCAGCGCGCACGGCGCCCAAAGCTTGATACCAGGCGATTAGCTCTTTGTCTTCTTTCCCCCAAGGGTAACAACCCCGGTTGAAGGGATCCCGATAGCCCTCCATTCCCACCTCATCGCCGTAATATACGCAGGGTACCCCCGGCAGGGTGTACTGCACGGCGCTGCAAAGGCGTAACAAGGCAAGCCCGCGGGCCCGCTGCTCGGGGTTTAGGGTTTTTTCAGCCTGCCAGTCGCGCCCGCGCCCGTTGGCCGGCTCGCCCGCCAGCACAGTTAGGGCCCGCTCGGTGTCGTGGGTGCCCAAATGATTCATCAGCAGGCGCAGCGCCTGGGGCGGATAGTTCTCCGCAATGGCCAGCACCCGTTCCATCGCCAGCCGGGCGTCGCCGGTGCGGGCGTAATCCAGCACAGCGTCCCGATAAGGGTAATTCATCACGCTGTCTAACTGGCGGCCCAACAAATAGCGCCGCCGGTGGCCGTAGCTTTCTTTATTCGAGGCGTCCTCCCATACCTCGCCCAGCAGCAAGGCGTCGGGGCTTTCTTCTTTCACCGCCCGGCGCAGGGCCTCTAAAAAAGAATCGGGCAGCTCGTCGGCCACGTCCAGCCGCCAACCGCCGGCCCCCTTCCCAATCCAACCCCGGGCCACGCCGCCGGATCCATTGATAAAATCCACATAGCTGGGTTCGGTTTTTTCCAGCTCCGGGAGGGTTATAAACCCCCACCAAGAATTATATTGATCCGGCCAATGGGTAAAGCGGTACCATTTATAATAGGGTGAGCTTTGGGATTGATAGGCCCCCGGCTCTAGATAGCGCCCCTCGCGGTTAAAATAGACGCTATCGCTGCCGGTGTGGCTGAACACGCCGTCTAGCAGCACACGCATGCCACGACGGGCCGCTTCTTGGCACAGGCGGGCAAAATCCTCCTCTGTGCCCAGCAGCGGATCAATCTTTTGATAATCGGCGGTGTTATACCGGTGGTTGGAATGGGCTTCAAAAATAGGGTTCAAATATAGGCATGTTACTCCCAAAGAGCGCAAATAGTCCAGCTTGTCCGTTATCCCTTGCAGGTCGCCGCAAAAATAGTCGGAATTGGTTATTTCCCCTTTTTCGTTGGGCCGCCACTGGGGCAAACCGCCCCAATCGTCCCGCAGGGTACGCCCGGCGGGGATATCTCCCTTTTTTGCTTTTGAAGCAGCAAACCGATCGGGAAAGATTTGGTACATCACCCCGCCAGCCAGCCAGGCAGGGGTCGTAAATTCCTTCTGGTATACAGTAAGCTGCCAAGGCTCCCCGGTGGTTAGGTGCCCTGTACTGGATCCGGAACGGGTGATTTTCTGCCGGCCAGAGGCGGTATCCAGCTCAAAATGGTACCAATATAGCCCGCTTTGCCCTGGAGCGTAGTCGCACTCCCAGTATTCCCCGTCGTAGCCCTCCATGCCGCACCAAAACATGGAGCTAACCTCTTGATCGCCCCCGTCCTCCCGTACCACCAGATAGGCGGCGCTGCAACGCAGAGCTCGGGGCAAAGCTATTTTAAAATGAATCGAGGTGTTCTCCTCCACCGCCCCCACGGGGCAACGGTGAAAGGGATTGCGGGAATCAAAAAGGGGATTCATGAAAGCGCCTCCGTTACCAAAATGGAAATAGAATGAGAGAATGAGAATCAAGCGCGGCTTTGCCGCCGCTGCGATAGCCAAAGCGTCTAATCGTTTGCCGCGCGGGGTATACTGAATATGAAATAGGAAAAAAGACGCACAAGGTAATGAAGAAAGGAGCTATGGCATGTATTTTTCTAAAAAAGGGCGCACCCTTCACCTGGGTGTGCTTTGCCTTCTAGTGCTGGCCGCTGTTGCCCTGTGCTGCCTTGCGGTGAACACTTAACGGCAGCTTTCTCCCTGCGCAAGGCCGCCGGGGCAATTGCCACCGGCGGCCGCTGTGCACTTGTGCTCTTTTTCTGCAAAAGTGGAAAGAGATTGGGCCTTCTTATTTAGAAGATTTAAAATCCACCGGCGTAGCGCCCCAAATGGTCTGCGCGTAATCCTGAATGGAGCGATCGGCCGCAAAGCGCCCGGCGTTCGCGATGTTGATAAGAGACATACGATTCCACCTGGCTTTATCTCCATACACCTGCGAGGCCTTCTCTTGAATGGCGGCATAGTCGGCGAAGTCGGCCATCACCATATAAGGATCATTGCCCATGAGGGAGGTGACAATATTGTCGTATTTTGCGCCGCTCATACCACGGCTTACCAGTTCATCCACCGCCCGCTTGAGGGCCTGGTTGTTTTTATAATACACCTGAGGATTATAACCCGTTTTCTTTAGGCGATCCACCTCGGGGGTGGTTAGACCGAAGAGGAACATATTGTCGTCCCCTACCGCCTCGTGTATCTCAACATTGGCGCCGTCCAAAGTGCCCAAGGTGATGGCGCCGTTTATCATCAGCTTCATATTGCTGGTGCCGCTGGCCTCAGTGCCTGCTAAAGAGATCTGCTCGCTGATTTCGGCGGCGGGCATCAAAGCCTCGGCCACGGTTACGCGGTAATCCTCCAAATACACCACCTTCAGCTTATCGTTCACGCGGGGATCCGCATTGATGGCGTTGGCCAAATTCACAATAAAGCGGATGATCTCTTTGGCAAAGTAGTAGCCTGGCGCGGCCTTCGCGCCGAAAATATAAGTTTTGGGGGTAAAGTCTGCGTTGGGATTGTCACACAGCCGCAGATAAGTGGAAAGGATGTGCAGCGCGTTCATCAGCTGACGCTTGTATTCGTGCAAACGCTTAACCTGAACGTCAAACAGCGAGTTGGGATCCACCACAATACCGTTGTTCTTTTTGATATAAGCAGCCATGCGCTCCTTGTTTTTCAGCTTGATTTTGCCCAGCTGTTCCAACACCGCAGCGTCGTCACGGTAGGCGGCCAGCTTAGAAAGCTCTGCTGCGTTTTTCACATAGCCGTCGCCAATTAGGCCGGTGATAAGCGAGGCCAAGCCCGGGTTTGCCTGGTTGAGCCAGCGCCGGTGAGCAATGCCGTTTGTTACATTTTTAAACTTATCGGGCATCACAGTGTAAAAGTCATGGAACACGCTGTCTTTGAGAATTTCACTGTGCAGGCGCGACACACCGTTGACCGAATGGCTGGCGGCCACCGCCAGGTTGGCCATGCGCACCACGCCTTCGTTCAAGATGGCCATACGGCCCACTTGATAACCGTCCACACCCATGTCGTGCATTTGGGCGCAGAAACGGCGGTTGATCTCCTCGATAATCTGATAAATACGGGGCAGGCGGCGCTTCACCAGATCCTGGCTCCAGCACTCCAACGCCTCCGCCATAACGGTGTGGTTGGTATAGGCCACCGTGCGGGTAACGATATCCCATGCGGCGTCCCAATTGTAGCCGCACTCGTCCAACATCACTCGCATTAGCTCGGGGATAGCCAGCACCGGATGGGTATCGTTTAAGTGGATAGCCACTAAATCGGGCAGATTTTCCAGCGAGCTATAGGTGCGCAGGTGGCGGTGGATGATATCTTGAATGGTGGCCGAAACCAAGAAGTATTGCTGCGAAAGGCGCAGGCTCTTGCCCTCGGCGTGGTTATCCTCGGGATAAAGCACCTTTGTGATGCTTTCGGCCATGGCGTTCTGCTCGTTGGCCCGCAGGTATTCGCCGTCGTTAAACAGCTTCATGTCGAACTCAGCGGATTTGGCCGCCCACAAACGTAGCCTGCTGATACCGCGGCCGTCTTTGCCTGCCACCATCATGTCGTAAGGCATGGCAATAACCTTGGTTTCGTCGGTGAGCTCCACGGTGTGGTAGGGGCCGTCCCACGATTCATGCACCTTACCATCAAAGCGCACCACCACAGACTTTTCCGGGTGGGCCTGCAGCCAAACCGATCCGCCGGGCAGCCAAAAGTCGGGCAGCTCGGTCTGCCAGCCGTCTACCAACTTTTGGCGAAAGATGCCGTATTCATAGCGCAGCGAATAGCCCATAGCCAAATAACCCTGGGTGGCCAGCCCGTCTAAAAAACAGGCGGCCAAGCGGCCCAAACCGCCGTTGCCCAAGCCGGCGTCGGGCTCCTGCTCATAAACGCTTTCCAACTTAATCCCCATATCAGAAAGGGCGGAGGCAACGCTTTCTTCCAGCCCTAGGTTATATAGGGTGTTTTTGAGGGAACGGCCCATCAAAAACTCCATACATAGGTAGTAAACCTGCTTTTTATGCTGCTTTTCGGCTTGATCTAAAAATTCCTTGCGGCCCTGCGAGAGCAAATCGCGCGCAATCAGGGCAACAGCCTTGTAATAATGTTCGTCGCTGGCTTCGGCGGGCGTTACGCCGAAATTGTGCGACAGCTTGGCGGTAATCAGGGCGCGCACCTCGCCGGAAGACAGTTTATAGTTCATATGCAAACCCCTTTCTAAAGAGTAACCGCCGCGCCGGTATCATACCGGGCACGGCTGGCAAACGACGGTGAAGCGTACAAACTCTATTGAAAATGCGGCAACACCACAAAAAACGGTAAACAAACAATTTGTTACTCATGCCCATTATATCTGAATTTTGCCGCAAATTCAACCAATAATTCCTCAATCGCAAAAGACTGTGAAAACCGCCTAAAAACCGCATGAAATTGGCCCGGATCTCTTTTTTCATAGAGAAGGCGCTTTGCCCAAAATTCAAAAGCTTTATCACGAAAAAAACGCCATTCGTTATGTAATATGCATAAATTTAGATATTTGTGAGGAAAGTGTTAATATAGCTCACTACCGCCATAAGACCTATAAATTTTTCTCCTTGTTTTCTAAACAGGAAAATCGCGGCCAGGTCCGTTTTCGCCCAGCATGGCGGCTTTAAAATCAATGGTATCGTTCGTCAGCTGGTATTCCATAAAATCAAACAGAAGATGGAGTTTTTCCTCTTCATCGGCATAGGTCTCAAGCGTATCTATCGCTTCATAGGTCACCGTATCGATATACTTATACAAAAGTGGGGCTGCCGCGGCTTCTAACTCATGAAACCGGTAGTATTTTTTAATATCCCTTAGAATTTGCAGCATAATTGCGATAACGGAATCCTGCGTTTCTTTATTGAGGCCGGGCAACACGCCGGGGTCCTGCGCCTGCTTTCTATGGCGGCTATATTCAAAGAGGATCATAGATAAAAACATATTTAAGGCAGTGTCTTTACCTGCAAGGTTATAATCGATTACCCCCATAAAGCGGCCGTTTTCATCCAAAACAAGGTTGCCGCCGCAGGCGTCGGCCTGAAACACCGAGGTGGGCAGGTTATGATATATCTTTTGCAACCTCGCACTGTTTTCACGGAACAACCCAAGGATACTTTCCCATCGGGGAATAAAGCGGGGCGCCTTGGTGCGAACCAACCTGTCAAAGGTATGGACACAATCCGTAACCTCGTCGCAGATTTCATCACTGCCATAGGGTTCAAACCGCACCCATCCCGACGGGTAGGGGAAGTTATCAAAATGCTTTTGTGCAACCTTACCCACAAAGGCAAAAACGTCGTTTTGATACGAATAACTCCCATCAGCATTTCGATATAACCTTTCATCAAGGCTGTTTTGCAGATGGTATGGGCAAAACTCTTCCTCCCACACAACGCATTGTTTGTTTTGAAAGGTGATTCTTTCTGAAAAGTGCCCCGTTAGACTTTTTAAAAGCTTTGGACTGTAATACCCCATTTCGGTATACGCAGCAATCAACGTATTCCATCCCTCCACCCGCTGTTGGGTGGTGAATCCATTGGCTGCAATCTTGATAACGAACCTCTCTTTGGCAAAGGAAACAAAGAGCACCCACCTGCTGTCGCTTTCTTCCTGGCGGATTTCTTGGAGCGTGTAGTTTATCGGCTTTTTTCGGTGAAAAACTTCTATTACGCGCTCGATTTCCGCTTGGTTATCGGCTTTTGTTTGCATTGACCTTCTCCTTTGTCTATTGGCTATGCAAAACGCCAAACCGTAAAGCCGGCCTGGCGTTTTCGCTTTACTTCATTCTGTATGTTATCCCAGCCGGAAAACCACCGCTCCGTTCTCGGGGCGCACGGAGATGTTGGAACCATGAGGGCCGGCTGCTTCAAAAACACCCTGTTCCAGCTTTAAGGAATAGCGGTGCTGCTTGCGGGTATATCCGGCAAACGAAAGGAAAAGCTCTTTCGGCGTCACGCTCTGGTAAGGCAGGGCGTCTGCTGTCTGCTGGGGCAGCTTCCACACCAGCCGCCAGCCCTCCGCCCGGCAGCGCACCGTGAGACGATGATCCTCCATCCGATAAACAAGATCCTCTCCCAAACCTGCGGCAACTGTATCGTTACCCTCGGTACAGCTCCAATATGCTGCCGGGGAGGTAAAGTCTTTTCCGTTTACCACCGGGTAGATACCCGCCCTAACAACCCCGCGGCTAAAGCGAAAGCCGTCCATCACTGGCAAGTTGTAAAAGCCGCAAAGATTCTGGGTTTCTTTTTCATCCAGATACTTTTCTTCAAATTGCTCGTCGAACAAATAAAGATCCCGAATCCACAGCTTATTGGCTTCAAAAAGCAGATTGGTGCGGTAAAAGCGGTTGTAATACCACACGGTTTTGTTCTGCGCAGGGCTGTAGTCGCTATCGATACACATAGCGGCTGCGGGGGTCGTTTGGTAATGCCCGGCAAACCACCGCCCGCTTTGCTCCAGCGTTTCGATCTCTACTTCTCCCAATTCCTGCATCCGCTTGAGCTTTTCAAACTGCATAGGCAGGCCCTTGCTAATATCTGGCCAGCCAAAGGAATTTTCTTGCCCGGCCTGGGTGTAGGCAAAGCAAAGGCTTTTGCCGTTAAAATTTTCTTTAAAGTACCAATCCACCCATTGGGGATCAGCGCCTGCGTTGTCATAAATCGGCTCTAATGTGGCCACCCCTTGGCAGTTGCTGGGATCGTAGTTGCCCTGCTGGCCCAGGCCGAAATCATATTGATGGATAGGATCGGAACCCAGCATGCGAAATACCGGCAGGGAGATCTGATTTTCTAATGTCTGTGCAGGGCAAAACATGTTCTTTTTAGAGGGGTAGTAGGCCCCGTTGTAATAACCGCCCCACATCGTGTAACCGTCGGTGCCGTACTGATCCTTGCAGTTGCAGGAGGCTACCACGCCGTACTGCTGCCGCATATAGTCCAGGGACACCGCGTCGATATGCCAGGATCCCACCGTGCTGGGATAATGGCCGAAAATTTCACGGAACTTGGAAAAGGCGGCATCAATCAAACGCTTTCTCTCCTGGGGTTCATAACCGATGAGAAAGCCCACGTCGCTGTGCCAATCCCACGGCCAGCGGCCCCGCCATGGGATACCCGCAACCTGGGCCAAAGGTTCAACAACCTCCATCCACAGCCCCGGCTGAGACAGATCCTGGTATTGCTTTACCAGCTTTGGATATTCCGGCTGAATCAAAGCGTCGTATTGCAACAGCACAGTGTTAACAAAGCCATACTCCCTGCAGAGTTTCAACTCTGTTTCCAGCGTACCCCACAAATCCACATTGGGGTCGCGGGGTTCCACTCCGCGGGCAAAATTGATAATATTTACAATGTTTTTCACGTATCCAGTCTCCTTTTCTTTACCCCATCTCGGCGCGTGCTTTTCTAGCTACATCGTGTAGCCGCAAGCTCACTCTACGGTTTTCTGCGCAAAAGTGTTTGAGGCATTACGCCGGTCACCGGCCCAGCGCACGGTTAACCCGCTCGGTCAGCTGTTCCACCTGGCGGGCGGCTTCGTCCCACCGTTGCTCCTGCACCAGGCGGGCATCGATAAGGCCGCCGCCCACGCCTACCCCCACATAGCCGGCTTGGATAAAGGAGGCGGCGTTCTCTCGGTTGACGCCCCCCACCGCCACATAGCGGGTATTGTCAAAGGGCCCTTGCAGACTTTTGATATAGCCGGGCGGAAAGTCCCCCGCCGGAAACAGCTTTAGGGTGGTATAACCATAGCGCAAGCAAAGCGCCACATCGCTGGGCGTAAGCACCCCAGGCAAAAAAAGTACGCCGTGGCCCTGACAATAACGCAAGGTATCCTCATCGGCGCTGGGGGAAAGCAAGAAGGAAGCCCCTGCGGCCAGCGCTTCCCCGGCCATGCGGGGCGAAAGCACCGTGCCCGCCCCGATGACCGCCTGAGGGCCCAGGCGGTCTTTGAGCAGCGCGATCTGCTGTAAGGCGTTGGGGGAATTCATAGCCACCTCAAAGGCAGTTACCCCGCCGTCCATGGCAGCCTGAGCGTAGGGCAAGGCTTGCTGTGTGGGTAAATTGCGCAAAATAGCCACCACAGGGTGGTTTTGGATCAGCTGCGCCATGGAGGCGGAAGCGGGGGAGGTAACAAAGGGGATAAAAGCAGCGGAGGGATTTTGCATGGCAATTCTCCTTATCGTTATAGAAATAATAGAAATAAGCAAATCAATTGGGGGGTAGCAAACGGCGCCTTCCATTCGGCTGCTGCCATTTTTTACAGGCCGCACTGGGCGATACGGCTTGGCTTACCGGTTGCTGCTACCCGTTTCGCATAAAGATGCGAAAAGCTGATTGATATCTGTTTGCTCACCTTGTTGCGGCCAATAGTGCATATAAACCCCTTTTAAGGTTCCGGTTTGCCGCAAAAGATCATGCAATAGGGTCTCCCCTCCCCAAACATACGTGTTTTTGCCACCATGTAGAATCTTGCGCATCACCTCAGGATAGTCTGTGTGAAGACCGTTGCCGTCGCCGGGAACCCACTGAACACCCTTCAGATTGTCGCAGGCCAGAATCTTATCCAGATGAACGAGCTCACCTTTTCCGTCCAGATGGTAGATGCTGTCGTCGGTAAAAACAAATTGCCGTTTTAGTGTGGGGAGTACAAACTCATCAAAATCGTCGGGCCCGATCATATAGCAAAAGTCGCACTGATGAATGTAGGTTTTTCGTTCGCTGTAAATGCCCGACCAGCAAGAGTAGCCTTGAAAACCGGAAAACTCCTGATAAAGCAGATTGTAAACAGTGTACCACGCCGTTTCTATTTCACCAAGCAGCCGTTTTACTTCTTGCGGCTGGTCCGCCATGGCAAAAAATAATTCCTCTGATGGGAAAAATGCGCTTAAAACATCCATAACGCCGCCCAAATCTGGGAACCCCATCACCATATTTCCGCCGGATAACGCCTTCACTTTGCGAATAATTTCAACCGTACGTTGGTACCAAAGATTATTGGGATCAAAACTTAGGTGTAACTTGTTGATTTCCGGCCGGTTTTCCATGGGATAAAACCAAATCATCCCTTCCCTACTTACCACAACCCTGCCGCCCAGATAGGCGGCCAGCACGCCGGGGCCGGAAAAATCCATATTGCATAATGGATAAGCGTCGCCCTCGTATGTTTTGCAGCTCAGATCATACACGATCCGCTGGGCGATATCGTCAGTGGAGCAGTTCAGATCGCCAAAATGCCGCTGCCCAACCGGCTCCTTCATTTTCGGCGGCGGTAACTGCCCTTGTTGAGACTTTTCATATGCGATTAACGGCCGCTCCAGTTCGCCCGCCCACCAATTGCGGTAGGCGTGCCGTACCTTTTCCCACTGCTCTTTAGAAAAATCAATCATGTTCGTTTCTCCTTAAACTTTGAGATTGCATGCGTTTTCCGTGTAAGCTGCGCTGCTGTCGTAACGGTTGCGCCACTGGCTCAGTTACCCGCCTTCTTGCCAGCACGCCCCAGCCCCTTGCTGCCAAAAGGCCGCTGTTTCATTTGTGCCGGCTTACCGGTTGAGCCTTCAAGTTTTCAACCAGCTGTTAACAAGATGTTGAAAACTTTTCAGCCGGCTACATTCTGCTATAAGTTATCGGAAAACCACTCTTTTATCGGTAAACCGCATCACTATTTTGCAAAATGCTATCCAGCTGACGGCGAGTGGGCTGGCCTTCGGTATCGCCCACCGTTTGGGTGGCCAACGCGCCGCAAACGGCTCCCATCTCTCCGCACCGCAAGACCGGGGCCTCTTCCAGAACACCGCATAAAAAACCGGCGTTGAAAGAATCTCCTGCCCCCACAGGATCAATACACCGGCAGGGATGGGGCTTTATGGGATAAAGCTCCCCCGGCACAGCGGCCCATGCGCCTTGATCCCCGTTTTTGATGGCAACCATGCGCACGCGGCCTTCTCGGAAAAGGATTTCGCATATTTCCTTGGGGCTGCCGGTTCCCAGCAGACGTTGCGCCTCGTCCACACCCAACAGGGCGATATCACTTTGCAACATTAATCCACGAATCAGCGGGGCGCAATCCCGCCCGGCCCAAAGCTTTAGGCGTATGTTGGGGTCAAAGGCAATCATCGCCCCGGCTGCCCGGGCTGCTTGCAGCGCCCTTTGCACGGCCTGCAAGCAGCCTTCCCCCAGCAGGGGTGTGATGCCAGTGAGGTACAACACCCGGCAATCTGCAAGGTAGCCCTCATCCAGCATCTCGGGGATATAGTGGGAAAACGCCGAGCCATCCCGGTAATAATAAACGCTGGTTTCACCGCCTGCGCTCATTTCCTTTACCATCGCGCCGGTGCGTTCCCCTTCCACCACCGGCACATGAGAAGCGTCTACCCCATCGGCCCGTACGGCGTTTAATATAAAACGCCCCAAACCGTCGCCGCCCAAGCGGCTGATCCACCCGGCTGTATGGCCCAGCTTGCACACGCCGGCGGCCACATTGCTTTCACTGCCCGCTGCCCGAAGGGTAAAGTCATGTATGTAACATAGCGGCCCGTTTTCGCGCGGCGCAAAGGCCGCCATAGTTTCGCCAATGGTAAGGAGCTCTGGCATAAGGGTTCCGTCCTTTCTTTTTATCATCGTTTGTTACGTTCCGTTTGGCGACGTATCACCGGGCCTCGTTATCGTTACACAAGTTCTCCGCCGGCCTAGTATCGATCGCTCAAGCCGCCTATTCGGCTTTGCTAAGGGTGGAGGTTACCAATCCTGCACGCTGCCGTCTTGGCGGCGCCAGTGGGGATGTTCGGCGTTGTGAAAGGGCTCCAGCTTATCCATATCCAGTTCAATGCCCAAGCCCGGCTTGTCGCCCAGCAACATAAAACCGTCTTTCAATTCGGCGTCCACCTTTAGGCAGGGGCTGATTTGGGCATATAGGCCTGATTCCTGCATACAGAAGTTGGGGGTGGCCATATCGGTGTGCAGGGCAGCCATCATACCCACTGCGCTGGGCAGGCCATGGGGCACCATTTCTATATAATGGGCCTCGGCGTAACCGGCGATTTTCCGCATCGCGCTGATACCGCCGCAGTTGCACACATCGGTGCGCACATAATCGATAAGATCCTCTTCGATGAGCGTCTTGTAATCCCACAGGGGGCCAAATTTTTCCCCTGTGCCCAGGGGCACGTTGGTGTGGCTGCGCAGCACACGAAAACTTTCGGGGCTGTCGGCGCGCAGGGGATCCTCTACAAAAATAGGCTTATATTCGGCAATGCTGTTGCATAGCTCGATGGCGTAAACCGGGGTTAAACGGGTGTGTACTTCAAAAATAATCTCAATGTCGGGCCCCACAAACTCCCGCAGGGCCTTCATAAAGGCAACGCTTTTGCGCACCTGAGCCCGGGGCTCGTAGCTGCCGTCTTCCCCCAACAAATCGTGGGGGCAGATGCGCAGCACAGTAAAACCTTGCTTAATGCGCGCTTCTGCCCCGCGGCACAGTTCGTCGGGTGTAGCGCCGCCGCAGTGGCTGTACATGCGGATCTTATCCCGGCACTTGCCCCCCAGCAAATTGTAAACCGGGGTGTTAAGCGCCTTACCCTTGATATCCCACAGCGCTGCATCTAGTGCCGAAAGGGCCGACTCCAGCACCGGGCCGCCCCGCCAGAAGGTGCCGCGGTGAATATCCTGCCACAAAAACTCGATGTTACCGGCCTCCTTGCCCACAGCCACTTCTTCCAGATTTTTCAGCGTGGCCGCCACAGCTTCCACCCGGGAATTGAGGGTACCCTCCCCCAAACCGGTAAGGCCGTCTTCGGTGGTAACCAGGGCAAACAGGGAGCGCCCGGTGAAAACAGGCTGTATGCTTTTGATTTTCGACATGGCTGACATCCTCTCTATTTCATTGATGAGTCCACACCGGCGCAGCACAGGCATGCCGCCGGGTGGCAATCGCTTTTGTGCATATCCGGGGGTTAGTCCTCCAAAATGGAATCCGGGATCCAGCTCACAGGCACATCGGCCCGCACGGGCAGATCCAGCCCGCCGTCGGCCAGCAGGTTGGCCCCTGTCATGTAGCCGGCATCTGCCGTAGTTAAAAACGCCACGATACCGGCCACCTGCTCAGGCCGGCCAAAGCCTCCCAGAGGAATCATTTTTTGCAGCTTGCGGCTGGCAGGCTGGTCGGTGCCGCCCCAGCCAACGTTGGTGTAGCCCGGGCTTACGGTGTTCACCCGGATGCCGTAGCGCGCCAGCTCCAGCGCCATATGCTTGCTAAGCTTGATAAGCCCCGCCTTAACGCTGCCGTATACGGGATAGTTTTCAAAGGTGCTAATGCCTTGGTTGGACGCGATGTTAACAATTAACCCCTGCGTATCTTTTTCTATCATATACTTTGCCGCCCGCTGGGCCATGAAGAAGGGGGCGCGCAGATCGGTGGCCACACAGGCATTAAATTGTTCGGGCGTTGTTTGTAAAAATCCACCTTCAATCGTGGCCCCCGCATTGTTTACCAGCACGTCCAGCGCGGGATAATGGGCCATATATTGGTCAAAAGCCCGGTTTAGCTGATCTAAATCGGACAAATCCGCTTGATAAACCTGGGTGTCGCTGCCCAGGCGGAGCAGCTCCGCTTGCAGATCCTTCGCCCCCTGCACGGAGCTGCGGCAGGTAATGGCCACCTGGTAGCCCTCTTGGGCCAAGCGCAGCGCCACGGCACGGCCTATTCCCCGCCCGCCTCCGGTGACCAGCGCATATTTTTTTTGTGAGGCGCTATTGGCCTTTTGCAAATGATTGGGTTGGTTTTCGGCGTTGTTGTCAGGCATAACAATTCCTCTTTTCTTGCAAGTCTTTCTTCCTTTTACCGCATAGCGGGGCGCTATATTACGAACGGCTTTTGCGCCCGTTTACTGCCGCGGCGTAAACTCCAGCACAAATAAATCCCCGATTTCGCCCGAAAGCGTAAGGCAGCCCTTGTCTTCTGTTCGGCACAGTGCAATCGTTTTGTCGTCCGCATCGCGTATATCCACGTCATATTCCCCAGCGCAGAGAAAGGGAGATAGGTCAAAATGCACCTGTGCCTCTGTCTGCCGCAACACGGCAAACAGCACCGATTTGTCCCCACGCACATAGCCGGTAACCCGCGCACCGGGGCAGTCTTGGCTCAGCACGCAGTCGCCCAGAATTTTGCCCTGGGTAAAATAAGGCAGATACGCTTTGCGCAACGCGGCGCACTGCTTAAGCGCTTGCGACAGGGCGGGCACCTCCCGAATGAAGGCCGAACCGTTGATGTTATCGGGTTTGGAAGGATACACGTTCATCATAACGTTATCCATAAAGCAATATTTGGCGTAAATCGGGTTGGAATCCACGTTCATCTGGGGCCGAGTGGTTTCCACCACATAGGAGTAGGGCGCGGTATCTTGCCGCATATCGCCGTTGCGGTAGATCCAAACCCAGGTGTAATCCAGCTGATCGATATCCGCTTCAAAGAAAAAGGTGGATTCCCCCGAAAAGTCCGCATCCGGATCGATGGCCTGGGTTTCGCGCCGGTATTCATCGATGATATCGTAAAGCACCCGTTTATCCAGCACATACTGATCCCAACAGATGTCGGGCACGCCCAGCTGATCCCGCAGAAAACGAAAAGCGTCTTTTACATCCTGAATCCACAAGGGGTTATCTTGGTTATGCAAAAAGGCACAGCAGTAGCGCTCCATATACGGGGTGGTAAAGTTGGGCACCCCTTTTAAATTTTCCGACCAGCCCAAAGACGACCCGTCGTTTTTCTCGTACCCGTAGCGCTGGCGCATTTCCTCCCACAAAGAAAGTACGGAAATCAGCGGCGACAAGCGCACCCCCATGCTCCGAAGCTGAGCGGCCACCTCTTTGAGCTTTGCAAAGCCCCCCTGGTTTTGGAAAAAGGATTGCTCGCCCATAGGCAGGATCCACGAGCACATTCCCCAAACGTTGAGGATGTTCAGCCCATGTTCCAGCATATCCTGCGCCACCAAGGGGTAGGACTCATAGGGCCAAATGGCGGCGTCGGGATCGTCGGGGTATTGCTCGGTGGCCCAAATGGTGCGAAAACCCAGGGCCTCTGTTATGCGCTTCGGCGGCGGCACCACACGGTGCTTGTTCTGATCCACCCATTGCTTATAGGGGCCTACCCCCTGGGCCCATCCCCCTGCGTGCGGGGTGAGGATATAGCAAGGGCTTTCATATACCTGGCCCTGCTGCAGCGTCATATAGTGCACATTGGCAATGCGCAGCGTGTTTTCCAAATTATTCAGCTTTACCCAGGCCACATCCTGCCGGCCCATGTCGTTCGCATCATCAGGCCCGTAGCCCCAGTGGCGGCAATAAAGGGAGAAGCCGCCTGAAAGCCCCCCAAAATCATACCACCGGCCTACCCGCATGCTCTCGCCAAAATAGCCGCCCGCTGGATAAAACTTACCACAAAGAGATGGTTTGCTGGCATAAAACTGATCCTTCATATCCCCTTCGTCGCGCAGCTCGCGAAAGGGCAACGCGTAGCCCTTTAGACCGGTGAAGCGAGTGCCGTCGGTACCGGCCACGGGCAGCAAACCCGACAGATCGGGAAACAGCACCTGGCGCACCGGCGTTTGCGATCGGTTCTCTACACGGCAGCTCAAACAAAGGGATTTGCCGTCCTCCCAAGGGGTAATGCGAACCTGTGCCCATACGCCTCCCTCCAGCTCGGGCAGCTGAGGCATAACGGTATTCATCGGCAGCGCCTGCCAGGTAAGGGTTACGCCCCTTTCGTCCCCCTCAATTTCGGGCGGGCAGGGCTTGTGCTTGCCGCAGGGATCGGCCCGCAGAATTTCATAGCGCAGCTTCACCGGCCAGGCTACGTCGATAAGCCCCCGGCCGCCGCGCACCAGCCGCCCGCAGGCAGGGTTGCTCAGGGCGGTAAGGGCGCCGGTATCGCGGGCAAAGGTGAGTGTGGTGCCGTTTATGGTGTAATGAGTTGTGGACATGGGAAAATCCCTCCTGTCAAGACCGGCGGTCTTTGGATTTTGAGCCCATTATAGCCTTGCGCCCGCGCCCCGTCAATCTAAAATGCGCGGCGGATTCTTGCTTTTTTTGTGCAGGGAAAAAAGCGAGAATTGATAGCTTGCCCGCATAGAAAAAGCCGCGGCAAAACCGCGGCTTTTTACTAGCATTCTGCTCTATTCTATTTTACCGGTTGCAGCAAAACTAAGCTACTGTTTTTTATCGCCGCCCGGCTATTGAGCCGCCTGCGCCTCTTTCGCAGCCTGAGCCGCCCGCTCGGGCCGCATGGTCAAAGCGATGCGTTTTTTTGCCACATCTACCGAAAGAACCCACACCTTGACGATATCGCCCACCTTTAGCACCTCGCTGGGGTGCTTGATATAGCGCCCGCCGATCTGCGAGATGTGCACCAGCCCATCCTGATGCACGCCGATATCCACAAAGGCGCCAAAGTCGATCACATTGCGCACGGTGCCTGTGAGCTCCATACCGGGGGTGAGATCCTTCATATCCAGCACGTCGGTGCGCAGCAGCGGCGGGGGCAGCTCGTCGCGGGGATCCCTACCGGGACGCAGCAGCTCGGCGATAATATCCTGCAATGTGGGCACGCCAACGCCGGTCTGCTGTGCCAAAGCCTCCAAGCCATAGGTCTCGGCCTTTTCCTTTAGGTTGGATATGGCGCCGTTTTGTCCGTCTTTTACTTCCTCCAACGTATAGCCTAGGCAGGCAAGCAACTTTTGCGCCGCCTCGTAGGATTCGGGGTGCACGGCGGTGTTATCCAGCACATTGGCGCTTTCTGCCACCCGTAAAAAGCCCGCGCATTGTTCAAAGGCTTTGGGCCCCAGCTTAGGCACCTTTTTTAAGGCCGCGCGGGAGGTAAAAGGCCCGTTTTCCTCTCGGAAGGCCACAATATTTTTAGAAACAGCACCGCTGACCCCCGCTACGTGGCTAAGCAGCGCCGCCGAAGCGGTGTTGAGATCCACTCCCACGGTATTAACGCAATCCTCCACTACGCCGCCCAGCGCTTCATCCAGTTGCTTTTTGGGCATATCGTGCTGATACTGGCCCACGCCGATGGCCTGGGGATCGATCTTAACCAGCTCGGCCAAGGGATCCTGTAGCCTGCGCGCAATGGAAATGGCGCTGCGCAAAGTTAAATCGTAATCGGGGAATTCCTGGGCCGCCAGTTTAGAGGCGGAGTACACCGAAGCGCCCGCCTCGCTAACCACCATGTAGGCGCAGTCTGGCTCTTTTTGTTCCTGCCCTGCTTCTTGCCGCAGTTCGGCCAGCACCTCGGCGGTAAAGATTTCGGTTTCTTTTGAGGCGGTGCCGTTACCGATTGCGATGGCCTGCACATGATAACGGGCAATCCAGTCCTTCACGGTTTGCTTGGCTTTTTCCACCTGCGCCTGGCCGTGGGTGGGGTAAATCACCCCGGTATCCAACACCCGGCCGGTGGCGTCTACCACGGCGGCCTTGCAGCCTGTGCGGTAACCCGGATCCAACCCCAGGGTTACCCGCCCTTTTACCGGCGGCTGCATGAGCAAATGGCGCAAATTTACCGCAAACACCTTAATGGCCTGCTCATCGGCCGTTTCGGTGAGAGAAGCGCGGATTTCCCGTTCAATGGCGGGGAAAATCAGCCGGTCGTAGGCATCTTCTGCGGCCTGCTGCACAGCCTGGCCGCAGGGGGAATCCCCCTTCACCGCCGTTGAGGTTACAATGCGCAATCCCCGCTCGCGTTCCAGCTCCACGCCTACCTTTAAAAAGCCCTCCCGCTCGCCGCGGTCGATGGCCAGCACCCGGTGGCCGGCAATTTTGCTTACCGGTTCGCTGAAATCGTAATAATTGGCATAAACCGAATCTTCGTCCGGTTTGGCAGCCTTGCAGGTCAGTTTCCCGTGTGCGCCGCATACCACACGCAGGCGTTTGCGGATGGAGGCGTCGTCCGACAGCTGTTCGGCTATAATATCCAACGCCCCCGCCAGGGCCTCTTGGGCGTCGGCCACGCCTTTTTCTTCACTCACATAGGCCTGCGCCAGCTCCATAGGCGGCGCGCTCTTGGGATCCTGAGCGAATACCGCCTCTGCCAACGGCTCCAAGCCCTTTTCCCGGGCCACTGAAGCGCGGGTTTTGCGCTTGGGGCGGTAGGGGCGGTAGAGATCCTCCAACTCGGCCAGGGTGCCGGCCGCATCCAGCGCGGCAGAAAGTTCGGGCGTCAAGGCTTCCAACCCTTGAATCAGGGCGCGGATCTCTTCCCGGCGCTTGTCCAACCCCCGCAGGTACTCCAGCCGTTCGCTTATCTCGCGCAGCTTTTGATCGTCCAGCGCGCCGTGCGCTTCTTTTCGATAGCGGGCGATAAAGGGGATGGTGTTGCCCGCGTCCAGCAGTTCTATTACATTGGCGGCCTGCCAGGCCTGCAGTTGAAATTGCTTGCATAGTTCCTGTGCATAATCCATGGTTGCTTTCGCTCTCTTTCTTGATTGTTGCCGTATTTCCGCCTGTTCGCCTATAGCTTCTACAGCGGGCGGCGGTTTTGCCTACCTTTGGAGTTTTCATTGTACCGGAAAGGAAGGGTTCTGTCAAAGAGAATCAAAACAAAGCGGGAACGCTGCCAATGCCAAATATAGAGCAGACCACCCACAACAGGCCGTATATCACCGGCTGGTGCACCACATACAGCACCAGCGCGTGTCGGCCCATCCAAGACAAGAAAGGAACCCGCCTTTTATAAAATACGCGTGGGAAACGGCCCTGTTTGGCCCAACGCCCTACAAATGTGCCGGCAAAAAAGATAAACAGCCAAGGCAGCAGGGGGAAGTAATCCGCAGAGTATAATACACCGGCATATCTACTATCCGGCCACAAAAACTGCAAGGCAAATGGAATCTCCGGCGTGGGCACGGCAAACAAACCGGGCAGGCCCAGCCAGCCCTGGTATACCGGGCGGCAAAGTATGTAGAAAAGCACGCAAACAACAAGCCCCACCCACAGGGGAACACGTTTTAGCAAAGGGGCCAATGCTCCAAAGAGGATCATACAAACCGCTAAAAAATGTAAAATACCGAACCGGATGATTTCATCCGGCAGCAGCAGGGCGGTTACGCAGGTTAGAGCCAAAGCCACGGCCAGCAGCTTAAACCCCCGGGCTAGATTGGAATGGCTCAGTTGGCAAGAAATGCCTGAAATAAGAATAAACAACCCGGCAAACCAAGGCTCAGCCGGCATAAAAAAGCGCAGCAGGGCGCCGCCCAAAGGCAGGGCGAACAAATACGCCATAGAGTAAAAGGCATGATAAAAGATCATGCACACCACCGCAAAACCCCGCAACTCGTCCATGGTATGAATGCGGGGCACATGGGCCACGGGGGAAGAACGAAGCACCCTATCCACATGTTCCACATGTTTATTATATGCTTGTCCTGCCCGCGCAGTGGGGCGGGATATTGTTTGTAGATTGCTGTTGGGGTTGCTGTTTAAATTGCCGTCCAAAATGTCGCCGCCTTTCCAAAATCTGATGCTTTTCCCTCTGTTGTTTGACACAACAAAACCGTCATATAAATTATATCACAGGAAAAAGGGGAAAAACAGGGGCGTATGTCGACGGTATGCCCATCCACCCCTCATTCGCTTTGTTTACACCCTAAAGATACGGGCTACTTCCTCTAGTCCCGGCGGGCTAGAAAAGACGCTTGCAGATTGCGCCGTGATCCAATATGATATAGAAAAGGAAAGGAGAATACCAATGGCGGCATACGACATTGTTTTGTTTGACTTAGACGGCACATTGACCGAATCCGGCGAGGGTATTTGCAATTGCGCCCGTTATACGCTGGGTGCGATGGGCCTTCCCATCCCCAGCGAGGACGTGCTGCGGCGCTTTATCGGCCCGCCTATACGCGATAATTTCCGGCTGCTGTGCGGCATGAACGAGGAGCAGTGCACCGAGGGCATTCGCATTTACCGAAAACGCTACGACGAAATCGGCTGGAAAGAAAATCGTCTGTACGGCGGCATTGCTTCTTTGCTGGATGCTTTGTTGGCGGCGGGGGTGCGGTTGGGCGTTGCCACCACCAAACCTTTGCCCGCAGCCCAACGGATTTTACAATACTTTGGCATAGCCGACAAATTCAGCGCCGTAGCGGGGGCCAATCAAGACGGCAGCCGCTCCTTGAAACGGGAGCTGATCCCTTGGGCGGTGGAAACCATCTCCGGCCAGCCCATGGAACAGGCCCGCTGTGGCAATCGCATTGTGATGGTGGGCGACACCCATTTTGACGCCGCCGGCGCCCAGGAAACCGGCATCGATTTTATCGGCGTGCTATACGGTTACGGCACCGAAGAAGAGCTGCGTAGCGCCGGAGGCCAAAACCTGGTTTCTTCGGTGCAGGCGCTGGGTTCCCTGCTGCTAGGGCAACCCGGGTGGGAACCGGCCCAGTAGGGCAAACAGCTTACATACCTACATACCAATGATAGAAAAGCGAAATCCCCCGCCAAGAATGGACCTTGGCGGGGGATTTCGTGTGTGATATAGAAATAGGAATTGGGAGGGCTATTTAATGCACCATGCCGCTACTTTGCTGCATGGCCTGCAGCGTGTTTTCCACACTGTTGTCTACCGCGCGGCTAACCATTACGCCTGCCGCAATTAGCACAACCACAAAGGCCAGGCCCACCGCCAGAATGGCGGGGTTGCCGGAACGGTTTTTTCTTCTTCTCATATAGTTAGGCTCCTTTCTTTGGAAGCGCAACAAAAAATAAATGGCTCCTTTTCGTCTATGTTCCTATGAAATGTATGTAAGGCGGCGGGAGCAAATGCGTGCTGCAACGAACCCGCCGCATTTTATCAGTTGGGATCTTCCACAATACGCCCGCGGGCAATGCTCTTGCAGCCTGCGCAGGTGGCCAGAAAATAGCCGCCGTATACCAGCAGCACAATGGCTGCGGTGATCAAAATGCTGTTTATCGAAATGCCGCCGGTGTAAAGCATCATCGTTTTGCCGATGGCATAAATGCCCACAATGGAATGAATAATGGCCAGCCCCAGCGGAATAAAGAAATAAATGCTCACTTGGGAAACGATGGCCCGGCCCAGCATCTTTTGCTCCACCCCCAGCTTACGCAGCAGCTGGTAGCGGGTGGCGTTGTCTGCTGCTTCTGAAAGCTGTTGCAACGCCAACACAGCGGCGCCAGCGATAAGGAACACAATACCCAGATAAATGCCGATAAACAAAATCATGGCTTGGTATCCCATGCTCATCTGCACAAATGTAAGGCGCGTCATCGCCGTTAGATATGGCCCGTCGCTTTCTACCATGCCGGAATAAGCGTCGCCGTTTAGCAGTTTATCCAGCACAACCTCCTCCACCTGGTTTTTATCGCCCCGATATGTAACCGCATAAATGCTGCCCGAAGGCTCCATGCTCAGCGCTACGCTGTCTGGCAGCACCAACAGCGCAGGGTAAGTGCTGTTGCCCACCGTGGTCGGCAGCAGCTGAGAAAAGGCAGGCTGCAAGGTTTGCCCATTTACCGTTAACGCTTTGCCCGAGGCCGCAAACTGGGCCGCCATATTATGGGTGATTTCTAGGTTGGAGAACAGGGCGAAGGTGCCCTCCGGCAGGGCGAGAGGCTCTTTCCCCAACAAATTTAGCAAAGCGTTATAGTCGCTTAACGACATGCAGGGCACCATAAGCTCATTGTACATAGCATAGCTAGAAGCCGGTTCTTCACCGTAAAAGCCCTGAAAGATTTGCGCGCCCTGCAAACCAGAATCGCGCAGCACAGCGGTGTGCCGCTGGGCAAAAAGCGCTTCGGTATCCAGCCCCATACTTTGCTGCAAATACTGCTCAATATTAAATTGGGCGTCTTCCAGGCTCTCGTTTTCCACGGTCAAGTCGTAGGGAGTGGTTGCGTCCACATCATTGGTCATTTTTTTCATGTAATCGCTCATACCCGAGGTAAGGCCCAGCGCGCCGATGGCCAGCAACAACAATATGCAGATAACGGTCATCGAAACATAAGTGGAATTGATTTTGCTGTTGATCTGCCGCAGCACAAACATATTAAGGTTTTTTAAATACAGCCGTTTACAGCTTTTTACCACCCGCAGCAAAAAGCCCGAAAGCGACAGGAAAAACAGCAGCGTGCCGATGGATCCTAAAATAATGCTGCCGTAGAAATACCCATCCAGCTCACTCATGCCGTTGGTGCAGATCATGTAATAGGCCGCGCCCAGGCAGGCCACCGAAATTACAAACAGCACCACCGAAAGCCACAGTTTTTTCACTTTTAGCTCTTGGTTCTTTTTTGCGGCAGTGAGCAAATCAATTAACCGGCAACGAGATACGTTGATGGAATTGAACACCATCACCAACACAAAGATGATGCCGAAATAAAGCAACGTTTTGCCGCAGGCCGAGGGCGAATAGATAAAGCGGAACTGGCTTATCTGCACATCAAACATGTGGGCAGTAAGCACCGCCATGCCCTGCGAGGCAAACACGCCCAGCAGCAACCCCACGCCCAACGAAATCAAGGCGATGATAGCGGTTTCTGCCAGCAGTATGGCTGAAATCCGGCTTTTCTTCATGCCCAGCAGCAAATAGATGCCCAGCTCCTTTTTGCGCCGTTTGATCATAAAAGTGTTGGCATACAAAATAAGAAACGCCAATACAAAAGAAACGAACACCGAAAGCACATCCACCAGGATCAGCAGCATTTCAATCATTACATGTTGGGATTGGCTCAAATCCAGCATGGCCTGCTGGGCCTCGATGGAGTTAAACACATAAAACACGCATACGCCGAAGGTCAGGGTGAGAAAATACACCAAATAGTCCTTCAGACTTTTTGTCACGTTTTTGAAGGCCAGCTTATAAAACATCGGTATTGTCGCCTCCCAACAGGGTAACCACCTCGATAATGCGGTTAAAAAATTGCTTGCGGCTGTCGTACCCGCGCACCAACTCGTTAAAGATCTTGCCGTCCTTAATAAACAGAATGCGTTTGCAGTAGCTGGCGGCAAAGGCGTCGTGGGTTACCATTAATATGGTGGCGTTCATTACGCTGTTGAGGGTTTCAAAGCTTTCCAGCAGCATACGAGAAGATTTAGAGTCCAGCGCGCCGGTGGGTTCGTCGGCCAGCACCAGCGACGGGCGGGTAACAATGGCCCGGGCGCTGGCCACGCGCTGCTTTTGACCGCCCGACAGCTGGTAGGGATATTTGTTAAGCACCTGGCTTATTTCCAGCTTTTGGGCCACATCCTGCACCAGGGAATCGATTTGCCCAGCGGGGGTTTTTAAAATGGTCAGCGCCAGGGCGATGTTTTCATAGGCGGTGAGGGTATCGAGCAAATTAAAATCCTGAAAGATAAAGCCCAGACTTTCCCGGCGAAAGCGTGAAAGCTGCTTAGCCCCCAGCTGGGTGATGTCTTTGCCGTTGATAAAGATATGCCCGGCGGTTACTGTGTCGATGGTAGAGATACAGTTGAGCAGCGTGGTTTTGCCGCTGCCCGAGGCACCCATGATGCCCATGTACTCCCCCTGTTCCACCTCAAAGCTGATATCGTCCACCGCCTTGGTCACATTGCCGCGGTTGCCGTAATATTTTTCCATATGTTCAACTCTTAATATGGTTTCCATTGCTTCTCCTCCGATTTCTGTGTGCACAACTTTGACTATGCCCACATTGTATCACGCACGTTTTTGTGAAACCATCGCTTTAGCTTACACTTGCCTTACAAATTTGTAAGATTAAAGAATCGTTACAGAATTTTAATCATTGTTACAAATAGATAACAGTTTCGTAACTATTGTTGAAAAATATATAGAATTCGTTATACTGATACCAAAAGAACACAAAAAGAACGGCTGCTGCTCTTAAAATTAATTGAACGATAGGGCAGCTAATCCAAAGGCCGCCGCTCCCGGCGGCATCATCTTCGTTTATGTTATCCCCGGCATATCGCATCTTTCCATATGCCGGCTGACACACAAGGCAAGGAGGCGAACTCAATGAAGTCAACAAAAAAGAAGCTGACGGCGTTTATCCTTTGTTTGGCGTTGTTTTCGATATGCCCAACATCTGCCTACGCCCAAGAAAACTGCAGCTACACCCAAGAGGAATTTGCGCAGTCAAAGGATTACCAAGAAATTTACAGCAACCGGCGGGATCTATTTGAAAAGTTTACCGATTTGCGCGCCTATGCGCGTGTTTCCACATCTGACGGCACCGAAGACTTGGGGCAAGCGCTGGAAAACGGCGTAAAATTCTATCGTTATCAGTTGGATCAGCTTCTGCCCTTGCTGCAAAACGGTCAGGTTGTCGCTGATGCGCCAAAGCGCGATTATACTTGGTTCTTCCCGGTGGAAAAGGACGGAGCGGGATATCAGGTTATGTCGGTTTTATGCTCGCACCAAGACAATGGGAAAATGGAATATTCTTATTCCAGCAGTATTTGCCATAGCGCTGACAACCAAGAGCTTGCGCCTGTTTTCAGTGCAAAGAGCATTATGAAAGATTTAGCGGCGGCGGGGATGGAAGACGCCTCTGTTATTATGCCGCTGCATCTTCCCAGCGCTATGTTCAGCCTAATATATGCGCAAAAGGATGGGCAAGGCTATGTCCTCCCTTATGCCGCTGTTCCAGAATTTCAACCGTTTGAAACGGGGCGCCTCTACTCCGCAGCGGAGTTTACCAACCTGATGTCGCCAGCTCAGTCTGAAGAGGCTCCATCGGGCGGCACGGTGCAAGGAACCGGCATTCCCTTGCAAACAGAAGTTGCCGACTCTTCCTTCTTGCTTCTTCTCCTCCCTGCGGCGGCGCTGGTGTTGGCGGCAGGAGGTGTAGTTCTCACCATCAACCGAGTGCGCCGGATGAAGCGGGAGGCCACCAAAGAAACCAATAGCGCCTCAGATATTTCAGCAGTGGCGGAAAATGTGGAAAAAGAAAGGAGAAAGCACACAAGGTTATAAACCGCTTGGGCCGTAGCAACTGTAACAAAGAAAATGAAGCTTGATGTGGGGGTGCAGAAAGTGGCAGCAGCAGCTAGAAGACAAACCACCGTTAAATGGGGGTTTATCGTAGGCTGCTTTGCCTTGCTATTGGGATCTGCGGTGCTGTTCTCCATCTTACTTCAAGGAGGGTCAGGGCGGGCAACCTACGATTTTCGCACCCATACCATTTTTCAAGACGAGGCGGATTATGCCTATCTGCAAGAAAATATCGATTCCCTCTTGCAGCAGTTAGGCCAGCCGCCCGAGGGCGGCGTGCAGATTGCAGAGCGAAAAAGCGACGAAAATGCGCAAAAGGCCAACCTGGTGTTAGAGCGGGGGGTAAAAACCTACGAAATACCGGCGGAACACCTGCTGTATTGGCTGTATCACGGCGGGCTAGTGCAAGGCGCTATGGAGTCGCAAGATTATATTTGGTATTTTCCCGTTCATCAAAACAGAATAAACTACGAGCTTGTCTGTTTAGAACATCACGCACCGGCCTCATCCGGCGGTATGGAATCCCCCTATTCCTTTATTGCTCAGTTTGAGTACGGAACCACCGATGGAATGACCGGTTATGTTTTTCATCCAGAAATGATTCAGACCATTTTAGATAGCGAAGGTTTGGGCGCTCCCGATGTTTTGATGCCTTTGAGCGTATATGGCAAACAGGACGGTTCCCCTTATCACCTTTACCTGGTATATGTGCAATGCGGTGACGAGCAGTATTTTATTCCCTATGGGGTACGAGATTTCAGCTCTTTGCTACGGGAACTGCACCTGTGCGATCGAGAAGAGTTTTTATGGATATTACGTCTCTATACGGGATCGGAAGAACCCACCCCGCCATCTGTTTCCCCTTCATCTCCCCAATAGCAAGGAGGAGCCTATGAAAAACAGCAAGAATGCAGAGACGCATGGGTCTTTCAATTCCGCCAGATCCACCAGATGGCGCAAGGCAAAGCCGGTAGCCCTTTGCACCGGTCTGCTGCTTTTGCCCGCCGTGGCGATCTGGCTCATCAGCACGCCCGTCCAAGCGCCGCTTGAGCCTTACGATTTTCGCACCTATACTATTTTTCAAGACGAGGCGGGTTATGCTTACCTGCAAGAAAATATCGATTCCCTCTTGCAGCAGTTAGGCCAGCCGCCCGAAGGCGGCGTACAGATTGCAGAGCGAAAAAGCGATGAAAACGCACAAAAGGCCAACCTGGTGTTAGAGCGGGGGGTAAAGGTTTTTCATATTCAGTCGGATCAGCTACAGTTTGGTCTGCGCCATGGGGGGCTGGCGCAGGAGGTTGTGCATTCAGAATATTATACTTGGTATTTCCCTGTTTACAGTAACAGCGAAGAGTATCAGCTAATCTTTTTAAATCATAGCATCGGGGTGCCGGAGTTAAGCTTGCCGGGCTCCTTTGAACTAAGCGAGGAACCGCTGGCATTCAACAGTGAAGACGGTTTTGGCGGATTCGCCTTTCACCCCGAATTGGTGCAGGAGTTGCTTCAGCAGGCAGGGGTGCAGCAGGTGGATACCTTAGTGCCTTTAAATGTTACTGTCCTTTTGCCGTATACCATGTACAGCCGCATTTTCTTTCAGGTCGTTTATGCAGAAAATGAGCACGGCCGCTGGGTGATTCCTTATAACTTCCGGGATCAGATGACAGTGCCTATAGAAAACTTAAAACTCTACACCGCCGCGGAATTTTCCGCGTTTTTGGATTCTATGGTTTCTGGTGAATAATTTTAGCAGTAAACAGTTGAGGGGGATTTTCTAAATGCAACCGATATGGAAAGCGGTGCGTACAAACAGAAGACGGGTGCTGGTTGTTGCGGCGGTAGCGGTGCTATGCGCCGCCTTTGCCCTGTTGTGGTGCCTGCGCCCCGCAAACGAAGGCTACGATTTTCGCACCCACACCGTTATGGACGCACCTGAGGACTACGCCTATTTGCAGGAGAACTGGGATGTTCTTTTGGAACAGTTAGGCGATCCGCCGGAAGGCGGCGTGCAAATTGTGGAGCGAAAAAGCGACGAAAACGCGCAAAAGGCCAATTGGGTGCTAGAGAGCGGGGTAAAATGCTATTCTATACGGGTGGAGCATTTGCTTTACTGGCTGCATCACGGCGGGCTGGTAGAAGGGGTTACCCAATCCAGGGATTTTACCTGGTATTTCCCGGTGCAAAACAATGCGGAGGGGTTTAACCTCGTCACTTTAAGGCATAATGCCGCGATACCTCAACTAGATTTGCAGGAATCGTATAATATTTCACACCAGCTGACTTTGGAAAACGACGACGGCACCGGCGGTTACGCTTTTCATCCGGAGCGCGTGCAGGAACTGCTGGACGAAAAAGGCATCACCGGTGCGCGTATTCTGCTGCCCTTTGACAGTGCCGGCATCAATAAGGACGGCGAAACTTTTGGCGTACAGGCTATCTATATAGAAAGCGATCAGGGCGTTTATTTTATCCCCTATAGCGGTAACTGGAGAAACGACGGCATGTATTTCAAGAGGCTGCATCTGTATACCAAAGAAGAATTTGAAGAAATTCTGGCCTTTCATGTATCAGAATTGGATCCGGCAGAGCCGATCCCATGGGAATCTTGGCCGAAGTAGGGTAGCCGGCGGCGTCAAAATGCTTTTCTTTCAAATCTCAACCGGTGAAAAGGGCGGTGTTGTTATGAAACGGTTTGCTTCGTTCTTTCGTAAATTAAAGCGGCGAACAGTGGGCCTATGTTTGGCTTGTGTGCTGGCGGTTGGGGGTATCACCGGCACCTTGGCGGCATTGGCGCCCCGTTTTTTGGCCCAAACACCTGAATATGATTATCGCCGGTTTTCCATTTCTGACAGCGCTGAAGACTATGAGAATTTTACCCATACCCAAGAGCAAATGCTGGATCTGCTGCGCCCCACTTTAGATGGAGCGCCTCTGTTGGCGCAAACAGAAGAGGCAGAGGCCCCCGAGGCCAATCTGATTATAGAGAACGGCGTGAAGGTTTATAACTGCGATGCCCTCCAAGTGGCCGATCTACTGTCGCAAGGGGGCGTGCCGTATGAACTTTTAAACAGTGAATACTACAGCTGGTATTTTCCCGTGCGGCGTTCCGAGTCTTTATATCATCTCCTGGCTTTCACCCATACCGGCGCTGATCCGCAGCAACACCAGGCCGCCCGGTATTATTGGGAAGACAAATTTATCTATAGCAGTTACGACTGGTTGGGCGGTTATGCCTTTCACCCGGAAGTAGTGCAAGTTTTACTAGAAACATCCGGCATATGGGATTATCAGGCTTTGGTGCCCGTCTGTTACACCTACCGGTATCAAAACCGGGGGTACCAAGCAGAACTGATTTACATCGCCTGCCGCGACCAATGTTACGTAATTCCCTATGGCCTTTTCTTTTCGGATGTCGATAACATACGCGTATATTCAGGGGAAGAATTCTTGCGCATGATGAAGGAGAAAGACGCCTTGCAGCCTACCGCATGGTAGAGTAGAAAAGAAGAAAGGCCCCTAGCGCCGCCCTGCCGCCCTTGTTTTTCCGCCGGTCGGATGCCTGAAAGGCACCACAAAATATTGCGCAACAAAGGCCCTGCCGTGCCGGCAGGGCCTTGCTTTATGAATGAAACTCACATTTAGGCTCAGGCATTTCCGTCGCTGGAGGACGGGGTCAGGGTAACAAGCACCACATTAGGCCGGTTAAACAATCGCAATGGAAAGCCGCTGTTGCCCAATCCACGGCTCACCACCAAATAGGGGCCGTCGCCATACCTACCGCGGTAGTAGCGGGGGCGGATCCCCTGGCCCGGGGCAAACACGCCGCCGAAAAAGGGCAGGATAAACTGCCCGCCGTGGGCATGGCCGCAAAACATCACATCAAAATGATACCGGTTGTAGGATTTCTCCCCAATCAGCGCAAAATTTTCCGGGTAATGCGATAACACCAGCCGTACCCCATTCTTGGCTTCCAGCTGGCGCAAGAGTGGGCCGCTGTCTCGGTAGGTGTATTCCCCCCGGCGGATCTGCCTGTATGCCTCGTGGGAACCTTGGTTTTCATCCATCCCCAAAATTTGCAGCCGGCTTCCCTTCACTGCAAGGGTGCAAAAACTGTCGCGCAAAGCGATTACCCCGGCAGCCTGCAAACGGGCAAGCACCCGTTCTTCCAAATGGTACCGGTGCTCATGGTTGCCCAGCACATATACCACCGGGCAAAAAGCGGTTAGGCGGCGCAGCAGATCCACCGCCGCTTCTAAGTCGTCGGTATCGTCATTAACCAAATCACCGGTAAACACCACCAGATCCGGGCACAACCCCTCTACCATGCGAATAAGCCTCCGGTTCCCCCGGCCAAACTGCTTGCCGTGCAGATCAGATAAATGCACCACCCGCAGCGGCTGTTCTACCGGCGCAGGCGCCGACAGCCGGGTGACTTGCAACAGGTTGTTTTGTATCCAGCAAAATAATACCACGAGCGCCACCGCCGCCAAAGCGGCCACAGCCCATAGAATCCATCCAATCGAAAGGGGCATTATAAGCCCTCCTTTTATTATGCTGTTTGCCTGTGCGGCGGACGGCCCACAGGGTTAATAACATTTAATAGCAATAGTTTACCCGATATTTATGAACTGGCCGTAAAGGCTGCAAAGCCGAGATTTCTGCTAAAAAATCATGAAAATGGTTTGGCGCGGCCCCAACGTTCCGCCGCCTTCTTCTCTTGCCCATAGTAAGAAAACATGCTAGAATAAAGGGCGGTCGATGATTATTCCGCTTACTGCCGGCCATAAACGTGCAGCGGCACGCATTTTTTGAAAGAAAACACTTCCAGTCGCCATAAATAAAGGAGGCACCTTATGCAAAATCCTGAACCTGGTTTCACTCTAGAAATTTTAAAAAAAAGAGAAA
This sequence comes from Candidatus Gallacutalibacter stercoravium, assembly GCA_018716975.1. Classification (GTDB taxonomy): domain Bacteria; phylum Bacillota; class Clostridia; order Oscillospirales; family Acutalibacteraceae; genus Gallacutalibacter_A; species Gallacutalibacter_A stercoravium. The sequence goes on along the minus strand of DVJE01000044.1, from coordinate 61,336 downwards.
ATGCCCGTATTCCTCAGCGGGCCACCGCGGGATCAGCGGGGCTGGATTTGTGCGCTTGTGTGGATGAGCCGGTGCTTCTGCCGCCAGGCGGCCGGGCTTTGATTCCATCGGGTATTGCCATCGGCCTGCCAGGGCCGGGATATGTAGCCCTGGTGTTCGCCCGCAGCGGCTTAGGTGTGAAACACGGGGTATGCCTTTCTAACGGCGTAGGCGTTATAGATAGCGATTATCGCGGCGAAATCCAGGTGGGCCTCTGTAATATGGGGGACGAACCCTACACGGTAAACCCCGGCGATCGGATTGCCCAGCTGGTGGTTATGCCGGTTTGCCCCTTGCCGGTGCAGGTGGTAGAGAATCTTACCCAAACCGCTCGGGGAGAAGGGGGCTTTGGCTCCACCGGAAGGCAATAACAACAATAGCCCCATGCGAATAAAAAAATCTGCCGCCTTTCTTCAATCTATGAGAAACGGGGTCGTTCTATGAAAAAAAGCTTTTTAAAAACACTGCTGTGCGTTATTCTTTTGTTGTTGGCCGTGGTGCTGGGCAAGGTTATTGGCGACGCTTGCGTCGATGTCAGCTACCTGTCTTGGCTGGCGCTGGGGGCTAGCTTTGGTTTTTCCCCCGTTACGGTGGATTTAACAGTTATTCAGCTAACATTGGGCTTTACCATGAGCATCAATTTGGCCCAGATCATTTTGATGGTAGTGGCCATCTTTGTTTATACCCGTATCCGCATCCGGGAGTAATCATAACCGCCGCAAACGAATCTCTTATTGCAAATATTGCAAAGTAAAAATACGCCAAAGGGAAACACTTCATCAAGAGGGGTTTCCCTTTAACTTTCTGTAATCAATGATATGGGAGGATAACCATTGATTAAAAATGGTAGCAAGAATTTCCTTCCTGTGATAAAATCACTATAAAGGGTTGATTCCCTTTCGGAAGCGTATGAAATCACCCCTGCAAATTTTTGCAAAACCATGTCAAATCATTGACGGCTCTTTAGGAATCGAATTGTCGTTTGGAGGTTAAGGGATGCTTGGTTTAAAACGAGGAGCAGTAAAGCTGTGCGAACACGAAAAAGAGTGGGAGATTGAAGCTCAGAATACAATTTGCCGTTTGAAAACAATCTTGGGTAATGTTATTAAAGATATTCAGCACGTGGGAAGCACCTCCATTCCTTCCATAAAGGCAAAGCCTATCATTGACATTGCGGTGGCGGTCGATCGTTTTGATGATATTCTTGCCTTTGAAAAAGAACTCAAAGACGCCGGCTTTTATTATAGGCCCAATTCAGATCTTGGAGAACAGTTGCTATTTGCGGCCGGAAGCGTTTATGACGGTACGGGAGATTTGCAAACGCATTTTATCCATGTTGTTCTGACCAACAGTATGGATTGGATAAATTATATAAATTTTAGAGATTATCTAAACAGTACGCCGTCGGTTGCAAAAGCGTATGAAGAGCTAAAGGTATCCCTTGCTCTGCAAGTACCCACTGATAGGGGTAGAGAACAGTATCTCAAAGGAAAACACGATTTTATCGTCTATACCTTGAGAAAGGCGCTTGTAAAATCCTTTCTTGGAAAAACAGTTGATATAAAAATAGACAGACCAATTGGAAGCAACCATCCCAAACACCCCGGCCTTATCTATCCTGTCAATTACGGATACATACCGCATGTATTGGGCGGCGACGGCAAAGAACTTGATGTGTATTTGCTTGGTGTAGATATTCCGGTCAAAGAATACACGGCTCGCATTATCGGAATCGTGCACCGCCATAACGATGTGGAAGATAAACTTGTTGCTGCACCTGAAGGATTCTCTTTTGATCAAAAGCAAATATCAGAAGCGGTTCATTTTCAGGAACAATATTTTGAAAGTGAAATTGAGGTATAGAATCAGTCAGATATCGTCAGCTCCCGGCAAAACTGGGGCGGCTTTTCGCTGAAAACGAATGCGCAAGCGTTGGGATAAGATTTAAAACGGTATGAATGATGCGATCCGGAAAAACAGGCGTTGCTATATTTAAAAACCACCTGCTGCATCTATAGGTGAGCGAATCCGCCAATTAAGAAATGTGAACCGGCGAAAAAATCCGGCCAAGGGGCCTCCTTACGTGGGCGCCCCATGGGCGGATTTTTGCTTTACAAGATATTTATTGGAAATGTCGTTCGGTTTCACTGCGCGGTTTCTCTGTGTTTTTATAAATTGGCCTGTGCAAGGATAGCCGACGCGGCTTGCTCAATGGATAAATGGGTAATGTCGATTTTGGGATAAGATATTCCGTCAAATGCCTTTCTCGATTCCTCCAGCGCTCTTGCGATACGATCCTCGCTTCTGCTGTCGGCATTCATTCGTTTTATATTTTCCTCTTTGCCGCACCAGAGAAGACACGGAACAAAATCATACTGAAAAGAAGAAATGCTCTCTATTACTCTGGCAAAAACTTCCTTTCTTCTGCCGTGAAAGCCATAAGAAAAGATGACAATCTCAACCGCCGGGCAATTAAAATAATTGGAAATTAAGTCGCTGATATTCTTTGAGATGGTTGGGATGGTATCATCATTTAGCACAAACGGATTCATAATTCTGCAAGGATCCGAATCCACATAGGCCGAATGCGGCAACATATTGACCAGCTTTTTCGATATGGATGTCTTTCCGATTCCATTCGGTCCGCATAAAAACAATAACTTTTTCATGCTTCTTGCTCCTTGTGTGGCAAAATTACTTTATAAGGCTTAATAGATCCCGCGCAGTTGTGCTTTGCGCAACTCCTCTTCTTTTTGGCGAATGGGGATGCAGATATCGATTTGCAGTTTACCGCCGAAATACCAGCCGTGATCCCGGTGATCGTGGTATTCAAATTCGTGGCGCGTTTCGTCAAACTCAAACTCGGATTGAGGCAGCCAGTGCAAAAAGGCCTCGTTCCAGGTATCTTGCGCTGCCTGAATGTAGGAACCCTCCGCCGGCGGGGTGGAGAAAATCGCATACAGTCCGCCGGTGATATCCACTCGCGTCATGTCGGGCAGGATATTTTGCAGATCCGCCGGGTTATCGATCCCCCTACCCAGCAGGTAGGTGAATGCCCCGGTGTTTTCATCCACATCGTAGCACATGCTGATTTCGCAGTGCTTTGAATGGGGGTAGGTATCGGGAAAGGTATCGTACAGCTTGGAAAGAATCGGACCGTAATCCATCTGAATGGTATTCCAAAAGGTAGGAGCGTCGGCGGTGCTGTGCATGCCGGGTTTTGTATGGCGGCTGGGGTAGCCCACCACCGAAAAAGGCGTTAATTCAATAATATGGGGCGTCATGACGTTACCTCCGTAAAATTTATTCGCCAAAAGGGCCGGGTCGGGTGCCGCCGGGGGGCCAACACGTAAGCGCAACCGGCACATGGAGGGTGGAAACCCAAACCAATGGGTAAAGGCCTTGGTAAAACCGGCGTGGGTTTCAAAGCCGTATTTCATGGCCACATTGATCACCTTTTCACCCTGGCACAGATCATAGAGCCCATATTGCAGTTTGCGCCATGTGACATAGGATAAGGCGGAGATCCCAATCACACCGGTAAAAATGCGGCTGAAATGATAGACCGAATACCCGGCCTGCTGGGCCAGTTGGGCGGCGCTGATCTCATCTGTTATGTGCTGATCGATATAATCCAGCACCTTTTGCAACGTTTGATGATAGTTCATTGACAGCTTCTTTCCCCGCGCGGTGGTTTTATTATAGCCGGGATACACGCGCGCCGCTTTTCCCAAATTGCTGTTTCTCTCAGATTGCATGTATTGCATGTAAAAAACACCGGTCTTTGCCGTTTGTACGGAAACATAAAAGCCAGCAGATGGTCATGGCCCGGTTGGGCAAGCAAGAGGGATGGTAAAAAACAAAAACTTCTACCCGCCGCTTAAAAACACCAAGTGCCGGTCCGAAAAGTAAAACACGTTGATATATCGCGGCACAAGCACGGCAGAAGAATAAAAATTTCGCTATAACCGCTGTGCTGCCTGTGCTGCATAGAAAAAAACCTGATAGCGCAAAAACGTTTTTGATAAACTCAGGGGCGCCCGGCCAAACCAGGCGCCCCTTGTCGTCTTACTAGCAGTCTATAACAGCGCAAACAGCAGCACGTGCGGGTTACTGCTCGTCTTCGCCGTTATCCGCCCCGTCTTCTCCATCCTTTTCCTCTTGCTCGGCGGCGGGTTGTGCCGCCTGCGGATCTACTTCTTCCTGTGTTGACACCGGCGTGCTGCTTGCCGCCGCACTTGCCTCTTGCGGCTCTGCCGAGGGCTCAGTCAGTTGCGGCGCTTTGCGCCGGGCTACCCACACCAACATGCCCACGCCGAACACAAACATGAAAAGCGAGATAAATTGCGAGGTAGAAAGTTCCCCCACACTGCCGCGGATGAGATCTCCCCGGAAGAATTCAATGATAAACCGGCCCACACTGTAAAAAATCAAATAACACGCCGAGGTTACACCCTCTTTACGCCAGTGCCGGGCGATGAGAATCAACACCAAAAAGTGCAAAAAGTTTAGCCCGCTGGAAACCAGTTGGATGGGGAACAGCCGCTCCCCGTTAGCGGCTACCACAGCAAAAGGTCCATCCGTGGGCAACCCGTAGCAGCAGCCGGCAATGGCGCAGCCGATGCGCCCAAAACCCTGGGCCAATGCCAGCGACGGCACCGCCACATCCAAATAACGCAAAAAGGGTATTTTTTTAATCTTAGCATAAATAAGGGGAGCCAGAAAGCCGGTGATAATGCCGCCGTATACCACAAAGCCGTCGGCAAAATCCAGCAACAGAGACGGATCGGCGATAATATCCTGTAGCCGTGTCAGGTAATACAGCAGCTTTGCCCCCACAAAGCCACACAGCACCCCCCACAGCACCATGGTAAAAAGCTTATCCTGATCCAGGCCCTGCTTTTTGGCCCGAAACTCCGCCACCAGTACCGCGGCGATAATGCCCAGGGCTATCATAAGCCCATAGCCCTGCACGGTAAAGGGGCCGATGCTAAATAACTGGATTGGCATAAAAACGGCATTCCTTTCTGTCTGCAAACTGCTTGCAAGCCGGTTTATCAAAACCAATTGACCGGCTGCAAGTTCTGCTTCATGCTTGCGTTGTTTTTCATTGAGTCATTGGTCGTTATAGAGGTCGGGTTCACAAATGCCCGCCAAAGCGAAACGCTAGGGCCGGTATTGCCAGCCTTCGTCGCCGCTGTAGATCATGCGTTTGGTCATACCGCCGTCCACCACAATCTCTTGGCCCGTGATAAAGCCCGCCTGGTCACTGCACAAAAACAACACAGCGGCGGCAATATCCTGCGGGGTTCCCACCCGCCCTACGGCGTGCTGCGCTTCGTCGCCCGGGGCATACCGGGGCTTTGGCGTGCCCTGATGGTAGGCCCAGGTGTCAATCCAGCCCGGACTCACGGCGTTTACCCGCGCCCGGCCCGCCAGGCTGGCGGCCAGCCCATGGGTTAATGCGCTGATTCCTCCTTTGGCTGCTGTGTAGCTTTCGGTATCCGCCTGAGACATATGCGCCCTGGTAGAGGAAATATTAACCACAGCAGCCCCCGGCGCAAAGCTGGGCAACAACAACCGGCACAGCCAATAGGGCGCCGCCACCCCTAGGCGCAAGGTTTTCACAAAGTCCTCGTAGCCGCAGCCGGAAAGAATGCCGCCGTGGCTGACGCAGGCGTTGTTAATCAGATAATGCAAAGAGCCGTGGGCCTGTATCTGCGCTGCAAAATGCTCTAAATCCTCCTGCTTGGCGGCGTCGCCCGGAACAAAACGCACTTGCTTCAGACGGGAAGCCAGCTCTTCGCCGGCATTCTTGTCTACATCCAGCACAAATACCCAGGCGCCCCGGGCGGCAAACTCCTCGGCAATACACCGGCCGATGCCGTTAGCGCCGCCGGTTATTGCCACTGTTTTGTCCTGAAAGGCCAGTTCCACACCAAATCCTCCTGTCTTCCACCACTTCCGCCGGCATTCTGGGCCTTAGCGCAAACCGCTTTCTGTGGGGCCATTCTTGCAAAGGCCATCCGTAGCAGCGCTTCCGCAAAGGTAAGGGGCAACTCGTTGCTCCAGTGTGTGCAGCAGCTGATCCATCTGCCAAGCAAAAAAATCAACCACTTGTTCCCCGTTGGCATAGGTTCTGCGTTGCTGCCCTACCAGCCGGCCCCCTAAGGCACGGTAAAACCCATTGGAAGCAGCAGAGCGCCAGTTGGAAAGGATAAGCATTTCGGCGCCCAAACGGGCAAAGTCTTGCGCCGCTGCTTGCAGCAGCAAAAGCCCCGTCCCCTGCCCTCGCCATTGCCTAGCCACAAACAGGTTGCACAGCTCCACGGCTTTTGCCGCGCCGGCCTCTATTTCGTGGGGTTCTTCTCCCCAACCCGCGTTGGCATATCCTATCAATCTATCGCCTGCAAACGCGCCGTACAAACGGTTACAACCGGGATCCTCCTCTAACCATTTGGCCAGCGCTTGGGCCTCGGCGGATTGGCTCATGACGTTGCGGGGCAGAAAATAAAAATCCTCCCAATAACATAGCTGGCGCAGGCGGCAAACTTCTGGAATGGATTGTGCCCCCGTTCGGCGGATGTCAATCGCGGTTTCCATACGCCCCTATGCCCCCTTTACCCGCCTATGATAACACATAACACCCCGATACAGCAAGCCCCGCACAAGGCGGGGCTTTGGTGCACAGGGCCTTATTCGTCGGCGGTGTTTTCAGCCTCCGGCGCGGCCAGGGCAATGCCCAGCTCGCGCAGCTGTTTCTCATCCACCGGCGCGGGAGAATTGGTCATCAGTTCTCCGGAGCTTGCCACCTTGGGGAAGGCAATAACATCCCGAATACTTTCGCTGCCAAGCATCAACATCACCAACCGATCCAAGCCAAAGGCCATGCCCGCATGGGGCGGCGCACCGTAGCGGAAGGCGTCGATCAAAAAGCCAAACTGAGCTTGGGCCCGCTCAGGGGTAAAGCCCAGCGCCTTAAACATACGCTGCTGCAAAGCGGGATCGTTGATACGAACCGATCCGCCGCCTACCTCGTTGCCGTTTAGGATCATATCGTAGGCCTGGGCGCGCACGCTGCCGGGATCGCTTTCCAGCTTATCCACATCTTCTGGGTTGGGGCTGGTAAAAGGATGGTGCTTGGCTACATAGCGTTGCTCCTCCTTGTCGTACTCAAACAGCGGGAAGTCGGTGATCCACAGCAGGTTGGGCCGGCTTTCGTCGATAATGCCCATGCGGGCCGCCATTTCGCAGCGAAGGGCGCCCAGCGCATCGAACACCACCTGGGCGTCGGCGTCGGCTACCAGCAGCAGCAGATCCCCCGGCTGGGCATCCAGCGCGGCGCGCACACCGGCGCACTCCTCCTCAGAGAGGAACTTTTCATAAGAAGAAGAGGCGCTTCCGTCGGCGTTGAGCCGCGTCCATGCCAATCCCTTGGCGCCGTAAGCCTTAACCCATTCGGTGAGCTTATCGATCTCCTTGCGAGGGGTCTTTTCGGCCCCACCTTTTACATTGATGCCCCGCACGCTGCCGCCTTGGGCCAAAGCGCCGGCGAATACGCGAAACTGGGTATTCTGCAAAGCCTCTGCCAGATTGTGCAGCTCCATGCCGAAACGCAGATCCGGCTTATCGGAGCCAAACCGCTCCATACCTTCCGCATAGGTCATGCAGGGCAATGGGGTTTCAATCTCAACATTTAACACTTGGCGGTAAAGCTGCTTAACCAAACCTTCGGCAATGGCCATGACGTCCTCTTGCGACACAAAGGACATTTCAAAGTCGATCTGGGTAAACTCCGGCTGCCGGTCGGCCCGCAGGTCTTCATCGCGGAAACAACGGGCGATTTGCATATACCGGTCAAAGCCCGCCAACATCGTCAGCTGCTTATACAGCTGCGGCGACTGGGGCAGCGCGAAAAAGCTGCCTGGGAACACACGGGAGGGCACCAAATAGTCTCGCGCGCCCTCCGGCGTGGATTTAATCAGGTTGGGGGTTTCTATTTCGATAAAGCTGTTGTTGTCAAAATAGTCTCGGGTGGCTTTCACAATGCGGTGGCGCGCCAGCAGCCTGCCCTGCAAATCCGGCCGGCGCAAATCCAAATAGCGGTATTTCAGGCGCAGATCTTCTTTTACGTTGGAATCCTCCACGATCTCAAAGGGGGGCGTTTCTGATTTTGCCAACACGCGCAGCTCGCTTACCGCAATTTCAATATCGCCGGTGGGCAGATCCGGGTTTTTGGAGGAACGCTCCCGCACAACGCCTCGGGCCGCCAACACAAATTCCGCCCGGGCGGCAAAAGCTTTGTCAAATACCTCGCGGTCGGTGCCGTCGTCAAAGGCCAGCTGCACAATACCGGTGCGGTCGCGCAGATCGATAAAGATAAGCTGCCCCAAATCCCGTTGCCGCTGCACCCAGCCGCAAACAACAACCTCTTTGCCCTCGTCACCGGCCCGCAGCACGCCGCAATAGTGGGTGCGCTGCAAGCCCTTCATGGTTTCCGCCATAACGAATTTCATCCTTTCCAGATTCCTACCCTTGCCGGAAAACCGGCGCGGGATTCTCTTTTCATATTTTTACAGTAGCTTATAGTAGTGCCACAATATCGCCCAGCACGGCGCGGATCACATCCATGCCGTTGGTTTCCTGGTGGCAGTTAAGGGTGACCACGGCTTTTTTGTCGGGCACCACAATGGTGTATTGACCGTAGGCCCCGTCGGCCCGATAGACCCCCTCGCGGGAGCAGCCCCACAGCTGATAGCCGTAACCCGAGTTGTTTTCCGGATCGGCGTTGTTCCACCCGTGGGTGGAGATCATATCGGTGGAGGCGGCCTTGATATATTCCGCGCTGACAATGCGCTTGCCATTGTAAATACCGCCGTCCAGCATCATGCGGCCCAGGCGCGCCAGCTCCTCGGTGCGCAGATATAGCCCGCTGTAGCCCTCGGTATGGCCTTGGGGGCAGGTGTGCCACTGGGGATTATAAATTTCAAAGGGAGTAAACAGGCGGGGCACCAGGTAATCCCGCAGCTTTTCACCGCTTACCTTTTCCACAATGCGGCCCAGCACATAGGTGCAGGGGTTGCAGTAATAAAAATATTCGCCCGGTTTTTTTGTGACCGGCAAGCGGAAGTAAAGTTCCGCCCAGTCTTTGTTGAGGATGTCTTCCTTTGAGATCCCCTCGTACTCGAACATATCGAATACCTTGCCGGGGGCCATGTGCAGCACGTCGCGGATGGTGGCCTCTTCACTACCATAGGCCGCCACATCTTTATACTCGGGAAAGAAGTCCAGCACCTTGTCGCTGAGCTGCAAGCGCCCCTCGTCTTGGCAGATGCCCACCGCCATAGAGGTAAAGGCCTTGGAGGCCGAATACAGGTTCACCGGGTCATCGGTGCGCCAGCGGTGGGTTACTGTGCCCTGCCCTTCTTGATAGACGTGTATGCCGTAAATATGCAGGTTCTTTTCCGCCACGGTGAGACGGAACCGGTCAAACAAAGAATTGGTAAGCATCAAGATACCCTCCTATATTCTTTTATTTTTGCGTCTGTGTTTACAAGAAACGCCCCTTACAGCAGCTCCACAATGTCGGAAAAGGCCGCCCGCACCGTATCCAGCCACAGGGAATTCCGATGGCCCGTAATGGTAACCACCGCCCGCTTGTCGGGCACCACAATGCTGTATTGGCCATAAGAGCCGTCTGCCCGGTAGGATCCCTCCCGGCGGCAGCGCCAAACTTGATAGCCATAACCCACGGCACCCTCGGGATCAGAGCCGTTATCGGGGTTGCTGTCTACAATATCCTCGTGCAGCGCCTGTACAAACGCCGCGTTTACCACTTGTTTGCCCTCGTACACGCCGCCATCCAGCAGCAGCCTCCCCAGGCGCGAAAGCTCCTCGGTGGTGAGATACAGTCCGCTATAGCTCAGGGTGTGGCCCTGGGGGCAGGTGTGCCACTGAGGATTAAAAATATTCAACTTATCAAACAGCCGGGGTTTGGCGTAATCCCGTAAATTTTGCCCTGTTACGCATTCCACCACCCGGCCCAATAGATAAGTACTGGGGTTGGAATACCAAAAATGGGTGCCGGGTTTGGCGGTTACATGCAGGCGGAAGAACAGCTCAGCCCAGTCGGTTTGCCGCAGCACCGGCGAATCCCAAGGCACATCAAACATAGAAAAAAGCTTGCCGGAACACATGTGCAGCAAATCCCGCAAAGTAATATCTTCACTGCCCGCAGAGGCAATATCCCGATATTGCGGAAAGAAATCCAGCGCCTTATCCTCAATCGACAGCCGCCCTTCCTCCTGGCAAATCCCCACCGCCAGCGCGGCAAAGGTTTTGGAGGCTGAGTACAGGCAGGTTCTGTCGTCGCTACGCCAGCGGTGGGCCACTGTGCCCCGCCCCTCCTGGTATACATGCACCCCGTAAACTCCCAGCTGTTGCTGGGCTACGGTTTCACGAAAGCGGTTGAATAACGATTCGTTGAGCATGGCTATTCCCCTTTCTATCGTCTATCTATCGCTCTATTACAGCCCGGCAGGAGCACAGGTATGTGTCAGCAGCAAATCCGCCGCCTGCTGGGCGAATCCCTCGCCTAAAGTAATATCCGTCTGCTCGCCGGTGGCCATATTTTTGATTTTGGCTTGCTGGGCCTCCAACTCGCTATCGCCCAACACCAAAGTGAATTTGGCGCCGATCTTATCGGCATACTTCATCTGCGCTTTCAAGCTGCGGCCTGCCAAATCCCCCTCAGCGGCGATGGAATAGCTGCGCAACTGTTCAATCAGGCGAAACGCCTCGGTTTGCGCTTTTTCTCCCAACCCGGCCACATAGATATCGCAGGTGGGCGGCGTGCAGGAGGCAAAGCCGTCTTGCGCATCCAGCAGCAAAAGCAGGCGTTCAATCCCCAGGCCAAAGCCCAGCGATGGCATATCGGGGCCGCCCAGCTCTTTGATTAAACCATCGTACCGGCCGCCGCCGCACACAGTGCCCTGGGCGCCTATTTGATTGGAAACAAACTCAAACACCGTGCGGGTGTAATAATCCAAACCGCGCACAATGTGGGGATTCACGGTATAATCAATGCCGGCAGCTTGCAGGTACCCCTTGACCGCCTCAAAGTGCGCGCGGCAGTCATCACATAGATAATCCAGCATAACCGGAGCGCCTTGGGCAATTTGGGAGCAAACAGGACTTTTACAGTCAAGAATACGCATGGGGTTGCGCTCCAGCCGTCCCAGGCAGGTTTCGCACAGCTGATCCCGGTAAGCTTCAAAATAAGCTTTGAGCGCCTCGTGGTATTTGGCACGGCAAGCAGGGCAACCGATGGAGTTTATCTCCAACGAAATGCCGGTTAGGCCCAGGCTGTCGAACACCGACTTCGCCAGGGCGATGATCTCCGCGTCGGCGGCGGGCTGGGGGGCGCCGAAGGTTTCAACGCCAAACTGATGAAACTCCCGTAGTCTGCCCGCCTGGGGTTTTTCATAGCGGTAGCAGGAGGTGAAATAGTAGGCCTTTACCGGCAACCCGTCGTTATAAAGGCCGTGCTCCAGCATGGCCCGGGCCGCGCCGGCCGTACCTTCAGGGCGCAGGGTGATGCTATCGCCCCCCTTGGTGTCAAAGGTATACATCTCCTTTTGCACTACGTCGGTGGTTTCTCCCACGGAACGCTGGAACAGGCGGGTATCTTCAAACACCGGGGTGCGTATCTCGCGAAAACCATAAGACTTGGCCGCCCGGCGCATAACCTCCTCTACCAAGTGCCAGCGGTAAGCCTCCTTGGGCAGCATATCCTGGGTCCCTCGGGGCGATTTTACAATCAACGCCATGTGATTCATCCTTTCTATTCACTCTCTGTTTTATTTCTATAATGCAAAAAACTGCACCGTTTATAGGGCGCACTAGGCATAAAAAGCGATTGGCACAAAACAGCAAAACAAAAAAACTCCCCCGTCCCACAAAGGGACGAGGGAGATCCTCGCGGTGCCACCCTTTTTGGGAGCATACGCTCCCCTCTTTACACCCGATAACGGAGGCAAACCGAAGAGCCTTCCTAAAAATAGGCGGCCTTTGCTCACGGGTGTCTTCTGCCTGCGGCCTTATGCAGGGGCGCTTACAGCGAGGCGTCGGCCCCGCGCCCCCTCTCTGGGCGGGTCACAGCATACTCTTCCCGATCAACGCTTTTTATCATTCAACCCCTGGTTAATACCAACGCCCTACCGCACAACGGCAAGGGGTCAACCCTTAGGGTTTAATATGTTTCTCCAATCCAAATCGCCGCGCTCCAATCCGTGGATCAGCACCTCGCCTGTGGCCATATTGGTAGCCACCGGGATGTTGTGCATATCGCACAGGCGCAGCAAATTCATGTCGTTGGGCTCATGAGGTTTGGGGCTTAGGGGATCGCGGAAGAAGATGAGCAAATCCACTTCATTGCAGGCGATACGGGCCGCAATTTGCTGATCGCCCCCTTGAGAGCCGCTTAAGAACTTTTGTATTTCCAATCCGGTAGCTTCCGAAACCATCTTGCCCGTGGTCCCGGTGGAGCAGAGGGTATGGCGGCTCAAAATTCCGCAATATGCAATGCAGAACTGCACCATCAATTCTTTTTTTGCGTCGTGTGCTATCAAGGCGATGTTCATATACTTCCCTCCTATGATTTGTACGTGGCTCATCGTATGCCATATTGATACAGGTTCCGTTTAGCAAGACGTATGCGTATATGTTGAAACCGGACTGGAACGACGATTAAAATTGGGGTAACGCAACCCGTTCCCCTTCCATGCGGGCAGCCAAACGATCAAACGCCTGCACCGCCGGGGATCTACCCGCCGGCAGCCGCCCTTGTGCCATGCCAGCCACCATCTGCCCATCCTGCGGTATGACCGCCCCCAGCTGAACGCCACAGGCATCAATAACCGCGTCTAAATCAGGGAACTGGCCCTGACGGCGAAACAACGCTTTATCGAACTGATTGATGATAAGCCTCTGCTTCTCAACGCCAGCTTGACGCAGTGCCTGGCTGGCTCGTTCGCCCCCTCTTACCGACAAACCCTCGGGGGTAACCACCACCAAGGCCTGCCCAGCAGGCGCCACGGCCGCCCGAAAAGCCCTACCCAAACCAGCGGGCCCATCGATAAGCACAAAGTCAAACAGTTTTTGCAGCGCCCCCACCAGTTGGCACATCACCTGGGGGCTAACACAATCCTCTTCTTGCGCGGGTGCAGGCAAAAGGAACAGCCTTTCTCCGCCGGGTGCAGGGCACGGATAAACCGCTTTCATGGGTTCGCAAGCACCGCTAACAGCATCGGCCAAATCAAACACCAAATCTTGCGTCACGCCCAGCAAATAATCCAGGCCGCGTAACCCGGCGTCGCCATCCACCAGCAATACGCGCCGCCCGCGGCGGCACAGCGCAGCGGCTAACCCTACCGAAACAGTAGATTTACCCACGCCGCCTTTTCCTGATACGATAACGGCTGTTTGCCCCATGTTCTGCTACCTCACTTCTCATACTACCATAAGAGTCCACAATAGTCAAAATGTTTTTTGATTTTTTTAGAATATTATCCCAAATATTTTCCACGCTATGCAAAACCAGCCGGTTTTTGTCACTTTGCCCGCTTTGCAGCTGTTTTATTGCGCTGCGCTGCTGTCTGCAGCAGCGGAAGAGGCGTCGCCGCCTACGGTTCCATCCGGGTTGGTTTCGGGTATCTCGGGCATTTCTGTAAAGCCAAAATAGGCGTCAAAAATCGCTTTTGCCACCGACGAGGAATAAGTGCCCCGCTCACCGTGCTCAATAATAACCGCCACGGCGATTTCTGGATCGTCATAGGGCGCGTAGGCCATAAAGGTAGTGTGGTCGCCACCGGTATTTTCTGCCGTACCGGTTTTTGCCGCCACCGCTACGCCGTAATTCTGAAAATAAGAATAAGCAGTACCCGAAGGGCTGGTGATAACATTGCGCATGCTCTCTTGCACCAGCTGCATATTTTCAGGGGATATTCCGGCATCCGCCATTACTTCAATATTATCGGCATTGTATTCCTCCAGCACATTCTGGCGGCTGTAGTCAGTAACCTTGCTCACCAAATGGGTGCGCAAGCGCACACCGTCGTTGGCGATGGTGGCGCAATAGGTAGCCATCTGTATGGGGGTAAGCGCATCGTCCGACTGGCCGATTGACGCCTGCACTGTGTTACCGTCCAGCCAGGGATCCCGCTCGTCGGGCCCGGCCAGAATGCCGGTGTATTCCGCAATCTCTACGCCGGTAGGCACCCCAAAGCCCAGGCGGCGCTGGTAATTGTTTAGGTTGGTGATGCCTGTAGCGAGGCCGGTGCGCATAAAATACACGTTGCACGAGCCCGCCATCGCTTCCAGCAAGCTTACATTGCCGTGCACGTGCATACAGCGGGTTACATATTGGGGGCCAAAATCGGTAAGGGCGCCGGTGCAGTTAAAAGTGGTGTTGGCGTTTATGGCGCCCTCTTGCAGCGCTGCCAACGCCACCGCCGGCTTCATAATAGAGCCGGGCGCGTAACCGCCCATAAAAACGCGGTCATACATGGGGGAATTAACGTCATCCGAAAGAATCTGCTGCCTATAGTCGTCGTCTTCCATAAACAAACCCATATCATACGATGGGTAGCTTTGGGCGCATAGCACCGAAAAATCCTTTACGTTTAAAGCCACAACCGCACCCGATATCGTGTTGTCGGGGTTGGTTTTGCGCGCGGCCTCTACACTGGCCCGCAGCGCCTCAGAGGCCACCTGCTGCAAACGGGCGTCTATCGTAAGATAAACGGTATTCCCTGCCACCGCAGGGGTATTCTCGGTTTCACTGATAACGCTGCCGTCGGGGCTTCGCTCCACTGTGCGGGAACCTTCTGTTCCCCGCAGCTGATCTTCATAGGCCAGTTCAATACCGCTTTTGCCAATTTTGGCATTCAACGCATATTCTTTGCCCTCTTCTTTCTTCTGGTTATATTCATCTTCATCAATGGCACCAATATACCCCACAATATTGGGAGCTATGGCGCCGTTGACATATTTGCGGGTGGGCACGTCCTCCACCGAAACGCCGGGCAACTTTTGACTATTTTCCATCACAATGGTAGCGGCCTCTTGGGTAATGCTTTCAGCAAAGGTATAGGGCGTTTCGTAGTTATAACCGGTTTTCACCATATTGTAGCGCACGCTGATGATATCCCGTTTCTCCTGCACGGAATACTCCGCGCAGTCGTAATTATCCTCAGCGGCCAAACGGTTGATGCAATCCTCCGCTGTGGCATAAGACTGCAACCGCGCCGTAGAGCGCAACGCCTCAATTTCGTCCTCCTGCCCTTCTACAAAGGCATAGCCCCCATCTTCGGTAACAACAATGGGCAGCTCGTCTACCCACTCCTGTTCCAACCGATCCATAAGGCCCACCATTTTTACAATAATATCGTTTTGAGATTCTGCGGGCATATACAGCATATCGAAAACAATTTTATAGCCGGTGATGTTGATGGCCAAATCCACGCCGTTTACATCCAATATTTCTCCGCGGGCAGGCTCGGTGGTAATCGTATAACTGCTACTCTTGTCGGCAACCTCCCGGTAGGCGGCGCCGTTTACAATCTGCCAGTTGATCAGTTGCAGGCCAAACAGCGAAAAAACCACCAACAAAATTGCGATACACGTTATGTACCGCCCCACGCCTCTTCTTTCCATCGCGCCGTCTCCTTTCTCCCGCCCTGCGGGCAAAGCCTCATGTCCGTTCCCGAATTAACGCAGCCACTGCACGGTTGATAAAATAAAGCACCGGTGCAGGTATAAAGCTGTAAAGCATTAAAGGCAAGTAAAAGTTCACAAACGTCTGGCTGGCATAATCATAGTTGTGCAGCAAAAAGGTAAACACAAATTGAAGCCCCAAAAATACAAACACCCCCGCTGCGCATAGCGCCAACGCCGTAAGTAAATTGGTTTTAATTAAATTGGCCGCCAGCAAGCCGCAGAAAAAGCCAATAATCCCCAGCACCGCCGCATACAGCCCAATCGCGTTGCCTGCCGAAAGATCCAGCAGCAGCCCGGTAAAAATACCAAACCCCAAGCCGGTTTTCTCATCTTCCATCATGGCAAGCGTTATCAACGCACACAAAACCAGCACCGGGCGCACACCCAAAAGCGGCGGCAACAAACCAGGCGTATTTTGCGCCACATACAGCAGCACAATTTCAATACCGTAGGCCAGCAAACGTAAAAGCTTATATTTTAGTTGCAAAACCGTACCTCCCCCGCCCTTTATCTTTTGGCATCACGAATCATCGCCTAAGCGCTAAACCCAACTTAAGCCGTATATTACTCTTGGGCAGCGCTGGAGGGCTGACTTTCCGCCGCGCTGGAAGAGGCGTCCGGCGCCGCCTCAGAAGAGCTGCTCTCCTGGCTGGAAGCGTCGTCTTGGGTCAAGTCTTCGCCGGACTGGCGGGGATCCAAAATATCATATTGCCCTGAAAAGCCCACCACAATGAGCACGTCGCGCAACTCGGCAATGTCATCATAAGGCTTAATAACCGCATACTGTGAGGTGCTGCCCTCATCCTGGCGCACCTCCTCTACCACGCCTAGGGCCAAGCCCTTGGGATACATGCCGCCTACCCCGGTGGTAACCACAATATCATCTTTTTGTATGTCGTTTTTCGCGGCCAGCATCACCATCTTCATCTTTCCCTCTTGCGCCAAAGCCGCGTCGCCGGTTACCACGCCGCCGTCGTTGGTGCGGGTATCTACCACGCCGATATTGGTATCTGGAGAAAGAACGGTGCGCACCTTACAATAGGTGGAACCCACCTCGCTGACCCATCCAATAACGCCTAAGTTCGTAATAACCGGATCGTTCACTTCAACCCCTGCCTGGCTGCCTTGATCCAAGGTAAACCCGTAGAAGGGATCGGAGGGATCACGCTGGATCACCGAGCCCGCCACAAACTCCAAATCCGGGTTTTGCTCTTTAATCCCCAAATACTGGCGGTACTGCTCACTGGTCTTTTTAATATCGTAATAATCAATGGTGCGGTTTATCATGGTTTCTAGCTGTTGGCGGTACTCCTCGTTCTGCGCCTGAAGCTCTTCATAGGTGGGCTGGGTGGCCCCTTCCACCGCACCGGAGGAAAGCTGCTGCATAGGAGTGGTAACAAAGCCGAACAACGACGCCAGCCAGTTATTGCCCGAAGCGGCGGTAAAAAGCAGCAGCCCCATTAGAATAAGCACACTGGCCAAAAGGATTTTAAAGCTGCGCCCCTTAATAAACTCTTTCATGCGCATCCCCTTCCACGGCCCGCCGGAGCAAAACGGCGCAGCCAAAATAAAATGGCGTGCGAGAGGCAGATCTCCCCCCGCGCGCCGCAATAAAACCATTTACAATTGCACCCTCAAATAGGATTCCCCACTGCTTACCGCTTGCGGTTTTTATAATACTCGGCAGGCATGGTAACCTCCAGGCGCTTGCCGGTGCCGTCCACCACGCAATCCAGCGGGCGTTCCGCCACATGCACAGGCATACCTGTCTCCTGCGCCACCAGCAAATCCAAGCCGCGCAGCAACGCGCCGCCGCCGGTGAGCATAATGCCATGGTCAATAATATCTGCCGATAGCTCGGGGGGCGTTTTTTCCAGCGTGGTCTTAATGGCCTCCACAATCGTCACCAACGGATCCGCCAGCGCCTCGCGCACCTCAGAGGCTGTGATGGTAACGTTCTTGGGCAAGCCGTCCACCAGGTTGCGCCCTTTAATTTCTACGCTTTCCTCATCCTCATAGGGGTAGGCGGAACCGATGCGGATTTTAATATCCTCTGCTGTACGCTCGCCGATGAGAAGGTTATATTTCTTCTTTACATAAGAAATAATAGCTTCATCAAATTTATCGCCCGCCACACGCACCGAACATGCAGTAACAATATCGCCCAAAGATATCACGGCCACCTCACTGGTACCGCCGCCAATATCCACCACCATGCTGCCGGTGGGCTCCGCCACAGGAAGGCCCGCGCCGATGGCCGCTGCCATGGGCTCTTCTATCAAATCCACTTCTTTGGCGCCTGCCTGCCGGGCGGCATCTTCTACCGCGCGGCGTTCCACTTCCGTAACGCCAGAGGGAATGCATACCACAACCTTGGGCTTGCTAAAAGCGTTGGAACGAATCGCCTTGCGGATAAAGTGTTTCAGCATGGTAGCCGTAATGTCAAAATCTGCGATTACGCCGTCTTTTAACGGCCGAACAGCCACAATAGAGCCGGGGGTGCGCCCGATCATCTCTTTGGCCTGAGAGCCCACGGCCAACACCGTGTCGGATCGCACATCCACCGCCACTACCGACGGTTCACGCATAACGATACCTTTGCCCTTCATAAACACCAATGTATTTGCCGTACCCAAATCAATACCAATATCCTTAGAAAACATTCTTACTCTCTCCATTCCCGGGCGCCTCATGCGCGCCGAACTTGCTTGGCTTGCTTTAATTACGCTCTTCCTACTATCATTTGCTAACGCTGCGCCCGGCCCCAATTTGGAGGCGCAGGCGCGTGGTGCGACATATCTTTTATTGTGCAACTTTTATAGCTGCCATGACGAAAGCCGCGCGCAGCCGGCGCGCAGCAATACAACCCTTATTATAACCGCCTCTCAGGAATTTCTCAACTGAAAATTATGATTCCAGGTTAAATTTAAAGAAAAATCCATATTTTTGCTACACTTTCGGTGAATTTCCCCGGTGTGCCGGCAAAACCCGCGCCAAGCAACTGCCAAGAGGAAGATTCGGGTATAACCCATAAAGAAAATACTACACAAAAAGAGAATAAAATTTTACTTTTTTGCCTGTGAGGGAAAACTGCTCCTTGTCCATAGGCGGCTGCTATGCTACAATACGGGCATAGATGTGGTACGGTGCAGCCTTGTTCGGCGGCGCCGCTATTGCCGTTCTATTAAAGTTGTGAAAGCGGTTCCAAGCTTAAAAAATTGAGGAGAGGAAGAATGCGCTGTGTATGACGTTGTTGCGTTGGGGGAACTATTAATTGATTTTGTGCACAAAGAGACAACAAAGGCGGGCTATCCGGTTATGCAGGCCAATCCGGGCGGCGCGCCGGGCAACTTTTTGAGCACAGCTTCATTGTTCGGCGCCCGGGCCGCTTTTATCGGCAAAGTTGGCGACGATGGATTTGGCCTGATGCTCAAACGCACGTTGAAAGAGAGCGGCATCGACGTGCGCGGGGTTATTTCTGATCCCAATGTATTTACCACCCTGGCCTTTGTCACGCTGGACGAAAACGGTGACCGAGCTTTTTCCTTTGCCCGCAAGCCCGGCGCCGATACCATGCTTACCGCCAGCGAGCTGCCCATGGATATTATAGAAAACACCCGGTTTTTCCACTTTGGATCCCTATCTATGACCCACGAACCGGCCCGTGCCGCCACACAAGAGGCAGTGGCCCGTGCAAAAGCAGCGGGAGCGATTATTACCTTTGATCCCAATCTTCGCCAGTCTTTGTGGAGCAATTTGGAGCTTGCCAAGGAGCAGATGTTGTGGGGATTGCGGCATGCGGACATTGTAAAAATCAGCCGCGAGGAATTGGAATTTTTGTTTGAAGGGGATTTTCGCGCCCAGGCTGATCGGCTGGTTGCAGAGTATGGTGTCAAGCTGGTATTTGCCACCATGGGGCGGGACGGTTGCTATTTTGTCAACCGCAATGCCAGCGGGCAAGTTCCCACCTTTTGCAGCGTGCCCACCATAGACACCACCGGCGCAGGCGATATTTTCGGCGGATCAGCGGTTTACAAAGTGATGGAGCTGGAGCAGTTGCCTGAAAATCTAAATGAATACCAACTGCGCGATATTGTTACGTTTGCCAATGCTGCCGCTTCCCTTTCCACCACCCGGCACGGCGGCATCCCCAGTATTCCCAGCAAGCTGGAGGTAGAGGCCTTTGTGGTAGAAAACGCCCATCGGTAAGCAAATGCACAGTGTCTTTGTCAGATAAGGGGCAACACGGGGTTTTACCGTGTTGCCCTTGTTGTTTTTGCTAAGCTTCTTGCTTTGCCCCAAAGTCGGTTGGGCAGAAAAACAGCCGGTGCTGAAATTCATCACCGGCATACTGATATGATCAAAAATATAAAATAGGTGCGCCATGTTGTTCACAACAGCTGGCAACCGCCTCAGAAAAAAGCTATGGTTCCATGGCGCCCATCGCTTTATTGCTAGACCGCCGCACAATTTTGTGCCGGCGGTTTTCTTTTGCCCAATTTAACAACCACCGCAGCTAAGCAAGTTAGGACAAAAGCTATATATTAAAGCATTACACATTGCAGCTTATCAACGCCCGGATCGGCAAGATAGTCCCTTATCATATAAGCCAAAGTAACCGGCATGACTTCATGCTGTAAATAGTACCTTGCCAACAGTTCAATTTCAGAAGCCTTCTCCGTAATCCCCAATATGGTCGCGCTGTCTATCAGCTTGCCTTCTTCAAACAGCTGCGCCTCTAACCCGTACTGCGTACCGCTTTTTAACAGATAGTAGTCTAACTGAAACGCTCTTTTTGATTCTGGATCCTTTATTCCGACTTCACCAACAAAGTCTCGCATTCTATCCGCCTCCCAAATGTATTCAGTGAATCTAAACCACTGTTCCGTTAATAAATTATAATACGGTTAAGGAAGTAAAGCAAGCCTTTTCTGGAATTATTTAACATTTTTTCCTTTAAAATGTCTGTTTTTCCACAATGCACATCTTTCACACACATATAGCATTATTTTTTCACCAATACTTATATTTCACTCTGCCTTTAAAAAATTTTTGGTTGCAATATTTTACAAGCGGCGTGGAGAAAACCATTCCTCGCCCGAAAATGAATCTCCCTGATAATGCGCCAATAACAGGCGAGATGCGATTTCTGCAAACAAGCCACCCGCCGGGCCGCCGCATAGGGCAAACAGGCAACCGGGGTAATCCGCATGCTCTCCAATAACAGGCAGCCTATCTTTTGTGCATAAGTATTCACAAAAGAAGGCGTATGCCGCTCGTGTATTGTGCAGCTGTGGAAAGCAGTCTGAGATGGTTTCTTCCAATCGGATAAACCGGCTGCTCTTACCCAGCCCCAAAGGCGAATGGCGTGAATCCACCCCTTCTGCCAAAATACGCCCATCAGGCGAACGTGAGATCGTAACCATCGGGTGATCCGTACGTGTGGCGATTACCCCCGCTGGCAAACCGGGAACAGCATCTTGTGGGGCAGTTGCCACAGCAAAGTGTGTGTAACGGGCGCCGCACCCCTTTAAAAATCCTTCACAGTCTACACCGGTGGCCAAAACAACCGTATGCGCCTTAATATTGCGGCGGGTCGCGCATTCCAACCGGCGTCCTCCGTCCCCATCGGCGATGTGTTCCACAGGGCTGTTTTCATAAACGCGCGCCCCCGCCGCCACAGCCTGCTGCACTAACAAATGGGTCAACCGGTACGGATCCACCGTTACCGCAACATCCTCGGTGATTACGCCGTTTTCCAGATCAAACGAGAATTGCTCCCTGGCCTGCGCGCCTCCCACAGGGCGAACCCGAAACCCAGCGCGCTTTTTCATCCAATATTCCTCCCGCATAGCGGCCATATTGGTTTCCAGCTCTGTATATAAAAAGCTGTTTACCCGCGCAAAGCCGCATTTTTCCGGCGCGCTTTCGGTTAGTATCTCTAGGTTGTCTGCTGCTTGGCGGCATTGGCGGTAAATCGCTGCCGCTTTATCTGCGCCAATGCGTGCGCTCAAAGCGCGCAGCCCACCCAGGGCGTCGGCCTGCATGACCCCGGTAAACCGGGAGGTGGCCCCATAACCCACAGGACCAGCCGCTACCAGCACTGTATCCACACCCGCCTGTGCAAAACGCAGGGCGCACAGCGCTCCTGTCAGCCCACCGCCTACAACGCACACTTGGCAAGATTCTTCCCTGGCCAACCATGGGTATATCTTTGGGGGCCTTCCCGCCGCTGTCCATAAAGGCACCGCCCGGTATGCTTGGTAACGTTGTGCTATCTGTGCCATCCTGATCCGCCCCTTTGCTGTATCTTTTGGGGGAGTATGGGGAGAATTTTCTATTTTTATACGGCCATATAAGCCTTGGCCTGTTATTTTTTATGTTTATTTCTTAAAATTTGCCTGTGTTACTCTCTTGTGTTTTGAGCCCGCCTCCGTTACAATAGAACTAGTTTAGGCATATCCTATTTATTCAGATCGCGGAGGTGTCTTGTTGTTATGTATTCCTACAATTACCCGGATGGGGCCGCTCCCAATCCATATGCCCGCTCCTTACAGCAGGTAAAGGAGTATTTCCGTAAGCCGATCGCCGCCGTTACCGCGGCTATTGCTTCGGTACTAACCGTTTTCAGTGTGATTGATCTTATTTCGCTTCTAACCACTACAAGCCAGCTGGGCGCCTACGACATAGACACCAGCAGCCAATTCGGCCTCGTCTTGGGCGGCATCCTTGGTCTGCTGCTCTCCGCATTATTAACCGGTGCGCTGTGGCTTATCTATTTAAAATCTCGTGACGACAACCCCACCGTTACCCCCAGAGCGGGTTTTACAATATTGTTTACTTTGTGCATTGTGGGCATTGTGGTGGTTTCTTTGGTCGGCCTGCTGTTCCTTCTTGCTTTTAGTGTGTTGGCCAGCGATCCCGATTTTTTGCGCATGTTCGGCATTAGTTATTACATAAGCGGCATGAACGCCGGCGCCCTGATGACATTTATGATTGTTGTCATCCTTTTGGTGCTGGTTGTGCTGTTGCTTTATCTTATCGGCGGCCTGCGGGCTTCTTCCGCTATGCGCAAAAGCGCCGCCAGCCCGGTGCTTTATAACCACGGCTGCATTCTATTCGGCGTAATGGCCATCATTATCGCCGCTTGTATGTTAATTTCGCTAATAAGTTCCCTGACGGAATCCAGCGACAGCGTGTTTTCACAGGGCCCTGATCCGGTTAGCATTATTACGAATTTGTTGAACCTGGGGCTCAACATCTGTATGGCGGTGCTGGCCTTTGGCTTTAAGAGCTATGCCGACGGTAAAAACGCGCAAGCGGCCGCTGCCCAGACCCCTTACGGCGCACCTTACCAACAGCCCTATGGGCAGGGTTACCAACAGAATTACCAACAGCCTTATCAACAACCCTATCAGCAAACCTATGGGCAAGGTTATCAGCAGCAGCCGTATACATCTGAGCAAAACTATTATCAGTCTCAACAAAACCAGCCATATCAACAGCCTCAACAAACGCAACAAACACAGCAAACCTATGGGCAAGATTTTTCCAACCCCTATGCCGACCAAACCCAGTATACTCAGCCGCTGCCTTACTCACAGGAGGCGCAACAGGCCCAGCAAGAACTGCAAGCCCAAGAGGATAAACTCACCTGCCCCATGTGCGGCAATCCGGTGAACCCCGAGGATAACGTGTGCACCCAGTGCGGCGCACGGCTTAAGTAACTGTTCGGCCTCGGCCCTTGGCCATAGAAAACAAGTTTCTTTCCATTTACAGGCCGGTCCCGCACCTTGTGGGGCCGGTCTTTTGCCCTTTTGTGCACCGGACACCGTACTTTACTTCTAAGAAAGGTAGGGAGTGATAACATGGCTCACGAGCTGGGCTTTCTCTCTGCAAACAGTATCGCCGCCACCCAGTTGGCCGTGCGGGACATTCTAGCCACCAACGATCAATCGGCCCAATACGCCATGACCCTTTCGGAACGCGACGCTGCCGATCTGCTGGAAAACCGCCGCCGCTTGCTCGCCGCCACCGGCCGCGTAGAAATCGGAGGCGGATCCGTGCGGCGGCTGATCGATCGGTTTGTGGACTCCCCTTATCTTTGGCAAGGCAACTACGCTCAAACCCTCAATGAGCTGCTGGCGGTTTTTTACGCCATCAAAAACGAGGCGCAAGACAGCCTAGGCGACGATGATCTGCTGGCCTTGATGAAAGAGCTGTTTGACGGTCCGTGCGGCGGCTCCACCGAATACTTGGCCTCTGTGCTGTATTTGACGGCGCGCAGTATGCGCGGGGCCACCGTGGAAGGGTTGGATCAGCAGGATCGCGAGCAGGTTGCCCGCCAAGAACAGGAAGAAGAAAACGAGCGAATGAACGGCGGCCAAGATACGGATGAATAAATTCGTATTTTTATCGTCATCATAGCCCCCATTCGCGGGGCAATTTGTCGAAACAACTTCCACCGCCGCAGCATTACCAACAAAGGAGGCGCTGTTATGCCCCAAAATCCGTCAAGGCCGCAGCCGGATTCTGCAACGGATCCCGCAGCGCGGCAACTGCCAAAAGTGCAAGAGCCGGCTTCATCCCCGCAAAACAGGGTTGCCTCCCCAGGGTTAGATCCCGCCCGGCTGGATGCGCAAAACTATACGCTCTCGCTGCTGCAACAAGGTGTTGCGGCAGGGCTTGCCACCGCCCAACAAGAGCAAGCTGTGCAGCTGTTTTTGGTGGGCCAGTTGGGGGAACGCATATCCGATTATACAAACGGTAAAAGCAGCTCGGTGCCCGAAGAAACCGCTGCTGCTCTTTCAGAAGCCTTGCTGTATTGCACCGACGCCTGCCTAAAACATTTTTCTACCCCGGAACAAGCCCTGGCCGCCCTGTGCCAACAGCCGCAGGCCGTATACCGCAAAGGAGTGCGCCTGGTAGAGCAGGCTGTTCTTCATTGTAAACAGCTGTTGCAGCAAGCGGTGCAAACGGCGCCTGCTACCGGGCACGACGCATATCATAGCTGCCTGCAAAAACAAATTCCCGCCTATCTGCATGACTATAAAACCTTGTTTTGTGCCGCGTTGCCCTTTGTGCCCGAGTATCCCCTTGCCGCCCCGCTAAACAACAACCGGGGAGCGCTTGCCCTGCAAACCTATTTGCGCCGCCTGTGTTTAGAAAATGAAATCTGCGCCGCCTTCCCCGTTGCGGTGGAAAGCTTAGAGCAAGCCTGGCGGCGGCAAAATCACGCGGCGGCCGGTTGGGTGGATGAAAACTTGTGCGCTTTGGGCTACCGGCAACTGCTGTGCCGCGGCCTTCTGGGCTTGCCCGCCGAGGATCTGCTGCTAAACGAGCCACAATACCAAGCGCTCAAAAACCGGCTGCTGCGCGCAGAGCCGGGGGATGCCTCCGATGCCTCCGGCCGGGAAAAACAGGTTGTGGAGCACACCTTAACGCTGCTGCACCTAGAGCAAGAACTACCGCAAAAATACCTGCGCGCCCTGGCCCGCCGTCTGGTTCCCCTGCTGCGCCGCGCCGCCGGGGCCGGCGAAGAACTGCGCACCTTGGTGTTGGTGCGCAGGGAAGATACTTCTCAAAAATAACCAATACCGCAGAAGACGGTCGCTTTGCGCTATGCGGCGCCTAATCGAAATGGATCTTGAATTGACGCATGGGATCGGGTATAATGAAAAAACGGGTATGATACCGGGCGCAGCGGTAGCGCGGCGTTTGGTATCGGCCGGCATAAAAAGTGAGGGCAATATTAATATGAAGAAAAAACGCAACTTTACGGTGTTTACAGCATTGGTGCTTGCCATTTGCCTTTTCTGCGCGGCTGGGCTTTCGGGCTGCGGCGCAGGTGATGTTACCGACGGCACAGTTCCCAGCAGCAGCGAGGCTTCTCAGCCGGAATCCACAGCTTCAACCGCCGCCTCTGAGCCGGAGCGCACTCCGGATTTGGCCGGTTTGGCAGCTCGGTTGGAATACCTGGGTTATGTCTCCCGCGGCGAGAACGACGCCAATGTAAAAACCCCTAAGTACGACTTTATCGGCGCCATAGACGGCGTGCGCTATTCCGGCGTGCGGGTGGGTTCCTCTGTGTTTAACATCGAGCTTTACCAGTATGATCCCAATAACTTAAATGAAACCGCCCAACGATACCTAGACGAAGTAAAGAGCACCGGCAAAATTACCGTGCTGGAAAACTTTGATTCCATCTCCGCCATGCTGTCTGATAACGGCAAGTATTTGCTTATCTATAGCGACGGATCCACCGACGAAGAAAACCTGCAATATAAGGCTAAGGTGGAAGAGGTTGTAAAAACCTACGAATAAGCCCGTTGTTGCGCTTGCCGGGCAAAGCCATCCCCTGTTGAATGGCTTTGCCCGTTTTTCCGTTATAGAATGAATCCGGCTTCTTTGTGCATGCGCCGGAAGTGCTGTTTTTTGGCCCTAAAGGGCCCCTAACTGCAAAGAGGTGAATGAATTTGTCTTTTCCCCGCGATCATATCCGCAATTTCAGCATTATCGCCCACATCGACCACGGTAAATCTACCCTGGCCGATCGTATCCTGGAACAAACCCAGTCGGTGGCCCTGCGCGACATGGAAGATCAGCTGCTGGACAATATGGATCTGGAACGGGAGCGCGGCATTACCATTAAGGCCCATGCGGTAACCTTAAATTATCAGGCCGACAACGGAGAAACCTATCTGTTTAATCTGATCGATACCCCCGGCCACGTAGACTTTAACTATGAGGTATCCCGTTCTTTGGCCGCCTGTGAAGGGGCCGTTTTGGTGGTGGATGCATCGCAGGGCATTGAGGCCCAAACCCTGGCCAACACCTATCTGGCGGTGGATGCCGGGCTGGAAATCGTGCCGGTTATCAATAAAATCGATCTGCCCAGCGCTGATCCCGAACGGGTGCGGGCAGAAATTGAAGATATCATCGGCATCCCGGCCGACGACGCGCCCTGCATTTCGGCCAAGCTGGGCACCAACATTCGTGCCGTCATGGAGCAGGTGGTGGCCGCTGTTCCGCCGCCGGGCGGCGATGAGAACGCCCCGCTGCAGGCTCTTATCTTTGACTCGTATTATGATGCCTATAAAGGGGTTATCATCTATGTGCGCTTAATGGAGGGCTGCCTACACCCCGGCGACGTGATCCGCCTGATGGCCACCGGCGCCGATTTCAACGTGGTGGAATGCGGCTTTTTGCGTGCCGAGCGGTTGGAGCCCTGCGACACGCTTTCTGCCGGCGAGGTGGGCTACATCGCCGCCTCCATCAAGTCGGTAAGCGACGCTCGGGTGGGCGACACGGTAACCTTGGCCACCCGACCGGCGGAGCAACCCCTGCCCGGCTACCGGGCGGTAAACCCCATGGTGTTTTGCGGCATTTACCCAGCCGATGGAGCTCACTATGCCGATTTGCGCGAAGCGCTGGAAAAGCTGCAGCTTAACGACGCCTCCTTATCCTTTGAGCCCGAAACCTCGGTGGCTTTGGGCTTTGGTTTTCGCTGCGGCTTTTTGGGGCTGCTTCACATGGAGATCATCCAGGAGCGATTGGAACGGGAGTACGCACTGGATCTTATCACTACAGCCCCCAGCGTTATTTACCGCATCACCAAAACCGACGGCGAGGTTGTTTTTATTGATAACCCCACCAATTACCCGGATCCCTCCCTCATTGCCATGGCAGAGGAACCCGTGGCCGACGCCCACATCTATTCACCCAGCGAATATGTAGGCAATATCATGGAACTTTGCCAAGACCGGCGCGGCGTATTCCAAGGGATGGATTATCTGGATACCGACCGGGTGGACATCCACTACACACTGCCCTTAAACGAGATTATCTACGACTTTTTTGACGCTCTAAAGTCCCGCACCCGAGGGTATGCTTCCTTCGATTATGAGCTAAAGGGGTATCAAAAGTCCAATCTGGTCAAGCTGGATATTATGTTAAACGGCGAAGTGGTGGACGCCCTCTCATTTATCTTGCACGCCGATAAAGCCTACCCCCGCGCCCGGCGTATGGCGGAAAAACTCAAAGAGAAAATCCCGCGCCAGCTGTTTGAAATCCCCATTCAAGCCTGCGTGGGCGGCAAGATCATCGCCCGCGAAACGGTAAAGGCCCTGCGCAAAGACGTGCTGGCCAAGTGCTACGGCGGCGATATCACCCGTAAAAAGAAGCTGCTGGAAAAACAGAAGGAGGGCAAAAAACGCATGCGCCAACTGGGCAGCGTAGAAGTGCCCCAAGAAGCCTTTATGTCGGTGCTGAAGCTGGACGACAATTAAACGATCATATTGCGCTTTGTACTGCTTAGTAAAATTTCAGATGTGGTGTATTGCCTCCGATATATGAAATTGTTCAAAACTGCCGCTTTTCCATCTTGTTTGAAAAGCGGCAGTTTTTCATACTATAACAGACTTATAACATTGCATTTTTTCATGAACCCACTACAATTAGATCATACTTTTAACGTCCACCCGAAGTATGCAACCATTTTGTAAGGGTAAAAGGCATATGATTTAAACCAATTGGATCAATATCTTTGGCAGCTTGGCAAAGAATTCTTTCATCCGCATACTACTAAATAAAAGGACGAGTGCCATAAGAGAAATGTCGAAGCATAAACCTTTCAAATTGAAAATACAGGCAGCCTAGACGTAGAACAAGGGAGCCGGCATATCAATGCCGGCTCCCTTGCCGTTGTGCATCAGCGGGCCGTACCCGCGTTATTTCTTCACTGTGGGCGACAAGCGCAACGTAAAGGTAAAGCGCTCCTCGTCGAGCCGGTATTTTTTGATTAGCCGCGGGCCGCAGCTGTTGGAACCGATGCCGCTTTGCTTATAATCCAAGCAAAGCACCGTGTAAGGGCTTTCTTCAATCTCAAAGCTGTGCTGCTTTTGGGTCAGCTCCTCTTGGGTATAAACGCTGGCGTTAAAGGAGAAGGGCTTTTCCCCTTGGCAGCGCAACGCAGCGCCCGTGGCGCCGCTCAGCTCCACCCAGTCGCAGCCGTAGTGGCCGCCGTTTTCTTGGGGCTTGAGGTAATTCTCATGTAGCGCCTTTACCGGGCTGGAGAAGCGCGCCTTATAAGAGGCCCGGCGCTTATCCACATAGCTTTCATAGGGGCCGTACCCCAAATACTGCACCTGATCCATCCCCTTGGGCAAGAACAGACGTAGCCCGAACCGGGGCAGGAAGGGCATACGGGTGTCAAAGGCACAATCCATGGCCACATCAACCGCCCCGTCGGCTCCTACCGTCCACAAGGTGTTCACGGTAAGAATGCGCTGCACCGTGTCCGCCACCACCGACATGGCACAACGGATAACGGCCTTGCCGTCTTCCAACGACGCATCCACCGAATAGGCCCGGGCATGGGCACGGTGATAGGCGGCGCGCTCCCATTCCTGGCGCACATTGCGGTCGTTGTCGGTGGGGGCCCGCCAAATGTTTAATTCCATCGGCTTTGCCAGCAGGGTATTGTTGCCGTACACCATTTCGGCAAACAGCCCGGTGCGTTTGTCCATAACATAGCGGAAACCGTCGCCCGCTATTACCACCTGGGCTTCCTCATCTTGCACGCAGAGGGCGCCGCCGGGCAGGGCGGGCAACACCACAGGCTCTTTACGCACTACCAACTCGTCAAAGCCCAGCTCGTGATCCGCCGGGGTCAGGGGCAGAGGGTGCTTTTGGTAATAGGTGAGCTTAATCCGGCAATCCCCGTTTTGCGGCAGAGCATAGGGCAGGGTGATTTGCCCTGTTTGGCCGGGGGCGATGTCGGGCAACTCCACACGGCCTTGCTCAACCACCTCTCCCTGCTGCATCAGCGTGTAGCTGGCATAGGCAAAATCTCCCAGGCTAACAAAATTCAGCTTGTTGCACAGCTCCACCGTGCCGGTTTTGGCGTCGATCAGCCGGGCGCGCACGGGGCGCTGCACGTTTTTATATTCCCGCAAGCCGTTGTGGGGGGTACGATCGGGGTAAACCAGGCCGTCCATGCAGAAGTTGCCGTCGTTTACCACGTCGCCCCAATCGCCGCCATAATAATATTTAGGCCGTCCGTCGGCGGTTTTGCCCATATATACCGAGTGGTCGCACCACTCCCACACAAAACCGCCGCAAAAACCGTCGTAACGGTCAATGAGGGCAAAATAATCTTCCGCATCCCCGGGGCCGTTACCCATGGCGTGTATGTATTCACACTGTACAAAGGGCTTTTTGTCCCCCGGCGCGGTGAGGTACTGCTCCACCTCTTCCACCGAGGCGTACATGCGGCTGTAAACGTCCAGCATGGAGGTATCGATCTCCACAGCCGGATCGTGGGCCAGGCTCTCGTAATGCACCAGGCGATCGGGGTCGTACTGTTTAATCCACTTTCCGGCCTGCTCAAAGTTCACGCCGAAACCGGACTCATTGCCCAGCGACCAGAACACCACGGCGGCGCAGTTTTTGTCGCGCATCACATTACGCTGCACCCGATCTAAAATTGCCTCGGCAAACTGGGGATCCCGGGCCAGCTGGCTAAAGTTGGCGTTACCGTCGCCCCCCACCTGTTCGCCAACACCGTGGGATTCCACATCAGACTCGTCGATCATATAAAAGCCATATTCACTGCACAGCTGGGCAAACCAGGGCGCGTTGGGATAATGGCTGGTGCGTATGGCGTTGATGTTATGCTCCTTCATCAAAGTGAGATCCCGCATAGCTTGTTCTAAGCTGATGGCAGGGCCGGTTACCGGATCGCTGTCATGCCGGTTGGTGCCTTTAAACTTCACCTTGGCATTGTTGATGTAGATCACGCCGCCGCGCACATCAATGCGCTTAATGCCCACCTTTTGCACGATTTCCTCTTCCTCGCAGCGCAGCACCAGGGTATACTGGGCGGGCTGTTCGGCGTTCCACAGCACAGGGGAATCCACGGGGATTTCCGCTTTGCCGCCGGATACCCTGGCGCTGCCCACCTGGCAGCCGCAGGGGGCAAACAGGTCGCAGCTTACCTCCGCCTCCCCCTCTAAAAATGTGGCGTCTACCGAAACCACAGCGGAAGCGAAATCATCGGCCACATGGGTTTTGACAAATAAATCGTGAATATGGCGCTGGGGGCGGGCCAGCAAAAACACATCCCGGAAGATGCCCGAGGTGCGCAGCTTATCTTGATCCTCCAAATAGCTGCCGTCGCACCACTTGAGCACCAGCACGGCGATAACGTTTTCGCCCGGGTGCACAAAGCTGGTTACGTCAAATTCGCTGGTGGAGTGAGAAACCTGGCTGTAGCCCACAAAGGCCCCGTTTATCCAAACGTAAAAGCAGGAATCCACCCCCTCAAAGTTGAGGTATTGCCGCATATTGTCGTTTTGTAGGGTAAAGCGGCGCATATACAGCCCGCAGGGGTTATCCTGGGGCACATAGGGCGGATCGCAAGGGAAGGGGTATTTCACATTGGTATACTGATGGCGGTCGTAACCGTGGTTTTGCCAAACCGACGGCACCGGGATGGCGTCCCACCCCTGCTGCTGCAACGCGGCGGGCTCATAAAAGCCCTCGGGCAGCTCGTAGGGGCTGTTAAAATAACGAAAGCTCCACTGCCCGCTTAGCAGCTGCACCCGGCCGGAGTCGGCAGGGCAGCCGGGGCGCACCTGTTGCGCGCCCGGGGCCGTGGGGATATAGTAGGCACGGTTGGGCAGCGTTCCCACGTGCAATGTGGCGGGGTCCTGAAAATAAGCGGGGATTTTCATGTAGGCAATCATCCTTTCCTGATACAATTCATAAAGCCCAGCGGCGCACCACTGCATCACTGCTCCGCTGTTCCTCTGTTCCTCTCTGGGAAAAGGGCAAAAACACGCCGGGTATCATCCGCCCACATTATAAAAGGAATTGGGTGAACTGTCAACGAAAATAGCAAAAATGACGAAGACCACAGAAAATTTTATCTGCCCTACATTCCGCCCCTTATATATATAAACAGCGGCAAACCGATGAGGACAAAGAAATTGGAGAAAATAAAAAAACAGCCAGTGGGAAACAACACCACCGGCTGCTATTATCGCTATAAATGATATACCGTAATTTTATCAGTTGTTATCAAACAGCAGTGTCGCCGTTGTGCAACCGGCGTAAATACGCTGTCATAGCGTCTTCGTCCTGCTGCGGGTAAGGGTAACCCAGGGCGGCCCCCACCTCTCGGCCCAGGCAGCCGAACAGATTGCAGGCGGCAAACACCGCTTTCCACTGCTCCGCGCAGCCGGCGCCTTGATAGGTTTGCTCATACTGCGCCCACAAGCCTGCGGGCAGATAGAGGGAAAAATATTTGCCCAGCTTGCCCGGCGATACCGCAAAGCCGTGTTGCAATCCGATCCACCAGTTCACCATACAATCCAGCTCAGGGCGTTCCACTTGTTCCAGCATAGCTTTGGCATAGGGCAACTCTCCCCGGCAAATACCCTTGGCCACGTTTTGCATGCACCACCAAAAGTTATTGCAGCACTGTGCAAACAGTGCTTGCTCCGGTTTACGCACCCAATAGCTGCGGTCGCTGGGGGGCGGCAGAGCGGGCAAAAGGCCGTCTTTATCCAACAGGGGCACCGTCTGGCTGTCTTGCCCATATTCGGCTAAAGCCGCCTTGGGCGTCATCAGGTGTAAATCAATGCGGTTGCCGTCGGCAAACAACATTAAATAGCCGTAGCAGCTGTTTAAGCCGTTTAGCGCCGCCAGATCGCCGGCCTCAGCATCCATCCGCTCGGGTTCTTGTAGCATCAGCCGCGGCCCGAACACATCGATCCACTTGGGGGTTTCCCGGTAAGGGGCGATGTTTTGCACCACATATACCACGTCGTAATCCTGAAAGCAATCCCGCGGGGCGCTGGGATTGGCCCGGGAGCCGTTCAAGTAAGCTGCCCGTATCCGCTCGTCCTCCCGCGCCACGCGGAGGATCAGATCAAACATCTCCCGTTCGCTTCTCACAGCGGATTATGCCCCCTGCTCCACGTTCATTTTTTGATTTAAAAATTCCCGCAGCTCTTCCGGCGTGCCGTATGTAAAGCTATCTTTAAACACCATCATGGCCGCGCCTTTGTTAATCACAAAATAGAAGCTGTCGGCGGTTTCGTAAACCTTGGCAATGTTGCGGTAGCTCACCTCGTGAGAACCGGTGTCGGTGGAACTGGTAACATAATCGTCATAAAAAGTGATGCGGCGTTTGGCAAAAAAGTCCTTACTGTTTTTGAGCACCCTGCGCATGGCGGGCACATAGCCAAACAGCAACAAATACACCGCCACTGCCAGCGGAATGCACAGCACAACAATCAACAGGATATTTACGCTGCCTGAAGCGGCGCCGTTCACAATATTGCGCACAATTTCGTAAACGCACACCACAATAAACACCAACCAGATGATTTTCATCCCCCAGCGGCCCCGCCAATAGCGGTACTGACAGAATTTGCGGTACGCCTCTTTGCTGTAGAATTCCTCCACTTCAAATTTGCGTTTCATCGATAAGCCCATCCCCTTTCTCACGCCGTTTAGCGCGAATTCCTACTTATCTTACCGCATTTTGCCGCAGGGTACAACCCCCAGTATCCATCAAAAAACTTAGGCATGCTCCTTGCGCCACTGCTCGGCGGTGCCGGTGTAGAAAAAGCCGCTTTGCTGCCCGCTCTTCCATCCGGCACGGCGGGCAATGAGGCTCACCACTACGCACAAAAGGAAAGAAAGCACCATTGCCAGGCAGGCAAATAGGGGCCCCTGGTTCATCATAGCGCCCAGGCCAAAGGGAGCCTGCCAACTGTTGATAAACAGCTTGGCAATAACCGGCAGCGACGCCAGGGCGAAGCCTCCCACCATGCCGGCCCAGGCCCCTGCCCGGTTGATGCCTTTCCAATACAGTGCAATAGCGTAGGGGGCCAGGAAGGAGCCAGAGATAATTCCCCAGGAATAAGACATCATTTCTAAAATTGGAGTGTCGGAATTGGCAATCACGTAGCTGAGCACCACAAACACCAGGCACAACACCCGGGTAAGAATGGCAACGCTTTCATCGCGCATATTCCTTTTCAGCTTGCTCTTTACCAAATCCATAGACAAGGTGGAGCAGGCGGTCAGCGTAATGCTAGAAAGGGTGGAAACAGAGGCAGAAATCAGCAGCACCAGCACAACACCGATTAAAATATCGGGCAGAGCCGATTGATTGAGCATATTGGGAACAATGTAATCCTTTCCACCGTCGGGCAATGTATCGCCGAAGAACAAATGGGAAAAGGACCCTATTAAATAGCCGCCGCCCGATACCAACAGGGCAAAAAAGGTTGAGATGATGATGCCTCGCTTTACCTCTTTGTCATCCCGGATGCCGTAGTATTTGTGCACCATCTGGGGCAATCCCCAGGTGCCGAAGCTGGTCATTAATATAGTTGCCACCAACGATATGGCGGCATTGCCCGGCAGAGGCAACATATCGTGCCCACGCATGTATTGGGCCATATTGGAAAAGCCTGCCGAAAGGCCGCCCACCTTGGGGCTGCAGATAACCATCACCAAAAGCACCGCCACGCCGAACATCATAATGATACCTTGCACAAAGTCGGCTTTTAGGGTGGCGATGTAGCCGCCAAGCACCACCACCAGGGCGGAGCCGATGGCAATAATGATCATGCAAACCTGCTCGTCAATCCCCAAAAGAATAGAGCATACGCTGGTAAGCCCTTTGTAAACAGAAGCCGAATAAGGCAGCAAAAAGATAAAAATCACCAGGCAAGAGAAAATTTTCATCCCCTGGCTGTTGTACCGCATTTCAAACAGCTGGGGCATCGATTTAATTTTTAGCCGCCGGGTGCACTCCCTGGTGCGCCTAGCCAGCACCAGCCAGGCCAGCAACGAGCCGAAAATAGCGTTGCCTATGCCCACCAACACCGACCAAAGCCCAAAATCCCAGCCGGAACCGCCGGAATAGCCGATGAACATAACCGCAGAAAAATATGCCGTGCCGTATGACAGCGCCGAAATCCACGCCCCGGCGTTGCGTCCGCCAACGGTAAAGGCTGCCATGCCTTTGCTGCTTTTGGAGTTGAGAATGCCCACCAGCAACATGAATACAACGTATACCGCTATCACAAGCCAAATCGTCGCTTCCTTACCCATACCATAACCCTCCTAATACTTTATCAGTTTAAAGCATTTATGTATTGATGGTTTAAACTAGTAAAATATTGTACAGGAGGAAAACAAAAATTGCAAGAAGAATTTACAAAATAACTTTGTAAATTTACCCAAAATCAGCGCAAAGAAAAAGCGGCTCGCCCTGGTATTACAGGGCGAGCCGTTAACCGGGCGATAAGCGCCCGGTTTCAGTTTATGTTTTGGCAACAGCGTTGCCGCATTCACTGCAAAAGGTTAAAAATATGATGTATCAATCGTACCAAAGCGTCCCATCCGCTCAGCCATCGATTCGGTTTATGTTTTGCGCATTTGATAGTTCAGTAACCGTGCTTTGTACCGCTTCTGTTTGCTTTTTGTTGGCCTCTGTGGGCTTATGGTTATTCGGATCGCTTTGCCCTTGCCGCACCAACTCCTCTAACGTGCGCACACGCTCGTGCAGTTCAGAAATTTCTAGCAGCGCAGCACCCAAGGCTAAGCCGAGTAGGCAAAAGAAGAAAGCAGCCGCCGCGTTGGTCATGGTAAAAAAGGCTACAACGGCGCAGGCCAGCGACAACATGCCGGCGATGCGCAACAACTTAGACATATCGTTCCCTCCTATAGCGCCGCAGGCATAGCCTTCAGCGTAAGCAAAGTATAGCAACACCAGAAGGTTTTATAATTCTTTATAAGAACTTCCAGCATTTTGCCCTTTGCGCCGGTTGCTTTCATCCCTGCGCTGCTCCGGCTATTCTTCCAGCAACTTGGGAAGCCAATCATTTTCCTGCAAAAGGGTTCGTG
Organism: Candidatus Gallacutalibacter stercoravium; assembly: GCA_018716975.1. Classification (GTDB taxonomy): domain Bacteria; phylum Bacillota; class Clostridia; order Oscillospirales; family Acutalibacteraceae; genus Gallacutalibacter_A; species Gallacutalibacter_A stercoravium. The sequence continues at coordinate 25,591 of DVJE01000044.1, read as the reverse complement.
TATTGGCGTAATAGGGCATTACGGCGAAGGAACAGTTGCTAAAGGCGGGCATGGGCCCTTGACCTGGAGGCGCCGGATCTCGCGGCCAAATTCGGATAAAGGTTTCCTCCATGCCGTCTTCGTAGCCTTGCTCAAAGTACGCATACCGCCGTTGAGCGCTATCGGCCAGCAGATCCGCCTGAAGCGCTTGCAACAGGGCTGTTTTTTGCGCGTCGGTAATACCGGCGAGGTTAACCGGGTCATACACGGGCGGCTCGTCGGAACCTTCATATTGGCCGTACCAATAGATTTCAACATATAAAGAGTCGATATCCTCCGGCGTAATAAAAAAGAGCACACTGCCGGTGGTTTTAAACTCTTCGTCATCCCACACTGCGGCTGCACATTGCTGCACCGCAGGCGCGTCTGTTTCGCTAAAGCGGTAGGTGCGGCTGAAAGAGGAGCCGTCTTTGAGTTGATAGCGTAGGGTAAGCGCCGGGCTGCTTATTTCGGATTGGTGCCCCATCAGGTCAAAGGGATTACTTTGAATCAGCTGCTGGTGCAAATTGATTACCTTTTGCACACCTTCTGGGTTTTGCAGGGTGGGCACCAGCTCTTTTTCCTGCCCATTCTCCCGCACAAAACCTCCCAGCCCGTTATCGGCAAAGCCATAATAAAAACCATAATATTGGTACAGCTCACCGGTTACCTGCACGCTCTGCACTTCGTCTACGGTAGGAACCCGCGCGCTGTAGCCGAATAAACCTGTCGCCAGGCAAAACACGCCTATCAGCATGACTCCAAACGTAGCGGCATAGGGGATTAGGCTTTTTTTCATCTTTTTAAAGCCCCGGCTGTAGATAGCCTCCAACACAATGTGGGCGGCCAGGGAGCCAACCAACATACCAAGAAGAAAGTAAAACAACTTACCCGAAAAAGCCGCTTGGAACAATAGTCCCAACCCCAGCCCAGCGGCTACCGTGACCACGGCGCGAATAACCACCGGCGGAGCCGTAAAGGCAAAGCCGCCCCCAGCGCTTTCACTAGGCCGCCGCCTGTGCAGCAGCAGCGCCGCCACCAATAAGGCTACGGCGTAAAGCACAAGCCAAAAAAGCGCCTGCCACCTCTGCTCCAGCACACAAAGCCAAGGCGAGGCGTAAGGGGTTATCACCAGCAGCGCTTCAACCGAAGGAAAACCGTAAAAGCCCAGCAACAGCTGAGAGGCCATCCAGGTTGCCAACATGAGGGTAACAGGGCAGGCGACATTAATGGCAAAGATAGATATCATCATATCAAGCAGGGTGCCGCTGCACACCGCGATAAACATCGAGAAGCTAAAGGCAAGCACCACGCCCGCCACAAAGAAAAGCAAAGCGTTGCCCAATGTGGCGCCGTGAAATTCCCGCCAAGCCAAGTCGGGGGCCAGCGCAAGGGCAATCAGGCTGTTGAGCAGCACCGGGGCAATAATCAACGTCAGCCCCGCGCAATAACGCCCCAGCAGCAAAGCGGTGCGGGTAACGGGCAGAGAGTAATACAGATCGCTGACTCTCTTTTTCAGCATGAAGTCAAACAGCATTCCCGAAAGAATTAGGGTAAACAACATAGCCAGGGGCATTACTAGTAAAATGAGCAACCCGCCCAGCGTTCCGGCAATATCCCGGCTGAGGTTGGGATCGCCGCCCAGGCGCATCACAATACCCCATAGTGGAAAACATAAAAACAGCAGCACCGCATATAAAATGCCCAGGCCGCGATGGCGCAGCAGGGACCAGCGGTATATCTCCCAAAATTGCCGGGAGGTGCTATTTGAGGATGTTGTCGAGATCATAACCCGCTGCCTCCATTTCACTAATAAATACTTCCTCTAGCGTTAAGGGAAGCGCCTCTAAAAATACCGGCCCCATGCCGCTGAGCTTTTGCAAAATTTCCTCTCGTTCGCCGCGCACCACCAAACTTACCAAAGAACCCCGGGTATCCATTTTCACGATATCCAGCTCTTTAAAAGCCTCTAAAGGCGGCATGGGCATATAGGCGGCCTGCACCTTATGAATGCCCAACTTGAGCGCGTCCAGCTCTTGTTCCAGCAGCACGCCGCCTTTGTGCATCAGCCCCACGTGGTCGCACAGATCCTCCAATTCCCGCAGGTTGTGGGAGGCGATGACAATGGTCATCCCTTGGCCGCCCACCGCCTCTGACAAGATGCGTTTAAGCAGTTGGCGAATAACCGGATCCAGCCCATCGAAGACTTCGTCTAGCAGTAAATAGCGCGGCCGGGTGGCAAGGGCCAGTATCAACGCCGCCTGCCGCTGCATGCCTTTGCTCATATTGGCAATGCGGGCGGAGATATCCAGCGGGAACACGCCGCACAAACGGGCGTACTCTGCTTCGTCCCAACTGGGATACAGCCTGCGGTAAAGCTTTGCCATATCGGCCAGTGTGGATTGGGGAAAGAAATAAGGAAAATCGGGCACGAAAAATACCCGGCCTTTTACCACGGGGTTTTCAAAAACCGGCATATTGTCAATATGAACCTCGCCCCCGTCGGGCAGGTAAATGCCCGCCAATATACGCAGCAGTGTGGATTTTCCCGCCCCGTTGGAACCCACCAGCCCAAAAACAGAGCCTTCTTCTATGGTGCAGTTCATCCTATCCAGGGCGGTAACCCGCCCGAACCTCTTGGTTAACCCCTTAATTTCAATCATAAGCTGCCACCCTTTCTATGAGGCTCAGAGGCTTTTAAAATGCCTCTCCCCCTCTACTAGAACCAAAATGTCTGGTGAAAATCGGATAAAAAACTGGCAAAGCGGTTAACCGCCATGGTTGGCGGCGTTTTCTTCAGATAACCGGGATTGCACCAAAGACAAAATTTGTTGCTTATCCACCCCGGCGTTAACCGCTTCATCCACCGCTTGGCAAAGGCGCTGGCAAGCGTCTTTGCGCCGTTGCTCCACAGCCGACAGATTTTCAGCGATGTAAGAGCCCCGGCCGGTTACCGAATTCAGGATGCCGTCCCGCTCAAGCATTTGGTACGCTTTTTGCACGGTGTTGGGGTTGACCCCAAGCTCGCGCGCCAGGGAACGCACAGTGGGCAGCTGCTCGCCCGGCTGAAGCACGCCCAACGACGCCATGCGCACCACGTTTTGATACAGCTGCTCATAAATGGGCAACCTGCTTTGAAAATCCAACGAAAACAGCGGCATTCCTCTGGCCCCCTTTCTGTTGTATCCAAAAGATATTGTACTAGTTACAGTAGTACAATTATGGTATCATATTTATGCATCAAACGCAAGAGATGCTCCGCAACCGGTAAAATTTTTCTTGGTGTAGGTTTGTGTAGGTTTGGCCGTGGCAGCAAAAGAGCGCCAAGGGGTAACCTTGACGCTCGAAAATAGGTTGCTGTTCGGTTGTTATATGCGAGCCGTTTAGCCGTCTAGCCGCTTAACAGCTTAACAGCTGGCCTGCAGGGATTGGACTAATCTCGGGCGGCCTGGGCCATGGCCAGCACATTTTCGGCGGGAACGTTGGGCAAAATCTCTTCGTGGCTGGGCGAAATCACAATGCTGGGGCCCAGAATATCCCGCACGCGGTGCACCTCGTCTTTAATCTGTTCAGGCGTGGCGTTAACAAAAAAGGTCTGGGCATCAATACCGCCCACAAAAGCCAGATCGTTTTTGTATTGGCGCAGCTCCTGGGCGCTCATCCCCGCCGCCTGGGCCTGGATGGGATGCAGAATATCTACCCCCGCGTCGATCAGATCGGGGATGATGCGGTAAATGGAGCCGCAGGAGTGCAGCATAATCTTTTTGTTGTATTTTTTGCCCACGGCTATCAAGCGTTTAAAAGAGGGCAGCACAAACTTGCGAAAGTTATCTGGAGAGATAAAAAGATCCCGCTGGGTGCCGAAATCGTTGCCGAAGAACATGACGTCGGCCCTGTCTCCCAGTCCGGCAAAGAATTTGTCGTTGGCTTCTACATAAAAGTCGGTAATGCGTTCGGTGGCGGCCAGCACCACGTCGGGGCAATCATACATTTTGATAAAATAGTTTTCCATGCCGAAGAAATCGGCAATCAAATGGAAGAAGGGGCTCCACAAACCGGTAAAAACCATTTTATCCTGAAACTTGTCAATTTCGGCATACACGTCGGTAAAATCGCAATAGCTGGGATCCGGCCAAGGATAGCCATCCAGGTCGGACACTGTTTCGGCTTCGGCAAAGCAGCCCGCCGCGCTGAGGGTATCGCGTTTGACATTCCACGAGGGGTCAAAGGCCGGCCGCCCTTCGGGGTGGTGGTAGCCGCCGTCGGCGCTGATCCACCGGCAATCGTCGTTGAGGTAATTAAAAATTGCCTCCCTGGTGGGTTCGATGCCCCAAGCTTTAGCAAAAATCGGAACAGTGGCATCGTTGGGGTGCCCCGTCCACATAGCGGAGCCTGTGCCCGCGCCGCCGTGGTTAAAAATATCTAGCACACGTTGTCTTGCGTTCATCTGCATGTTTCCTTTCCCTTTCCATACCTTATTTTATAAATGTCTAAGTTGCGTGGTTCGGCCGGTAAAATCATTTGCCTGGGCAAAGCGATCCTTTCGCCGGCAAGCCCTCATCCCAGTTTTTGAAAAACATCGGCGAAGATGGCGTCCCGGTTTAGGGAAGCGCCAACCCGCATCAGGGGGCGGCGGGTATCCAAGCTCCAGGTTCCCTCCCCAGTCAGGCGGGGCGTGTGGGTGAGCCGGGTATCCACCCGGCTGGGATCCACCAGCCATGCTACGGGAACCAGATCCCAAATCACACGGGAGGCGGGATAGTCCGCCGGAGCATATTTGGCCACTTCGCTGCGCACGTTTTCTGTTAAAAAGGCGCCGATGGCGCTTTTGGGCTCTAAAAAGCGTTCCAGCTCGGCCACCGTGGTGGTTAAATGATCCACTACATTTAGGCAGGGCATTTGCACCAGAGGCACGCCGCAATCCAACACCAATCGGGCCGCCAGCCTATCTTGATCCAGGTTAAATTCGCAGGTGTCGCTCCAGTTGTGCGCATGGCCGCCCAGCCATACCACCACAATTTTTTCTGCAATGCGGGGCTCTAGCAGCAGCGCCGACGCCACATTGGTGATGGCCCCGATGGATACCACATATAGGGTATCTTGCGCCATCATAGCCCGGCGCACCAGATCTTGGGCGGCTTCGCTGGATTGGAGGCCCTCTGCCAAATGACCGGTAGAGCCGCGCAGCACCGGCACTTGCCCTGTTTTGCCAAGCCGCTGCAGCACGCGGCCTATTTCTTCATAGCTTTTTTCCATACCGTCGCCAAAAGAAACCGAACGCTCGTTGAAAAAGGGTGCGGCGTAAACAGCCTGCACGTCCAGCCGATCCGGGGAACTGAGCGCATAAGCGATGGCGAACTGATCGTCAATTTCGTTGTAAGCGTCGGTATCCAGCACCATAGAAAGGCGTTTGCCGGGCAGGGGCGGGGCAAGACGGGCCACCCGTTTTTCCTCCGGCAAAACCGGGAACGCCTCCAGCGCCCGGCGCCAGCCTTGGGGATCGGTTAAATGATACTGCTGGGGATCCATCACACATCCTCCATTCTAAAACCTTACGTCTTCCGGCAATCCCCCGCCGCAAATAGCAATTTGTTTTTATTTGTTCCGGCCAGGGGTATTGGGGTTATACCTGGTTGCATTGTAGCATAAAAATTTTGGCGGCGCTATCGCTAGTGTTGCTATTTTGCATTCCGCCTATTTTTGTGTATAATAGAATGGCAGAAAAACATAGCCGCGCGGCGTAAACGGCGGCGCGCAAAAGAGCGGGAAAGGAAGTTTTGCCTTATGTCAAGTTGCCCATCGGATCAGCCCGGGCGCAATGACCCCTGCTGGTGCGGCAGCGGCCTAAAATATAAAAAATGCCACCTATCTTTTGATGAACGGCTGGAGGAGCTGCGCCTGGCGGGGCGGCAGGTTCCCCCGCATTCTTTGATTAAAAACGCAGGAGATCTGGCTGGGATCCGTGCCAGCGCCCGTATCAATGCAGGCGCGTTGGATCTGGTGGCCCGGCACATCGCGCCGGGAGTTACCACCGGGGAGCTGGATCGGTTGGCATGCACGTATATCACCGATCACCACGCCGTGCCGGCCTGTTTAAACTATAACGGCTTTCCCAAGGGCATTTGCATCAGCGTCAACAACGAGGTGTGCCATGGCATTCCCGACGATGGCCGCGTGTTGCAAGAAGGCGATATCGTCAACGTGGATTGCACAACCATATTGGGCGGCTACTTTGCCGATGCCTCCCGCATGTTTTGCATTGGCCGGGTAAGCCAGCAAGCCCAACAGCTGGTGGATGTAACCTTAGAGTGCATGCGCTTGGGCATTGAGGCCATCCGCCCCTGGGGGACGGTTGGAGACATCGGCGAAGCGGTCAACCGGTGCGCCCGGGAGCACGGCTACTCAGTGGTAACCGCTTTAGGCGGCCATGGGGTGGGCAAGGCCTTTCACGAGGAGCCCTTTGTCAACCACGCTGCCAAAGGCGGCACAGGTATGGTGCTGGTGCCCGGCATGGTGCTCACAGTGGAGCCCATGATAAACGCAGGGGGCTCTGACGTTTATGTGGATGAGGACAACGGCTGGACCATTTATACCGAGGATGGCAGCCTTTCTGCTCAATGGGAACACACGGTGGCTGTAACCGAAACCGGGGTGGAAATATTAGCCCGGTAACCGCCGTTATCTCTTCTGAAGCGGCATAATAACAAGTAAAAATACAGGGAATACCAAGCGGTTCGCCGCCGGAACTGGAAAGCATGAAAAGCACGGAAAGCGAGGAATTTATATGATCGTTACGCCAAAAACTAGGGGATTTATTTGCACCACCGCCCATCCTGTGGGCTGCCGGGAAAATGTTCGCCGGCAAGCGGAGTATGCCAAAGAGCACTGTGCGGCCCACGGCCCCAAACGGGTGCTGGTGCTGGGCGCTTCCACAGGCTACGGGTTAAGCTCCCGTATTGCGGCGGCCTTTGGCTGGGGGGCTTCCACCTTGGGCGTTATTTTTGATAAGCCCGCGTCGGGATCCCGCACCGCCTCCGCTGGCTGGTACAATACCGCCGCCTTTGAGGACTATGCCGCCCAGGCGGGGCTATATGCCAAAACCATCAACGGCGACGCCTTTTCTACCCAGGTAAAGGAAGAGGCCATAGCCCTAATCCGCCGGGATCTGGGCCAGGTGGATCTGGTGATTTACAGCCTGGCGGCCCCCCGCCGCACCACAGCAGACGGCACCACTTATTCTTCTGTGCTGAAAACCGTGGGCGAGCCTTACACCAACAAAACGGTGGATCTGAAAACCGGCCGGGTGGAAGAGGTTACCGTTACCCCCGCCACCCAAGAGGAAATTGACGCCACCGTTAAAGTAATGGGCGGTGAGGATTGGCTGGACTGGATGCACGCCCTGCAGCGCGGCGGTGTGCTGGCCCCCGGCGCTCAGACAGTGGCCTATTCTTATATCGGCCCAGAGCTGACCCACGCCATTTATAAAGACGGCTCCATCGGCATGGCCAAGCAACATTTGCACCGCACTGCCCGCCGCATTGGAGAGGAACTTCCCGGCATACAGGGATTCATTTCGGTAAACAAAGCCCTGGTAACCCAATCCAGCGCCGCTATTCCCGTTGTACCGCTGTATATCTCTTTGCTGTACCGGGTCATGAAGCAAAAAGGGCTGCATGAGGGCTGCATTGAGCAGATGTGCCGTCTGTTTGGCGAGAAGCTGTATGGAGAAAATGGCGCGGTTACCGACGAAGAGGGCTTTGTGCGCCTGGACGATTGGGAGATGCGCGCCGACGTGCAGCAAGAGGTTGCGGCTCTGTGGGAGCAAATCGACTCTGACAATGTGAAACACCTGGCTGATGTAGACGGCTACTGGCAAGACTTTTACCAGATGTTCGGCTTCCATCTTGCGGGCGTAGACTATGAACAAGACGTGGATATTGTGGTGGATATCCCCAGCTTAGTTTGCCCGCAGCAGTAATGCCTGCAACTCATGGTAGCAAAACAAAAATGAAAACGAAAATATAGCAAGGGCTTCCCTCAACTTGAGGGAAGCCCTTCGCCGTTATGATGCTTTGCCGAAACAATGACCCCAGGTAGGCGGGGGGAGCGCAACAGAGAAGCAAGCTGCCGGTAGAAAAAAGATAATGCCCCCGCTAAAAGCGTTGGGCTTTCTGTGCCAGCCCGTTTTCTTCCCGTATCCGGGCAGCGTTCCCTTTTTTACGTCACAGCTCCTTTTGCATCAGGTAATTGGTGAGCGCCACCCCTTGCCGCAGCACCTGCTGGCTGTGCATCGTGCGGTAGCCCCTATGGAGAAAAAAGGGCTGCGCGGTAATGGAGGCATGCACCGTGATGCACGTTGCCCCTTGGCTTGCGGCATACTGTTCCAGCGCGTCGCACAAGGCGGTGGCCACACCCTTGCCCTGGTAATCTTTGTGCACATACAGGTGATCCAAATAGCCGTCGCTGCCGATGTTGCCGTAACCGGCGACAGTTTGCCCGTCCAGGGCAACCAGGGTGTAAAGGGATTCAAAAAAATCGTTTTGCGCCAACAGGCGATCCCGGCTACCGGCCCACACTTCTATTTGTTCCGGGGCGTAGTCACGGCAGTTCACTTGGTGGATGGTATCATAAAACAGCCGGGCGATTTGCGGCAAATCCTCCGGGATATATTTTCTTAATCGCATAAAAAAGCCCCCCTAACGTGCGAACCTCGGCATTTGCTTTTGTTTTTACACATGCGGCCAGGATGCGCTCCCTTGCCACTGTGCGGCGGGTTCATCGGCTCACTCGGGCAAGTAGCCCTTGGCCGCCATTTCGTCGTAACGCTCCGGGGGCAACAACATGGCCATGTTTTCCCACAGCCCGTCCCCTTCGGTGGTGCAAACGGTAACCACAAAATCCGCAGTGGTGGGGAATATCTTGCTCCAGTCGATATCATTTAGAGAAAAGCATAGCCGCAGCATCAGGGCGGCCAGCTTATCGCTCGCGGCGGCAGAACCGTCTACCCGACGGGATCGGTGGGCGTCTATGCTCCATTCGGCGCAAGTATCCATAAACTCCCCGTCGTCTTCCAACGCCTCAATGGGATCGTATATTTCCAGCACTTCGCCGTCCCACATGAGATCCATCGCCTCTTGAGGGGCGTCTTTTAAAAAGGCCTGGCGCTCCCGCTGGGTGCCAACAGCCACCCAAGGGGGCAGATCTTCGCCCAAACCTGTGCCATAGGTAAGAATAACGCCATACACAGGTTCGGTAATCGCATAGCTTTTCAACATAGTTACAATAGCCTGCTGCATCCGGTTGAGCAGCCATTGTTCGGTTTGTTGCGGTTTCGTTGGGGTGGTGGACTCGCTTGTCATAAGGTACGCTCCTTTTGCCGTTTTAGCCGGTAAGCCGATAAATCGAATAGGGATTGCCGGTAGCGATGCAAAATCTATTGCAACCCCGCATATTTTCAACAACTCGTGTGTAAATGGTGGAAAACTCGGTGCATAACGCGCTTAACGAGGGGGCAGTAAAGCCCGCAGCCATGAAGGCAACAATCCCTGCTGCCATAAGTACAATCCTGCCAAGAAAGACAAAACCAGCACGGCGGCCAATATGCCCAAAGCCCACCCAAGGCGCCGCCGGCCGGAGGGACGTATGCGCCGCTTTTCATTTCCCTGGCCGCTGCGGGCAGCAAGCTCTAAGGGAAGATGGGCGGGCACCTCCCGCCCAAGGCGGCGCAGGGCTTGTTGCTCCTGCTGCACAGGGGAGGGCGCGGGAAGCAACCCATATTTACGCCGCAAGTAGGCTAAGCCGCTGTTTTCCATCATATAGGCGATCATGTCGGGGTCATCGGGCAGCAGCACAATGCTTTGCCGTCCGCTTTCCACAATACAGCCCGGCGGCAGATCGGTCTGCTGCGGGGGATCCAAGCGGTGAGCGCCCCGCAAAGTCAGCTGGCCCCTGTGCAACACCAGATCCAACCCCAGCGCGCCCGCCAATACCCGCAGTACGTTTTGCCCATCCGCGCGGGAAAGGCCGCCCACCAGCAGCACCAGATTGCCTCGTTGCACCGCCGAGGCCAAAGCGTAGCCCAGCTCCCGCGCACCGGTGGCAGCGGCAGCTGTGCCTGGGGTCAGCCCAGCGGCTGTAAGTATTGCCGCCAGCCGATCTTGGCAAGCGGCGGTTTTGCGGGCTAAGTAAAAAATCAGCTCATACTCCAAGCCCTTGTTCTCCCTTCTTTGGCGATTAGCCGTCATTCCTCAAGGCGGCGCCGGCTCAAGGGGCCAGCGCGCCGTCGTACCAGCTGATTTGCCCAGCTGCTAGGGCCTCTTCAAAGCTGGTGAGTTCCGGCGCCGTGCCGCCATAAGTTTCGTACCAAATGTCGGGGTACAGCGGATTGGGGTTATAAGCGGCCCCGGAGGTATCCACCTGGGCGTCTTCCCCGGGGCGCACCTTGCGGGCCACTACCACGGTGCGGAAGTCGTCAAACTCATAAGAGCAGGTGGAGAGGGTGATCAGCTGGTCGTCTTCATTGACGGTAACGCCGGTATCGATGATGGAGCGCTCCCGCACCTGATAGACATAATTTAAGAAATCGGAATCGTCAGCAAAGCTGCCCCGCAGGTAAGCGAAGGGTTCCCCCTGGCTGGCCAGCACATTGGCTTTAAACACGGCAACCACCTTCCACTGCGCCTCTTCATGCAGGCTATCGAAGGTGAAAACCGGCGTGGTGCGGTAAAAGTCGTAATCGCAGTATTTCATGATGTTGTTAAACATCTGCCCGTCCCGCATATGGTGGCCGTGCAAAATAATATTTTTCGATTCGGTGCCCTCGGAGCTGGCGGCGTCGATAAAAATACTGCCGTGGTTGTTGTCTTGCCCGGTATAATCCCGGTATAGGTAATATTCCGGATCCACGCCCGGCGCGGGTTGCAGCACCGGGTAATCAATCACTGTGTTGGGGATGGTAAGCCAGCCTTTGATATCGGCATTAACCTCCAGCAGCGGCTCAAATTTAGGCAGCACGCCGTCTTCTCCGGGTTCCTGTGAAACGGTTTCCTCTTGGGCCTGGGTGTATATACTGCGCAGCTCTTGCGCCTTTTTTTCGTTCAGGCCGGGCAGCAGCACCCCCTGATACAGCAGCACCCCCGCCGAAATAAGAAACACCAAAAAAGCGATAATGGTGAGCAGCTTGAGGATTACTTGGCCGGCGCTGTCCCCTTTGCAAGGGAAAGTGCGCTGCCAAAAGCTTTTTTTCCTCTTCTTTTTGCCGGCGCGCTGCCCATCGGCCACAGCGGCGGCGCTTTCAAGGGGTGCCCCCTCGATCCGGCGGTTTTTGTCTTGATAATGCTTTGCCATGGAAACCTCCTGTTCTGCTCCGGCGGCATTGGGCCGGAACGGCCGAATGCAAAAGAACCGAAAAAGTTAGCCCTCCTCGTAACTCAGGCGCAGGCTGCGCACCCCGGCAAGGGCTTCTTCCTCCAGCGCGGGGATGTCAAGCGCCTGCTCGGCCAGCTCCACAAATTTGAGCACCGGCCGGGTGCGGGGATGCCGGGGCGTAAATACCGTGCAGCAATCCTCATAGGGCTCGATGGAAATATCAAAGGTGTTAATTTTGCGGGCGATGGCGATAATTTCTTCTTTATCCATGCCTATCAGGGGCCGCAACACCGGCATAGTGCACACCGCGTCGGTGCAGGCGACGGCCTGCACCGTCTGGCTGGCCACCTGGCCCAGGCTTTCACCGGTAATCAGAGCAGAGCAACCGGTTTGCCCGGCCACCCGTTGCGCCAGGCGCATCATCATACGGCGCATGAGGATGGTAAACAGCTCCTCGGGGCACCGGTTGCGGATTTCTTCCTGAATATGGGTAAAAGGCACCGTGTGCAGGGCAATGCGTCCGCTATAGGCCGCCACCTGGCGCAGCAGGCGGTGCACCTTGTCTTCTGCTCGTTCGCTGGTATAGGGAGGGCTGGCAAAGTGCACGGCGTGCAGTTCCAGACCCCGCTTGGCCATCATCCAGGCGGCCACGGGGCTGTCGATGCCGCCGGAAATCAGCACAGCGGCCTTGCCGCCTGTGCCCACCGGAATGCCGCCTGCACCCCGCAAGGCCTGGCCATGCACGTAGGCGCCAAAATCCCGTACCTCTACCATCACCGTTAATTCGGGCTGGTGCACATCCACGTGCAGATGGGGGAAGCGATCCAGCAGATAACCGCCCACCTGTTCGCAGATGGCGGGGGATTTTAAGGGAAAGCTTTTGTCTGACCGCTTGGCCTCCACTTTAAAGCTAGACACCTGTTCCAACTGAGGGGCCAGATATTCCGCCGCTGTGCGCTGAATATCCTCCAAGTCCTTTTCACACATCCCCGCCCGGCTGAAAGCAGCAATACCAAACACCTGGGCCACGCGCTGGGCAGCCTTGTGCAAATCTGCATCGGCGTCCAACGGGGTTACAGTGATGGTGGACTGGGCGGCGCGCACCTCAAACCGGCCCAAAGGCGCCAACCGGCGGCGCAGGTTTTTCATCAACACATCTTCAAAAGTACGGCGGTTGAGCCCCTTTAAGGCCAGCTCCCCCACCTTGATTAAAATTAATTCTTTCTGGGCCGCTTGGGCCGCCGGATTGATTCTATCCATCATAGTGTTTCTATCATACCTTTCCCAATGTTCTATCCATTTCGTTGCGGCCGCTGTTATCTGCTGCGGGCAAGGGTGGCCATTCCCTGGGCCACCCCCTGGGCCAGGGCGTCCACATCTTGCGGGGTGTTATAACGGCTAAAGCTTACCCGTATGGCCGATTGCACCCGCTCACGCGGCAGGCCCATAGCTGTGAGCACATGGCTTTGCTTGCCTTTGGCGCAGGCCGACCCGCTGGATACATACACCCCCAGGTTTTCTAAAAAGTGCAGCAGGGTTTCGCTGCGCAGCCCACGGGCAGAGAAATTCACCAAATAGGGCAACCCGCCCTGCGCGGGGGAATTGAGCTCCACGCCGGGAATGGCCAGCAGCTTCTCTTTGCAAAGCGCGCAAAGAGAAGCGACTTGCTCTTCGGTTTGGCGAATGCCGGGCAGGGCGCGCACAGCGGCCCCAAAACCCGCGATGGCGGGCAGAGCCTCGGTGCCGGAACGCAGATTGCGCTCTTGTCCTCCTCCAAAAACGCGGGGCTGCAGATGGGTCTTTTGTGATACATACAGCGCCCCCGCCCCCTTGGGGCCGTGGATCTTGTGGGCGCTCACCGTCATCAGATCTACCCCGTCGCGCCCCGGAAAGAGGGGCAGCTTGCCAAAGGCCTGCACCGCGTCTACATGCAGCAGAGCTGGGGCGTGCACCCGATCGATGGCCCGCCGCGCCGCCTTCCATGGCTGGATGGAGCCCACCTCATTGTTTACAGCCATCAGGCTCACCAGCACGGTTTGCTCATTGACCGCCTGATAAATGCTTTCTTCAGGGATAAAGCCGCCGCTGTCGGGCTGAAGCAGCACCACCTCAAAGCCCTCCTTTTCCAGCCGGGCCAAGGGCTCCAGCACGGAGGGGTGCTCAATGGCGGTGGAAACAATGCGCTTACCCCGCCGGCTCCCCGCTTTGGCCGCGCCAAACAAAGCCAGGTTGTTGGCCTCAGTTCCACCGGAGGTAAAATAGATTTCTTTGGGCATAACGTCCAACGCGCCGGCCACCGCCTGGCGGGCGGATTCCAGCTCCCGCTGGGCCTGCAATCCTTTGGCGTGCAGCGAAGAGGGGTTGCCGTAATTTTCGGTGAGCATTTCGGTTATTTTTGCCACCGCCTCGGGGCATACCCGGGTGGTGGCGCTGTTGTCTAAATAAATTTCGCGCTTTTCCTGTGTATTGGGGTTTTGATCGGGGTTCAAGGCTAAGCCTCCTTATGGTAATACCTACGAAATGCCTGTTCGGCATTTAAAATTGGAAGGATAAGAGGATAAACAAAAAGCCATCAGGCATTCTTGCCTTCCTCGTGGTAATCTTTTTCGGTGTTCACAGCCCAAACCGCCGCTTTATCCTGCGGGCGGCCGGCGGCGACGGCGTCCACCGCCTCCATGGCGGTGAGCATAGAGTGATCCATATTGTTGTAGCGGTGCTGGCCGTTGCGCCCAATCAAAAACAGGTTGGCAAAACCATCGGTAAAACGTCGAATCTCGTCAAAGCGGCCGTAGCTGCCAAAGTAGGCTGGGTAGGCCTTTGGCATGCGGATGAGGGTGGCGTCCAGCACCTGATCCCGCCGTATAACCCCCAGTTTTTCCAGCTCGGCCTGGGCCATGGCGATAAAATCGCCGTCCGCCATAGTCCACATTTCGTCGCCCTCGTTGCAGAAATATTCCAGTCCTAAAAAGACGGTGTTGGGATCCTGAACCATGTAGGGACTCCAGTTGTTAAAGATTTGCAACCGGCCCACCTTCACATCCTTTTCTTGCACATAAATCCAATCGTCCAACACCCGCCCATCCGGGGCGCGTGGATCGGTGAGGGCCAAGCTTTTTAGCAGCAGCCCCACCGTCATAAAGTCGCGGTAAACCAAGCCGCTAGCTACCTGCCGCACATTGCCGGGCACAGCCGGGCCCATGGCAGCCACCAAATCCGCCACCGGCATGGTGGAAAAGAAATAGTCTCCGCACACCTGGCGGGATTGCCCCTGCTTATCGGTCACCGTGACGGCGTTTATCCGGCCCTCTTGGCACGCCACGCCGGTCACCCGGCAGCCCAAGTGGATTTCGCCGCCCATCTCCACCACGCGCCGGGCAACCTCTTCCCAAAGCTGGCCTGGGCCGTATTTGGGATAAGAAAAGCGCTCAATCAGGCTGGTTTCCACCTTTTTGCCGTTTACTTGGCTTTTGGCGGTAAAGGGTTTGGCCAAAGCATGCAGCAGCGCCTTAGACACCGAAAGCCCCTTTACCCGCTGAGCGCCCCAGTCGGGGCTGATTTGGGAGCAGGGCACCCCCCACACCTTTTCGGTGTAATCTTTAAAAAAGGTTTCATAAAGCTCTTTGCCAAAGCGGCTGATAAAAAACTGCTCTAATGAATCCACATTTTTTACCGGGCGCAGACACACACCCAGGTAGCTGAAACCGATTTTCATTAAACGTTTCAATCCAAGGCCGCGGATGGTGTCGCCATTGAGCGATACGGGATAATCAAAAAAGCGGCGCAGGTATAAAATGCGCGATAGGCGGTGGCGCACCAGAAACAATAGATCGGTGCTGTTGGGCGAAATCCCGGCGGCGGGGTTTTCCGTTGGCATAATTTCATTCCAAAAGTTGGTGACCCTGTCGGATTTAGAGAAAAAACGGTGGCCGCCGATATCCATGCGGTTGCCCTTGTATTCCTTGGTGCGGGAGATGCCGCCGATCTCTTCATCCGCTTCATAAATGACCGGCCGGATTTTCGTTTTTTTCAGCAGCTCGTAGGCCGCCGTTAGCCCGGCCGGGCCCGCGCCGATAATAATGGCCGTTTGAACAGCTGTTTGAACAGCCGCTTGACTATCTGTTTGCTTGTTGGATTCCATAAAAACGCCGCCTTTCCACGCGGGATACCGCCGCGCTGAGAGTTTTGTTGCGTTGCAAAGTGCCCAGCTGCCGGTTATGCAGCAAATAGATACATCCATATGCCCGCCAGGCAAAACAAGGCGATAAAGCAATTGATGGCGTAATAGGGTAATAATTTTCCCTTTGACCGCAGGCGTGCACCCGCCATGCCCAAGAATACCGCGCCGGTTAGCACGGTGGGCACCAGATAGCGAAAGTCCATGGTGCAGCCGTAGGGATACTGTAAGTTCATAATCAGGTGGGATCCCACTTGGGTAGCCCAGGTGAGGGCCATAATGAGGCGCACAGCAAAAGTTTTTTCTCCCCGCTGGCGCAGCAACACATAGATCATGGCCGCCAAAGAAATCAGAATAAGGCACACATTGGCCGACAGCAACAGCGCGGCTTGTACGTCCACGCCCTGGTAGCCCGACTCGCCGAATACCGAGCAGCGCGCCAAATAGGCCGCAATGTTGTAATCCTCAAAGGGATCGCAGTAAAGTTGGCCCTGCCAGGCGTCGCTTACAAAAGGCAGCAACCGGTAAAGCAAAGGCACCCGGCCGCAGTAGATGGCGGCGTCCTCCCCGATTTTGGCCACATAGCCCAGCGGTTGGCCAAAGGCTATCAGATTGCGTATCGGGTACCACAGCCCCAACGGCAGGCTCACCGCCCCAAAGGCAGCCAACCGGCCCACAATAGGCAGCACGCCCCGCAACCCGCCGCGCTGCCGCCACAACTGGCATAGCTTTATCAAAAATACCACAGCGGCCACGGGGGCCAACAGGGCCGCAGAGGTTTTGGCCATCATAGCGCAACCGATACATACCCCCAACAGCAAGGAATTTTTCCAGCCGGGATTTTGATACCAGCGCAGCAAATACAGCAGAGAAGAGAAAAACAGCAGCAACATGAGATCGTCGTTGTTCATGCTGCCGCCCATCACATAAAATGTGGGGTGCAGGCAAAACACCGCCATAGCGGCTAGGGTAGCCCGCCGGCCGATGCCGCTGATGCACAAAAAGCGCCAGACAACCACCATCATAGCCGCCGAATAAAAGCCCGATATGTATTGCAGCGATTCACATAGCGCCGTGGTTTCGGTGCGCCCCAACAAATGGAAGAACCGCACAAACAACGAAAAGATGAAGTGATGCAGCGGGGGATGGTAATACTGCCACTCGTTGGAATCGGGCAAACCGCCCCCGTTTACAAAGTTCATGATATAGCTTAAATGCCCGTTGGAGTCGTAAAAGTCGTGCTGGCGCAGCTGGGCAGGACTGTACATCACATATCCCAGGCGCATAAGCAACCCCAACAGCACAATCAAACAAACCGCCTGACGATAGGTAAGCCTGCGGTAATACAAAGCGCAGCCGCCCCAAGCCAGAGCGCCCCCCACCAGCAGGGCTAGATAAATTTGAATCTCCCGCGCGCTAAGCAGCCCAGTAAGGGGCTGCAGCAGTGCACAGGCGAAAAACAGCAGCCCCAACCACAGGTAAGGCCGCAGGCCGCCGCTTACAAAACGGTTAAGGAACCGATCAAAGGATCCGCCGCGAGGTTGGGCCGGATTCGCTTGCTCCACTGGGGGCCCGCCTTTCTTTTAAAAATTCGCAACCGCGTCGCCGCCAAAGTGCGCGGTGTGCCAGCTTTTATTATACGTGGTTTAAAAACAAATGACAATTGCCTGGCATAAACTCCCGGTTAAATTTAACAAAATCTTTATTTTAATACTAGCAAGAGATGCTATACCATGGCGCGCTTTAAAAAACAAAGGAGCGGCGCAATCGTGTTGTGTTTGGCGCTTTTGCACCTTTCGCATGAAAAAAGCAAAAAGTTTTTTCATTTTGTAACGATTTCGTTATAAACCGCACCGTAATGTGTGCTATAATACCTCTTAGCAGGGGACGCGCAGCGTTTCCCGATTGGGTTCGTGCCGGTTGTCTGGCTGTCCGGCGGCGATCCCATCAAATTGTAATGAAGAAAAAGGAGTGTTCAATCATGGCTAATCGCATTATGCTCAATGAAACGTCTTATCATGGCGCAGGGGCTATCAAAGAGATTGCCACAGAGTCGGCGGCCCGGGGCTACCGCAAGGCGTTTGTGTGCTCCGACCCGGATCTGATAAAATTTGGGGTTACGGGGAAGGTAACCGCCGTATTGGAAGAAGCGGGCATCCCCTATGAAATGTATTCCGACATAAAGGCCAACCCCACCATAGAAAACGTGCAGCACGGCGTTGAGGCTCTAAAGGCATCCGGTGCTGATTACATCGTAGCCATCGGCGGCGGTTCCTCTATGGATACCGCCAAGGCCATCGGTATTATTGTGGCTAACCCGGAGTTTGCCGACGTGCGTAGCCTAGAAGGCACCGCGGCTACGAAAAAGCCCTGCGTGCCCATCATCGCCGTTCCCACCACAGCGGGTACCGCGGCAGAGGTTACCATTAACTACGTGATCACCGACGTAGAGCGCAAGCGCAAATTTGTGTGCGTGGATCCCCACGATATGCCCGTTGTGGCGGTTGTGGATCCCGAGATGATGGCATCTATGCCTGCTAAGCTGACCGCATCCACCGGTATGGACGCATTGACCCACGCCATTGAGGGTTACACCACCAAGGCTGCTTGGGAAATGACCGATATGTTCCACCTGAAAGCCATCTCCCTCATTTCTAAAAACCTGCGCGGCGCGGTGGCCAACACCCAAGAAGGCCGCGAGGGCATGGCCCTGGCTCAATATATTGCCGGTATGGGCTTCTCCAACGTGGGACTGGGCATCGCTCATTCTATGGCCCACACCCTGGGCGCCGTGTATGACACCCCCCACGGCGTGGCCTGCGCCATGATGTTGCCCATTGTAATGGAGTATAATGCCGAATACACCGGCGAAAAGTATAAAGAAATAGCCCGCGCCATGGGCGTTGCCAATGTGGACGATATGCCGGTTGCGGTGTACCGCCGCGCGGCTGTGGACGCGGTACGCCAGCTGTCGGTAGATGTGGGCATCCCCACCAAGCTGGAGGCCATTAAGGAAGAGGATCTGCACTTTTTGGCCGAGTCGGCCTATGCCGACGCCTGCTGCCCTGGCAACCCGCGGGATACCAGCGTGGAGGATCTGAAAGAGCTGTTCCGCAAGGTGATGTAAGAAGCAAAAAGCGTGCAACTACAGCATATACAAAAATCAAAAAGGGATGCGGCTGTCTTGCTGCATCCCTTTTTACATCCAGTTATCAAAGAATCTTTTCCGTTCACCGGCTATCCATAAAAGCGATAGGAAGTAAAAGAGCCGAAAATCTTTCAAATTAAGCCCTCTTATACCGATATGCGTCTTTTATTCGTTCCGGTAAAAGCCCAACTGCGCGCTTACAGGCTTTGCGCGTAGGCAAGAAACTCCTCTACCGTATAAAGGCCGGCCTGTATCTGCTCCTGGGTGGGGGCCTCCCCAACCGGGCAAAGAAAAACATATTTTTCTCCTTGACGCTCGGCATAAAGCAGCAGCTGCTTTCCGCTGTTAAAATAGGCCTCTATCGGTAGGAGCACCTGGGCGTCGGCAATGCCCGCCTTCTGCAAAACGACGTTATATCCGTCCTTTTGATACTGCCCGTTGCTGCCCCCGGCGATGCGAAAATCCATGGACTGCACCCATTCATACCGGTAGTAGTCCCCATCCGGCGCGCCGCGGGCCCCTTCTACACGGCCGTGGATGACCCGGACACCTTGATGCCAGCCGTCGCGCGGTAACAAAAAGTTCCACACATAATCCGGGTGATCCGCCGCTTGCTGCGCCAGCGTTCCGCTTTGCAGCTGGCTGATAAGCGCATTGCCGCTGTACTGCCAGATTTTAACCCCCCGGTTTAGCAGTGTATCGGCGTCGTCCTGTTCCGTCAAAAACTGCCGCAGGCGCCATTGCTGCGGGTGAATTTCATCAGCGTCTGCCGAATCCCCCACGGCTGCGGTGCGGTAATCATAGCGTATTTCTCTTTGGCCGGCACTTGGTGCGGTCAGCAGGGTAACTGTGCCCCAGGCAATTAGGCCCAGCGCCGCCGCCAGCAACACGCCCAGGCCCCACCAAAGGCCCGCGCTTTTGCCCATATGCTTTTGCTTGTTCTCGGCGTTCATCTGCGCACCCCTTTCCTTTCTGCACGTTTTAGGCGCAGCGGCCCCTCTCATTCCTCCGGCGCGCCGGGCGCCGGCAGCTGGGCTAGGGCCTGCGCGCAGAAATCCTTTGCGGGGTACAGCCTGCCGTTCTCCCACCCCGTCAGATCCGCACCGTATAAGACCACATAATCGTCGGCGGAACCCCGCCCTGGGGCGATATACAGCAGGGTAAACTCCCCGCCGGGGCTGTTGGAAACCTGCACAGGAATCAGATATTCAGCCTGCTCCAGCCCGTTTTCTTGTAGCAGCGTTTCCAGCCCCGCCGGATCAAACAGGAAGCCCAGCGTCCCGTCTGCATCCTCCGCTACCGAAGCATAGCGGTAGGTGTAGCTTTCCTCCGCGCTTCCCCTCTGCGCAACGGTAACCGGAAATACGCCCTCCTGCGAACCCGGCGGGCTGCCGTAGACACCGTATCCAAATTCCCCGGGCAGGCACAGGCGGTATTCCACCTGCACCAGATTGCCGTTGTTGCGGTTGCACTCCACGGGAAAATTCCAAACATAGCGCCCAGCGGTACGGATATCCTCCGCCAGCTCCCCCTCCTGTATCAGCCAAAGCAGCTCCCGGTAAGGGTAGCAATACAACTTTACGCCTTCGTCCAGCACCAAGTTAGCTGTGGGTTCTGCCGCGGATTCCAAAGCGGATATCTGCTGCATGCCCGCCTCCTGCGAGAGCATTTGCAGCAAATTAGGCTGGGTTTCGTGGATTTCTTCATAATCCGCTGTGCCGGGCAGGCGCACCTGGCGAAAGTCGTACCCCTGCGCCTGCGGAGAACCGGTGGGTTGAGAAGAGCAGCCCGAAAGGGCTACCAGCGCAAGAATCGCTGTGAACAATGCCAGCTGCCCGAACCGATTGAGCCGTTTCAATAGTTCCGGCGGCCTCAAAACGCTACACTGTGTTAAGCAGGTTTCCCTAAGGAGCGGAAAACAAACAACCTGTTTCAACGTTTTGCCCCCTTCTTTTTTCATCTTTCTTCTAGTAAGACTTATCACCCCAAAGCGGCGCTCTTTTTCGTTATAATAACATAAATTTCTATTTATAGTATAAAATAATAGGCTAAATTATAATTCCAAAAAAGAAACAGTGAATGATTCTCTCTGCACCCTGCTTTTTTCCCACCAAAAGACGCAAAGTACGCATCACCGGGCTTATCATCCAAAAATCGTTGATGAACAGGTTAGCAACCAAGCAGTATCCCGTATTGAAGCGTCTAGAAAGCAGCGGTGTTTTTGGGGGTTCGGTTATGCTATACTGGTTACCACAATGACAGGACAGAAGTTGCCGGTGAATAGAAAGAGAAGGCGAAATAGAAAAGGGAGGCGAAAGAACTGTTATGGTAGACATAGTATTCGGTGAAAATGCCTGCGCCAGCCTAAAAATTGCACAAACCTACGGACAAGGGCCCTACCCCGGCGGCTGTATAGGCGTGATTATCAGCCATACCGACGGCAGCAAACCCACCCGGGCAGAGAAAAAAGCGGCCCAGCGCCAGGCGGAGCAGAAAGCCCGGCAGGCCTGGGAGAGCGCCGTTCCCTTAGGGGGCAAAAATAGCGACGTGTTCGGCTTTTCGCTGGCCCTAAGCGTGGGAGCCATTGAGGAGGTTGCCGCAGGCGAACAGCGGCTACAAGCGTTGCGCAATCTATTTCGTTGCTATCCGGGCGATACCGGCAACCTTGCGGCGCAGGAATTGGTTCACAGGGCCAATGCAGATCTGGCTGCGGTGCGCAGCCGGGCGGAAGAAGGGGAAGACCTCAGGATTTGGTATAGCAGCCAGCCGGACGAGATGTGTGGGCTGTTTTGGCTGATGGATAAGATAAACCAGTGGAAAAACTTTTCCGGCCGTATTACGGTTGTGCCGTTTCCACATTGGTTGGCGCAAGAGCCGGGAGATAAACGTTTGCCGGCCGGTTGGGGCGACATCGGGCCGGAGGAATGGCACCGCTACCTTGGTCTACAAAGGTTTGTTTCACCGAAACACGTGCAAAGCTGCGCGGCCCGGTGGCAAGAGCTAAAACGGGAAAATGCGCCCTTACGCGCCGTGATAAACGGCGGGTTGCACAGCGTGCCCGAAGATTTTTACGATAGCTTTATCCTACGCGAAATCGACTTGCAAGAAAATGTTTTTCAAGAGGCTGCCCTTATCGGCAATATCCTTAGCAAATACCAGTTGGGCATTAGCGACGGCTGGGTGGCCTTGCGCGTTGAACAAATGATAGAAGAAGGGCGTCTCTTTGTTGCCGGTAGGAAAGTTCCTCAGGAAAGGGACTCTCCCTCGTACCATCGTTTGTTACAAAAAAGTAAAGCGATATAACAATAAAACATACGGTGGTTCAGTCGTGCCGCTACCGGCTATATCAGCACATAAAAACAGCGCAGCAGCTGAATCAAGCTACTGCGCTGTGAAAATAATAGCGTTATAAAACCAAGCTTACCAGCAAAGCCGTGGCAGTTACCGCGGCATGTTGGGCGTATTGGGATTGCCATAGGGAATAGACGCCATCTGCGCCACGGCGAGCTGGATTTTCTCAATGGTCTTTTTGACCGATTGTTTGGGGATCGCACAGGTAAACCCGGTCAGATCCCGCTCTTTGCCGCCGATGGAACCGACGCCTACCTGAACCCAACCCGCAACCCGCAAAACGTTGGGATAATACTCCAACTTAATATAGTGCATGGCGGTCATTAAGCCGGTGCCCTTTTTCCACACCACTTCGGTGTTATAGTTAATTTCGTGGTAGTCATCGCCAATCAGGATACTGCGCACCAGATTATCCACCGCACTCGGATCCTGCGTAAAGGAAATATTGTAAAACGATCGGGCCATTTGATTCTCTCCTTTTTACTTGAATTGGAATAGAAAAAGCGGTCTACATGCGTCCCCTGCAAGAAACGGCCGTTTCCCAACCGTTCTGTTACAACAGTGAAGCTGTGCCAGTGTAAAAGAATCTATCATTTATTCGCCGGTGGCGTCTGCGTAGCATTCATCGCAGGCAAAGGCCACGCCCAGCAAGGTGTCGTAATGCTTGGTTGCCGGCGCGCCGCAAATCATGCATTCGCTGCTGCACTCCTTGCAAACATACACTGTTTCGCCACTGGCCTTTTGATAAGCAACCGATGGGCTCGAACTGCAATACATGCAGGGCTCATCCACCTCAGCCTGGGAAGAACAGCCCGCCAAAAGCGACAGCCCTACCATTGCCGCTGCCAAAACGCCGCAAATCTTTCGTTTTTCATTCTAATACCCCTTTTTCTCAATTTACGATATCCATTCGGCTTACCAAGTAAATATATGCCGGTTACTGCTTTTATTTATCCCACCATCTCGCCCATCTTGCATAAGGGAATAGGGTATGCTATCTGCATCGCCTTCTAAACGGCCGGTTTCTAGCAACTCTTTGCGCACCCGGCTAAGTGTTACCGGAGACATACCCAGGAAGGAGGCCACATATTTTTTCTTAACCCTTGTGATTAACCCGGGGTAACGGCTAAGAAACCAAAGATATTTCTGTTGCGCGCTATACTGATGGATTACCGCCTTTAGCTCCCAATGAAATTCCAACGCAAATTGTAAAAGGCGGTTATACACATACAGCAGGCTGACATTTTGGTTCACCATCTCCATGGCCTCGCCAAGCGGTATGCTGATAACCGTGCTGTCTTCCAGCGCTTCAATATTGATGGTGGAAACTGCGTCCTCTCGAAACCAGGATACGGCCGGACTTCCGCGCTGAACGCCGATACAATCGGTAATTTCCTTCCCGTTGGCATCAACAAAAAAACCCCGTAAAATCCCATCCCAAAGAAAGTCGATATTCTTAACCCGTTCGCCCTCTCGCACCAAGAGCTCCCCTTTGGGAATATGCCGGATACTGGTTTTCGCCAACAGCTTTTCAATCAGCTCTTCGTCTGATATATGTAGCACTTCTGTATAAAAATCACGTATCACCAAAGCCAAGCCGCCCCCTTACTTATCAGCCATTATAAAATAATACGGAGTCGATTTCATTAACCTATGTTAATTTTGCATGTATGAACCAGACGGGTCCTGATATAAAAAAATCCCTTGCGGGCTGTGCACCAACTATTTCACAGCTCTCACAAGGGATTTTTCGTTCCTATTTCCGGCGCTATTCGCACTGCGAACCTAAGGGGCTAAATTTTGAACACGGCACAGTTTAACCTGCCACATACAAATCATAGCAGCTATCGCAAACAAAGAAGACCTCATAATCGGTGGAACATTCTCTGGTGGCCTGCCCGCCGCAATAGGAGCACATGCTGCTGCAAGAGGAACAAACGTAAATCAGCTTGCCAGCCGCCGAACGATAAGAACGCGACGGGCTGCTGTGGCAGTAGTAACACGGCTCGTCAACCTCGGGCTCGGAACAACCGGCCATTCCTAGCGGAACAAAAGCCAGCAGTGTTAAAAACAGGGCGCACAGCCTTTTTGCGGCAACGGCCTTTACAACGCCTTTTGCTTTCTTTTCCCTACGGAGCATACGGAGCATACAAAATCCTTCCTTTCAATCCGATCCTGCCGGCAATACGCCTTGGCCGCCGCCTGCGCAAAACGTTCTTCCTTTTATTGGTTGATAGCAACCTGAAAAGCCGCGCCGGTATGTGACTAAACAGCGGCGTCTCCTCCACATCCGCTGTTTTTGTAGGAGCCTTTCTCCCACATCCCAAACCGCACGAATTTGCCGGTTATCCATTTTTCTATAATTATACATCTAAATTTAGATGATTTCATCTGTTTTTCCTGAATTTGTTATAGGTTAAAATTGCGCATATTTCAGACGCAGGGTTTGCGTCTTTTTTTACGCAAGTTAAGCCTATATGATCGCGCCATAAAGCTTTCTTGCCTAAGCCGACGTGCTGGTATTCAGGCGGTACACCGCATACAGATGCCCGCTGGTATGCCCACAAACAGAACTGCTCTTTTTTCTTCGCTGTAAGCCCCTAAATTCTGAAATAAAATCTGAGGACGCGAAAGCACATTTACTAAACCAGAGAGAAGCCGGCTGGTACCCCCTTTATTCCAACAACCCTTCTTTTTCATAATAGGCCATCAACAGCTCCACTACCCTATTATAGCTAAACACCCCGTCTTCTTCGCCCTGCATTTGCAAAAAGGCGCTGTTCACCGACGAGGAGACCTCTTGCATTTGCCCCTCAAATTGATCCCAATATTGGTTGCGCTGGTTTAAATCAGCCACTACCCCATCAGAACAATAGGCCCGCGCCTGGGCCCACAACTCTTTATCATACTCATACAAAGCGTTGGAGCAATATATGTAGGCCATCAGATAGCCGGAATACCGGTAGTCGGCCGAAGGGCTTGCAAAGCACGACAGACAAGCAAAAAAGTTGCATTCGTCCTCCCGGGCAAAGCCACGGGTGTGGGCCAGCTCATGGGCCGCTGTAGCCGGTATCTCAGAATCCGGCATATCCACGTTGATATTCGCCTCTACAAAAAACGGAAAATACATGCCGCTGATTTGCGTATACGACCACCAGTGGGAAAGAAGCACCGGCTTGCCGCCGTTTACCGCTCCCCATAAAAAGGGATAGCGCCCTCCCAGCGCCTGATAGCCGTCCCCCGCCTGGTTGAGCACATCGTCCAACGTGGAGGAAAGCGTGGTGCAACCTTGCTCATCCTGCGGCAGCTGCTCCCTAGCCGCCGACGCCTTTTGCGCCAAATCCACAGTTACCTCCAGCAAATATTCCGGCGATTTCGCGCCGGTATCCAGCTGCAAGAGCTGCGCGGCGGATTGCCGGTAAAAGTTCCCTCCATGCAGCAGCATGTAACCCAACAAAACGCACGACAAAAACCATCCCAGCCGCTTACCGGCCCGTAGCCAAATATTTCGCACAGTGGGGCCTACGCCTATC